>JAYVPJ010000124.1:0-60482 GCA_043757445.1 Pirellula sp. | reverse complement strand
CTTGAGCAGGACATTTAGAAATCGTTGGCACTTGAGTCAGCTCACCGAATTCCGTAAATCAAATTCGCTAGCAAATCGATGTGCCCGAGTTATGATCGGCGCCGGAAAACTCAAACCAATCTTTGTTCAAATGCTGTGCCAATTGAATAATTCCGGCGAGATTGCAATAGCGATGACTTGCGATCCGTACTCATCTTTCTGTCAAAATCTTTTGATTACATGTCGAAATATGCTTGCGTTTAATTTGTCATGCACATACAACCTTGAAAGAGCTGGAATTTGCCCTACCAACGTGGCTAACGGCAATGTTCTGGTGCATCGTCATTTTTGAGGAGTTTTTCATGAGTCGTTTCGTGCGTCCTAAACCGGCTTTTACGCTGGTTGAATTATTGGTTGTTATTGCAATCATCGGTATTCTAGTGGGGTTGCTTTTGCCGGCCGTTCAAGCCGCTCGCGAAGCTGCTCGTCGTATGCAATGCTCTAATAATCTAAAGCAACTTGGTCTTTCGTTTCACAACTACGAAAGCGCGGTTAAGAGTTTTCCAATTAATTATGCCACGCGAGGTCAAAGGGGTTTTGGTAATGACGGTCCAGGCATCGCCAATTCTGGCAGAAGCTGGATGCAGATGATCCTCCCCTACATCGAGCAAACCAATTTGTATAACAACATTGACTTCACAATCGGAATGCAGCCCAAAACTAGTCCTCCTGACTCACCTATTGGGAAGAACAGGCTAGTCGCAGCAACAATCGTTCCATCGTTCCTTTGCCCATCGGACGATTCAAATGAAGGGGGTAGTTTGTTAAATCGCTCGGACTTGAATGAAACCAATGCTCCAGCTGACCGATGGGCTGTCACCAGCTACAAGGCCTGTGCGGGAAGCAACTGGGCATGGGGCCCTTTTGCTTGGAACAACACGGGGGCGACGGGTGTCGGTGGAAAGAATGGCAATCAAAATGATGGATTGAATCTTGGCAACGGCGTGATCTGTTCCAATCAAACGAACGTTAACTCCAAAACGCGTATGGGAGACATTACCGACGGCACGTCGAACACGTTTATCATCGGTGAGGCTATGCCTGGATGGAGCCAATGGAACTGGTGGTACAATCCAAACGCCTGTACGGCGACATGTGCAATTCCTCTGAATCGAGTGTTGAAAGTGCCGAAAAATATCGGTAACTGGCCAGAAAACTACGGATTTGCCAGCCGACACACAGGCGGTGGGAATTTCGCCTCGGGAGATGGCAGTGTTCGTTTCGTAAGCGAGGGCATTGACACCGCAACGTACCGGGCCCTTGCGACGGTCAGTTCTGGTGAAGTAGTTGCTATTGACAACTAGTTCTTAGGCTATTTGGGCTCCGACATAAGCTCAGCCTGACATTTGACAAGATGCCTGGAAGCAACCGCTTCGAGGCATCTTGTGTTGTTTTTTTCGAATTTCCTATCTGTAGTCTACGTGGAGAGAAATCTTGTTGCATAACCGATCGCGTCGTTTTTGGCTTCTGTGTGCGTGCGGTTTTTTGGCTGGTTGTGGCAGCAACGGTCCGACGCTTGTGCCTGCCGGCGGAGTCGTCAATTACAAAGGAAGTCCTATTGGAAAGATTAATGTCATGCTAATGCCAAGTGCAAGTAGCGGTGGAATGATCGCCGAAGGTACCACCGACGAGACTGGAAAATTTACGCTACAGTCACAACCGGCTGGCGAAGGTGCCATGGTCGGAAGTTACACAGTAGCCTTCAAATATGTTCCGGACGAGATTCCAATAATGCCGGGCTTTGCAGGTGCTAAAAAAGTTGTGTCACCCATTCCCGAAAAATACGCTGACGCTAGCAAGTCCGGTCAGACGGCCACGGTGGATGTGGACAAGTCCAAAAATAAATTTACATTCGACCTGAAGTGAAGATTTTCGGAATGCCTTACTCGCGGTGCCATTTGTCAGTCTTTGGTGACGGAAATAGTCCCACAGGCATAGACCTGACCATTTTCGAGAGCCGTGCGCTATGATACACCGCAATTCCGATGGCTCCCGCAAATATGGACTCCCATCTTTAAGTAAAATGGAATGCAATCGCTATCTCCGAATGTGTTTTCTCCAACATCGATTCGCATCCTATCGCTTCGAGGTTTATCGTTCAGTCATACGCATTGGATGGCTAGATCGATTTTAGTTAGAGCATGGGCTTTCGCCTTGTTGGCGATTTTCAACGGATCTCTCTTGGCTGTCGATATCGATTTTGCGCATGATATTTTTCCGATCTTGAAGTCGCAGTGTTCCAAGTGCCATGGTGGGGAGGAACGTGAGGGGGAGTTCTCTCTGAACAATCGTGATGCGCTACTCAAAGGAGGCGAACACGGGGCTGGAATTCGACTTGGCGATTCGAAAGGAAGTTTATTGATCCACCGAATCACAACCTCGGATTCGACAGAGCGTATGCCTCCAGAGGGTGAACCGTTGACGGCCAAGCAGATTCAGAAGCTCTCGGAGTGGATTGAATCCGGCGCGAAATGGGATGAGGGATTAACTTTTGCAAAAAGCCAATACGATCCTCCGCTCCGATTGAATCGGCCAGAATTGCCCGCGGTTCAAAACCATGAAGGAATTAAAAACACTCGTACAAGTGCGATCGATCGATTTTTGGATGAAACCTATGTTGGGCGGGAGGAAACGCTGCCTCCGTCAATCGACGATTCCTCGTTTGCTCGGCGAGCCTGGCTGGATCTGAATGGACTTCTTCCTCCGCCACAGGAGCTGGTGGACTTTTTGGGCGATACCTCTCCCAACAAGCGAGCGAGGTTAGTTCGGAAGCTCTTGGATGATAAACGAAACTATGCTGAACACTGGTTGACATTTTGGAACGATTTATTGCGAAACGACTATGGCGGTACCGGTTTCATAACCGGAGGTAGAAAACAGATTAGCGTTTGGCTTTATCGGTCTCTCATCGAAAACAAGCCGTATGATCAGATGGCTAGGGAGTTGATCGCGCCGACGGAAGAGTCGACAGGCTTTGTCGACGGGATTCGCTGGCGGGGAACGGTAAGTGCCGGTCAGACGGTCGAGATCCAATTTGCGCAGTCGGTGGGTCAATCGTTCTTGGGGATCAATCTAAAATGCGCCTCGTGCCACGATAGCTTTATCGATCGCTGGAAGCTCGAGGATTCCTATGGATTGGCTGCCATCTATTCAAAGATTCCGCTTGAAATCCATCGCTGCGACAAGCCGGTTGGCAAACAAGCGCGAGCGGCTTGGCTCTTTCCAGAAATAGGAGAGGTTGATGCAACGCTTGATCAGCCAGCTAGACTGAAACAGCTTTCGCAATTGATGACGCATCGGGACAATGGCCTGTTTGCGAGAACGATGGTAAATCGCTTGTGGCATCGACTGATGGGGAGAGGGATCGTTGAACCGGTCGATGCAATGCAGTCGAAGCCTTGGAACGAAGAGCTCTTGGAATGGTTGGCATTCGATTTTGTTGAACATGGTTATGATCTGAAGCATACAATGGAGACAATTTGCAACTCGGAGGCCTATCAATCTCGAACGGAGATCATTGCTGATTTCGATCCGACGAAGCTTTACGTCTATTCGGGGCCTCGACCCAAACGCATGACGGCAGAGCAATTCGTCGACTGCGTCTGGCAACTGACGGAGTATTCACCGACAGAATACGATGCTCCGATTCTTCGGGGTGAATTGACCAAGAGTCAAATCGACAATGAGACATTGATAGCCAAGTGGATTTGGAGCCGAGCTGACGCGGAAGTATCTCCTGCCAACGAGCAATTCACGTTTCGAAAAGTGTTTGAACTGGGGGCACTGCCGAAAAGGTCCACTGTGATCGCGACCTGTGGCAACTCCTTCGACCTCTTTGTCAACGGAAAGAAAATTGCATCGGGGGATCAATGGGATCGAGTACGTGGGTTTCTGCTCAACAAGCATTTGAGTGTCGGGAAAAACGAACTCCTCTTGGTAGGAAAGAACGGAGGTGAATCGCCTAACCCAGCCGGTGCTTTTGTTGAGATTCGGATAGTGGATGAGAACGATCAAACGCGTTCGATTGGGTCGGATGCGACTTGGGAATGGACATCGAGTGTCCCGGAGAAGAACGGAAAATTTAAGAAAGGCCCTGATTGGACAGGGGCATTTGAGGTTTCCAAGCCCGAGGTCTGGATGTCTCGAATTGAAAATCAGCTAAGGATGCAACTGGCGACAGGGATGTTTTCCCAAGCTTGGATGGTTCGTTCTTCCCTGTTGAAAAGCGATTCTTTTCAGAAGACACTTGGACGTCCCAATCGCGATCAGATAGTGACGAGTCGCCCCGCGACTTGGAGCACACTGGAGGCCCTCGACCTTAACAATGCGCAAGTCCTCGATTACTATTTGGCCGAGGGGGCTAAGTTTTTGTTCGCAGAGGGACAGCTTGGCTCGACAGGGATCGTGGAACGAATTTATCGAAAGGGGCTATCCCGTTTACCCAACGACGAAGAGCGAAGGATTGGAATCGACGCCATGGGTAGTGCTTCCCCGTCTGTCGAAAGGATTCAAGATTTTCTTTGGACCATTGTCATGCTTCCCGAGTTTCAGATTATTCGTTAAGAGTGTTTTGATATGATTCCCTGCGACTTCCTCAATGATCCGTCCGTCCCAGTTCGGGAAAAGCGCCGCCACTTTTTGAAGCAGTTAGCAGCAGCAGGCGCGACGACGATGATGCTGAATGAGCCTCGTTCACTGGCTCAGGGGTCTGCAAAGGAGCATCCCAAGGGGACAGCCGATAGCTGTATCCTTTTGTGGATGGGTGGAGGAATGGCTGCTCCGGATACATTTGATCCCAAGCGGTATGTCCCGTTCGAAGTGGGAGTTCCGGTTAAAGAGATCGAAAGCACCTTCCCTTCGATCGATACGGTGGTTGATAACATCAAAATCACGAAGGGGTTGGAGCAGATTGCAAAGGTACTCGATCGCGGGACTCTGATTCGCTCGCACGTCTTGCCCGATCTCGGGAGCATTCTCCATTCAAGGCATCAGTACCACTGGCATACCGGTTATGTTCCTCCTCAAACTGTTGCCTGTCCTCATATCGGAGCCTGGATGGCTAAAGTTCTGGGACCGAGAAATCCAGTCATTCCACCCTTCATCTCCATAGGTCAACGTCTCGAAGGTGTCGGGGAGTCCGAGGAGTTAAAGGCATTCACGACGGCAGGCTTTTTCGGGAGTGAATTTGGACCGATGGTGCTCCCTTTTCCCTCGGAGGCAGCTCAGTCAGTCAGGCCTCCGAAGGGGATGGATGCGAATCGGTTTCAAAATCGATATCGGCTATACAAACATATCGTTGATCAGAATCCTCACCGCGAATGGATGAGCGATTTTCAGCAGCAATCGCTGCTTCGGTCGATGGAGAATGCATATCAATTGATGAACTCGCCAGACCGAAACGCCTTCGATCTCACGACAGAACCGAAGGGGAGTTTTGATCGGTATAACGTAGGAAACTTTGGTCAAGGATGTCTCCTTGCAAGGCGGCTCGTCGAGGCTGGGGCACGTTTTATTGAGGTCACCACGGAGTATGTTCCCTTTTTGAATTGGGATACGCATGCCAATGGTCATGAGACGCTGACTCGAATGAAGAAGGAGATTGATCAACCGATCGCACAGCTCATTCTTGACCTCGAGGAAAGGGGGCTGTTGGATCGAACGTTGGTGATCCTTGCAAGCGAGTTTAGCAGGGACATGATCATGGAAGGGAAGCCAGGGTCGACGGCAAACGATCAGACGACGGATCCGGTGGAAAAGCTCGGCGAGATGAAGCACTATGGCCAGCATCGTCACTTTACCGGTGGATCGTGTGTACTCCTCTTTGGAGGAGGCATTCGCAAGGGTACTCTCTACGGCGCTTCGTCGGTCCAGCGACCATTTGTTGCGATAGAGAATCCTATATCGGTCATGGATCTTCATGCGACGATATTCACGGCCATGGGGATCAGCCCCAAGACATCGTTTGATATTGAAGGGCGACCATTCTATCCAACCGAAGATGGAAAAGGGATCGCGGTAACGGAGCTTTTTGCTTAGCCGCGTTCAATGCCTTTCGGACTTATCATTGCCCAGCATATCAGGCTCTGTTTCTCACGGTAAAGCGTATCCGGATAACCTCGAATGTACTTCAACAGTTACCGTTTCCTCGTTTTCTTCGCGGTCGTTTATTTTTTGTATTTGGCGTCGCGAAGATCGCTTCGTCTGCAAAACGCTCTACTGTTAGTCGCCAGTTACATTTTCTATGCAGCTTGGGATTGGCGATTTTTAGCGCTTTTGATCGCATCGACGGTCATTGATTATTGGGCTGCAATCCGAATCGATTCCAGCCAAACCTTGACCGGGAAACGTCGCTGGTTGGCGCTCAGCATGAGCTTCAACCTGGCTATGTTGGCTGTCTTCAAGTATTACGATTTTGGTATCGAATCCATGGTGGGTCTGTTGAACTACTTTGGATTCACACCCCATTTCTCAACATTGCAGTTGATTCTGCCGGCCGGGATCAGTTTTTATACTTTCCAAACAATGAGTTACACCATCGACGTGTACCGAGGCAAGTATCCGGCGGAGAGGAGCTTGCCGATGCTGGCGCTCTTTGTCGCTTATTTTCCGCAACTCGTGGCCGGTCCCATCGAACGCGCTAGTCATCTTATTCCGCAATTGCGTCGGAAGAGAACAATCACTCGCTTGGACCTGAGTGAGGGTTCGCAGATGATCGTGTTGGGATATTTCAAAAAAGTTGTCCTGGCCGATTCGATTGCACCGATGGTCAACGAAGTCTTCGATCAACCGAGTGCGTATTCGGGTATTGTCCTAATCATTGCGGCGATGGGATTTGCGGTCCAGATCTACGGTGACTTCGCAGGCTATTCACTAATAGCGCGCGGGCTGGCGCGGTGGATGGGGACCGAGCTAATGAGCAATTTTCATTTTCCATACTTGGCCGTGAGTCCACGGGATTTTTGGCGGCGTTGGCATATCTCGTTTTCGACCTGGCTGCAAGAGTATCTTTACATTCCACTCGGAGGGAGTCGTCATGGTCGACTGCGCACCTATTTTAATCTGATGGTGACGATGATCCTGGGAGGGCTTTGGCATGGAGCGGCTTGGCATTTTGTTTACTGGGGAGTTTACCAAGGCTTGCTGCTAGTCGGGTGCCATTTGTTGGAAGTCAAACGAGGTGATGGAACCTCGCCGCATCCGGTCAAAACGTTCCTTGCCATTACGGGCACCTTTATCTTGACGCTGATTGGCTGGGTGCTCTTTCGATGCAAAACCAATAGTCAGCTAGTTGATTTCGCAACACAGGTCGGGTTCAACTTGGGTTGGGATAACCAAGCTATTTATTATGGAGTTCCGGTCCTGGCGTCGTTGCTTTTTATACAGATACTTCATTTGTGGCAATCCAATGCCAAAACGGAGTTCGTATTATTACAGTTGCCACTTCCGCTCAGCGTTGGCGCGTTTACATTTCTGATTGCGTCCATCGTAGCGGTCGGATTCCGTCCTGTTCCGTTTATTTACTTTCAATTTTGAAAAATCGAACATGCGATCATCGGAAAACAGCAATCAATTCCCGGCAACAACGCTCATCAGCAGTTTGATCTGTGTCGTTTTGGGGCTGATCGCATCGGAATGTTTTCTGCGGCTCATCGCCCCCTACCCATTGTTTTACTCGACGTGGTTCGAGGGTCGTATTCATATACCGGACGATGAATTGGGATTTGTCTTTAGTCCAAACTATCGAGGAGCTATGCGCCATTTCGACAAGACTTGGCACGTTCCTTTAGAGCTGGACGAACATGGCCTTCGGCCTGTTTGTGAAACTCTCGGTGGAAAGCCGAAACAGGAAATCGTTTTGTTAGGTGGAGTGTCGATGGCATTTTCGATGGGCCTCACGTCGCAGCAATCTCTGGCTAACCAAATTGCGAAACACTCCGACATTCCAATCCGAGTTCATACACTTTCGTGGCCAGGATTTGATTTGAGGCGTGATATAGCCAAATTCGAAAGATTTTTTGACGCGGATTTTAGACCTAGTGTAACCATCGCTTTCTTGTATACCGACGACGATTTTCGCTCGTTGCACAAACCGTTCTTGACCGCAATCCCCAAGATGGACGCTGATCTTTTTCAACTTAACGACGATGTGGTCATCCTCGACAGCTCTGCTTCACAGCGTTGGATCGGTCGACTTTATTATCAAAGCTACACGTTGGCCGGTGTATGCCGAGAATTTGAATCGGTGGTCGTCATTTTGACATCGGGGGTGAAACGAATGTGGGAACTTTCGGGGACGGCTCATGAAATGGCTTCCACATTGTATGCCGATGGTCCGATCCCAAATGAGGGCACGAACGATTTACTCGCGGAATTACAAGAAAAAATGGCCGCAAAAGGCTGTGTGCTGCAACTTGTAGCACTTCCAAACCAAAAAGAGATGGTCGGGCCATGGCGTCTAAGCACCCTAGTTCCAGAGAATATTCCTACGCTAGATGTTAGAGAAGCGTTGGAACATAATGAGAGCGACTGGAAAGCGTCGGGGCATTATGGAGAGCATTCCGCTGAAATACTTGGTGCCGAAATCGCTAGGGCTATTCAGCCGATACTTGTTAGGCAACGCCACATTGAACCCTAACGGAAGCTTCGTGAGAATTCATCGCATGAGGCCCTTGAGAATCCACTTCAGAAACCCTAACGTATTGCCAACGACATACTCAGTCTTGAACGGAAGCGTTGTGATTGATGAATGGAAAGCGTACCAAGTGAATCGCGCCGGCGGCGAAGTGTTACCATTGGTCTGCTGCGTTAACGTCGGTTCCAACGGATTACCGGTTTTCATTATCGAACAAGTCGCTGCGCCGAAGCCGTGTTTTGTTGTTAGAATGCTCTGTTCGCCAATCGGCGATTCGCTTGTGATCGCCACTGAGCAAGACGTCGGGCACAGAGTGTCCACGAAACTCGGGAGGACGTGTGTATTGAGGGAATTCCAACAAACGGTTGCCGCGAGAAAAAGAATCGTCCCAACTACTTTGCTCATCTCCCAGGACGCCGGGTATTAAGCGTACTGTTGAATCCACAACGACCATCGAAGCAACTTCACCGCCATTCAATACGTAGTCGCCTACGCTCAGTTCGCTCGGATTTAAGATATCGACAACCCGTTGGTCAAAGCCTTCGTAGCGGCCGCAAAGCAAGATCATGCGTTCATACCGAGCGAGCGTTTCAACGCGTCTTTGGTCAAGCTTGTCACCTTGAGGGGTTAGCATGACGACGACGCCTGTCTGAGCTATCATTTTCTGAACTGCTTCGACGCAATGAACAACAGGATCGACACAGATGAGCATCCCGGGTCCGCCGCCATAGGGACGATCGTCGATTTTGTGGTGCTTGTGGTCAGTAGACCAATCACGGAGATCGTGAATATGGATTTCAACCAAGCCACGTTCAATCGCCTTGGCGAGAAGGCTTTGAGTCAAATACCCCGAAAAGATGGACGGAAAAAGCGTGATGATATCAAATCGCACTGGGACGGTCCGTGACAGGTTAGTTGTATGCGATCTCGCAATTCTTACGCAGGGCGATCGGCAGACAGAAAACTGTCAGTAGCAAGGCCGCTTGGACCGTGTAACACTGGCCCAAAAAAGGTGGAGTAGGCTTCCAGCCTGTCGCATTGTCATGACAGACCGAAGACCCTCGCACTTACCGCACGCATTTAAGTGGCAGCAACAGGCTGTTTGACACTCCGACCGATTCGTGCGAGCGCATCGGCTTGTTGTTGGAGGTGCGTTCCCTTTGCCCCATACTTTTTGATCAGTACTTGAACGTTTTCGCTGGGTTGTGCACCTACGCTGATCCAATAGTCGATACGTTCACCTTTGAGGATGGCACGCGCATCGGTCTCTTTACACATCGGGTCATAATGTCCAAGTTCTTCCAAGACTCGACCGTCGCGTGGGCAACGTTGATCGATGGCGCAAAGACGATAAAACGGGCGATTTTTTCTGCCCAAACGCTTCATTCGAATACGAACCGACACTGTGCTAATTCTCCGTGAAATGGAAGTATGCTAGGGTCGAAATGATAACGTCTCATCCAATGCATGTGGAGGCGTATTTCAACGATTTTTCGATTTGGAGGCAACCTAGCCACGTTTTTTCTTTCGCAGAAGTCTTTCCCGTTCCTTTTGCATCTTTTCCCGTTCTTTTGGGGTAAGACGTTTGCCGGTGCTTTGTTTGATTTTCATTCCCTCCATTGGGTTGTTGGGATTGTTTGCCACCATACCCTGCATTTGCTGGAGCATTTTCATTTTGTCTCCCATGCTACCCGAGGTGGCCATCTGCAACATTGGAGCCAGCATTTCAAACTGTTTCACCAAGTCACTAACCTGGTTTGGCTGCACACCGCAACCTGCGGCAATTCGGTTCTTGCGAGATGGATCGATAACTTTTGGGTTTTTTCGTTCCTCCGGGGTCATGGAATCGACGATACCAGTCAATCGCCGCATTTCTTTGTCGCTATCAGCGTTGGCCATCATCTTCGAAAGGTCGCCCATACCCGGCATGAGCGTAAGCATTTTGGTCATCAGGCCTGGTTTTCGGAGCTTTTGCATCATGTCACGAAAGTCGCCGAGGGTGAAAATCCCTTTGGACATCCGTTCTTCGAGCTGTTTGCGTTCCTTTTCGTCGATTAACTTATGGGCTTCGCGGGCAACCTCGAGGATATCCCCCATCTCAAGGATTCGACTGGCCATGCCTTCTGGCCTAAAAGGCTCAAGGGCATCCATGTGTTCGCCCGTCCCGATGAATTTGATCGGAACTTGTGTGACCGCTTTTACGCTCAACAAAGCGCCGCCTCGAGCGTCGCCGTCGAGCTTGGTCATAATGACGCCGTCTAGTGACAAAGCTTCATTGAAGGCTTTTGCGCTGTTGACCGCGTCTTGGCCGGTCATTCCATCCACTACCAAAAACACTTGCTGAGGTGCGATTAGCTTATCGATTTGCTTTAACTGTTCCATCAATTCGGCGTCGATTGCTAATCGTCCGGCCGTATCGAAGATGGCGACATCGGCGCCGGCAGCTTTGGCTGCCACTAGCCCTTCCCGGCAGACCGCGATGGGATCACTAGCGCCGGCTTTGCTAAAAACACCGACGCCAAGTTGGGTTCCGAGTACGTGCAGCTGTTCAATCGCTGCTGGCCGTTGCAAGTCGGCTGCAATTAGGAACGGCTTTAGTTTCTTCTCTTTGACCAACAGTGCGAGTTTTCCGCAAGTGGTAGTTTTCCCCGCTCCTTGCAGTCCGCACATCATAATAGTCGTCAATTCTCCACGCCGCATCGGAATGGAGTTGTCGACAGGTCCAAGAAGGGAGACAAGTTCTTCATAAACGATTTTTATAAGTTCTTCGTTTGGACGCAGTGACAGTAGAACGCGTCTGCCAGCGGCTGCGGCCGATACATCCGCCATGAATTCTCTAACGACGTCTATATTTACGTCCGCTTCGACCATGGATTTTTCAACCATGGCCAAGCCATCTCGCATGTTGGATTCGGTGAGCTTTCCTTTGCCGCGAAGCGATTGAAAAGCGACTTGAAGGCCTTCTTGGAGCGACTGAAACATTTTTTCGATGGGATAGCGATAAGGAAAGCGAATCCAGTGAACAAGATTACTGGAGTAAGAGACGCGAAGGCTGCCGACTCCGCGATTGTAATTTGTATTCTCGTCCGGGAATCTCCGAAAGACTCGGGGCCAATTTTTGAGCCCTTTTACGGTGTTCGAACGAAGACTCGGTAAAACTTTGGGAGCGACCTTGGGAGCGAGCGGATTGTCCAAATATCGCAGTTATTGCCGGCATTGAAGGTCGAAAAAATCAAAAAGTCCATCTTGTTTGCAGTTTTTTGGGATTAGCAGCACATCGCGCCTCTACGGGGAACTTTTACGGCACAACCCCCCTCCAAGCGTTGCATTCAATTGTGTCGATTGTGATGGTTATTCAACCAAACCGACCGCAAGCAATGGATTTAAAACGACTCGCACTCCACGAAGTCGTCCCTTACTGCGGTTGATTCGTTGCAATGCTTGCGAGCTGAATTAGACTCGAATTTGCGGCCCGCTGTCGTGTCGCTTATTGTTTTGGCCCTCGTTTATGGCACCTGATTGAGGTTTGTCGATGACCACCGTCGGTTTCGGAAGTGGTTCTTATTCCAACAACATCCCCCGAAAAGATCGAGGAAAGAAGCGCAAACAGCTTCATGTCCGTCAATCGCTTTTGGAGTCTTTAGAAGCTCGACACCTAATGGCAGCTGGACCACAGCTGGTAGGTGTTCAGCCGAACGAAGGATCCGTAATTTCGTTGGGTAGTACAGGTGCAAACGCGACTGTATTGAACGTCAGTCCGCGCGAGATCGTGCTGCGCTTCGATGATATCGCTGCGTTGGACGTGAAAACTCTCTCTGGTATCCAGGTGAAGAGGGCAGGAGCGGACGGAATACTGGAAACCTCCTACCTCAGCACCGATTTGGGAACAAACGGACAAGTTGTACTGGACTTTAGCGCTTCGTTGCCTGGCCAGCAAGGCAATGGACTTGAGCTGCGATTCACCCAAACCGCAAGATCATCGAGCATTCCGGGCAAGCCTGCCAGTTGGCCGATTTTGAGCGTCGAGGGGAGCCGAATCAACATCGACGTCAACACCCTTGCTGGAAGTAAGACCACCGCTTCGGATTTGATCCGCGGCATGTCCGAGGATGTGCAGGTAGCATCGAAAGTATTGGTAAAACGGCTTCGCGGAGTTGAAAGCACCGTAGTTGCAGACACCGTTCCTGTGGGACGCATTGTGACTTTGCAAGGTGCGGATGCAGCTCGTGTTTCTACGAATTTGAATTCGGGCAGCAATACACTCCAAGTGGAATTTTTATCGACGCGGCCGGGAAACGCAGGTTCAAACAGTCGAGTCGAATTTACGTCGCGTGATTTCGCCGGACAACTGACGCCAATCGTAACGGTCAGCGGGCAGACGGTTCGGGTAGAAGTGAACCGCAATGCTAGGTTCTTGACCACCGTTCAAGAAGTCATTGACGCAGTTAACAACTCGCCTGAAGCTGCCTTTATTTTGCAGGCAAGATTGATTAGTGGTTCACCGTCAGCTCGAATTGGTGGCAATTTTTCCACGCCCTTATTGCTGACTCTCGTTTCAAGCGATGACGTTTCGATTACTCCAGCGTACGTGGGTTTTGGCGATACAAATCGCGAAGTCGTGATCCGGTTTGCAGAAGCACTTCCAGACGATTTTTATCTCATCGATATTTTGGGCAACGGTCCATTTGCGCTTCGCAATGCGTCCGGACTTCCGTTCAACGGTGGAGTTAATCAAAGCGTTCGATTTGATTTGGATCTGGGTACTACCATTCAAGCAGTCGTACCGCAACCTGTTATCCGTGCAGCAAATGGAACATTGACCCAGCTTCGAAATCAAATCTATGTCTACTTCAACAATGACGATTTGAACACTGTTGAAGCGGTGAAGCCCGAGTTTTATCAGCTTGTTTACACACGAAACTCGTTAAGCGGGTTGGACGATATTGCGTTTCGACCCTCCTCGGTTAGTTACGATGCAGCCTTAAACCGTGTGGCCTTGACCTTTAATCGTAACATTGATGCATTCGTAGATCCGTCTACCAGCGAAGCCCTTCCAATTGCAGCCATGCGATTGAGGATCGGCAATAGCGAATCGCCAACCACGTCGCCCGTTACCGTTATCAATCCGGCAGTCGATCCAGGCAGTCGATTTAACAATGCTACCGATTTAGGTGGTGGGTGGCTGGCTGGGGCTGGAGCGAAGGCAGCCATCGTAAACTCCGAGATCAAGAACACAAGTTCTTATACACTCGACTACCCTGGCGCAAATGACGAGCAAGGCAATCGAGACAATCGCTACGAGCACCATGTTACTCGCGTCGACACAGACGGCATTGCAGTCATCAGCTACAACTTCTCACAGCAGCTAGGAACGGCCAACCAAAGCGTTCAATTAAACACGATCACCGACCAACAAAAGTACATGGTTCGGCAAGTGATGTCGTTGTACGAGCGCTACCTTGGAGTTCGCTTTACCGAAAGCGATAACCTCGGATTTACGATTGCGGTCGGTGACATGCAAGCGATCAATTCCGCAACGTCGCTCACAACGGTCGAAGCCAATCGCCCCGGTGGTTTGACCTATGCTGCGGGTCCTCTCCTAACGAATCCTGTCCAGTCTGCAGTCATAATCGATAGCCAAGACTTCAACACAGCCGACGATAACGTGTTTGGCACGGAACTCTTTAGGTCGTTCATGCGTGGAATCGGTGTTTTGCTCGGCCTCGGGAGTGCAGACGAGTTTCCACAAGCGACTGTTCAAAACAATTCGCCGATCACCGATCCGACCATTGAACAAGTGTTTCCTGGAAATGCCGATATTGTCCACGGTCAATTCGTGCTGAGGCCAGAAGGCAAGGACATCGACCTGTATCGATTCGCGATTCCATCGCAGGGTGGTCGACTACAGTTGCAAATCGCAGCTGAACGTCAAGCTGATTCCAGTTTGCTGGACGCGTCGTTGCGTCTGTACCGAAATGATGGAACTACAGCTGCTCCTAATTGGATAGAGATTGCAGCCAACGAGGACTATTTTAGCGAAGACCCTCGTATTTCATTGGATTTCGTTCGTGGTGGCGACTACATCGTGGGAGTAAGCGCCAAGGGCAATACGTCATACGATCCAAAAATCGAAGACTCTGGCTTGGGTGGCAAGTCGGAAGGCAAGTACCAGTTGCGAATCGACTACAAGCCACCGGCTGCGTCTACTTTGGTGGACGTAAATGGTTCGCCAACGCCCATTGATGGAGATGGAAATGGCCGGCCCGGCGGCGTGTTTAACTATTGGTTTGTGCCTACTAGGCCGGATCGAGCTACTGTCGTTGTTGGTACGCCCGACACGTCTGCATACACGGTTTGGGTTGACAAGACAGCTGCAGCAAATGGCAACGGAACTCTGGCTCGCCCCTACACCTCGATTGCCGCCGCATTGGTAGACGCAGGCAATGTTACGCGAAACGATTCCACAGGGAATCGCGCGGTTACGGTGCGCATTCTCGGCAACACGACCAATCGTGCGTACGAAATCGGGTTCAATCGATTCGGTGCTGCTCTGGCTGACGGTTCAACATTTGATGTTCCAAAGAACGTTACGGTGATGATCGATGCCGGCGCCATTATCAAAATGGGACGTGCTCGAATAAGTGCAGGTAGTTCGACAGTAAGTGTAGATCGAAGCGGCGGAACACTTCAGTTGCTTGGAATACCCGATGCCAAAGTGATCGTTACTTCGATTAATGATACAGTAGGAATTGGGGTCAATCCTGATAGAACTCCGCCCGCTGCTGCGCCAGGCGATTGGGGCGGTATTGACTTCAGAAATCGAATCGACGGAAGCGATGAAACCCGAGCGGATAAAGAGCGTAACGGATTGTTTTTAAACTCGGTGATTCATTCGGATATTCGGTTCGGTGGCGGTCAAGTAGTTGTAGACGGTCTTTCACAAATCATTACTCCGATCCACATGGTCGATTCGCGTCCATCCATTTACAACAACTTGATCACTCTCAGCGCCGATGCGGCGTTGGCGGCGACCCCCAATAGCTTTAAGGAAGATGACTTTCTAGATCCTCGATCGCAAGCAAACGGGTTCTTTATTCCTGACTACGATCGCGTAGGACCGGATATCCATGGCAATAAGGTTATCAACAACACTATCAATGGTTTGTTCGTCAAGACAAAGACTGGCGTGGCTGAGACATTGGAGACAATTAGCGTTTCGGCCCGATTTGATGATATCGATATACCCTACGTGATCGGCGAAAATTTGGTCATCTCTGGTAAACCAGGTGGTGGCATCATCGATACCGCTTCCCCGCCGACGACGGTTGTGACACTTATCGCAGTAGCGGGCGGGTCGCTTGCGGCTGGCACGTACAATTATCGATTGGTTTACGTAGACGCGGCTGGGAACGAAAGTTTGGCATCGATCCCAACATCTTCCTTAAGCGTGGTTGCGAACAGCTCGATTTCTTTGGCCAATTTACCACCCGTCGGCAGCGGATTGCCCTATGTAGCTAGAAGACTTTATCGCAGTGACGCAACCGGGGCTGGAACGTACAGACTAGTCTCTCAACTTAACGCAGTCGCAAATACATTCGTTGACAATGGTAGTCAAACAGGCGGTGCTTTGGTCCCGCTGACCATCAAGGTGCGTTCACGGTTGGACGGTGGTTTGGTGATCGATGCAGGTGCTATTCTCAAGTTTCGCGGTTCCCGTATTGAGCTGAGCGACGGCGGCACGCTCATCGCTGAAGGCACAGCCTCTTTACCGATAGTGATGACTAGTCTCAACGACAATCGATATGGATTTGGTGGGACGTTTGATACCGCCAATACCCAAGGAACTCGAACCGCTAATAAGGGCGACTGGGGGGGCATTTTTGTCGGGCAGGGGAGCTCAGCTTCGTTGGATTACAATCGGCTTTCTTATGCCGGTGGGACAACGAGAGTCGAAGGGGGATTTGCTTCATTCAACGCAATCGAAGTTCACCAAGCAGATTTCCGACTGGCAAACTCGCGTCTGCAAAACAATGATGCAGGCAACGAGACCTCGACGTCTTCAACGCGGGTGGGGCGAGGAACCAATTCGCCAGGGACGGTTTTTGTCCGTGGGGCTCAACCGATCATCATCAATAATCGCATGAGCGATAACAGCAGTGCTGCTATCAGTATCGACGTAAATTCATTGAACTCCGATCTCGTTAACGACCATGGACGCATGTCGGGTGAAATCGGTTTGACGGAAGACTTCATAGAAAATCAAGGACCGCTCATTTCCGGGAATAGATTATCTCGCAACGGTATGAACGGCCTGCTTGTGCGTGGGCAGACCCTCACCACTCAAAGCGTATGGGATGACACAGATATCGTACACGTTCTCGAAAACGAGGTTATCTCCTCAAATTCGTACACGTACGGCGGAGTAAAATTACTTAGTAAGAACTCTCAAAGTCTTGTGGTCAAATTGCTTGGGCCAAACGCAGGCTTTACTGCGACTGGAGTCCCGCTGGATATCAACGATCGTATTGGTGGCAGTGTTTCTATAGTCGGTGCTCCTTCGTCGCCCGTTATACTTACCTCGATTAGTGATTGCACCGCCGGTGCCGGCTTTACCATTGAGGGGCTTGCGCAGACGGACACCATCAATTCTTGTTCCTCTCAATCGACCATTGGTGCTGACGTAATTGTTATCATGGATGAATCGGCGTCCATGACATTTGCTCAGCAGTTTTCCGTACAGTTAATTGCAAATTTGGAAGCGGGATTCCAAAAAGCGGGTGTCGGAACGGTAAACGGGAATCGTTATGGTCTCGTTGGCTATGGAAACTTTGCTCAAGTGCCTCGATCCATTCCGGTTGGGGGAAATGGCGATTTGTTTGGAACGGCAACTGAATATGGAGTCGCGGCCAATGCAAACTTAGTTGTCGACGGAGATACGGAAGACGGCTGGGCTGCCATCGACTACACCTTAAACAACTACGCATACAGACCGGGAGCGGCCAAGTACGCGATCTTGGTAACGAATGAAGATCGCGACGAGATCTCGCCGCAAAACAAACAGGATCTGAAAGATCGCCTCAATGCTCAAGGAATCATTCTCAACGGGATTTACGAATCCACCATTCAAGATTCGACAAAAGCCTTTCCGTTCTTAGCCCTCGACAATCAAACGCGAGTTTACAAAGGCAACGGTTCAGGTGGATATAGGACCGAACTCGGCGGAAGTGTGGCATTTGCCTTTGGGACAACCGAGGAAGACTACATTGATCTATCGTTCGCGACCAATGGGATTGCCGGAGACATCGAACAGATTTCGGCGGGAGGTTTGATAACTCAAAGCTTTGGCTCGGCCTTAGTGAACACTTTCATCGGACAAGCTGGAGCCGGAGTTGGGCAGCCAGGTGACTGGAAGGGCGTGGGGCTGACGACTTACAGCAACGATAGGAACTTTGCTTCCATGTCGGAACGAGAGTCTGCTCGGGCTAGTTCTCCAGCATCCAACGATTCGCCATCCACCTCGCAATTCCTTGGCCAGCTTGCAAAGGTGGCTACGAGCGGCGATGAAAATGCCCGACTGGGCTTTGAGGTCCAAGGGGCTCTCAACAAACCGAGCGATGTCGACGTATTCAGCTTTACGGCCAATGGCGGAACCGAAGTTTGGCTCGATATCGATCGTTCTTCATCTGGACTCGATTCCGTAGTAGAGTTGGTGGCTGCGGATGGAACGATCCTCGCACTGTCCGACGATTCGTATTTGGAAGAAACACAACCCTCAACCCATCCGTTGTACTCAACTCTGTCGGGTAATAGTGTAAATCCGTTGCGCAAGGGGTCGCTGATCCAAGTCCCTAAGTCATCGCGAGGCGAGGCCAGGGACGACTTTGGAACCAATCCAAAAGATGGGGGAATGCGAATTGTTTTGCCCGGCCAATCGGATCAAGCAACTTTGTATCATGTGCGCGTTCGCAGTAGCAATCAATCGCCAGGTCAAGCCGCCAGTACACCATCCCTGAGCAATCCCTCGTCGGTTGGCCAGGGCCTGTCGCGAGGATCGTATCAGTTGCAGATCCGACTCGGTGAAGCTCAAGAATTCCCAGGCTCCTCAATCAGCTTCGCCGACGTTCGTTACGCTGCCAGCGGAATCACGTTGTCCGGCGTGCCAAGGCATTCCCCGCTTGTTGGAGAGACGGCCGAAGTTCAGATTACAAACAACGATGTCTTTGCAAACGCGCAGGAACTTGGCAACATTGTTCAGAGCGATCGACAAACCGTTTCGGTGTCGGGAACGTTAAGCAGCAATACGGATGTCGATTGGTTCGCTTTTTCGATCGACTACCAATCGCTCATCAGTCCGTTGGCAAAGTACCTTTCGACTGTGTTTGACGTAGACTACGCCGATGGAATTGGCCGAGCGGACATGTCGATGTACCTGTTTGATTCGACTGGTCGATTGGTCCAGTTCGGTGAGAACAGCAACATCCTGGACGACAGAGCAGCGGCTGCGCGCGGAGCCGATAATACAGACTTGGGGCGTGGATCAACCGGTTCATTGGATCCCTTTATTGGTTCGGTAGAGCTACCTGCCGGACGGTACTTTTTGGCGCTGACCAACCGAACGCAGGTCCCATCGGTAATAGCGAATCGGCTCAATAGAGTTGGTACTCAGAACGATTCTGGCGTTCGTGTTCAGCCGGTTAACAGCGGCCGGTACATCGTTGAGGATCGCATTGGTAACGATCGGCGTGGCGCTGCCGCGCAAGCTCCAATCACACCATCATTCCTGCCTCAGTCTTCGAGAGTGGAGTACAAGTTAGGCGATGTGCCTTTGTACTTTAACAGAGACGCAGGTCTCAAAGCATCCGAAGTACTCATCGGAAATTCTTTCACGGGGGCGGCGACCAACTTCGTTGGGGCCAATACTGAGGATTTGCGAGATATTGCGATGCGTCCCAATGGCGACATCCGCAGTTTTCGAAGTCTTGAGCAGGGCGTAGGCGACGCCAACTTGG
Organism: Pirellula sp.; assembly: GCA_043757445.1. GTDB lineage: Bacteria > Planctomycetota > Planctomycetia > Pirellulales > Pirellulaceae > JBKCUI01. Next base: position 40,802 of record JAYVPJ010000124.1, on the reverse strand, counting down.
CTTACATCAACGTCAACTCTGGGACAGGAGCAACCGCTGTTGTTGGAAACTTCAACAACGTGACCTCTCGGCTTGTCACTACGGTCACCGCAGGAACACCGCCGACTGTGACCATCGCGTTGGCCGTTGAGAATGTTGGAATGGATGTGGAAGCCCTTACCTTTGCAGATTTCCAAGGTGCAGAGACTGGGTTCCTCGTTGCCAACCGCCAAGGCGGAATTGGGGCTCAATATGTGAACAACATTCTTTATCGATTCGATCCAAACACTGGGGCCGGGATTAGCTTTCCAGCTTTAGACAACGCGTTCAATATTATCACGACCGGAACACCTGATCCACCAGACATCATACGAGGCGCTGGCACCAGTGTAACGGAGCGAGGATTCATCCAAACAAGTGCTTCTCCGGGTACCTTTGCAAGTGCCGTTGCGGTCACCGAAGCAACTGAGGTTGGAGCATCCACGCGATCATTGATACGAGATGGAGATACCGTCACGCTCAGGGCTTTCCCGAGCACTTTCGTAACTTTCGAATTCAATTCTGGCCCGGAATTGATTCTTAACTTTGCTCCAAACGCGAGCCCACCGAGGCGGCTAAATAACGGCGATCGGTTTATCATAGACGGTGTCAATTACCAGATCGAAACGAGCGCTGTATCTACGGTTCCAGCCGGTTTCCGACCGGTTTTTTACTCCCAGTCCATGACCAATGAGCAGTTCGTCGAAGCTCTTCGTCAAGCCGTGCCCTCAACGATTCAGATCGGGTTTGACGGAAATCGCCTCAACTTTGGCAAAGCGACGACAGGTTCTTTTGGAACTCTCGTATCGCGAGGTGTTGCAACGGATGTCGGCTCTAGCGGAACCGTTGGAAGCGGCCGTATTCCCGTAGACTTCTTAGCGGGTGATACTGCGGAAACGATCGCGGTTCGGCTTGCTCAAACCATAGCCAGCGCAGGCTTCGCAGGACTGTCCGCCGTTGCCAACGGAAACCTAGTTCAGCTTGTTGGGGCAGAGGTCACCGCAACCACTGGCAGTTCTCGATTGGTAGGGGTGGCACCTGGCGGCTTGGTTCGAGGCGTCGCAAGTATTGGGCCCAACCTTTACGCTGTTAGCGACCTCGGTGGTTTGTATCGCGTTACCGGCGGTGAATTAGCAACCAACCGTGCAGGCGCTATCGGTACGTACGTTACGACGTCCCATCAGTTGCTTGGAATCCGATTCAATGCATTGACAGCGGGGCCGCGCAACCTCGACGGCGGTCGTTATGCAAACCTACTTTTCGGCACCGATTTGAATGGAACCGTCTATGCATTTAACACCAGCGGAGAACTGCAGAATGTCTTTGCAAACGGGCAGTCGTCTATTGCATCAGGCATTTCTGGTGTCAATGGTTTGGCGTTTTCGAATCTCGACTTCAACCTATGGCACCAGACCACGCAACGCGGTACCGACGCAGGTCATGGAATCAATACTCCTAACGATTTGAGCGATATCCCGAATACCGGGGATACCAGTTGGTATTTTGGATTTGAAAATCCGTTCAATGCCGTTACTGGCAACCCACATAGCAACGCCACGTTCAATACTGCCAATAGCCCTTTGACCACCCCCAAGTTTGGAAATGAGGCGGTGCAGAACACCTACAATTTCGCAGGCGGTGCATTAGGTGTTCTCGAGAGCCAATCGTTCTCTCTGGCTGGAATGACAGTACAGGATGTTCCAACCTTGTACTTCAACTATTTCATGGACAATGATGATGGCACATCGCTTAACAATGCTTTGATGACGGACTCGTTCCGCGTTTTTGGGGCGGATGACGCTGGTGTTTGGCATCAACTAACGACGAACAACTCGGATCCAAATGAAATTCTTTTAAACCCGGACAAAGTGGTTGAAAAAACCACCAACAACCTTACGAATTCCACTACGGCACCCGGCAGGGCGTGGCGGCAAGCTAGGGTCGATCTCGCAATATTAGCTGGCAGTAAAGACGCAAAATTGCGATTTGAGTTCAGCACCGCTGGTAGTATGGGTTACGGCACGCAACGCGGTGGCGGATTGGAAATGCGAGTTGTCGCTGGCAATCGATTGAGCGACGGGCAAACCTTTACGGTTGGCGGCAAGCAATTCGAAATTGAGTTAGGGTACTCGTTAGTCATCCCATCGGGCGCCAATGTAACCAATGGTGATACATTCAACGTGCTTGGATTGGACTTCGTATTTTGGAACGGCGTTGGAACTGCACCCGCGGGCAATGTCATACGTTTTAATGCTACCGATTCACCTGAAGTTTTGGCTCAGTCGATTTTCGCGGTGATCAGCACAGCGACCTATCCCAAGCCAAATCAAACCGCGAATCTTGCTGACCCTTCGGGTGGATCAGATACTATTGACAAAGCGCTTCCAATTGGAGTCATAGGGGGAGCGATTCGAGTCACTGGAGTTGGGGCTATCGGTGACAATCCAAACTTGCTGACTGGGGTGGATCGCGATATCGATTTGTTCCAATTGAATTTGGAGGCAGGCTCGAGTGTCGTGTTGACCGCCGCGTCGACCACGGTTGCTGGCGGATCTTCATTGGATCCGTTCTTGCGATTGTTTGATGCAAGCGGAAATGAAGTTGCTTCCAACAACGACTTCGGCGGAACTCGCGATTCAAGAATTCTGTTTAATGTTCCGAAGTCAGGGCGTTTCTATCTTGGAGTTTCAGGCTCTTCTAATACTCGGTACAACCCAAACGTTGCGAACAGTGGCGCTATTGGCGGTTCGCAGGGACCTTATGATTTAACGGTTGATGTGTCTCCTCGTCTCAATTTTTCAATCGTCGGAAATCGCATCCAAGCAGACGGTGCGGGGGCGATCACTCTACCCGTCAATTCGCCATTAAGCCTGATTGGCCAATCGGGACTTAGCAATAGCTCGAACGTGCCAGTTTATATTCAACAATCCATGACCGAAGCAGAGGTTGCCCAACAGGTTGCACAGGCAATGGAACGTGCTTTGGCCGGCGGATTGGATGGCTATGCGACTTACAAACAACGCGGAAACTTCATCGATGTTACGGGGCTAACAGTAAGTTCTGCAGGACCATTCAGCGTCTCGACACCACGCGCAGAAGATCGTTTTTCAGAATACGGTACTGCGTTTTTGCCGTCCGCTACGAGAGCTCAAAACAATGCCTTCGAAGGGCTTTACCTCGATGACTTTATCATCGGTCTAGCCGAGCGAGGGGAGACTGTAACAGGCGCACGAGTTGATACAAACTTTGTTTCAGTACCATCTGCCGGAAGCGAAATTTTGGTCGGTCCGTACCAACTTGAAATCCGAGGCGGTCAAGACTATGGTCAACCGCTTTTGCCAAGCCAAGATACTCATCTAAAATTAGTCACCAGTTTTGAGCCAAACCAGCAGCAATCGCGATCGCAAACAGTTAAGTTCAACGGTTCGTTCAAGATCGCTGACGGACAGACTATCGTATTGAATGACGGAATCAATTCGGTGACTCTGGAGTTTGACGACCTTTCGTTGTTACCTAATTCACCTTCGAGGGGCGTACGACCGGGCAATCTGCCAGTACCGTACAATAGTGCGTTGAACGAGTCAGGAAATGTAATCGCTGCTCGCGTTCGGGACCTCATCAACGCATCGACCGTTCAAGGCCTGCTCCGCATTTCCGCGATATCAAGCGATGGAAGTCTGACCGGTCAAAACACGGACCAAATTTCACTTGTTGGTACGATCACCGTAACCCTTCCAAGTTCGGTCGGTGTAGCCCAGTCGCTGCTGCTCGAAGGCGACCGAAACACTCCGCGTGAGCAGGGGCAAGTCGTCGTTGAAAATTCGCGAGTGTCGAATTCTGCTGGTTTTGGAATCACATTGAAAGCCGATCCAAGAGATCCTATTTCCAATTCGCCGAATCCCGGCTCGGTTCGAAACACCATAACGCTGAATAACCAACGATTAATACCGGGCGCCGTGGTTGTTAATAATGAATTGGTTGGAAACATTGGGGGCGGAATCAACATAGTTGGGGACATTGCAACGGGCAACGTACCAGCGGCCCCTGTTCCGTTCGCTCGAATAGTCAACAACACCATTCTTGGCGGCACGGTGACGGAGATCGCGACACCGCCAGCAGCAACATTTGGCGACGATTTTTATCGCGTCGGATCGATTTCCTTTGCGGACTCGATTCGGAGCTACAATCCGCGTGCCGGCGGAGGACCAGTGCCAATTGCTGGCTTGCAGGTTTCAAGCAATGCAATTGGCATTCCTGACTACACGGGAATCGGCGAACCGCTTGCTGGCCAAGGGGTAGTTTCGCTTGGACGCGGTGGGAGCTTAGTTGTTCAGTTTACGAACAATATTCTAACTGGCTCGGACGATCCCCGCGCGGATCTTGCGGTGTACGAAGTTGGCTCGCCTGAACAAGTACGTGTCGAAGTGAGTTCGGATGGAGTGAATTATACTTCGGTCGGATTCGCTTCCTTTGTCAGCCGATATATTGACTTGGACGCCTTCGGGTTCAACTCGCTCAGCCAGCTTTATTTTGTCCGATTAACCGATCTAGTCAACGAAGGCGCATTTACCGGGGACTCCGTAGGCGCTGACATCGACGCAGTCGGAGCGATTTCAAGTCGACCCGGACAGAGCTCCGCACCGAGTGGTACAGGCATTCGGGTAGGAGGAAATGCAAGCCCCACCATTCTTAACAATATAGTTGCCAACAATAGTTCTGGTCTTTTTGTAGATTCGACTAGTACCACGACGGTTGTCGGCGCAACGTTATTCCAGGGAAACACTGCAAACACGACCGGATCGGCCTCGCTCGGTCAATTCCCGATAACGGCCCCTATCACTGTTCCATTGTTTATGGATGCAGCTTCCCGAAATCTTTATCCCGTTTCAAACTCCCCTGCGATCGACGCAACCATCGATACCTTGGTGGACCGATCAGCGCTCCTTTCGGTCAAACAGCCGCTTGGACTTGCTGCATCACCGATTATTGCTCCATCGACAGACATCAATGGTCTATTGCGAGTGGATGACCCGAGCGTAGAAACCCCGCCTGGACTTGGTGAGGGGATTTTCAAAGATCGAGGTGCAGCAGATCGCGCTGACTTTGTCGGTCCGAGTGCCATTGCCATTCATCCCTTTGACAACGATGCCTTGGGTGAGGACGCAAATCCCGCCATTGGAATCGTTGAATTGACCAATCGGACCCTAACGTATTTCGATGTTCAGATTCTTGATTCATCGCAAGTGGGAAACAAGTCAGAGGGCACCGGGGTCAACCCCAAGACGGTCACTCGGAATTCCGTTTTGCTTTACCAAAACGGTAAGATTTTGGTCGAGAGTTTGGATTACCGTTTCGGGTTTGATCCAACGAATAACATCGTTCGCTTGACACCATTGTCAGGTGTTTGGGATAGTGAATCGGTCTACCAAATTCGATTCATCAACACCAACGAATCCTCAATCGATTTAGTTGCTCCGAAGCAGATCGTCGATGGCACAACGTATACGATCTTGGATACGGCCGGTACAAACACTACTTTTGAACTGGATACGGGAATACGGCTCAAGGTTCCTGCGTCGGCAGACGGATTTACTACAACCGCCGTCGACGGGACAATTTTCCGTGTCGATGACGGATTCCGTCGAGTGACCTTTGAATTCGATAATAACGCTGTTGTTGGATCAGACAACATTCCAATCCTGATCGATTCTCAGGATCCAGCTACGGTCCTGGCAAAGAAAGTCGCAACGGCCATTGGAAGCCTCGGACTCAACCTTTCCGTCAAAGTCATTGGAGGCAATGAGCTGCAAATTTTGGGCAGCACTCCGGTTACGTTTATTGCTGTGGACAGTCGGATCTTGGTTTCGGGTCGCGCCGGAACGACCCCAGCATATGGACTGCAGATTCCAACTGCAAACGGACTGCCAGCTGGCGTCGCTGACGGTCAAACTTTTTCGATTCAGCGAGGGGACACAACGCTGGTTTTCGAACTCGATGACAATGGCGGTGTTGGAATCAACAACATAGCCGTTCCATTGAATTCAGGCTCAACGGACAGTCTTGCTGCTGCAATTGTCAACGCGATCAATGGAACCAGCTTGGGCCTTTCTGCCAAGGCTTCGACAGGCGGGCTAATTGAGATTGGGGCACAGGCCGATTTGCGAATTCAAGCCACCAATACGGTACTCAAGGTCGTTGGTGTCGCAGGGCGACCAGCGACGATCCCCGTTACGCTAGATCTTTCTCAGATTCTGACTGCTTCACAGGCAGCCAAAGTGCTTCTCGACAGGATTGCTGCCAGCAACTTGCCAGGCGTGCAGTTAACCCAGCTCGCTTCGACGATCCTTATCGAAGGCGCGCGTGGCGTCGCAGGCTTGGGGGCATTCCCAGTCAATGGAGTCCGCGACCTAGCGGGCAATGCCATGCGTGCATCGGAGATTGATGGCAAAACCTTCGTTACGATTTTCTTAGGTGAGGGCCTCGATTACGGCGATGCAGCAGATCCGCTGTATCCAAGCAAGAAATCGAGCAATGGCCCAACCCACGTTGTCGTACCCGGGTTCTCGCTCGGACCGACGGTGACTGCAGATGCCGACGCTCGAGTCATCGACTTGGATACCGATGATGGTGTCACGATACTACCGTTGACGGCATCCTTTGGTGGTTCCATCATTGTCAATGTTCAAGGCATCACAAACTCTCGACCGGCGTTTATCAATGCTTGGCTCGACGCCAACGGAAACGGTACGTTTGAATCGTTTGAAAAGATTCCAGTCAGCGGCCGCATAGGAAACGGTGACAACCCGATATCGATCCCACGAACTCTTGTTCCAGGCTCTTCCAAGACCACGGCGGCTATTGCCTTGCGTGTGCGAATGAGCTCCCAGGAAGCAATTGGACCAACGGGTCCTGCACCAGATGGGGAAGTGGAAGATTACTACGTCAACCTTAACCGCAATCCATACACCAACCCCAGCAATAAACTGGATGTGAATGGCGACGGTGGCGTTTCCCCATTGGATGTCCTGCAGTTGGTCAATTACATCAACTTCAACGGCTCAGGCCAATTGCCATTCCCCGTGACGACCGCTCCTCCCCCCTATCTTGATGTTGATGGAGATGGCTTTGTTGGTCCGTTGGATGTTATCACGGTGATCAACTTCATTAACTCACAGACATCCGGTGGCGGTGTGGGGGAAGGTGAAAGCTTGGCGTCGGATCGGTGGATTTCCGCTGCAACTCTAGCGGCTCCTGCGGTGTCGTCTGCGACTAATAAGTCGGATAAAAGTCAAGACGATTTGGCGTCACCTGCCATTCAGTCTCTCGACACCTATCTTGCGATGGTTGCTTCCGATGTTGGCCCAGCTTTAGCAGTCGACCAACTCGACTGGTCGTCCGTTTTGACACCCGACAGTGCCGATGCTGAAGATCGTTCTGGCCTAGCACACTCGCTTGCGATCGACGACATCCTTGGCAGCCTGCTGTAGCGTCACTTGATTGACTGCAACTCATGACGCACGCCGCTACGCGGGCTAAACATTGGGCGCATGCGGTTGGCAAGAGAAGCCACACGTCATGAGTCCGTTGGAACAATTCGTAATAATTCGTGCAACAACCGATGATGAAGACCGAATAGCCAAGCACAGGTCGGTTGAGCTGTCGAGCTTCAGCAACAACGATCAATCCGGCAATGGAACGATTCCGTCGAACGTGAAGTCGAACGCATCTCAAGATGTTAGCGAAACGCAAATCGGAACGATACACGAGTGCCAGAGACTTGATGGACGATTTCGAAGCTTTTATGTCGACGATTCCAACATTCGATTCGGCGCTCACCCATACTCCCCAATTGCGACCAAGTGCAGGTCCCGCAGTCGACACTGCACCAGCACCTAAAAACATCGAAACGCCCATTGCCGCGACGCCAACGTCCGGTTCGAAGACACTGCGGATTGTTCCCAAAGGGTTACGTTCTTTCGATCAGCACGATGCTGATTTCTTTCTTGAGCTATTGCCGGGCCCTCGCGATCGCAATGGATTACCCGATACGGTCGGCTTTTGAAAAAAACCGCATCGAGGAACGGAACTCGGGAAAAACATTCAATGTCGGTCTGGTTTACGGTCCATCGGGTTGTGGCAAATCCTCCATGATGAAGGCTGGCTTGTTGCCTCGACTGTCTCCCGACATTGTCGCTTTCTATCTCGAAGCCACTCCGGATCAAACCGAGTCAACGCTTCTCGGCATGATCCGCAAGCGACTCGATTTGGAGCGAATCCGCTACGACGAATCGTTGGACCTAGTTTGGAGCGACACAATTCGGCAGCGGTCGATCTGTTCGATTTTGAACATGCCGAGCGAGTCTTGAAGGCCTTCGGTCGGGCGTTTGGCAAATTGCAACCCAACGACAGCGAAGACAAAGCCGATCTCAAGCAGTTTATTACCGAGTCCGTGCGTGGACTGGCGCAAGAGAACAAAGTCATCTCGGTGCGATTGGCACTGTTTGCGGAAATGATGAAGAGTCGGCCCTGGTCCTTGGCAGCTTTGAAGGAAGTGGGGGTAACATCAGGTGTCGGAGCCACGTTCCTGGAGGAAACGTTTTCTGCCCAGGGAGCGCCACCCGAGCATCGTTATCATCAAGCCGCTGCCCGAGCGGTGTTGCGATCGCTGTTGCCGGAGGCTGGTACGGACATCAAAGGTCACAGCAGTCCACTCACCGCATTGCTCGCAGCATCGGGCTACGGGAGCCGCCCCAAAGATTTCGCGGACATCGTGCGTATCCTTGATATAGAACTGGGCCTGATCACCCCCGTCGATCAAAGCGGGGCGAGGGGAGCGACGAACTAGCTATTCACACTTCAAACTTCGAACTTCAAACTTCATCCTCCCCTTCCTACCAACTGACCCACGACTATCTCGTTCCCTCGCTTCGCGATTGGTTGACACGTAAGCAACGCGAAACAAGAAAAGGTCGTGCGGAACTCAAGCTCGCCGAGCGCTCATCGGCCTGGGCTTTAGTCCACGAGAGCAAACAACTGCCGTCGCTGATCGAATGGCTAAACATCCGCATGCTCACGGACAGCAAGGACTGGACGGAGCCGCAACGGAGATTGATGCGAACCGCCGGGCGTTTTCATGGTCTCTGGGCGGCAGCAATTTCAATGGTCCTGATTGTGGGTGTCCTTTCTGGAATCGGAATTCGCCGCAGTGTGTTGGCAGAACAGAATGAGACGAATGCAAAACGACTAGTGGAAGCGTTGGTAAAAGCTGACACGACATAGGTCGCGGATATCGTGAAACAATTAACAGACTACCGGAAATGGGCTGATCCGCTGCTGAAAGACAAACTGTCCTCAGCGGCTGACGATTCCGTTGAAAAGCTCCATTTGTCGTTAGCAATGCTGGACCAGGACCAGCAACAGGTGGACTACCTGTACCGACAATTATTGCGAACCGAGTCACAGCGTTTTCCAGTGATTAGTGATGCGCTAGCAAAACATCAGGAGCCCTTGCGGGAGCCTCTCTGGAAAGTCGTCAATGGTCGCCTCGGAAAGTCCGATGAGGCGAAAGAGTCGCTCGCGAAATACCTTGCAACGAATCTAGAAGCTTCGGTTCAGGCGTACGTTCGAATTCAGGTGCCCGCATGGCTGGGAGAATCTGCCCAGGCATCGACGGCCCTGGAATCCAGCGCGACAGCCCTTGGTGCGAATAGCGATGATCTCTATAACGTTGCATGTGCCGCTGCCTTGTCTTCGCAAGCGTTCGCAACACGCGATCCTGCCCAGTCGCTGCACTTCGCGGACCGAGCAATGGAACTGTTGCAACAAATTGTGGCCAAGGGTTCCACACTCATTCCGCAAATGAAATCGGATGCGGATTTTGCCAGCCTGCATGGTAATCCCCGTTTCTCTGCATTGTTAGCGACCATCGAACCGACCGCAAAATATGCGACCGTGGTGAGCTCTGACACAAAGTTAGAATCAAAACTGCTGGCGGCCGTCCCGGTCGATTCCGCAACGGAACAGCTCAAACCATTGCTGGTTCAGGGCTGGCGACCGGTTGCGATGGCTGTCGATTCGAATGTACCCCTCACGCTCCGCCGTGAGGATGCCGCCAAAACGGCCATCACGACGGAGCGTGATGAGTACAATAGGACCTGTTCACTCCTCCTCCATCGTCCCGTCATCCCCAACGACTCCATTCTTAACCTAGCAAAACGTCAGGCTGTCTCCGCCATCGCATTACTGCGACAGGGCGAGCGTGAAAAGATCTTCAGCGCGTTGCGTGTTACCGATGATCCCGAATCGCTAACGCAGTTTGTTCACCGTTGTCGCGCACGTCGTGTCTCCACTGGAGAACTGTGGGAGTGCGTGCGTTTCGGCGTCGATCTTCGACGTGATCGCATCGAATCCAAGCCCCCGGTTTTATACCTGGGGAAGCTGACATTCAACCTAGCCATTCAATCAGTATCGAATTGGGATTCAAGAAAGCTCTTGATCTGCGCGGTGGTTGCTTCGCCGCAGGTACCGGCGTAGTAACCGGCTTGAAAAACTGTGTCTAGTTCCTCTAATCGCATGGCAGCGCTATATCGATTGTGAAACCAGTGTTCGGCATTATTCAGTAAGGCCAACGCAGCCTCTTCAGGTGTTTCTCCAGGTGCGATTCCCAGCAGCAAATGAGCATGATCCCAAACCACTTCGATGTCCCAGGCAATCCACGACTTCTTCCGACAAACGGAAAGCCAATACTGGACTAGCTTTTGTCCCACCATTGGATCTAAGAACTCAATCCGCCTACAGACGCTAAATACAAAGTGGATATTGTATTGAAAGGCAGCATGCGATGATTTGCGAATTTGACTTGCGTCTTCTTGGTTATGATACGGACAGTTCGTCATGATCGATGGGTTTCCTACCGGCACTGCTCGATGATGATCGAATTGGTTCGCGACATAGTTCCGGATGACTTCGTCGGTTACGTTTCCATTGCTTCGGACAAACCAACCTCGAGACCAAACGTCGCGAATTCCATCCGCGCGAAGCGTCGTTGCGATGTTTCCTTTGACCTTTTTCGTGACCGATTCAGGCGAATCAATCGGACGCAAACTAATTAACGCTCGAACGACACTCGAATCCACATCAAGGCCAAGCACATGGTAATTCGATTTTTCGGCAACTTCACGAATCGTCGCCTCAGCCTTCGACCGAATCGCAGAACTGGAAAGAATAGGCTTTCGACCTTTCGTGTACCAGCCAAAGTGATAACGAAGTTGATACGCGGATCGAATATGTGACGGCAAGAATGTTGGTTTTGGTGTCATTGCTTACGACGCTCGAAATAGTTACCGCACTTTGTCGCCAACTGAATAAATCGGTATCGTAGCGGCTTGTTCAACAATCAAGCGCCGTTGGTGTTGCCTTGTGCGTGTGTTGGAGCGGGCCGAACGACTGGGACTGAATTCTGAATTAGAGTTTCAGGTTCGTCTGGCGCCACTTACAGCATTTGCAAAGAGTCGCGGTGTCAACACAGCCGCGAATTGCCGGTCAGTGAACCGCAACACGAACGCGCCGACGAACCGGAACAACAACATAGGGTTCCGGCTGGCCCTGAATTCCGCTGGAGATTGTTGAAACCTGAGTTTCTAGACGGAACAGATCGTTTTCCAGTCCGAGCAGGCACTTGCTTGAATGGCGAAATCAAACCCTGAGGCCGCTTGGTGCTGGTAGCAGGTTGAATGACCTGTCGAACGCTCCGAGCGGCCTTTATTTAACTCGCTAAAACCCGCTTCATCTCAGCGGCGTTGCTCACTCATTTCTAGCCGTCCTTGGTCTACAAACTGCATTTAGTGTCGACGCATCGGTCGCCCAAACCGAAGTAGGAAATCGCAACCTGGCAGAAACTCAGGATTAGCGGTCCTGAGGGCTCAAGAAACGATCGCCAGGATTACGCAGCGATTGCGACTAAGAACAGCTCAGTTCGGTGATAATACCAGCGTGCTCTGAGGCTTTAACTGTCATTCGGCTTGCTCGTGACGCACCGCATACTTGGCTCGCAGGACGATGAGTTGATCCGGGCTGACCGATGGTTTCATTTGCTCGTAGTAACAAGTCTGAACTAATTCGAGCTGATCTGTGTCAAGGTTGCCTTCTGTGGTCAGCATATTCCATATCAGTTCCTCTGCTTGCGGACCAGCGATTAGTGCTGTCCATAAGTTCCGGGACAGCATATCAGCCAATTGTTTCCGTTCTGCCGAGATTGCAGCATACGTTGCAAGTCGTTGGGCGAACTTCCGAAACAATAACTGCAATTTAGTTTGATCCATCGACGTTCTCAGTGCGTTGCGTGTTGATAGCAGACTGCGAAGCTGCCAACAATATTCGAGGCCTCAAAGCATTCGAAAATAAGGTCGATCCACGTTTTTCTTACTGGATGGATGTGAAACCGGTGGCGAGGGCAGGCCATTCGATTCTGATTTTCGAGCTTCCTCCATAACGGCCCAAGCACTACACTATTGCACATCCAAATCATAGAACTCAGTCACTCCTGCCACTCAAAACTCGCTAGTCGATGTCGAATTTAGTCATTTCTGAAAAACGCGCAACGCTGATTGCGAATATACTTTCGATCGCGATCCCTGTCCTTGTAGCGATTCTTTTAGGGATTCGTTCCAAAGTGGACTTGGGTGCGTGGACCAGGTTTTTGCCCCATGCGATCGGCGTCATCAACACGCTCACTACATTCATCTTGATAGTTGGTTTGGTATCGCAGAGGATGGGTAAGATAGGTTTGCACCGTATAGCAATGACGACTGCCTTTTCGCTTGGCGCACTATTTTTGGTTTGCTATGTCACTTACCACTTGTCGAATCCCTCAACCCAATTCGGTGGCACTGGATCGCTGCGTTTTTTTTACTATTTCGTTCTTGTGTCACACATTGGTCTGTCTCTAGTCGTTCTGCCGCTAGTGCTACGTGCCTTTCTTTTCGCACTGACCAATCAATTTGAAAGACATCGACGGGTTGCGAAATACGCTTTTCCTATTTGGCTGTACGTTTCGACAACGGGCGTAATTGTTTACCTAATGATTTCGCCGTACTACAACAACGGACGTGGCTGACGCTGCTAGCGTCATCGCAACAACGAAATGCCCAACTATTCTTCTTCGACATATTCGATCAAGCGCTCACGAATATGCGGCGGAATTCTGATGCTGGTAATGGAACCATTTAGTAGGGAACAACACACGCTCGTTATTTTGCCGGTCGCGACAAGTGTGTTTCCAATGGATAATTTATGTTGATACGTAACGCTCTTTGTTCCGAGTGAAGCGATGGTAGTCTGCAGCGAAATAACTTCCTCGAACTTGGCAGGGGATAGAAAATCGCATTCTACCTTCACTCGTGGCCAGCTATGCATTTGAGAGTTTGGTTGGCTCGCACCGGAATACTTAGCAGCCACGCTGAGCCCCAAAAATCTCAGAAGCCCATGTTCAGCCTGCTCCATGTAGATAATGAGCGATGAGAAATGAGCAATTCCAGCGGCGTCTGTCTCGCAGAATTCGACACGACGCTGAGAAGAAAAAACCGAAGGCATTACTCTCCAACGTATGGCATTAGCGCCATGAAGCGAGCACGCTTGACTGCCTGGCTAACTGCATGCTGACTGGCGGCTGAACAGCCGGACTTCCGTCGGCTTACAATGCGACCGTGGCGATTTACTAGTTTTGTGAGAAGCTCAATATCCTTGTAGTCTACATACATCGGACGAGGTCTTTTTCCATCGACGAGCAGTGGGTCTCGTTTTTTGATTTTGGTCCGTAGACGCGCCCTTTTGCGAGGAACTCTTTTTCCATTGGGGGGGCGACGTGAATTGAACATAGACAGCGAGTTTGGTGAAAACGAATTGAATTGGAAAGACGCAGTGCGATTGAGGGCTCATATGGTAGCCGTTGACCATTATTCCTTCAATAGCCAATGCGATTCATTTTTGTTGGTGAAGTTTTCCAGGAACTTTTGGGGAGTATTAAGGCGAGCGGCAGAATCAAACATACCAAGTGGCTTGGGCGTCCCGCGCGAGCCGCCCATGCTTTGACGGGCGAGACGCCCGTGCAACGAGATGGCTACGGTAGGATTTCAACTGCCTCTCGCCTAACTCCTACAATCCGTAAGACCCCGGTGGCAACAATCGCAGTGCTGCAACCTAGGATCAATCCGCCCAAGTATTTTGTTGCGAATTCCGATCATCTTCATAGAAATTAGGTTTCTATTGGAATCCAGTCATGCGAACAAGTTGTCCACTAACATCGCCAATCAAGGAGACATTCCGCCTTTTGGGGATCCGTTCCAATCTCGCAAGTGTCGAGATTCTTGGGCAAGCGCTTGGTAGTGCATTTGAGCAGATTCGGTTGAGCGCACTGCAGACCTTGGTTCATCGAGGTGGCGAAGTAGAGATGTCGCAAATTTTGGAAAGGATCGATTTGTGCAATGACGCCGAATTACCTTTGCTTGCCGATCACGTTTCCTTGCTTTTGGTTCCGATCGAATCCGGACTTGCAGATCGAAATCCCGTAAAACGCCAAAGGTCGTTGTGCGCGATTGCTAAGCTCAAGATTGCTTCTCTATTTCATCACCTTGTCCGAGCGGCGCAGACTCCGGAAGACTCTCAACAGATCGTCGCAGCTGAACTGATTATGGTTTTGGCCTCACGATTGGGAGCTGAAGCGAGAGCAAAAAAACAAACGAACGAAGCCATTCGAGATCAACTTCTTTTAGATTTGTGGCAATCTGTACTCCGATTTAACGATCACCGGATCCTGCATGTTGTTGAAGCTTGGTTGTGCGCGTCGCATTGGGACGATGAAGCATTCAAAAAACTGTTTAGACCGATGCCAGGCGAAACCATCCATCGAATTTTGTTGCGTCAACTAAAGCACTCTCACCGAATTCCGATCATCGAACTTTTGGCTGGAGTCATTTGGAGCAACGGGCCTAGTCCGGAAGCAGTTCAAGCGTTGGGAGAAAGAAACGAACGAATTGTCGCAGTGCAACTTGCGGAACTCGCCGGAAGGCTTGGCGTTACTCCTTGGGCTATGAAAAATCTGGCCTTAAGGACTCGTATTCAGTGCTTGGAGCTCTTTGATTTCTCAGACGAAACATACTCGATTCAGAATCGATGTGCCACTCTCATGCTGCTACTGGCCTCCGATACTTCGCCAGACAAAGTCTTGCGAGCCATAATACAACTGCTGGAAACGCTAGATCCAAAAGTGGATCAAGCGTGCTGCGACGCACTTCGCGGCCTCAGGTCGTTAAAGACCGAGATCGTGGTGATGGTACTGAGCGATTGTTTTGAGATGCCTGGCATGGAACCGCATGAGCCACCTCCCTGGAAGTCCAGCTTGAGATCTGCGCTGGAGCGATTGATTGAACTTTATCCGCATCAGTCCGAGGCAGTTCGACGCAGCATTGAGTTTGTCTTTTCCGACTTTCGGTGCGAAGAGCTTATCAAACACCTTGATGACTGGCCAGAATCGCACCTAAAGGCATACGCCAAGATGGTTCGCATTGCGGAAGTTGGTTTCATCGACTTCATTGAACGGGACGCTCAATCCCAATCGGTCGTGAAGCGGTGCAGGGCGATCCATGCGATTCGATTTTTAGGCATGGAAAATGGTCTTGCCGATGTCACCTTGGATGCCTTGCAAGACAAGAGTGAGAAAGTCCGCATTGAGGCCGTCTACGCTGTTGCAGCTGGGCGCAGCCGCGCCGAGGCAATTGAGACGCTGAGACCCTTAACGCGAGACGAAGAACCGTCCGTCATAACCGCTGCCAATTTTGCGCTTTCCAGCCTAGGAAATTAGTCATTCATGAAGCACGATTTCTTAGTTTGCATTGCGGCGATACAACGCATCGAAGGATATGATCGCTTGATCGTAAAATGGTGGTGGCTTAGCCTGCCCGTCCTAGCATTGATGGTCCTGCTTGCCGTTTGGAGATTGACGCTCATAACCGTCCTGTGGTGGCAAAAACCTAGGTCGAATCCGAATGGCCTTTTTCGGCAACTAGTCCGCCTTCATCGGCTGAGCGCGAAAGAAAAATCACTCATCTCCGGACTGGCTCAAAATCTTCCGAAAGGATTGTCAGCCGCAATTCTTTTTGCGGATCCTTCCTGTTGGGCATGGAAACAAGTTGAGGACCCCAGCAACCTTGAGATGTTGGAAAAATTGTACGCCAAGATCTTCGGGTTTCCTCGTGTTAGCCAGAGGAGTTGATGGTATAAACTCGTTCATTCGCCCTGTTTGGTATTGGATCGATTGGAGAGTTTTTCGTGTCAGACATTGATAGTAAGCTTGTGCAGCTAGGTTTGTCCCTGCCGCCTGCCCCCAAACCAGTTGGACTTTACAAACCTATGCTGATGGTCGGTAACCTTGCATATTTGTCCGGCCATGGCCCGCTACAAGCAGATGGAAAACTCATGCTTGGACGAGTGGGAGCGGATTTGACCCTTGAGCAAGGGCAAGCCGCCGCTCGGCAAACGGCTTTGGCGATGCTCGCGACGCTGAGAGCAGGATTGGGGTCGTTGGATCGAATTGTCCGAGTCGTGAAGATTTTAGGATTGGTTCGTTGCACCGACGACTTCGGACAATCGCCAGCTGTGATCAACGGTTGCAGCCAGTTGTTTGTCGATCTTTGGGGTGACGATCTCGGGATTGGCGTTCGCAGCGCTTTAGGAACCAATGCTCTGCCTGGTGGTATGGCGGTCGAAGTAGAAGCTATCTTCGAAATCAAGCCATAGTCATGACCGAACGCCAAACCCTTTCGTTTATTTCCAAGTCTTTGGAGCGAGCAGGTCTCCATCCAAAAACCAAGTACGGACAGAATTTCCTCGTCGATCTCAATTTGCTTGATATCCTAATCCAGGGATCGGATATTCAAAAAACGGATGTCATCCTTGAGGTGGGAACGGGAATGGGCTCATTGAGCAAGCTCATGGCGCCCTTGGCGGGAGCGGTAGTGACCGTCGAAATCGATCGAGACCTCCAAGCCTTGGCTGCGAAAGAGCTTCGAGGCTTAAAGAACATCACGATGCTTTCTTGTGACGCGTTGCGCAATAAGAACCATATGCGAGAGGACGTCTTGGTCGCGGTTCGTGAAACGTTGGCAAGCATCCCAAATTCTAAATTCAAGCTCGTTGCCAATCTTCCTTACAATGTTGCAACGCCAATTATCAGCAACTTGCTCACGGTAGATCCGTTTCCTGACCGCATGGTTGTTACGATTCAAAAGGAGTTGGCGCAGCGAATAGTTGCAGAGCCTGGCTGCAAGGAATATAGCGCGCTGACCATATGGATGCAAAGCCTTTGCGATTGCGAGATCCTTCGAATTCTACCCCCAAGCGTCTTCTGGCCCAGTCCGAAGGTTGACTCGGCAATCATTCGAATAACACCCAATGCGGCCAAACGAAGTCGCATCGTGGATCTTGAATACTACCATTCTCGACTTCGCGCGCTCTTTTTCCATCGTCGTAAGTTTCTGAGAAGCCAGCTTTTCACCGCAACTCAAGATGATCTTTCCAAACTACAGATCGATGAGATTCTCGAGAGACTTGGACTCGCGCCCAATCTTCGTGCTGAGCAACTCTCCGTCGAACAAATCATTGAGCTTCTTGAGGCGACGCGGGTGATGACGGCCGCAAACCCGGTGTCCGAGAGAGCCTAGGGACGAAAGCGACACATGTTCACAGGACTCGTTGAAGCGAAGGTAAGTTTAAGGGACACATTCATTGAAGGGACAGGTAAACGCATGGGCTTTGACCTCGGCCCCATTTGTGAAGGTGTTTGCATCGGTGACAGCATCGCGTTAAATGGCTGCTGCCTTACCGTAGTTGCAATGGATGGCACGAAGTGTTGGTTTGAATTGGGTGCCGAAACGCTATCGCGAACTAGCCTTGGCAGGCTTGAAATTTCCGACGCTGCTAATTGTGAACGTTCGCTGAAAGTGGGCGATCGAATGGGTGGCCACTATGTCACTGGGCATATAGATGGCCTGGGCATCGTCGAACGTCGGCGCGATGAAGGGGAATGGTCTTACTTCTATTTTCGGGCGCCATTAAGCTTGCTTCGCCAAATGGTCTCCAAAGGATCCATCACGGTGGATGGCGTCAGCTTAACCGTGGTCGATGCAAACGATGAGTTTTTTAGTGTTGCCCTAATTCCTCACACGCTGGCTAACACAACCCTCGGTGCTTTGAAAGTCGGCGACCAGGTGAATTTAGAGACCGACATACTTGCCAAATATGTTGAAAGAGCCATAAGCGGTCTTCATGCTTCAACTAAGACTTCTCATGGCGTTGAGTAGTTGGTCGATCTCGTTTTCGGAATGCTCAACCGACAGACTGATTCGCAGCAAGCTTCTATTTTCTGGGACGGTGGGCGGTCGAATGGCAGGAATGAAAACTCCTTCGGCAAGCAACCGTTCACCCAACTGCGTGGCTTTTGCAGGGTCGTTGATGTAAACGGGAACGATCGGGCTTTCGCCACTTCCTACTTCGAAGCCCAGGGTTAACAAACTACTTCTGACTTCACTTGCCTTTTTTGCGAGTTCGATACGCTCAGACCGCATGGTTTGGGCTATCGAAATGGATTTGCGGGCGGCGGCTACGTTTGGAATCGTCGAAGCAGTACTGTAAATCCACGACCTAGCGTGATTGGTCAGCCAATCGATAAGCACGTTCGGCCCAGCAACAAATCCGCCAACACAACCCAAAGCTTTGCTCAAAGTTCCAATGCTAACCATTCGCTCGCGAGGCACTCCGAAATGCTCCAACAAACCGCGTCCGCACACTCCAAACACACCGGTCGCGTGTGCTTCGTCCAGGAAGCATTGCATATCGAATTCAGAACAAAGGGCGTGAATATCATGAAGTGGCGCCAAATCGCCGTCCATGCTAAATACCGAATCGGTTGCAACGAAAGCAAATTTCCCCACATGGCGGTTTTGCTGAACGAGGACGCGTAGTGCCGCCATGTCGCAATGCGGGTAAACAATCACTTGCGCTCTGCTCAATCGGCAGCCATCGATAAGACTTGCGTGGTTCAGGCTATCGCTGAAGATTAGATCCCCCTTAGACGCAAGCGCAGCTACTGTCCCAACGTTGGCCGCGTAACCGGACGAGAACACGATCGCACTTTCGGTTTCCTCAAAGCCCGCGATGGATTGCACCAATTTGTCATGCTCATCGGATTGGCCTGTAACCAATGGGCTAGCTCCGCTACCAAATTTCCGAACCGATTGGGTTGCCTCGAATGCGGCCAATCGAACTTCTGGATTCCACGCAAGACCCAGGTAGTCATTGGCTCCAAAATTGATTGCCACACGACCGTTTCTCGAAATAGTGGTGGGACTGAGTGGTTGAGAAGCGATGACACTTCGACGTAAGCCCTGATCGTTTCGAACCTTCAATGAGTGCTCTAAATGTGACCAGAAGGCTAGATTGGACGATTTATCCGTCAAAATATGGCGTTCCTGATCGGTAGATTGGGGAATCGGGTTTGATTTGGCAGGCTATATCATCAATAATTATTTAGTTCATTCCACTCAAAGGCCGTACCGGTATTGGAGCGTAAGAATCTAGTCATGCAAATGCTAGAGCCAAACCTATTGATCACCGACGACGATCGTGATTTCCGATTGTCCTTGAGCGAAGCTCTTTCTAGACGTGGGTACCGAACCGTCCTGGCCGCCGACGGGCTGGAAGCATTGGAAGTGATCCGCAGCCAGCATATCCATCTTGCCTTGTTGGATGTTCATATGCCTCGACTGGATGGACTGGGAATGCTGCAATCCTTGCGAGATACATGTTCAACTTTGCCATGCATTCTAATGTCCGCCCAAATGGACGAATCGATCGTCACGCGTGCCAGGCAACTAAGAATTAATCAAGTGCTCTCCAAACCCTTTAGCTTGAACCTATTGGCCGAGACTATTCGAGCTTTGCTCGATCAATCCTACGGATCGAAGAGTTGAAAAGTGTCGCACCTGCAGTGTGCGATTTTGAGTATGCGTCAAGCCTACTTCCTCTGCCGTCCCTTTCCTGCCGAGTACCTTTCCTGCTGAGCTACCATACGATCCGCCGCTACGCTCGGTAGACCACAAGCGTTAAGCACAGCGTTTCCGAGCAACTCTTGAAACACTGGCTCTGCAAAATCGCTGGAATGACCAAGTGAAGTATAAAAAGAGGGCCCGCCATCCGATCGCACAAATGACCAAGCGACCGGTTCCTCTGGTTGCTCCTCAATCTTTCCGTACAGCATAATTCGCGTACCTGGCTTCAACGGTGAAACTTTGTAAAGCGATCCTTTGCTCGAAAAGAGAGGAGCCGCATTGTCTTCTCGGCTCACCGTAGGAAAAAAATCATTTCCATAGTGATTCGTGTAGTTGCCACCGAAAGAATACGCGTCAAACTCTGGCCATTGAACGAATCCGTCAAGCTGCTTACCATCCCGCAACGAGAACGCGTGACTGGCTGTTCGAATGCCGATGACCGGTCGACCTGCCTTGACGAATGCTTGGATTTTCTCAAGGTCTTTTGCTCCAAGGGGCCGACGCCGTACGCTGACCAGCAAGGCGTCGGCATCTTCGATCGCTTGCAAGCCTGGAATCGATTCTCGGTTTTTGGAGTCACCATGAATGACGCTCACTTTCAATTGGGTTCGCAAGTGCATCGACACAAATTGAGGTAGAGTGTTCGCGGTTTCATATTCATCC
This sequence comes from Pirellula sp., assembly GCA_043757445.1. GTDB lineage: Bacteria > Planctomycetota > Planctomycetia > Pirellulales > Pirellulaceae > JBKCUI01. Next base: position 20,022 of record JAYVPJ010000124.1, on the reverse strand, counting down.
TCTGCGATCAGCATCGCCAAATGAGGACGACGGTCGTTCGAAAACCGATGTGGAACTTGCTGCGATGGTACTTTGGAATTGAGCGAAACAAATACTTGATCACTGGTAACCGTTGGGCAGATATGCCGCTCCACGTGATCGATAACCAGATCCGTGCCCGAGAAATGATTGACAAATGGCCAACTCAGTGGGTTGTACATCGTGTCGGTCAAGTCGCGAATCAAGAGGACCTTTTTCCCGTGGCTAGCGAGTTGCCTCAAACCGAACGGCCTCCCCAGGACACACATATTGGTGTGGACTCCACACAACAACACTTGCTTGATCCCTTTGGCCTCAAGGATGTTCCAAATCTCATTGCCTGAATCGCTAACAAAGTCTCGCTCCGAGTCAATGTGTATGACTGAGGTCTGTTGCTTCCACGGAGCTTTTGGATTGCGGCCCTCGTTGGTCAGGGTTTTTGCCCATTGTTCGTGCTCAACCGGATCGTCGTCTTCCCCACCGTCAGACTGATCGATTGGGTATGGAAAAGCCTCTTCGCTTGCGATTCGGTCGCACCAAGTTGAAATATCCTTTGGCAGGTTTGCTGCATTGGGAACCGACCTGGCGCGTGTTCGAGCGGGGTGCCTAGCATAAAACGCCATGCAATCGCTAGGGGCATGGATGATGGTCGCTCCATTGGATCGCATGATGGCCGCCAAGGCATTGAGCCTCGGCCCAATTTCTTGGACGCGCCGGACTGCATTCACACAATGGTGCGAATCCCAAACGTCGCAAAGGATCAGGGCTGTCGCCGTAGGCTGCCACAAAACCGCCTTTGGGATTCGATGAAACTGGCCTGGGAAATCGGATACCGGAGTTTGCATTGTGGCTTGCATTTCAAAATCGCTTCCCAAGGAGGGTATTGCAATCGAGATTGCCAACGGCAAATAAAGCATGGAATGGAGACAACGAAACGCGTGCGGATTATCCAAAGCATTTTCCTTTTGCCGGTTAGGGAGGGCGAAGATCTGTGTTTCTGATTGTAGGCGAAAGTGTCGTCCGATTTGTCTCCAAGTCCGCCTAACGACTGTTTTTGTCAACTGCACGTTTTGACAGGCAGAGTCGGAACTAAAAAAAGTTACTTGCGCAAACGACTTGCCTTAAACGACTTAGAAAAAAACGAACGCCAATGGCACGCCGGTTGCTCTCGCACTAGGAACCTATCGACGACTGCCAAAATTGGCTCGCTTCGTTTTCAGGTGAGATTTGATTTTCAGATCCATGGGTGCAGGGAGCCTGCACTTTGTAATAAACAGATTAATGTTCGTTGGTTGTTACCGACTCATCGCAAGGAGTTCACCGTGGCAAAACAAATGGTTTTTGATGACGAAGCGCGACAGCCGTTATTGGCTGGCGTTTCCAAGCTCGCCCGAGCAGTTCGCAGCACGCTAGGTCCGCGAGGGCGCAACGCAGTTCTCGACAAAGGCTGGGGCTCTCCGAAGATCACCAAGGACGGTGTCACGGTTGCAGAGGAGATCGAGCTCGACGATCCGTTTGAAAACTTAGGAGCGCAGCTTGTTAAGGAAGCTGCCAGCAAGACCAACGACGTCGCTGGTGATGGAACAACAACAGCAACCGTTCTGGCTGAGGCGATCTTCCGCGAAGGCCTCAAGATGATCGCAGCCGGAGCCGATCCAATGGCTCTTTCACGAGGAATCGCCAAGGCTGTTGAGTGCGTCAAAGCCGAAATCGACAAAGTCGCGATTCCGATCGATGCAAAAAACAAAAAAGAAATCAAGCAAGTCGCAACGATCGCTGGCAACAACGACCCTGCTATTGGGGACGTTCTCGCCGAAGCCTTCTTGAAGGTTGGCAAAGACGGCGTGATTTCGGTCGAAGAGGGTCGAGGCAACGAAACAACAGTCGAAGTCGTCGAAGGAATGCAGTTTGACCGCGGATTCCTGTCGCCGCACTTCGTTACCAATCAAGACGACGTTTCCGTCGAGCTCGAAGACTGCTACATCTTGATACACGAAGAGAAGATCAGCAACAATAAAAAGCTGATCCCTCTGCTCGAAGCCATCAGCAAAGCCAAAAAGCCTCTGCTCATTATCGCCGAAGACATTGATGGCGATGCATTGGCAACCTTGGTCATCAACAAGATGCGAGGCATTCTCAATGTTGCCGCTGTAAAGGCTCCTGGATACGGCGATCGCCGCAAAGCCATTCTCGGCGACATCGCATCTTTGACCAATGCCAAGGCAATTTTCAAGGATCTCGGTATCGATCTCGAGTCGGTCAAACTGAGTGACCTTGGGCGAGCCAAGAAGATCCATATTACGAGTGAAAACACCGTAGTCATTGGTGGTGCTGGCAAGAAGGACATCATCGAAGCACGCGTGGTTCAGCTTCGTCGTGAAATCGACAGCACCGATAGCGATTACGACCGTGAAAAACTCCAAGAGCGACTTGCGAAATTGGCTGGAGGTGTTGCTCAAATCAATGTTGGTGCCGCAACCGAAACCGAGATGAAAGAGCGAAAAGCTTTGATCGACGACGCCAAGGCTGCGACTCAAGCCGCACTGGCAGAAGGCATTGTTCCTGGCGGTGGCGTCGCTTTGATCCGTTGCGAAGCGGCTCTCAACAAGCTCAAACTCGAAGGGGACGAAAAGCTTGGTGCCAAGATTATTTCGAACGTGCTTGATTACCCTCTCCGAGCTATTGCGAACAACGCTGGCGTGGATGGAGCTGTGGTTGTCAATCGAGTTCGTCAACAAAAGGAACGAACCGAAGGCTACGATGCCAACACAGACAAGTATGTCGACATGATCAAAGCCGGTATCATCGATCCCGCTAAGGTGGTGAAGACAGCTTTGGGGAACGCGGCATCGGTTGCTTCGCTTTTGCTGACTACCGAGTCCTTGATCACTGAGATTCCAAAGGAAGAAGAGGAAGCAGCCGGCGGTCACCACGACCATGATCAAGGCATGGGTGGAATGGGTGGAATGGGCGGAATGGGCGGCATGGGCGGCATGGGTGGCGGCATGGGCGGGATGATGTAATTCATTTTCGAACACAGCAGTTCTCGACTCAATTTTATATCAACAAATCAAACCAAACATCTTTTAAGAACAAGGAAATTTCCAAATGGCAAAGGTAAACATTCGTCCTCTTGATGACCGTGTCGTTGTGCAGCCGCTCGAAGCAGAAGAGACCACCGCCGGTGGAATCGTTTTGCCAGACTCGGCCAAGGAAAAGCCACAACGCGGCAAGGTGGTTGCAGTTGGTCCAGGCAAATTGCTTGATAGCGGTGTTCGCGGAGCTTTGAGTGTGACCGTAGGCGACGAAGTCATATTCGGCAAGTACGGCGGAAGCGAAGTAGAAATCGACGGCGTTGAGTACAAGATTCTTCGCGAAAGCGATGTCCTCGCTAAGCTTGCTTAATTCACCGAATATCAATCTCCAATCCATCGCTTCGCTGAAGCGATGGTATTCCAACCGAACAATCCAAAAATCCATAAGGACTGCTGAGCATGGCGAAGCAACTACTATTTGACGACCAAGCCCGAGCGAGAATGCTCCAAGGCGTAGAAAAATTAGCGAATGCGGTAGCCGTGACCATGGGTCCGACCGGTCGCAACGTAATCATCGACAAGAGCTTTGGCGGACCAACCGTTACTAAAGACGGCGTTACCGTTGCAAAGGAAATCGAACTCGAAGACCGTTTCGAAAACATGGGCGCAAAGCTCGTGGTGGAAGTCGCTCAAAAGACTAGCGATTTGGCTGGTGACGGCACTACCACTGCGACTGTCCTCGCTCGAGCGATCTTCAAAGAAGGCCTGCGAAACGTTGCAGCGGGCAGCAACCCATCCGCGATTCGACGAGGCATCGACAAAGCCGTGGAAGCGACCGTTGCGAAGCTGCAAGAGATGGCTAAGCCTGTCAGCAATCGGCAAGAAGTTGCTGCGGTCGGATCGATCTCGGCCAACAACGACATGTCGATTGGTACACTGCTGGCAGAAGCGCTTGAACGAGTCGGCAAAGACGGCGTGATCACGGTTGAAGAAGGCAAGACAGCCGAAACAACCGTTGAATACGTGGACGGGATGCAATTCGACAAGGGGTTCGTTTCTCCGTATTTTATTAATACCCCTGCGACAATGAGCTGCACTTACGAGAACGCACTCGTCCTTTTGTATGACAAGAAGATCAGTAACATTCGCGATTTGGTACCGCTCCTCGAAAAGGTCAGCGCTGCTGGCCAACCGTTTTTAATCATCTGCGAAGATGTCGATGCAGAAGCGTTGACGCTCTTGGTAGTGAACAAACTGCGTGGCACTCTGAATGTCTGTGCTGTTAAGGCTCCCGGCTTCGGAGATCGTCGCAAGGCAATGCTCGGAGACATTGCTGTGCTTACTGGAGGAACTTTCATTAGCGAAGATCTCGGCATCCAACTTGAAAAAGTCTCGTTGGAACAACTGGGACGTGTTAAGAAAGTTGTCGTCGACAAGAACAACACAACCCTTGTCGAAGGCAGTGGAGATCGTAAAGCGATCGCACAACGCGTCGCCCAAATCCGGGCTCAAATCGAACAAACGGACAGCGAGTACGACAAGGAAAAGTTCCAGGAACGACTCGCAAAGCTCGCCGGTGGCGTTGCTGTCATCAGCGTGGGTGCTGAAACGGAAGCGGACATGAAGCAAAAGAAGGCTCGGGTTGAAGATGCGTTGCATGCGACCCGCGCAGCTGTTGAAGAAGGAATACTTCCAGGTGGTGGAGTTGCTTTGCTCCGATGTCGTGACACGGTTATGGCTGTCGCGAAAAGTCTGAGCGGAGACGAAAAGACCGGTGCCGAAATCATTTTGCGAGCACTGGAATCCCCGCTTCGTCAAATCGCAGACAATGCCGGAATCGACGGTAGTGTCGTCGCCGACGAAGTTGCTCAGAAGCCACTCAATATGGGTTACGACGCAAATAAAGGCGTTTATGTTGACATGTTGAAGTCCGGCATTATCGATCCGGTGAAGGTTGTTCGAACGGCATTAGCGAATGCAGCTAGCATTTCAGGTTTGCTGCTTACCACTGATTCTCTAGTGACGACCTACGACAAAGACGATAAGAAGAAGCGAAAGGTCGAAGGCTCCATCAACTAATGGTTGATAGGCCCGTTTTTTCGATCGCTTGAAAGTTCAGGGGTCACTTGCGATAGTGTTCGACACTCCGCGAGTGCCCCTTTTTTTCTGACAAAAACCGTTTCCAGAGCCCTAGTTGCTCCGCCCCCAATCACGAGCTTGAACGTGGCCACCAAACGATGTTATTACGAGGTTCTCTGCGTTCAGCAATCTGTTGCGCAGGATGAAATCGCAAAAGCCTATCGTAAGCTCGCTCTCAAGTATCACCCAGACTCCAATCAAGGCGATACAGAGGCTATTCATAAATTCAAGGAAGCGGCCGAAGCTTACGAAGTCCTGAGCGACCAACAAAAGCGTAGCCGTTACGATCAGCATGGACATGCCGGCGTCGAAGCTGGCGGCGGAAGCGGGTTCCGTGACGTTGGCGACATTTTCGAAGCCTTTGGGGACGTTTTTGGCGGCACCATCTTTGAAGACTTTTTTGGTGGTGGCGGAGGGGGCAGATCTCGTGGTCGGGTTCGTCGCGGTGCGGATTTGCGATGCGATGTTACCTTGGATCTCGAGGAGGCGGCGAGAGGAGTGGCGAAGACGGTTTCGCTAACCCGCCATGCAGCCTGTGAAACATGCTCAGGCTCCGGTGCAGCTGTTGGTTCACAACCAGAAACCTGCCGTAAATGCCAAGGGCGTGGGCAGGTCGTGCAGGCCTCCGGAATATTACGAGTCCAAACAACTTGTCCCATTTGTCGAGGTAGTGGGAAAACAATAAGCAAACCATGCAAGACATGCGATGGCCAAGGTTTAAAACCTCATGAAGTCAAGTTGGAAGTAAAGATCCCAGCCGGTGTAGACGACGGCATGCGAGTCCGACTGCCAGGCGAGGGGCAACCAAGCCCCGATGGTGGTCCCCGTGGTGACGCTTACTGTTTCATTCACCTTAAACAGCATTCCATTTTCCATCGCGACGGCCATAACCTTGTGTTTCAGCTCCCAATTGCTTTTAGCCAAGCGGCTCTAGGCACAACCGTAGCCGTACCAACCCTCGATGGCCGTAAGTCGCTTGACATTGCGGCTGGCACTCAAAGCGGAACCGTGTTCCGATTGCGTGGGTTAGGGATGCCCGATCCGCATACCGGCGCGCGAGGTGACATGCTCGTTGAGACGATTATCGAAGTTCCCAAAAAACTAACCAAGCGTCAACAGGAATTGCTGCGGGAACTTGCTGATCTAGATGAGAAAGAGATTTCACCCGAGAGAAAGGGATTCATGGATCGCATTGTTGCCTACTTTCAAGGCGACGCATCGGAAGCCGCTACTGCAAAATCAAAAATCTAACCGTCGAATAGATATCGCGATAGCAGATGTTTGATCGGCCATCGCGCAACACCCTTCACAACCATGATGCATGATGTCGAAAGAACCAACCAACGAAGTCAATCCGAAATCAAACGCTGATCGCTCTGCCAACGATTCCATTTTCGAGTCGATGGTGGACGATTCAGTTGGAACCGAATCGCCCGAGCAAATGGTGGACTTGCTAGAGCAGCAAGTTGCCGAATTCCGTGACCGCGAATTGAAAGCACAGGCCGAGCTAGAAAACTTCAGAAAGCGATTGCTTCGCGATACTGAACAACAGCTCAAGTACGCCGCCGTACCATTCGTCAGGGACTTGCTCGAAGTCGTCGACAACCTAAATCGTGCGACGGAAGCCGCGACTGCTAGTGGCAGCACCGACAGCTTGGTCTCCGGAGTCAAGCTTGTGCAAAGCCAATTGACTGCGGTATTGGGAAAACACGAATGCAGACCTATCGTTTCGATAGGCCAAATATTTAACCCCTATCATCATCAAGCGATCTCGCAGCAGCCTAGCACGGAGTTTGCCGCCGGGATTGTGATGTACGAAACTTCAGTTGGCTACATACTGCATGACCGTGTCATTCGGCCAAGCATGGTGATAGTCTCAACCGGTCCAGCAACTTAAGCAAGAGAGCAGAGAAATCGCGATGCCTACATATGACTACGAATGCGACGCTTGCGATCACAAGTTTGAGCTGTTTCAATCGATCATGGCGGACCCAGAGAAGAAGTGTCCAAAGTGCAAGAAGTTGAAACTTCGTAGGCTGATAGGGACGGGTGCGGCCGTCGTCTTCAAGGGGACGGGATTCTACCAGACAGACTACCGCAGCGAGTCTTATAAAAAATCGGCCGCGTCCGATTCGAAGAACACATCCGAATCCAAGGCGGACAGCAAGTCCGAATCGACTTCATCCGAGACAACGTCGAGTGAATCAACGTCGAGTGAATCAAAGTCATCGGACTCCAGGATGGAAGGTAAATCGGACAGCAATTCATCTGAATCCAAGTCCAAGGAAACATCGGCATCGAAAACAGCGGAGCCAAAGGCAAGCCCCGAGCCAAAGAGCAAAGGCAAAGGCAAACGCAAAGAGTAACCCGAAGGATGGTACCGCGTAGCGGGACTATTCTTTTGGCTTGTTCCCCTCGCCCAACGCCGCTCCCTCTCGATACCGTATCATTCGCTGGGAAGCTGTAACCGACGCATCACAACTATTCCTTGGCGAAAGACAACGTTTATGAACCGCGTACCATCCTTTGCGTTAAAGACAATTTCAATCGTAACGACAATCTATTTCGCATTGTCAACGCTGGTGTGCATTTTTGGAGCGTCTGTCACATTGGGTGACGAGCCCGCTATTTCGAAACGCCCGAACATCGTTTACTTGCTGTGCGATGATCTTGGGGTTGGCGACCTCAAGGCGTTCAACTCGGAAAGCAAGATCCCGACACCCGCGATGGATCGGCTGGCGGCTCAAGGCCTGCGTTTTACCGATGCACATTCGGGATCGGCGGTATGCACGCCTACTCGTTATGGCATCATGTGTGGACGATATGCTTGGCGAACCAAATTGCAGAATGGTGTTCTTGGTGGACTTAGCCCAAGTTTGATCGCCCCTGACCAATCCACTGTTCCCAGGTTCCTCAAACAGTACGGCTACCATTCAGCCTGCATCGGAAAATGGCATCTTGGACTCGATTGGCAGAAGCAGTCAGGCAAAAGTGTTTCTGACCTCGCCATCGAAACGGCCGAGCAAACGCGAAACGTCGATTACAGTCAGCCATTTGGTGCCGGCCCCGTTCTAGCTGGTTTCGATGAATATTTTGGAATAAGTGCATCGCTCGACATGGTTCCCTACGTTTATCTTAAGGATCATTCTGTCACGGAAACTCCATCCATGGACAAATCATTTGGAATGCGATCTGCCACGGACAAGCGGCAAACACGCCTCGGTCCCGGTTCCCCAGAATTCAATGCTGAGGATGTGCTCCCGCGACTGACTCGCGAATCGATTGCCTACCTCGAACGCCGTTCCGTTGACCACCAGCCTTTCTTTCTCTATGTTCCATTTGCATCTCCGCATACACCGATTGCTCCTAGCAAAGCATGGGAGGGAAAAAGCAGTCTGAATCCCTACGCTGATTTTGTAATGCAACAAGATGATTGCATTGGCCAAATCCTCAACGCTCTCGATCAATCCAAGCTGGCTCAAGATACCATCGTCTTCTTTACTAGCGATAACGGATGTTCGCCCGAAGCCGATCTTCCAAGGCTGAGAGAGATGGGACATGATCCTTGTCGTCCTTACCGCGGACATAAAGCCGATATTTATGAAGGAGGCCATCGCGTTCCGATGATTGTTCGATGGCCAGGCGTCATCGCGCCGAACTCGACGACGTCGCTGACCGTTTGCCTAACGGACTTGTTCGCGACAGTTGCGGATGCAATCGGAACGCCTATGCCGGTCGATTCCGGACCTGATAGTTTTAGTTGGATCGCAGTTTTTAGGAACTCTGCTGCGTTACCGATCCGGCCCTCGACGATCCATCATTCGATCAACGGTTCGTTCGCGATCCGAAAGGGGCGCTACAAGCTTTGCTTTTGTCCCGACTCGGGCGGCTGGAGCGATCCAAAGCCCAAGCCAAAACCCAATTTGGATGTGGGACTGCAGCTATTTGATCTGGAGCAGGATCTTCTGGAAACAAAGAATCTAGTAAACGATCTTCCGCTCGTCGTTGATGAGCTTGTTAAAGACATGGAGTATTGCATCGAACATGGCAGGAGCACGCCAGGCAGAAAGCTCTCCAATGACGTGCCTGTCGAGCTCTGGAAACATGCGAGACGACCCACTACCGCCTTGTCCGAAATGCATTTGCTAGAACCTGCTTGGGACTCGAGAGTAGTTTACCGGGAGAGCAGTGTCTTATTGCAACTCGATACGACTGGGCCGGTCGTTGCAAGGCTTGCATTTCCCGCCAGCGAAATCCTTTCGATTGAAAACGCTGGACGTGACATGACGTTTGAATTGGGTAAAGACTTTGCTTTGAGCGAGGATCGATGTAGTCTCATTTGGCTCGGCAAATCGACAGCAAAAACGATCACGTTGGAGCAAATGTTTCCACCCAAGGACTCGCCCAACAGCTATCGTCATCGGTTGGGAAATTCTGATCAAAACCTATTCTATGCACCGGGTCGTTGGTTTCACGACCACGATTTCGAAGTGACGTATCGACGCGCTGATTTCAGGGACTCCAAGGAAAGTGAGGGCAGCATCGAAAAGTTATTGCTTCCAAAAACCTTGCAAAAACTCCGATCGGCCAAGGCCCTAAAAATTGCAGTCAGCGGCGATAGTATCTCAACTGGCTTAGACGCTTCAGGTACAACTCAAACGCCACCGAACCAACCAGGATATCCAGACTTGGTGGCAGCTCAGCTAAGGGAAACCAATGGATGCGAAGTATCGTTAAACAATCGCGCGGTAAGTGGCTGGAGCATTGCAAACGGCGTACAGGATTTGGACGCGATGCTGGAGGCTGCTCCAGACCTTTTGATCGTTGCGTATGGCATGAATGACGTAGGCCGGCGCGATCCAGTTTGGTTTGGCGAGCAAGCCAAGTTGATCTACGAACGTTCCAAGGCGAAACTACCTGACGTCGAAATCATTTGGGTAGCCCCAATGCTCGGGAACAAAGAGTGGATACACACGCCTCGAGAGATGTTTTCAAAATACCGGGACGAGCTTGCGAAATTGACAGGTCCAGGTGCGGTGTTGGCCGATTTGACTTCGGTTTGGGAGATGCTCTTAGAAAACAAGAATGACCTTGATTTGACTGGCAACGGATTGAATCATCCCAACGACTTTGGACATAGGCTCTACGCTCAATCAATCCTGCGCTGGCTAAACTAGCTAGCTAGTGCCGTATCCACATTGATTTTGTGCGTAGTTGGTAGTAGATCTTGTTAAAGATCCTATACCGCAAGGATTTTTTACAAGATCCACTACTCACAAAATCGACGTAGTCGAGGCACTAGTGCTGACGCTCAATATCTCGCTTTCCAGCTTAGCGTTTGCGTCTTAAGAAGATGGCTCCCGCCATAAGTCCTAGTAGCACAAAGGAACTTGGCTCCGGGACAGCTACCAAAGTTTGCGACAAATTGACTTGTCCGTAACTCGGTCCCTGTCCTGTAATCCAATTAAAGTTAGCGGAAGCTGTCCCTGTGCCGGTCAACTGACTTGAAGATTGCGCGGGATAACCTTGTTCTTGGCGGACACCAATGTCTGTCGATGTCAAGCCTGCGGCTACACCTGAGGCCGCCGTAAAAAATCCTTCGTAAGACTTGAACTCGGCCACTGTCCCTCCGACAGAAATGGCCCAGCCGTCTGGAATATCTGGGCCTCCAGACGGACCACCTGTCTGAATTGTAAATCCAGAGAGGGAATACAAAGTGTAGTTATTAACGGTTGCTCCTACCGTAAAGGTGTTCAGCGCATGCGACGCATAGACGTTACCAGTGCTTCCGTCATACAGAGACAAAATCACCGAGCTAAGGTTGACACCAGCCGACGATGGCGAACGAACAATTTCAATATTGGGGGAGGATTCATAATTCAATTCGTTTACCCAGAAGTCAGCTATTGAGCCTCTACAAACAACCAGTGGAAGCAGAAAACCAATTGCGAGCAAAACCTTCTTAACCATAGCGAACCTCGACAACCCTAGAAAAAGAACGGAGACTGAAACACCATCAGTAAAGTTACTGGCGTCCCTTTTGTAAAGGGAGTGATGGGATTTTAGGCGAGCGGCAGGAGTTGGTGTACCGTAGCTTGGGCCCCTGGCCCGAGTTTCGCACGGCCCAGGCGGCCATGCTACTGGTAGTTTTCAGTCTGCCGCTCGCCTTCGCAAAATTACGATCCCAGTTTTGAACCACCAAAATGGGTTGCCGTAGGTTATTTGCCGGACCAATCCACTCCCCTGACGTCAAGGAATTGGAATAGAATTGGACTGGTTCCGAACTGTACCATTTGCCGTCAAGAGACCAATAGTATGTTGCTTACTCGCGTTTTCGCCATCCTAGTCGCTCTGACCCTCCCTGCAATTTTGGGCGGAACCGACGGTTTAGGCCAAGAGACGGAAATGAAATGGCGTGCCGGCGTTTTCAAAGTTGAGATTACCCCGAGCGAACCATTGCGACTATCGGGGTACGGTGTTCGAAAGGATGTCTCGTCAGGAATTGCCGACCCACTCTATGTTCGAGCTCTGGTTCTCTGGGCGAATCAGGAGGCGCCGATGGCGATTGTTTCAATCGATGCCACGGGAATACCAGGGAACATGACCAATCGTATCGCTAAGGTTTTGCAAGAACGCTGGGGAATTGGGCGAGCTAGGTTTGTCTTGGCGGCGACGCATTCGCACACTGCTCCCCAACTCGACGACTACGTTCCCAATTTATTTGCTTCGCCAATCACCGAGGATCAGCAGACAGCAATACATCGGTACACCGCGATCATCGAAAACGCAATCGTGGCTGCCATCTCGAAAGCCATGGATTCAAAACAAGAAGTTCGACTGCGTTTCGGCGTAGGCAGTGCGGCAATCTCAGCCAATCGTCGCGTGCTGGAAAATGGACTTTGGAAAGGTTTTGGAAAGCAGGCGGACGGCATCGTTGATCATCGTTTGGGGGTGTTGGCAATCGAGGATTTGAACGGCAAGCCGAAGGCTGTCGTTTATAACTATGCATGCCATGCGACAACGATTCCACCAACAGAAAACCGTATAAGCGGTGACTGGCCTGGGCTATCTGCTTCTATCCTCGACAAATCGTTGGAGGCAATTGCGCTGCCGATCATCGGTTGCGGAGCGGATATGGGGCCTTTTCCAACAGGTTCCTACGAAAAGTCGATATTGCACGGCAGGGCTATTGCGGAGGGAGTTGCCAATACGCTCAAGGCACCAATGCAAACACTTGACTCCGCACCTCAAACCGAGTTTGGCTACGCAGGTCTCCCGTCCGAGCATCCATCGCAGGAAAAACTGAGAGAATGGCTCACCTCGACTTCCCCGCAACAACAACACTATGCGCAGGAGCAACTGGCGATCTGGAAACGCCGTGGTGTACTGCCTGAGACGTATCCTGCGCCGGTGCACGCGTGGACATTTAAAGATCAACTGACTTGGGTGTTTCTCGGCGGAGAGGTGGTTCTCGATTTTCAAATGCGTTTAGAAAAAGAAATCCCGGCTAAGAACGTTTGGGTATCGTCCTATTGCGACGATGTGTTTGGATATGTGGCAAGTGAACGCATGCGAGCCGAGGGCGGATACGAAGTCGACGATTCGATGATCTATTACAATCTCCCTGGTCGTTGGCAGACAGGGACGGAAGATCTACTCGTCCGACGTATCCAAGAGATTCGGCAAGGAAGCGATCGGGAGCGAATGCCTATGTCACCTGACGAGGCGTTGAAGCATCTCGCGTTACCCGATGGCTATGTTATTGAACAGATCGCATCGGAACCTTTGGTGCAGGACCCTGTTAACTTTGCGTTTGATACGCGAGGTCGACTTTGGGTAGTAGAAATGCGAGACTACCCGTTGGGCAGTGAAAACGGTGGATGCATCAAAATCCTAACCGATAACGATCGCGATGGACGCATGGATACAGCAACCCTGTTTCTCGATCACTTGAGTTATCCCAATAGTGTGTTTCCTTACCGGGACGGAGCAGTCGTGGCCTGTGCTCCCGAGGTCTTCTTTGCCGCAGATCGCGATGGTGATGGACTTGCGGAATATCGTGAAACCTTAATCGAGGGCTTTCCCGCTGCGAATCCTCAGCACCGAGTCAATGGCTTTACTTTTGGACTCGATGGAAAGCTTTATTTTCCGGCCGGCGGAGACGCGCCGAATCTCAAGTTACCTGGCACGGATGATACGGTCCGAGCTTCGGGTAGAGACCTAGCTCTGGATCTAGCCAATCGCCGACTCGAAATCGTCTCTGGGCCGACGCAATACATTCGTGGACGCGACGATTGGAATCGTTGGTTTGGTAATGCCAACAATGAACCCATGTATCAGTACGTGATCGACGAACGGTATCAACAGCGTTCTGGTCGCTCGGTGGATTCCCTGCGTCAATTCTTGACAACTCCATCTGTCGGTCCCAAGGTGTTTCCTTTGTCCTCGGCGGATGGACGATTCAATGATGTTTTCTCGGCAAATCGATTTACCTCTGCTTGCAGTTCTGTCATTTGCAGAACGCCAGGCTGTAGCCCCGAGATGGATGGTGCTGCTATGATTTGCGAACCGGTGCACAACTTAGTCCACCGCACCAAGCTCCAGGTAAACGGTTCGGCTCTCCAAGGGGAACGTTTCCTGCAAGATCTTCAAAGCGAGTGGGTTCGATCGAGCGACCCATGGTTTCGCCCTGTTCGCGTGGATACTGGGCCGGACGGAGCGGTCTGGATTGCCGACATGTATCGCCTGGTCATTGAACATCCTCAATGGATTCCAGAAGCATGGCAAGCCAGAATCGACTTGCGAGGCGGTGCCGACAAAGGTCGCATCTACCGAGTTCGACATCGCGATTTCCCAGTCCAATCCCTTCCAAACCTAGAAGTCTGCAACCATACAGAAATCTTAGAGGCGCTTCAAAGCGAGATCGGTCCTCGACGGGATCTGGCACAGCAATGGCTCATCGAAAACAAGCCACTTGCTCTCCGAGACAAGCTGGTGGAATCGATGAAGACGCACAAGCAAGCGAAGATCCGCCTCCAAATGTTGGCGACCTTGGATTGCTGTGGCTGGTTGGACGATACGCTACTCTCGGATCGCATTCACCTGGAGGAATCTGCCAGAGTCATTCAGTATGCATTCGACATTGTTCGAACGCGATGGGACGGTCCGTTAACGAATCGAAAAGCAGTCTATGCGTTGAAAACGGAAAAGTTAGATGATGAATTGGCTTTGCATTTGATTTTGCTACTGGGAATCGACGATACCGACGAGGCAACGCAAGCCATTGTAAAAGCGGTCAGAAATCGAGAACAAAACCCATGGATCCAACGCGCAATCCAGTTGGCATTGCCAATCCACCAGCGAGGAGTCATCGCGGATCTTAGCGATCGACTCATTCAGCCGAAACGCACCACCTCGGACAATTCCGAAAATGCTCAAATAACCATCACCAAATTCATTAGCCAGTTGCTTAAGAAGAGTAGTGAACCCTTGATCGGTGTGGAGTTGATTTCGGAGTGGGTTCATCGCGCTACGCAAGATGCAAGTCAGCCATTCACGTTACTGCCTTTGGTCGCGGCTTGGCTCGAAAACCAAGACGCCAAAAGTATTCAGGTACCTCCCTCAATTCGCAATTGGATTGAGCGGGCTGAAACAATCGTTACCGATATCGCAATACCGATAGAGCAACGAGCTTCGGCCGTGCATCTATTGCGTTGGGGAGAGCCGGTGTCGGCTCGCATTGAGAGTTGGATTCATTGTTTGTCCCCGACCCTTCCTCCCGCCATTCAAGAAGTCGCGTTTGACCGCGTTTTGCAAGATTCGAATGACGAAGTATTGGATCAAGTGCTACAGCGGTGGAAAGGGCTTGGTCCGTCGATGCGTCTGCGGATTTCGAATACTATGCTTCAGCAGCCGAAATGGATTTTGCGATTTTTGAACGCCATTGAATCTGGCAATATTCGCTCGTCCGATATCGATGCTTCGAGCGTTCAGTCGATGCTCAACACTTGGAATCGGGACGTACAAACGCGAGCCGTGAAGATTTTCGGTAAGGCTGAAATCCGAGACCGATCGCAGGTAGTTGAATCCTACATCAAGGATGTATCTGAAGTCAGGTCTTCGTCCGTCGGATCAGATCTCGAAGAGGGCCGAAAGCTGTATCAACAGCATTGCGCCGTATGCCACTTGTCGAAGGAAGACGTGCCCGCCTTGGGGCCAAATCTATCTTCGTTAAGTGATCTTTCCATTCGCAACTTGATGACGGGAATTCTTGACCCCAATCGTGCTGTCGATGGCAAGTACAAGCAATACATTGTTCGCACCGAAGATGATGCGACGTTGGCCGGCGTAATTGTTCAGGAGTCTTCGTCAAGCATAACGTTGGCCTCGGCGGATGGAAAACGCCATGTTTTGGAGAGAGCTTCGATCACTGAATTAAAGGATCAAGGGATATCGCTTATGCCGGAAGGCTTTGAACGCCAGCTAACTACGAATGCGATGAGGCAAGTGATTGCGTATGTCCAACAAAAGCAAGAACCGTAATGACGCCTTAGTTGGGCGACGCTCCGCGTCGCAGGAATCACGACGGCGAAGCGTCGTGCAACAACGTTTGCTAACCCAATTTTTTAGGTTGGGCAGGCGAACCTAGGTGACGAATTCTCGCAATATAGCTACAAAGCTGACGTCAGGCTTGGTAAACTCAGACGTCTGCGTTTTTCTTCGCTGGATTGCGAGGTAACTGAGACTGCCCTTTTTTGCATCTATCATCTCTTTGTTACTATTCTCTCCGTTACTATAGGGTTTCAGGCCATGCGCGGGATACGTTGGAATCTATTGACCGGTAAAAGTCTTGGGACCCAGCGACTTGGCCGCAGGAAAAGTAGGTCCCAAGTTTCCTTAGCTTTTCGGCGACTCCTCGCTGAGCAACTGGAGCCTCGGAGGGTATTTGACGCAACGACTTTTTCCAACGCATTGTTGATGAATACGTCCGAATTGGAAGTAAATACGGCGTTTGAATCGACATCGAATGCATCCTCTGGCCAAGCATCACTTTATGCAAATTCGCCCGATCATGTTTGGGGATTGCGACCACGAATTCCAGCGACACAAGGCCAAGTATCGTACATCCAGCCAAGCAACTTTTCGGCCGTTGTCCTCGACCGAGAATTGCTATCGTCCATGCTGACGTTGTCACCTTTGGAGTTTTCTTCTGACCCGGGTCTGTCTCCATTGGAGATAACGTTGCCCACTCCAGATCATGGTTTCGCAAGATTCGCTGTCGTACTATCGCCTATTATGGAACCAGATCTGGCTGCTCAATTCCCCGACATCCAAACGTACCGCGGGCAAGGAATTGACGATCCCGCCGCAACGTTGCGATTCGATGTGACTCCAGCGGGTTTTCACGCACAAGTTCTATCGCCCTCCGGCGCTTACTACGTCGACCCGTTTTGGCATCTAGATCAAAGCGTCTACATAAGTTATTTCAAAAAAGATCTAATGTTGAGAGCTGGTACTGAGTTTGTCGAGGAGGGCAGCATTGAACGCAAAGATGAACCGAAGCTAAGCTCGCCGTGGCAAGATTCCGCTGTGGATGCGATCAGCAAATTGCCGATACAGAACGAGACAGCCAGCACGGCGTCCAAGCAATTGGCCCCCGTTCTTTTACCTCGCTCGGGGACACAATTGAGGACCTACCGGCTGGCCAACGCAGCGACTGGGGAATACACCGCGTTTCATGGTGGCACTGTCGCGCTGGGACAGGCTGCGATCGTAACCGCCATCAATCGTGTCGATGGAATCTACGAAAACGAGTTGAGTATTCGAATGGTACTGGTGGCTAACAATTCGGTGCTCGTCTATACCGACGCGGCGACGGATCCTTATAGCAACTCGAATCCCTCGAGTCTGTTAACCCAAAATCAAACGAATCTGGATTCTTTGATCGGCAATGCCAACTACGATGTGGGGCACGTATTTTCTACAGGTGGTGGTGGATTGGCGGGCTTGGGCGTGGTGGGAGTTACCGGTCAAAAAGCCCAGGGTGAGACCGGACTTGGCGCTCCCATCGGGGACGCGTTTTATGTCGATTACGTCGCGCATGAGATGGGACACCAGTTTGGTGGCGACCACACTTTCAATGGAATCACCGGAAGCTGCGCGGGTGGCAATCGGAATGGTGGTACGGCCTATGAACCAGGAAGCGGTTCCACCATCCAAGCCTATGCGGGCATTTGCGGATCGGACGATTTGCAAGCTAATAGCGATCCCTACTTTCATTCTGTTAGCTTCGATGAGATTGTTGGGTACACGACGACGGGGATTGGAAACTCTGCCGCTTCCATTTCGTTGACCGGGAACAGTGTGCCGCGAGTCAACGCAGGAGCGGATTTCGTCATTCCTGCCCGCACGGCATTTTCTCTCAACGCAGCGGGAACCGATGTGGACTCCGGCGATGTGCTTACCTACAACTGGGAAGAACGCGACTTGGGGCCAGGCCAGGCTGTTGGCGCAGCCGACAATGGAACGAGTCCTATTTTTCGTTCCTTTAATCCGACAATCAGCCCAGAACGAATTTTTCCGCGACTTCAGGATCTACTCAACAATACGACCTCCACGGGAGAAAAATTGCCCACCACGAATCGTACGCTGAAGTTCCGCGCAATCGTTCGAGACAATCGTAGTGGAGGGGGTGGTGTCAATACGGACGACATGCAAATAGGCGTCGTCAATACGGGAGCGGTGTTCGAAGTTACCAGTCCAAATACGAACATAAGCGTGAACGGCAATGCGTCCGAAACAGTAACTTGGAACGTTGCCGGAACGACAGCCGCGCCCATCAATACTGCCAATGTTAATATTTGGCTTTCGACCAACGGCGGTTCGACTTTTCCAATTTTATTGGCCGCCAACACTCCCAACGATGGCAGTCAATCGATTACGGTCCCCGACCTAACAACGACGACGGCCCGTATCAAAATCGAAGCTGCCAATAGCATCTATTTCGACGTGTCTAACACGAATTTCTCTATTGTAGGCAGTTCCAATACCGAGCCCACAATTTCCAAAGTCTTGAATCAACTGATCAACTCTAGCACGTCTACTGCCGCCATTCCTTTTACCATAGGTGATGTGCAAACAGCCGCGGCAGATTTGGTGGTTACAGCCAGTTCATCGAACCCAACGTTGTTGCCAAACAGCGGAATCGTTTTAGGTGGTACTAGTGCTAATCGGACAATCTTGCTGACGCCAGCCCTTGGACAATTTGGGCAAACCAAGATCTCTATCAGCGTAACGGATGTGGGTGGATTGACGGCATTGAGTACGTTTTTGCTTTACGCTGAAGGCGTGGTGTCGTGTGTGGCCTACCAAGATTTTGATAACGTCACGGTTCCGGCACTGCCTACGGGTTGGACCAGCTCTGCCTCTGGCGCATCCGCGACGAATTGGGTGACGTCCAACACCAACAGTTCTAGCGGCCCGAACAATGTCTTCGTTCCTAATCCGGCCAACGTGAGCGACAGTCGATTGACATCCCCAATCATCGCAGTGACTCAGGCAAACAATCAATTTAAGTTTAGAAACAACTACAATTTGGAATCCTCATTCGATGGTGGCGTCTTGGAGATATCCATCAATGGGGGCGCCTTCACAGACATTATCTCTGCTGGAGGTGGTTTCAAGGCGGGGGGGTACAACGGAGTGATAAGCACTGGATTTTCAAACCCTTTAGGAGGTAGACAGGCGTGGACTGGAAATTCAGGTGGATACATCGATACGATTGTTGAGTTTCCAGCCTCGGCAATTGGACAAAATGTTCAATTGCAGTTGCGGATGGGAAGCGATAGTTCAGAAGTGGCGGTTGGTTGGCGGGCCGATGCCACACAGTTATGCGGCATACAGGTTCCGACATTCCTTGCTATTGCTGCAACCGACGCTAGTAAATTGGAAGGCAATTCAGGCAACAAACCCTTTACATTCACGGTCTCTCGGACGGGCGATGTAACTGGCACAACGAGCGTGGCGTACGCCGTGATCGGAAGTGGGAGCAATCCAGCCAATGCAATTGACTTTGGTGGTGTTCTCCCGAGCGGCACAATCCGTTTCGATCCAAACGTATTGAACCAATTGCTCACAGTCGATGTCAGCGGTGATACACTCTTTGAATCGAACGAAGGGTTCACCGTCACGCTTAGCAATCCGACAGGCGGTGCATCGATCGGCGCGGCTTCGGGTGTCGGCAGTATTTTGAATGATGATACGAATCAACCACCAACCATCACTGTAAGTCTTGCTCAAGTGTCAGGGAATGTATTAACCTCAATATTAAACAATGGAACATGGAGTGATCCCGAATCGAGGAACGTTACCTTGAGCGCATCGGCAGGCGTGGTGGTTAAAAATGCAAACGGAACTTGGGCTTGGTCGATCACCCCCTCGGCGGCGATCAACAATCAATCGGTGACCGTCACCGCTCAAGATGAAGATGGTGGCTCTTCTTCTGTGTCATTTACTCTTAGCGCCCTACCTGCGGTTGCGAATAAGCAAGTTTATTTCAAAGGCTCCTCATTCGCATCCAATGGAGACAACGTCCCTGCAGCATTGGATCCGGATAAAGTCATAGCCAAATCTGGAGCTGCGGAACAGACGTTGAGTTATGCCAATCTCATCAACACGACGCGCGGCATCAACGGCATAGTTCTCGATATTGCTGGGCTCGCATCCTCAACTCTAACTGCGAGCGATTTCGTTCTGCGTGTGAGCCCAACTGGATTTTTCGACGAGGCAACAAATGCTCCAAGTAGTTGGGCAACCGCTCCGGCTCCAAGTG
>JAYVPJ010000123.1:0-20857 GCA_043757445.1 Pirellula sp. | reverse complement strand
ATTGACTCGCCAAAATGGCAAAATATCAATTTCAAGGTGTACACAACTCTAAACTACCAAGTCATCCCCAATTACCCAAAGTTTGCGTCGGCCCTGGGTCAAAGCTCGAGGTTTCATCTAGATACGAAGCTCAACTTGGGACCGTCAAGTAATCAACTTTGACGATTCTAATCTACGAATTTAGCGATGAATGAGCAGCGCGTATGACATCAGTCAAGTTCAAGTTTGATCGAATTGTCAATCTAGATTCGGAGTGGCCATCATATCTAGGTTTTTCTAGTCCCTCCAGCAAAACTAGGTCGAATAGCTTCCACAAGATTGACGACGTTGACCTCGGGGAAAGTATTCTTAAAATAACCCCTACGATCATTGCCCAACATCCTGAAGCAGGATGGGAAGTGTCTGTTGAAGGGACGTCGATTCTCGTAAACGGCAAAGAGTGTAAGACCAGCCGCGAAATCAATAGCGGCGACATCATTCAATTCGAAGGGTATCTCTGGGAATTCATGAACGCGGCAGGCACGCCGCCGAGACTTGTGCCTACAAGGCACTTGGTTGCCCAAGCGATTCGACTGTTAGAAATCGAAGTAAAGGAACGACTGGACAAAATCTCCCTTCAAATCGATCCTGGCAGGCTAGTTGCAATCACTGGTGAATCAGGTGCAGGGAAGTCAACCCTCGCAAAAGCAATTGTAGGAAAGATCGCGTGCCGTGGAGAAGTTCTTCTATACGATGGTGACTCCAATGGTTGGGTCTCAAGTAAAGAAGGTACCTTTTTTACTGACAATGTAGCTTTCGTGCCGCAAGAGAATGTGTTGCACTCGGACCTGTCGGTAAAACAACAATTGTGGTTTTGGGGTAAATTGCGAGATGAACATTTAACCGAAAGCGATGTAGACCGTGCCCTCGAATTAGTAGATTTAGCTGAGCACTCCCACAAGTTTGTCAAGGAGTTAAGCGGAGGCATGAAACGCCGCCTAGCAATCGCAAGTGCTTTAGTGCGAAAGCAAGCAATTCTAGTTATGGATGAGCCAGCTAGTGGCCTCGACCCAAAAAAAGAGGAAGAATTGCTACGCGTGATTCGTCGCATTTGTTCCCTTGGCGCAACGGCGATTTTGGTTACGCACGGATTGCAATTTTGCGAGGCGTATGACTCGCAAATCAAGCTTGGCCAAAACGAGAAGAGAACGAAGAGGAAACAGGGCGAGATCAAGGAAATAACAGGCTTCGGAGTCAAGTTACTGGACCCATCTTCGTTAGAAGTTTCAACGCGGGATAAAGGGAAAGCTGACCCAAGTGTCAGTGACACGCATCAAATTCGCTTGAAAAAAACTTGGACTCTTTTGCAACGTGAGTTCTTGAAACTATGGCAACGAGATGCGCATACGCGGATGCCCTTGTATGTGATCTTGAATTTGGTGCTTTTGCCAATCTTATTTGGATGCGCCGTCGGACTAGCGACGCCAAGCGGCAACGCCTCGTTGCTTGGGATTCTGACTATCGTGTCGACGATATGGATGTCCACCAGCATTGGAAGCACAGCCATTGTCGACGAACGAGAGTTGATTGACCATGAAGTGCATCAAGGCACATCGCAGTTCACCATACTTCTTGTCAAAACAATTACTCTATCCGTGATCGCGGTTTTGCAGTGCGGTATGCTGTTTTTCACGGTCTGGTTGCTGCGAAGCTATTTTTTGGGATTCAATAATGATCAAAGCGGACTACATTTAAAGTTGCTACCTATCCTTTGGGTCGTCGCTTTTGCTGGACTTTGCATGGGCTTGATCATCTCATCGATTGCTGGAACACGCCCTCGCTTTGCTGCCGTGGTCATGCCTCTCATTATGATGATTCAAATCCTGTTTAATCCGATTGTTGCCCAAAAGGACAAGGGAGGCGAAAAAGATGGCCCAGAAGAAACCTACAAAAACTTCTGCGTTCAGAAATGTGGCGGATCGAGAATCTGCAACAACAATAACCTAACGTATTGGCAGTCGGTTTCAGACTGGTTATGCGATGACTGTTCTGAACAGGCAAAGAAGCTGAAGCGATCGAAGCAGATTGGACCATTATCGGCATCAGAACGAAAGACAATCGAATCAAAATTACAAGAAGGAAAATCAACGGATGTTCCAGCTAGTCTCGTCCCAGCTCGTAAGGTCCAATTGTACACTGCTGCGATCTCACAAATTACCCTAACGCGTTACGCTGATGCTGCATTTCGTGAGTGTGCGTTCGAGTCAGGCGAGGAATCGATATTTGCCGTCCCAGATGCAACCGGTGAAGTCAAGTCTAAGTCGGTTGGATTGATTTACCGCGCTCGAGTATCTTGGTTTTGGAATGGACTTTTGACGTTGCTGTTAATGTCTTTCGGCTTTTTTCTTTCGACTTTTGGTTGGATGTCATTGCAAGCATGGAGGAAGTCAGGATGAGGACATTGATTGCGATAGTCATGCTGGTTGGGATATTAGAACCCGCTGCAATTGCCCAAACACCGAACGCCGACTCGACGGATCTGAAAATTCTGATTCCTATACATCAGCAAAACAAGTATTGGAGAAGCGATCTTACGGACGCCTTCAAAAACGAGGCTGATAGGCTGGACAACCACCACCAATCAGACCAAGAATTCAAAATCGGTATTGCAGAAATCGCCGCTCTGTGGGGCCTAAAGAGGTTAGGCGTCCTCCAGGATTTCGAACTAAATGAAACGGCTCTCGTTCTGCAATTCCGGAAGCAGAACACTTTAGATATCTTAAAGGCATTGCCTGGCTATTATGGGCTACACGTTGCAAAGTTGCCCCAAAATCGTACTCCGCTAGTTGTATTGGTACATGGCCTCGAAGGCAGTCCATCTGGCTTCGCCTCAATCCAAAGCGAATTAGAACGAACAGCAATTAGAACGGCTACATTCTGTTATCCAAATGATCAATCCATAGAAAAGTCAGCGGTCTATCTGGCATCAGAATCAAAAAAATTGCTGTCCTCCTCACCAGATTTAGAAATCGCTTTTATTTGTCACAGCATGGGTGGTTTGGTAGTGTGCCTTGGGATAGAAATCGAAGAATGCCTAGGTAAGTCGGTTACAAAGGTGATAACTCTTGGGACACCATTCCGTGGATCCCATGTCGCCACAATGCAGCAAATGGTCGAGATTGCAAATTTTTTTCAGCAATCACTTAGTCAACGTATGCTACCTAGCATTGAGTCGGATGGTTTGGGCGAAGGCGCGATTGAACTTCTCCCGGAAAGTGATTTCTTGCAACGCGTCGCTCGCCATAAACCGCAGAAATCCGAAATCTGGTTTTGTATTGCCGGTGATAGAGGTCCTGTCCAACGAATCGACTCGGCAAAACTCCAAGCCCAACTAGATGGTATCGTTGCAAATGCATCTGTATCCGCCAGGACGAAGAGCCATTTAAATTCCTTTTTTCATTCCCAAGAACTGATTGACGGAATGGGAGATGGAGCGGTGACGGTTGCTAGCGCGGTAGCACCTTGGGCTTTTGAAAGCAGAGTATTTCGTGAAGATCACCTTTCCTTGCTCCAAACTCGAGATTCGAAAGGTAAAAAAACCGAGTGTTTCTCTTGGTGTCTCGAAGTTTTATTGCATTCGAGTAAGTCGGATTAGAGTTGCATGTGTTGACATGCGTTAAATTACACGATTAACCGCAGCCAACTTGCGCAGTTCCTCGTACACGATTGGCAGTAGCTTCTATGTTGCGAAAGGACCACCGAGGGCTTACCCACATAGATAGGAAATTTGATTCGCACTAGTGTAACTTCACTCGCAGGAATTTGCGTTAGGCGAACAATCTCCACCGCGTATTGGCGGGCAAGTCCACGATTGTGTTCGCGGACTTGGGACCTTGATGTACTTCCGACCGACCACTTCGAGCTCACAGTTGGTCCCTTTTAAAGCGCTCAATGACACCCCCGAGCTAAGCTGTGAAACATGAATGGACGGTTGGGGCTTGGACTGCCGCAATCACACAGAATAGCGACGGTCAAAATCTCTTCGTCCACACAGATTGAACAACCTGTTGTATTCGTCGTCACCCGTGCGACCTTTCTGCGAGCGTTCCTTACCTAAACGCCTTCTTCGGATATCCAATCGAGCCAATTGCAACGTTGCCCGGTTGAAGGCTGCTTGTAAAGACTGCTTGTGGCGCAAGCCACAGGGTAGTCTTTTTTAGCTATGGGACGATCGACTTAGGGGGGACCCAGAGGCGGGAGAGGCGCTTTCAGCACCGTCGGAGCAGCTTTTTTCCGAACGGCATCGCTCAAACGAATCGGCAAAAATACCGACTCGAAACTGCAGCGGTGCGGGAAACCGACGAGTGGTCGCTAACTCGCACCGGTTTGGGCGACCAATGCGTCGAAACGGTATTCCCGTTGGCGACTCAGGATGGTTAGTCCTGAGTCACCAAATTGAAACCTGCCGATGGCCAAAGCACGCTCGGTCAGATCGAAATCCAGAAATGGGCATTTTCTGTACGTAAGTTGGCGTGACATCGCGTCGAGAACTCGAACGAGCTTCTTCGGAATGTCCTGGGAGGTTGCAGGGAAGAATCAACTCGTAGCAGGTTACTACCTCGCTTCTGTCGCAGGACGTTGTAGCGACTCGGAAGAACGCAAACGCCTTCGAGAGCTGTCGAATTCAATTCTCGCGCAAGCCAAGGTACGCGATGGGCCATTGTCCGCTTTGAGTGAGACGGAAGTATCGTACCTAGACGAGCAAGCCAGATTGGCATCCGAAGTTTTTCAGCGATCTAGCTAGTTCGTGCGTAGAGGGTCGCAACGGGCAACTTTCATTGCGTCATCATGGTCTGCGTGAACTCTCGCCAAGGAAGCTTCAGGTTTTTGGAGTACTGCACAACTTCGTCATTAAGTGAAGCGACGGAACGACAGCAGCAAACCGATTCTTTGCTCAACCGCACCGAGAACTCTTCAGAGGGCTGATCGAAAAAATGCCGCTTCCATCACGCCCGCGCCACAAAGTCCAACGCTAGAAATCTTGGATTCAAATTCGAGAAGTCGCTCGATGAGTGGCTACCGGTGCGCTTGGACTCAGGTAATTCTCGAACTTTTTGAATACAATTCTGCTATTCAAACCATGCCCGACTTATGACCGACGCCATGCAAACGACCTTTTTAGTTGTTCCTACTTCAAACGCTCAAGTTGACTTTCTGGGAAAACTTGGAGGTTACGAAGTTTTTGAAGTGCGTCCGCACGTTGCTTGTCTAGGATAGTGATTGCGGCGGGCGAAAAGGGGTACAGCTTCTTAATTCCTTCGATGTCCAATGACGATAACTTTGTGTTTTCGGCACCACTAAAACAAGAGCGTTGATTGCCGTTTTTGAACATCCAATCTTCGAAGAAATACTTCATGATCGAGTCCTTATCAAAAGCGCTAGGCTCAAATGCCGACGAAATCGGAAGTTGACGAAGGTTAAAATTGACTACGTCAGATGACCATTTGTTAGGCGGTCCGCCAAGCACGGTGTAGAGGCCAGGTTTTCGTCCTGCGGCGTCTTGAATGAATTGTCCAAACTGATCTTTGGTTTTCACATAATTTTGATCGTCTTCAAATCGAAACTCCTGGTCGCAATTCCCTGTAGGTGATTGATGCTCATGTTCGAATCCAAGTGCATGTCCAAATTCGTGAAGCACTATGGCCCGCCAATCACCTGGCAAAACAACTGCGAAGTCTTCGAAGTTCATCGAAGCTTCGCTTGGTCCGGCGATAGCCGGGTCGATGCTGTCTCGGGCGACATTCGACCAATACCCTGTTTTATCGAATGAAATACGAATTGCAGCCTTATATGAAGTGTCTGTCGGCGACCAAGTTCTGTATCGACCGGTCTGCGCATTAAATCCAAAGTCCAACTTGATGTTGCCTACGTCGGTCCAATCTTTTGTTGCATCCGCAATCTTACGGTGCAAGTCAGTCGTCCCGCCTCGGAAAGCGACGTTTACATTTGAGCCGATATCCCAACGCTTTAGCGTATGTAAAACGAACTGCGGGGTCAACGCACCATTCGATGAGGCAATAGCAGACGCATGAGATTGTTTACGCATCGCAAGCTTCGCTGCGACGTGGGCTGGAAATCCTTCGACGATCCGTCGCATCTCACCTGCGGAAGCAACTTTGCCCGCAATTGGTGCCACTGTAGGCAAACTTTGTGCTCGGGTAACGATTGAATAGAGAAAATCCATTTGTAAAATTGCGATCGTATCGCCGGAACCGAATATCGTTGTGGGAGGCGATCCGACTATGAACGGGAAGAAGTTTGGGCTTCCATCGCTTGCTACTCCGGCTCCCGCGTGGCAAGTAATACAGGACGATACCTTGGCATTACCGAATTCGATCAATTGATTTCCAAGAATTGTTGGCACACCGCGCGAATCGGTGAAGGTAACTTGCGATCCCTTGAGTCTGTAGTTCTGCCACTTGCTTCCGACTGTTTCATTTCGAATACCGTCATGGCCATGAGTTGCGCTGGAACCACGAGTTGTCGCATCGTGGCAAGGATCAGGTTCGGCAGCTTCGAGGTCGACGTGAATAAAATCTGTCCAAAACCACATCGGCAGGTCTTTGGTAATAATGTGGAAGGCTCGGAGCCCGTAAACATCCGATCCAATTGTTCGCCAATGGTATCGAGACTTTTGCGACGCATCTATTTTATCCCATCGAGCTTTGACTTCTTTTGCAGATGATGGAAACTGAATTGCATCTCGGTTCTTGGCAGCAGTTGCAGCCACAAAATTGGCTGCCAAACCCTGACGATTGTAAAGTGTATTGTCACGCACAAATTCGAATGTGCTCTGATTCATTCTGACTTCGTCGCTTTCGGGCTCCTGAATTACAAACTGTGGAGCCAACTCTCCGCGTGAAAACATCGGGTTACGGGACAACAGGCGGTGAGCATTTGTTCTATTGCGATCAAGGGCTTTAGAAACAGGCTTTCCGCGAGGCAGTTCTGCCCAGGTGCCTGGTTGTGCACCATTTGCGAGAAAAACTTCTGCTTCCGGTTGACCATCGCGAGAAGCCAACGCCCAAGTCTCCCACACAACGTCCTTATCTTCGTCATACTCCAGCACGCTCGCTTTGGACGGATCTGCTTGCCCAGCAATACCCGGTTGGCCCTGTCGATTGATCCATAGAAATAGTTTCCAAGCGTACTCGTCAGACTCTTGTATCGCCAAGCGAGCCGATTCGGCATCTCCGCCAGGTTCGCCTGCAAAGCTGAGAGAGACCATCCAAGGAATCGCAAGTGCGAATGCAACAAGCAGTCGGAACGCTGAATTGATATACCAAAGATTAAACATTTCATTTCTCCCGCGTTGGTCGTTTTTCAAAGAAAATTGACTGAGTGATTTAGATTTAGAAAGGTGACATTGGGGAATACTAGACTAGAAGCCTGCATCTACACATCGCGTTCTTAGCTCAGAGGCAATTTGCGCCGCGGGCAGCGTCAACGCGAAAGAACGCATTGCGGTTTTACCTTCACTCGTTTTTGGGAATCCTTGAACGGGAAAGCGACCGCGAAACACTCCATCATTCATCAAGCCGAGAAGCACACATCGTGCAACCGAAACCCAAAAATCGACTGGAATGGATGCGTCTGTGGAACTCAATCGTAATGCCGCATCGGTAAATGCACTCCAGAAAAACCACATCGACTCTCCGTTCATTGTGTGTCGAACGTCGACTGGTCGAAGCGGATCATCCGGCAGGCTGTCGTCGCCGAACATCTCCCAGCAGGAAAGTAGATCTTCTTGACGCGACGGAGTACCAAAAGATTGGAGAACTGTCTGACGCTGCAACTGTTCGAGTCGTCGAATGCTGTCTGCGGTTACGATGTCAGCGATCGAAGTTGCCCAAGCGGATTCTTTGGTTGGGTCGTGCGCAAAGTCGAACCAACTATTCGTTGCTGTGAAGAAATTTCCGATGTCATCCTGAACTTGTGAAGTCGCTTGAAACATTGCGACGTCATCAAAGCTCTTCCAAAATCGAACGTAGTCGTTACTACTCATTGATGCAGGACTTGCTATGTCAATAATGCTGGCAGATGTCGGCGCGATATCGGGACAGCCTGCCTGAATCCAAGTGCGGATTTCATCGATCTTCGCTTGCGGCATGGCGGGAAATCCATCCGGCATCCGATTTATAACTGCACCAGCGGGCGGCGGGACAATGTTCTTTCCAAATGGCGGTCTGCCTTCGAGCGCTTTAATGATATTTGACTCCTGCGGGTCGAATGTGCCATCAGGATTTTTTTGGATCAATGGCTTTCCGAAGACCGACTTTACGATGAATTGGTCACGCGTAAGTGATCGCCAAAACGGACCATGTGCACCGA
The DNA here is from genome assembly GCA_043757445.1 of Pirellula sp. Lineage (GTDB taxonomy): Bacteria > Planctomycetota > Planctomycetia > Pirellulales > Pirellulaceae > JBKCUI01. Next base: position 12,487 of record JAYVPJ010000123.1, on the reverse strand, counting down.
ACGTCGTACCGTTAACTGCCTCGTCGAGTATTTCACGGATGCGGGCGTAGCCTGGAATCAGCACGGCGAATGTCAATAGATTGACCGCGCCTTGCGGGAACTTTATAGGTTGCCGATCGGCAGGCTCGAAGATGACCGTTGCAAGGGCCTGCATTGAAGTGTTGCGTTTCGTGCTTGCCGACACTGATGCCGTTTTCGATTGTGCGCCCACTTTCTCACTGGAACGAATTGAAATGGCACGACGAGCCTGAGCACGAACGGAAGTTGGTACATAAAAGAAATTTGGACCGAAGCCGCTGTCCATCAACGTGATAGCTTTGCTTGACATATCCGACATCGAATTTACTGCGTCATTATCCAGTGATTCTGGGTGTCCGTCCCACGCGTATTGGAGACTGTCGAGCATTTGCGAATACGTTGCATCAAACGCTGCTGATTGTGAATTGCCTCCGACGGGAGCTGGAGTGAATTGTCGTACTTGGTCCTGAGTCGGAAATGGAAGTGGCAAACCGGCATCCAATATGGGCGAACCGGTGGTCCAATTATATTGCTTTTCTTCGACGATTTGCTTAAATGCGTAGTAGTGTGCAAGTTCATTGACACCCGGCCCGGACGCTTGAGTGATTCCGGTGCCTTCACCCTGCTGCTGAATTAGACGAATCAATCGGATTGCATCGGGTTTCATGCTGACTTCAATTAAATCGGAAAATGCCGAGTAGTCCGACGTGACTTGATTGCCACCTCCAAAAGTAATAGCACCACTCGAGGCAAGTGTTTCAATTCCTTGAGCGATTACATCATAGAATTCACCAATCGTGCGGAATTTTGGAATAAGGGCGCTGGCAGCAGTCAGCGATGCCCGACGGCGTGGATCAATGTCGCCGCCTTCGGGTTCTTCGATACGCATAAACAAATTGATTCGGTTGAAACGATCCATTCCAAAGGTGGAAAATGGTTCGAGCGCAATGTCACCCGTTAAAACGTTGGAAAGATCGATCCCTGGCATTTGACCTGGAAATACCGGAATGTTTGCCTCAGGGGGAGAGATCAAGGGACGTTCACCAATCGACCTCAAAACATTGCATACGATTCCTAAGTGCAACATCTCTTGAAGTGCAATCCTTTTTAGAATCGTATACTGCCCGCTTCCAACCGATTTGAGCGACCACATCGCAGTCAAGTATGGCGGCAATGTTCCATGTTCGACTTGAATGGCAGTTTGCAAATAATCGATAAGCTCGGGTTTAGTTGTGATCGTTGGCGTTGACGCGAGCAGTCGCTGAACGCGATTCGCAGTAGATTCTTCGAAAGGCTGACGAAGTTCAGAAGGAAACGCTGCCCTTTCGACTCGCCGAGCTGCAACGTCAGCTTCTATTGCCAGCGACGACAAGGCATGGTGGTGGCCACCTATGTGAAGCATCGAGACTTTTTCCGCCTGAAGAGAAGCGACGTAGTCTTGCGCCGCGTCGGATTTGCCCTTGAGCGTCCGATAACGCGACCAAGCACTATCAATCCAACCGTGAAGTTTCCAGAATTGAGCGTTCTCAATATTCACGGATGGATCGCCCATATTGATCGAACTTGCACGATCGCTGAATCGATTGTGAATGTAATTGTGAATCCCGGTCGATGAGTCCGACGATTGACTGAACGGATTGGATGGTGTTGGACGAAAATTGGTTTGGATGTACAGTCCAAGCTCGTCTTCGGACGCGAATGATGCCATGTTTGCGGTAAGACGATTGATCGCACTTAACATGGACGAGCGGAATGCGCCAGGGGAAGGACTTGTTACGGGGACTGGGTTGCTAACATCACTTGGGTCGGTCGGAGGAGTCGACCATCCGAGGAATAGGCTTGCGTTGGACGAAAACTGTCCCTTCAATATCTGAATCATTGCTCGGTGTATGAAGAGAAAGTCTAGACCATTGTTGGCAGAACCCTCTTGATGAGCTGCTCGCGACCATCCTTGAGCGATGAGTCGTGCTCGAACCGCCGGCGACAAACGATCCCATTGCCGTTCTGCATGCCAACGCGCATGATGAGTTCCCCAATCCTGGCTTTGCATCCATGCACGAATTGTTGCAGGCAGTGGTTGGTCTGACATAATCAATCTTTCTCTCAGAAAGAACTTTGGCTTTCGCGAAGCTAACGCTAACAACAATTCGCGATATCAGGTAAAAAATCACAGTCCTTTCCATTTGCCCCCCCATGGCGTCGGCGACGTTATCCCAAAACGGGCAAGCGTGTTAATCGAAAGAACGTTCATTTCTCGCTTTGGTCGAATCGATTTGCGCTGATCAAAGTCGTATTAGATCAATTGAAATGCCCAACATCAAGTAGCTTCACCTAACTATGAACGCCTCGCTATTGGGACCAAGTATTATCGCGGTTTGGAGATATTAGAGAAAAAATCAGGAAACAACCGCCTAAGGAGATTTGATCTCGTTCGAAGAGTATTTCACTATGATTTTGGTGGCCGCTTGCCCGTTCAGACTGAAATATCGACTCAATATGGCGAAGGTTCCCTGGCGAGAACATATTACCAGTCGCAGACGGAAAGGCCTTAGAACGAACTACAGCGTTCATAGGAAGAACATTGGTCAAAATGACGATGAATAGAATTTTGGGATTGCCCATTCATCACTGACATAAATTGAAATCGCTTGCCCGAGTGATTTCGCCATCAGACAAACTGGTCCCTGAGGGCTCCTTCGAAGCCACAATATCGAATTCTCGAACTCGCGTCGGTTTAGCACACGTTTAGCACACCGACGCAGCAAATAAGGCGTATGAATTAATCCCTAAGCCAAATTTGGCGTAAGCAATTGCGAGCGAGGAAGGTGAGCACGATGCCAGCAAGCATGTGCTCAAACGCGATTGAATGCATTGTCGCCATCCGTAAAGCAAGGGCATAAATTGTTGCTAACTTGCAATCGATCGTTCAAGCATATCGGAGCGAAAATTCAATTCATATGCCGCAGCACATTTTTGGTTTCATCGATGCTAACCAAAAATTCGCAAAAAAGTGAGTGTTTTATTTCAAAAGTCAACGCAAATAGGTTTGAATTGCTAAAATCACATCTGCGTTGAACTGGTTTCAATTTTCCACCCACACCCGAGGATTGCCGGAATGGGAAGTAAAACTGGATTGGCTTTGTTCGTGGTTTTGTTTTGGTCTAGCGCGAACGCGGGCGGCCAAGGCGTTGAGTTTCTAAGTCAGAATTGGGATGAAGAGACCCGCCAAAAGTTCTATACCACAAGTCAGGGCTCGAGATTGTTACCCTACGAATGGTTTATCGCATTAGAAGTAAAGGACTCTACCGAGCTTTTTTCGGGTGATCATCTGAAAGAACTAGGATTCTTAACAAATGCATCGAGCATACTAAATCCAGATGGATTACCCGTTGGTTTTGTTCAAGACGTCGACTGGGCCGAAAAGCGGCATCTAGGTCTCAACTGCTCCGCTTGTCATACCAGTCAAGTCCGGTTCAAAACTAAAACATTACAGATAGATGGTGGCCCAACACTTGCCGACACTTGGGGGCTACTCAAAGGCATTAGCGAGTCGCTCAATGTTACCCAACAGAACCATCAGAAATGGACTCGATTCACAACCAAGCTTTTGGGAGCCGGAGCATCCGAATCGGATAAGGAAGCTTTGAAAGGCGAGTATGATTCGTTCCTTATCTACTTCAATTCATTTATCGAAGGTAGCCAAACACCTCACGGATGGGGACGGGGAAGGCTTGATGCTTTTGGAATGATTTTCAATCGCGTTTCGTCAATTGACTTAGGTCTTCCGCAAAACTCGGCACCGCCGGATGCGCCTGTGTCCTTTCCCTTTCTTTGGGGAACTTCCTGGGAAAATCAAGTGCAATGGAATGGCTCTGCCCCCAACACAAATGACATCGAACGACTAGGCAGAAACATCGGTGAAGTGCTTGGTGTGTTCGCCCAAACCGATCTTGAAAAAGCATCTATCTTCAAACCTTACTATCGCACTAGCGCGCGTCGAATTAATCAATTGCGATTAGAGAACTGGCTGAAAGTACTTTGGTCGCCCGAATGGCCTCACCAGCTTGAGCCTTTAGATGAAGTGAAGGTTTCTGCGGGCCGAAAACTGTTCATCGACAACTGCGTTCGGTGTCATGAAATCGTCCCGCATAGAGAGCAAGATCGGATTGTGATCGTTGCAATGACTCCCATTTCGGAGGTTAAAACAGATTCGCGAATGGCGATCAATGCAGCGACGCGTGTCTCGAGTACCGGTAGATTGAGAGGTTCGAAACTGCCAGGCTTGGATCCTCTGCCTGACAAGCTCGCAACAGGTGCTCTTGTTCAGAATGTAGCGAGAGGAGCCCTACTTAGCCCGTTCCGAGATGTAGATCAGAGCGAATTAAAACTGACCTCTATTTTTAGCATCAAAGAGATCGTTGGAAAATTGGATTCCCAGCGAGTCAGCGACGAGGATATAGCGGATTTTTTCAGCGAGCTTGGGCAGACGCAGGAGCAAGTTGCGGTGCTCGTCAAACAATTCGAGGCCAAGTCGTTAAAGTACATCAATGACCTTCGAACCACCTCCGAACCATTGATTGCAGAGGCAAGTGTTGCAATGAAATCAGCTGCGGCTGCAACAACCGAAAGAGTATTGGCTTACAAAGGGCGACCACTCGATGGTGTTTGGGCGACGGCCCCCTATCTTCACAATGGTTCCGTTCCGAATCTCTACGAACTGCTTCTTCCAGCGGGCGAGCGCTCGAAGAAGTTCCATGTAGGAAGTATTGAATTCGACAGCAAAAAAGTGGGCTTCAAGACAGAAGTTGGGCCAGGAACGACCTTACTAGATACAACGCTACCTGGAAATTCGAATGAAGGCCACGATATGTATGGCAGTTTCAACGAGAATGAGCGCTGGGCTTTGGTCGAGTACATGAAATCCCTTTAAGTAAGGCCGGTTCACGCCTGAAGGGAATTGCCATCTACTACTCTGTAAAGTTTTTCAAATGAATATCTGCCTACAGTCAATTTTTGTTTTCTCTTCGGTCCTGATGACAGCTATAGGTTCGGCTGCAAATCCCAAGTTGGATTTGAACGATGTATCATGGCTTTGGCCCGTACCTCTAACTGCGGTTGACGTGGATGGGTTGATTGCGATGGACTCGCTCAAGGATAGGGCAGGAGAACCCATTTGGTCGGACCAACACTTTGGTGAGCTACTTCAAGTCGCAGAGAGTGATGACGCGAAAGTTGGAGACAAGAGAATCCTACTGAAGCCAGAGTTTAAGACTAAGGCGACCTGGAAGGTCGCAGCTATGCGGATCGACCCGTCAGCCCCTGGGGCGAATGAGGCGGCTGTGAAAAAGCTTGGCAGTTCACCACAGATTCGGCTCATCGTCCAACCGGTTACAAAAGACAATGGCAAAGCAGTGGTTCACGACTTTGCCGTGCATCTGGTTTTCAGCTTTGCGGCAAATGGGCAGCGAGGAGTGCCAGACAAGATTAAGTTCAAAACGATTGTCGAAGGGATTGATTTACTGAAAAAGCGAAGCACTGACGGTGGCATTTCCACGGTCGGTCCTTTGGGTGTTCACCCCGGCCTAGCTGCAAATGTGCCTGGGCTTGGTGCGGCAATACGCGACTTCTTGTCCAGTCATTTGGTAGAAAAAAACATGTCCGCGATGGCTATCATGGGATTGCCAAACGAATTCGAGCCTTGGATTTTTGTTGCACTCTCGCCGACAACCACTGGCTTCAAACGAGTCCCTTTTCTTCCCTCGCAAATGCTTGGCTTCGTTTCACCACAAGGCGTCACACCGTCGCCTATTGTGAACAACTTGAATCCAATTAGTTCGGAACTATTTGTTGCGAATGCGGCGAATCGCAAAGGCGTGGCAACCGCAGCGCTTTTTGTTAATGGCGTGGAGTTGGACACTTTGGCGATCGTTGGGAAGGATGCAGCAGGCAACAATGTCAGCGACGACACTGTGAAAAATCGAGATATTCCTGATATTGTTGCCAATCCTACGACATCGCACTTCTTCAACACTGACTGTGTTAGCTGCCACACAGAATCACAGCGACGCTCCATTCTTCAAATACCAGTAACCGCGTTCGTTTTTCAAGTTAGTGGCAGCGCACCAAAAGTAGCCGACGATTCTATTTCCAAGCATCGTTGGAACGTACGCAACTTTGGCTGGTTTCCAGATGCTCTCGATAGTCAACGACTTACTGTGCCAAGCGTGACTCAGCGAACCGCAAACGAATCGGCAGAAGTTGTTGATTTCATTGAACGTGAGTATCGATAGAATCGTCGCAGACAGCAATGAGTTGCTCAAAGACGCTTAATGCTACGAGATGTGACAACTCGAACCCGGGCCATGATACAAGGAATTTTTAGTGAGGCTCAATCCTGGGGATTTATCGGGTACCTCGAGTCCCCGCACTTAGCGATCGAAGTCCGAGCAGAACTTCGTAAACGGTTGCGAGAGCATAAGTGAAATCACAGGATGCCAATTGCTCGTTTCGAACCAACCAAAAAGTTTATCAACGAAGGACATTTCATGATTGTTTCCAACTCCAAATCGATTTTGCAATTGCAATTCAAGGCAGCCATTCTGCTTACCTTGTTAGTGTTAATATGCGTTGTTTTTAGTGGCCAAGCTTTTGCTTGGCAGGCCTATGCACAGTGGGAGTCAGGTTTCGAATCGGGGCTTTCTCCGTTTCTGGAATACGAACCGACAAAGCGACTATGGGTAGATGTCATGCCCGATTCGAATGGGCTTCGCGTGACGGGGCTTTACCCGAATAGTCCTCTCCTAAGAATGCGATCTCAACCCAATGCCTCCGAAGTGGCGTCAATAGAAATTGGAGACGTGATTCAAGCAATAGATGGAACTGCAACCACGAGGCTTGAAGAATTGAGCGATGGCGTTTCGAATAGCAGCGACTGGTGCCAGCTAACTATCTTAGACCGCAATAGTGGTCAATCAATGGTATGGTATTCACAACCAATGACCACTCTTGTCCCCAAGCCTCACCATTCAAGAGTAGCAGCCTTCGCGCCCGCTGCACCCAAAAGCAGTAAACTTTATGTGCTCATAGTCGCATTGAACGGTGATCCAAGGATTGGCGTTTCGATTGAGACAAGTAGGTCTCATCTCCTCAGTTTCTTGAAAGGAGAGATAAGTTCGAGTCGCTATGAAATCAACGAGATCGTTGGGAACGATTGTACGCCATCCAAAATTATTGAAGCTATTCAGAGTTTGCCGATTGGCTTTGCCGATTCACTGTTGGTGTACTACCTCGGACATGGCGCGTATGACGCGGGAATTGCCATGACCGATCCATATGGTGGTCACTTCCTAGATCTACCTGGAAAGGATCTGCTGCGTCGAACCTTGTGGGACCATATGGAGAGCGTTCCAGCCCGACTTCGCGTTTTGGTCACCGACGCATGCAATGTTAAGAGTGCGATCGATCCTGACGGAAAGTATGTTCGCGAAGTGAGGAATACGGTTGGAGCTGGTTTTGGAGCGACGAACGCCGAATGGCTTTTTCTTGGTCACTCCGGTCATTGCGATATCGCCGCCGCTTCCAAGGACCAATTCGCATGGTACAGCCCTGATATTGGAGGTTGGTTTACACATTCCTTCGTTCGAACCAGTAAAAGCAGTGACGAATGGAATCTGTTGGGTCAACGCGTCGTTGCTGACACTCAACAACTCTATCTACGCAAACGAGACGAGACGATTCGAATGCCAGGAACGACCCAAGCTACAACGATAGACCAGTTGGAGTCGCAGGCCGAATTGACTCCTCACCTTTTCATAAGCAGGTTAAAGCGAGACAGCAATGACCCCATCGATCCGACAGTAGCAAGACCCAAAGGAATGACCGAGATCACGGTCAAGCGAGTACCATAATGGATGGCGAATATAAAAGCAGTTTATGGCAGTTTGTCGAAGAGCGAGTTGTTTGGCCTTTTGCGGGATGGCTAGTTGCATGCGGACCAGCGTTGCTGTTGCTCGCATTTGCGATTGCGCCCAATATGCTCGAAGGCCTGGTATTGCTTCGACTAGACGACGGCCACTATCCCTTCGACTGCATCTTTCTCACAGCAATGAGCGCTACTCTGTCGGCATTTGGCATATCCATTGTGCGTATCTACGACATCTATGCAAAGATACGTTTCGGCCAAACGGAATTGGTTGCAATTCATTCGCCATTGGCCAAGCGAACTAGTGACTTACTTTGGTGGCATTCCACTTCCACCGGTTGGCCTAGGTCGATTTGGTGTTTATGGTTAGGGCTATCATTGCTCTATCCATTGGGTTGCCTCGTCGCAACTCTCTACAACATTGCCAAAATCCCAATAAGTGATTTCCCAGTTTCGTCGATCATTGGATACTCATCGCTAGGAATAGCGGCAGGTATTTTGGTGGCGCTTGGTTGGCTTCTTTTTATTTCACTAGTCCATCTCTCTTGGACTCGAAGGAGACGATCCGCTTGTGGATTGTTTCCACTCGAGGACTTGGCTGCGAAGATTCTAGACATTGTTTGTGGCGAAGTCGGTTCGATAATGGAACCTCCCAATCAAAGTGAGTGGATGTGGCTCCCGTACATCGCAGGGTTCAACGACCCAAAGACAAAGAGGATCTTGCCAGGTCACTTACAGCTTATTGTCATGATGATACTGGCCCTCACTGTTTACTATCTGTTGTTCGATTCTTCGTATCGATTACAAGGTTGGCAATCGTCAACTTTTCCCGTTGGCTTTTATGGTCTTTTGCTCATCTTTTTGTTCGGAGGTACCACGGCTTTCGCATGTTTTGTTGTCGGTCGATGGCGGATTCGCACATCAACACTTTTACCGCTCGGATTTTTGGTCACAATTTTCGCAGGCTTGGTGCTCAAATGGGGACATTACTTGTCGGTCGATGGAAATAGGTATTTTGAATTGGCTGTCGAACCGAATACTTCAGGAAAAATTGAAGTCCCATCTAGGTTGAAAAAGACGAGTGTCCAAGTTGAAAAGTATACCGATGCGAAAACAGAACAGGGCGATACACCAACATTCATTCGAATTGCTGGCTCTTCGAAGATTGAATCGAATGTTACAACGAACCCGGTGTCCGATGAGGACAAGAGCCTTGTCGAACGAAAGACACTTCGCAATATTTATGATAATTGGCGATTTCCCCCAGGACCTGGGGGAAAGTCCACGATGGTTGTTGTAACGGCTTCGGGAGGGGGAATACAGGCTTCAGCCTGGACAGCAAAAGTATTGGCCAACATGGATGAGCAATGCCCTGCGTTTACTGAATCGATAGGCTTGATTAGTGGGGTTTCTGGTGGCAGCGTCGGTGCGATGTACTACATGGGCCATCGTGGGTTTCGAGTCAATCCTGAGAAGTACCCCGACGCAAAAGAGGATCGCCTCAAGTCTATGTTACGACTTAGTCCCACGGCGCGATCCAAGATCGAGTCGGCAGCATCTGCATCGTCGCTTGAGGCGATCGGATGGGGGCTCGCTTTTCCAGATATGGCCAAGCATATTCCGCTCATTAGCAAACTGATGCGGCAAGGAGATGACCGCGGATTAGCCTTGGAGACTCAGTGGTGGAGCCGCATGGCAAATACCAGTAACGATTCAGTCGCAATGAGAGACTTGCGAATGCGAGATCTTATCCAAGACACGAACAAGGGGTACATTCCACCAGTCATCTTCAATTCAACGACGGTTGAAACAGGGCAGCGAATGATGATCGCGTCCTTTGATACGTCGGCACCATCGACACCCAACTTTGAAACCTATACACAGCCCATTGACTTTTTTGAGTTCTACGAGCCGTTGTTTATAAACCCTAGAGTGATTAACCCTAGAGTATCTACAGCCGTACGTCTCTCGGCATCGTTTGCCTATGCAACACCTGTTGCAATGCCCATCCTGCCGAAGAGTCTACTGGCCGACTTACCCGCAAATGACATCACATCCAGACGAGGAAACTATCATTTGTGTGACGGAGGATATTCGGACAACACAGGGTTAGTCGCTGCCATTCGCGTCATCACGGAAATGCTTGACGACTATGCGTCGACTGGAACCAAGCCACCATTCGATCAGATCATGTTTGTTCGTATTGAGGCTTTCCCAGAAAACGAAATCGAGGTTGAAAACGACGCAGCGGGTCTGAAAAGCGGGATTTTTGGCCCATTGGACGCGATTTTCAACGCGAGAGTTTCCACACAAGCAGAGCGGGCAGAGCTCGAGCTGAAGTTGCTTATTCGGGCGGATGATACTTCGTTTGACAAACAATCAGACCGAGAACAATTTGCGGTTTTCAACGTCCCAGAGTTTGAAGTGATGCAAGGTAAAGCTGCGACGATCAAGGAAATGCTCGTCAAAGCTAACAAGGAAAAAAGTGACGATCTCTCCAATGTCATCGACGGTCTTGACTTCGTTGGCAAACGACCGCCGAGTTCGAAAGCAAGCAGTGGAACGTCAGGACAAAGAATACCGTTGTCAGAATCTAAGCTACTTCAAAACGTTGCGAACCAAGTGCAACAAAGCAAAGAGGACTGGAGCAAGGTCCTGCTTGAAAACCTTCCTGAGCAGAAGACACTAATCGACGAATTGTTTTCAAGTGCTGACAAACTAGCGACGACAGAGAATTCGACTTCGGTTTCGGCGGCTGGCGTGGAATCGCAAGGCAAAGAAAACGAATTCAATATCGCCATATCCTCAACTATTTTCCGGTTCAAACCACCGGTTGTGGTTGACGCTGTCAACAACACCCCTTCGCTATCGAAACAAAAAACACCAATCGTTACGAAGCCCAAACAGGATAAACGTATCCCCAATCCACCTTTATCCTGGATGTTGTCACCGTACGACAGGTATCGAATAGACGAAGCCTGGAAAATCCAGCGGCAAAGGCTTCCGATTCCTACCGATCATAAAACAGGGACGGCAAGTGCAGGGCCAGACAGTCAACAAACTTCGCTAGCACCAACGAATCGAGTCGAGATAGTGCCCTTAGAAAAACTCGACAGTGTTTTTGAATTCGAACCATCGGCACAAAAATAGGCTACGACACTGCAAAAAGAATCGAGATCCAGTCGCTGGATTGGTTGTGACACCATAAGGTCGGCTCATAACTGAATCTTTGCGCGTTGATATCACGAATACGAAATCCGACGATATGAATGACAGATTTAAATGGCCGTTTGTGGTTAACTTCGTTGGACGCAAAAAACGCGATAGAGTGGTTTTTGACGACTGAATCTGGCAAGGCTGAATGGAGCTTCTTCGATGATCTATTTCGATGCCATTCGCATAACATTTGCCTTCCCCATGCAGGCAATCCGGCAATTCCCGTCTGTTTTTCTTGTTTGAGATTTCGGCTCGTTTGGAAAGGCATCGCTGCTGTCCCAAGTCACTTTCCCCTAACTGGTCCACTTTTTGACTGCCGTTTCCAGTCTTGGCCTAAAGGATTTTGAAGACTGGTTCGCTGGAAAAATTTAATGGCTGCTGGCACTTGAACGCGCGAGCCTCAACAAGACGAAGCCGCACTCATTGCGATCGAACGTACACGTCTCGCGCAGGATAATCTGGATAGCTTACTGGAGTCGGTTTGGCACACCGACGCAGGTTAGAAACTGGTTTCTCACCGTTCTGAGTCACCAAAAGGATTTCCATTTCAGTACTTAAAACGACGCATTTTTCGGTTGACAGTAACGCGTCTTTGCGTGACACGAAAATCCGGACGCCATATTGATGTGAACTTGACGATCTTGCCCAACTCTAGGGGGAACGACATAGCCATCTAGAATGGCATCGCAACGTTTCTCATGCTCGGGTGTCTTCATCGATTTGGCGATTAGACCAGTCAAGAATAAAACAGCACCTAGATCGAAAAGTTCCTTGGATTGTTGTTCGATTTGTTCGAATGCCAACGGGTCGTTGTCGAGAATCAATTGGAGTTCCTTAGCCTTTTCGTAGACACTCGCGAGAAACATTCCTATCATTTGCTCGAAGGCAGTTACCTTGACCCCATCGCGCCCATTCACAGTCCATTCTCCCATAGTACCCTCCGTGTTGTGATGAATACTCAATCATCACAACGAAGGAACAACAGGGAATGAGTATATGCTAAAATAGACCCGCAAAATGATGGCATTTTGGTGGCTCTGCCAAAAAACGAGATGCTCCCATTGGAACATGGGGCTCTCCTTTATTTGGTGGTAAGAACCAAATCAGAATCTATGTCACAACTTTTTAAATCATCCTCGCAATCTAAGTTTGGAAGAGCCATAAAATGACAGATGAATCGTTCGCAGTTGTTGAAGTGGAAATGGCAGTCGAAAAAAAGGCCAGTCTGGCAGCCGAAAAATTTGTTTTGGCAGTCGAAAAAAAGGCCACTTGAGACCAAGTTTTTGATGCTAGCTAATTCACTGCGAATCAACTTTTCTTTTTGTTGTTCTT
>JAYVPJ010000122.1:0-61370 GCA_043757445.1 Pirellula sp. | reverse complement strand
GGATAGACCGAGCGTGCGAGTTTGGCGACCCGTCGTCAACATTGCAACGAACATTCAGGAAGGATGATTCCCCCAATGTCGAGCACAAAAACTGTTTTTACAACCGGCGAGGCCGCCAAAATTTGTAAGGTGAGCCAACAAACGATCATTCGTTGTTTCGATAATGGATCGCTGAAAGGATTTCGCGTTCCAGGTAGTCGATTCCGTCGGATTCCCCGCGATCTACTGTTTGTCTTCATGAAAGACAACGGAATCCCAACGGATGCCTTGGAAAGCGGTAAGAAAAAATTGCTTATCGTCGATGACGATCAAGATTTGGTTGATCTCATGTACGATACTTTTGAACGCGACGGACGATTTGACATCCGTACCGCCAACAATGGTTTCGACGCGGGAATGCAGGTCAAAGAGTTCCGACCAGATATTGTCATTCTGGACGTTATGCTCCCCGATATCAACGGAAAAGAAGTCTGCCAACGAGTACGTGGTGACCGGACCATGGATTCCGTGAAGATACTTTGTATTTCCGGGATGGTCGAGCAAGATAAAGTAACCGACTTGCGAGCCGCAGGTGCCAACGACTTCATGCAAAAACCATTTACGACAGATCGACTCCTGGATCGCGCATGCGATTTGTTGGAAATCGATCGGCCTGTTGCAATCTAAGGCTCTGTCCCAAATCTGAATTGCAAATCTGAAATGGAGTTGCTACGCTCGCCTGAGCGTAGTGAACTCCACGCAGCATACTGTCGATTCGTTTCACGAGCGACTAAACTGATCTCGACCGGAAAAGACTGCATTGGACCGATCGGACTTTCGCGTAGAGATCAACCGCTGTGAAGAAATCCCCTCAAAACCTGGAATCCAACGGAGCCAGTCCAGTCGCAAACGGTCCTCCACTCACGATTTCACCCGATTTAGCAAAGACGTTTGCCTGCAAACTGATGGCAATCGCGCTGCAACTTGGGTCTTGGACTTCCGCTGGCGACGAACAAGCGTCCCTACAAAGCATCATCGTGGAGTTGCTGGACAGTTTTGAAGTGGCTGGAAATTTGCCTTCCAGCCTGGGTAGTTACTTAGCACGACTGCAATCACTGTTGCATCAATTGCACCGAGCCGAAATTCTCGTTCGAGAACGCGGAGTTACCGAGACCGAAGTCGAAGCAATGCAAGTCTTGATCAATGCAATCCACGCAGTGATTCTTTCACACAGTCAAAGAGTTCAGTTTGCTCATGCGGTTGAAAATGCTAGCCGAAGAGCGATCTACCAATTTGCGTATGGATTAACTCACGAGATCAATAACCCGCTTGCAAACATCGCCGCGCGAGCGCAGCAAATGATTGGGGCAGCACAATCGGAATCGGATAGGCGTTCTTTGGCGACGATTGTGGATCAATCCATGCGGGCGCACGAGATGCTAGCCGAAATGATGAGGGTAGTACAACCGAGTTCCATTCATCCTCGTATAGAAGACATCGTGGAAATCGTTCGGCAATCTGCTACCGTTCAAGAATCGGAATGGACGCGTGCACCAATTCAATGCACTCTTCGAGTGTCAGAGAAGCCGCTATACTGCGAGGTTGAAAGAGCAGCAATCGTCGAAGCGATTTGCAGCCTCTTACAAAATGCCATGCAAGTCTGTCGTCCACACGATCGCATTGAAATTATTTGTCAGCAAGTGAATTCAGGTGATCCCGAGTATGGCCAAAAAGATCCGTCGGCTAGGCTGGAAGGCGACGCTATGCCCCGAATCCGAATAGCGATTCGAGATACTGGTCCCGGGATGTCCTACGAAACGTCACTGCGAGCTTGGGATCTTTATTTTAGTGGACGTGAGCACGGACGGGGCCTTGGAATCTCTCTTGCAATGGTTCGCCGTACCATAGATGTGCATGGCGGTTTAATTTGGATTCAAAGCAGTCCGAATGCGGGCTGTACGGTGGAGATCCGATTGCCCAAATCGGCAGAACCAACCCATCCACGAAAAGCATTTTTGATTTGATCTTAAAAACAAGCTCAATGAAGTCACTTCTGCAATCCAGGTTCGTGCTCATTTCTGTAGCCGTCTGTCTATTGCTTCAATCCGGCTGCGACTTTGCCTCGGACGCCCTAACGGCGGCTGGCAATGCAGCCGGAAATCTAACGGGAACTGCTGTGGCAACGCAGCGGGAGACGCAACTTCGATAACGCCCTAGCTACGGTTGGTCGGGGGCTTGTCCCCCACCTACCTTGTTTTGGCGTACTTCTAGAACGCCAAAAGGCACCCGTCGGGGGCAAGCCCCGAACGGATGTGCTAGCGATAGTGCCGTAGAGCCTGGGTACCAATTTATCGAACCCGAATCACAAACCCTTTTCTTTATTTGCAATCCCAATCGGGAAGGAAAAAATCATGAGAGTGCTCTGTTCTATGACCCTAGGCCTGCTGGCCGGATGCTTGAGTTTTGAAGCTGCAATGGCTCAAGGACCGGGTGGAGGTGGCGGCGGGTGCAATCATAGTCAGTCACTGGGGTCGAGCTACACAAATAGCCAGTCGCCGCTTGCATCGCAGTACTCGCCGCAGTCCTACACGCAACCGAATTATCAGCAACAGGCATACATGCAACGGGCCTCCAATAAGACGACGAAGACTGTTAACTAGCAATGAGAGAACCGGACGGAAGCCTCCCATGTCTCAATAACGGATTATACTTGGGTGATGGTAATGCCTAGATATAGCCGCTCGAAGATCCCGCTTGCCATCTGCAGTTTTCTACTCTTGTTCATCCGTTGTTGTTTTGCCGACGGGCCGTCCGATTCTATGCCTGGTCGACTAGACGGGAAAACGATTGCCGAGCGGCGTATGGCCATTTTAAAATTCGTTGCGGCCTACCAGCCCACTGCCAGGGAGGAGAACGACCCCAAGCTTTCGGCAGCAGCCTATGCAGCTCGGTTGATCTTGAACGTCAATGTCGCCTATGCCAACCAACGACTCGATGCGGCCGTGGACTCTCGTATCGCGCTTGCGGAAAAGGGAAATGGCAAGACATATGGACCAGATTCTGATGAGAAGACTGCGTTGGATCCATTTGATAAAGCTGCTCTGGTCAACACCTACTTTCTCGGCAAAGACAAAATTCCGAGCGCGACAGCCGAGAAGATTCGGCGATATGTAGCGTTTTGGAAACACAAGACATGGACAGGGTATGGAGCACTCAACTACCGGTTGATGCAGGATGGATCCGGATTCCTCGCTGCCGAGGAATGGTCAGAGCTGGTGGATGCCGATGGCCAAAACGCGACCGAAATCAAATTAGCGACTCGGGCCAGACTCGTTGGCTACTTCGACGAAATTTGCAAAAAGAATTGCTCCGAATATGGATGCCCTATTTATACCGCGGTGAACTTATCGGCCGTTCGCATGCTCGCTGAATTTGCTCGCGATGAGGATCTTCGGAATCGGGCGATGCTCACATTGGATGCGATGATGATGGACATCGCTTGCTCGTGGAACCGAGGGCTCAACATCGGTACCGCATCGCGAGCCAAGAATTGGATATCGACCGATACAGGCTTGGACAATATGGGGGCCACGGCTGCGGCGGCATGGGTTTGGTTTGGGGCACCTCGCTCGATCGCCAGTTCCGGAATCGGTTGGAGCCATTCGTTTTGGATGGCGACGCCCGGCCACTATCACGTGCCAGATTTGATTGTCAGCATGGCCAACGATCGTGAAAAACCATCCGTGTATCAGTCATCGGTGGTTGCGCTAAAGGATATGCATGTTCGACGTACGACCTACCATTCCATCCACTATGGATTGTGTAGCCAATGGGATCATCCCAAAGCGCCCACCGCGGCGCTGTACAAAGAGTCCAGACGCAACATGCTAAAGTGGGTATCCGAGAAACCATCATCGACCTTGGCCGTTTGCATGGAAAATCCGAGAAGGCCTTATGCGGTGAAAGAAAACGTCGCCAATCCGTTGGGTTATGGCGAGAATCCATTCAGCCAAGTTTTGCAAAGCAGGGGTACGATGGTCGGCATTTACAATGTGCCAGAGGATTACCCGTACCACAAAATGTATGTGCCATTTACGACGCGAGGCGCGATCGTCCAACGGATCGAAAGAGCGGGATGGGTTTTCTGTCACAACGGTTCCATGCTGATGGCCTTTCGAAGCATTAAGCCCTATACATGGGACACGACAAAATGGAACCAGTGCGATTTACTTTGGTGCGATGCAAGGAAGAACGGTTGGATCGTAGAGACATCGGAGCGTTCCGAGTTTGCTGGCGGTGGAGTCGATTTAGAGTTGTCGAAGTTCGCTGACTCGATCCTGGCAAAGGCCGAAATCGTTGAGACCGAAATAGATTTGGAGAATCCGAAGCTGACCTATCGATCATTGAACGGGACCATGCTGGAGATTACGTTTTTACCCCACAAAGCCAAGTACTCAGATCAATGCAAGATCGACGGCACGAGCATCGACTATGAATCATGGCCATTGCACCGCAACGATTGGGTGCTGCAAGCGAAGGAAGGCAATATTCTGAAGATCCAATCGGGAAGTAAAATGCTTGAGTACGATTTTGCCAACTGGACAAAACTGGAATCGCAATAGAAAAAAATAGTCGAATCGCATGTTCTAGCTCATGTTACGCCAAGACGGCGTTAATCACTTTGCCGTAAACATCGGTCAATCGGTAATCGCGACCGGCATACCGGTAAGTCAATCGTTCATGATCGATACCCAATAAGTGCAGCATGGTGGCGTGCAAGTCGTGTATAGAGACCGGATTCTCTACGGCTCGAAATCCAAAATCATCTGTTGCGCCGTAGATCGCCCCTCCTTTGACGCCGCCGCCGGCCATCCATAGGGAAAAGCCCCAATGATTGTGGTCACGTCCCTGAGCAGCTCCGGAACCGTTTTGTTCCAACTCGACAGTTGGCGTTCGGCCGAATTCGCCAGAGCACACGATTAGCGTTTCGTCTAACAAGCCCCGTTGCTTGAGGTCGATGATGAGTGCCGCTAAGCCTTGATCGCATTCCTTGGCTACTTTACGATGCTCCACCCGGATGTTCGAGTGGCTATCCCATGGCTGCAAATTGCCGTGCCATATTTGAACGAATCGAACGCCGCGTTCGACAAGCCGTCGCGCCATGAGCAATTGCCTATTCTGTGGACCCTCGCCATACAGCTTCAGGATATGCTCAGGCTCCTGACGAATGTCGAAAGCGT
Organism: Pirellula sp.; assembly: GCA_043757445.1. Classification (GTDB taxonomy): domain Bacteria; phylum Planctomycetota; class Planctomycetia; order Pirellulales; family Pirellulaceae; genus JBKCUI01. The sequence continues at coordinate 56,151 of JAYVPJ010000122.1, read as the reverse complement.
CGGTCGCTTCGATCTGCATGCGATAGGCCAGTTCGAACGATCGAATACGTGCTTCGATCGATGCTTCCCCTGGCCGACCTGCAAGATGCCGCGCGTTGAGCTTTTGTAGTAAGGCGAATTGAACCTGTTGCTCATCCGGCGTGAGTCTTCCGTTTCGAATGTGTGCGATGAGCTTGGTAGGGTCCGCATTGGATGTGTCCACGTGTGTCCCTTGATACGAACCTGGTAAGAATGCTGACCGCCAATTGCCTGCGCCACCCACTGGCAATCCGCCTGGACATAACGCAACAAAGCCTGGTAGATTTTCATTTTCAGACCCCATTCCCCATGTCAGCCACGAACCAATGCTGGGACGCACCAAGCGTTGGTCCCCAGTATTCATCAACATGAGCGACATTTCGTGGCTCGGCAATTCCGCAACCATCGATCGTATCACTACCATTTCGTCCACACACTGCGAGAGATGTGGAAAGATATCACTGACGGGAGTTCCGCTCTGCCCATGTCGCTGAAACGCAAATGGGGAGGGGAACGCAAACCCAGTCTTTCGTTCCGTCTGGAGGTTGTCAAAGGGAAGCATCTGCCCGCCGCGTTTGGTTAATTCGGGCTTTGGGTCGAATGTGTCGACCTGTGACATTCCCCCGTTTAAAAAGATATGAATCACGTGCTTCGCGCGACGTGGAAGGTGAAGCCCGGCGGAGGACGCAATGCCTTCGACACAGAGCATATCCGCCAAAGCTAACGAACCCATTCCCATGCCACAACGGCTCATGAAATTGCGTCTGCCAATCGTTGGTTCGTGAGTCATCATGTTATGCCTTTTTCAATCCACAAAAATAAATTCATTGGACGCCAACAACGCGTGGGCTAGTCGTTGCCAAGGGCTAGATGAACTTTTCTCGCCGTTGACTAGCCCGCCGTTGACTAGCCCGCTGCTAGACTGAATAAATTGAATTGCGAGCTCGATTTCTTTCGGTTCTGGGTTGCGACTGAAAATCCGTCGATAGAGCCATTCCACTCGCCGAGAGTCACTATCGCCTGTGGCCGTTTGTGATAGAGACTCCAACTTGAGTGCCCGGTCCTGTATGAAGTCCGAATTCAGTGCGAAGAGCGTTTGTTGAGGCACCGTCGTATCGGGTCGTTTGATGGTGCAGGCGTTTGGATTTGCGCCATCGAAGGTACTGGCCAAGTTCGAAACGATATCGCGATTAACGAATCCGTAAACACTTCGACGTGGGATAGCCGGATTGGCGTTCATGTCGAAGGGTCGGCCGGTGAGTGCCATGTCCAATTCGTTTGACACTGCAAGCATTGCATCTCGCATCGATTCTAGATCCATTCTGCGGCGAGGCATTCGCCAAAGCAGGTCATTCTCTGAATCGACTGCGCGAGACTTTTCATTCTCTATAGATCCCTGACTGTAGACTTCCGACAGCATGATTCTTTTGTGCAGTTTCTTCAAAGACCAACCATCGTCGGACAACGTCGCGGCCAAGAAGTCCAGTAATTCTGGGTGGGTCGGCGGTCGACCACGCGTTCCGAAATCATCCGCTGTCCGCACTAATCCTTCGCCGAAATGATGCTGCCAAACCCAATTGACGATCACTCTCCGGGGCAACGGATTGTTTTTTGCAACGATCGATTTGGCCAAGCCCAAGCGTCGTTGACCATCACGATACCGTTGATCGTCGAGTTTCTCGTTCTGCTCAATCAAGGCGGACAAAAATCTTGGCTGAACCTGCTCGCCACGAGTGAGCGGATTGCCCCTTAGGAAAACAAAGAAGTCCTTGGGTTGCGACGTCTCATGCAATACCATGGCTCGCGGCGGTGAACCGGCCGATGAAAGATGCAGCTCATGAATAGCACTTTGTTTGCCGCTGAGCGCGTCAGAGATCGTACGATTCAGCAATTCGACTGCTTGGTCATCCGGTAGTTTCGTAGGCGTATTCTTTCCAATAAGGTGTCGACGAAGCTGTCGGTGGACAGGGCTATTGACTTGAAGATGCTTTGAATCCTCGTCTGGAACGACGCTTTCTTGAGACACTGCCTCAAGCGACGTTTGTTTTAAGGCTTGCTGCCACTCCTGATGGACCGCTGCGAAAAGCTCACCGTATGCATCGGCCACGTCGCTCATCGACTGGGGCATCTTCTTTGCCAACGACTCCAATACGCGTGGGTTCCATTGAGGAGGCTTGGCCCGCAGACCGTGCATTTCCTTTGGCTTCAAGGATTCTTGGTTCTCTTTTTCTCTCGATTGAATCCATGCTGCGGCCAACATGCCAAAGTTCTCAGACTTCATTTGCGAAAGAGTGCGCCATGACCCAAATACCGGATCATCCGCTGGCATGGAGGACAGATAGGTCCGCCAACGATTGAGTACAAGCGGACGTACGTCATCGGTTCGGTAAGAAAGGAAACCTGTGGAAAGATCCTGTTCTGGCGTTCCTTTAGCCAGTTCACGAAGATATAGCCCGACCTGCATTCGCAGTCGACTGCGCATCACCTCGCTTTGATCGCATGCCATGTCATCGTATTCCATTTGCAGGTCCCGCAATTTGCGTTGATACTCGTTCGTCCCAGTAGTCTGGGGCATCTCGCCAACGACTGGCAATATTTCCGGAATGCTGCTGCTCGCAAGGGTCGCGTAGAGCGAGTAATAGTCTACGGTGGAAATAGCGTCGAATTTATGGTCGTGGCAACGTGCACAAGCGACGGTTAAACCCATCAAGCCACGGGTCACGACGTCGATCTGATCGTCGATCACGTCGTTGTGATTTCGGTACTGCATTCCGACCGTTAAAAAACCCAAAGCCGCAAGGGATGGGTCATTTTCGGCGAGACCCAATTGATCCGCAGCGATTTGTTCCGTTAAAAACCTGTCATAAGGCTTATCCTCGTTGAAGGCGTGAATGACATAGTCGCGATACGCGTAGGAAAACGGAAAGGAAGTGAAGCCTATGGCGCTTCCTCCATGTGTATCCGCGTACCTAGCGATATCCAACCAATGCCTGCCCCATCGTTGGCCATAAGCTGGAGATTCAAGGAGCCGATCTAGCAGCCTCTCGTAAGCCTTGGTAGAGCTGTCGTTGACAAACGTTTGAACTTCATCCCAAGTAGGTGGAACGCCGGTTAGGTCGATCGTAGCCCGACGAATCCATTGTTGGCGGCCAATGGATTCTGTCATCCTTAACCCGCGTGAGGCAAGTCCTTTTGCGACGAAGGGATCGATGTCGGAAAAATATCGTTCGGTGTCAGGCTCAGGCACATTCCCTAGTTGAGCTGGTACTTCTGGCTTGAGGATCGGCTCAAAAGCCCAATGCCCTTGGTAGTGAGCTCCCTCCTTAAGCCACTGCCGCAACAATGCAATCTCTTTTGGACTCAATCGTTTGCCTGTTGCGGGTGGCGGCATTCTTGCATCTTCGTCGTCCGAAATGATCCGTTGATACAATTCGCTTTCGAGGGCGCCACCAAGCGCCTGTTCCTTTGCGCTTTGTTCGAGATCGAGGCGCAAGTCGCCTTGACGTTTGCTCGCGTCGGGGCCGTGGCATTGGAAGCAGTACTCGGCGAGAATCGGTCGAATTTGTCGATTGAATTGAACTTCGTCTGCCATGCCCTTGACAGCAGGACCGGTTAGCAAAATGACAAACGAAGTCTGCAAACAGTGTTTCCAGATATCGACAAAGGCAAGTCGAATCATTTTTTCTCGCCCGTAGTGCATCGGTAGTCCATCTGTTTGTGAATGCGAATCGAATACACCCAAGCTTTCATTATACCACGGTGATTCGCTTTGGATCGCCAAAAGCACGGTGGTCGGTTTGCGGGCACCGGCGATGGACGATTAATTTTTTAATTTTTGCCGGATGCGTTCGGCCATACGTTCCAGGTCCACATCTTTTGTCAAATCCTCTTCGGTCTTTTTGCAAGCGTGCATGACCGTGGTATGGTCCCGACCTCCAAAGTATTCACCAATGTTCTGAAACGAGACGTCTGTCCATTGACGCATCAACAACATCGCCAGTCCACGCGCTCGGACAACACTCGATTTGCGACTTGGCCCTCGGAGCAACTCCATTGTGATTTGCATTTCTCTCGCCACTGCTTTTGCGATATCCGAGGTGCTCGGAGCCGTGGCTATTTGAGAGTCCACAAGCTTGTCGATCAGACGCTTGGATTCTTTTTTGGTACGGCCCGGTGCCACGCGATTTTGATGTGACCAACGAATGAGAATCCCGCGTAATTGTAGCGGCGACATCCCGTCCTGCAATTGAGCTCCGATCGAATCTAGATCCTGTTCGCTGATTTCAATTTTGGAATTTGCCGCGAGGAGTCGCATGATCTCTAATTGAGTCAGGCTATTAGGAAACGATACCGGCAGGCTATGTCCGCCATTGAGCCGACTCGACAAAGACAATCGCAATTTGGGAATCAGCGTTGGAAGCTCGTTGGCGGTTGCAATGATTGCTCCGCCGTCGCTAGTGATTCGCTCGATGGTCGAAACCATTTCCGCTTGTGCCGAAGGCTTGGTCGACAGTTCGTGAATATTATCGACGACCAAACAACTGCATTGGCGATGAAGCTGGCGAAATCGATCCATGTCGTCGGCGTCAATAGCACGGGTAAAGGCTTTGGCAAAGTCCGATCCGCTAGTCAAAGTTACGGTTCGGTCATTGGACTCGTTCGTCCATCGAGCTGCGATGGTAAGTGCCAATGCGGTCTTTCCGACTCCGCTCGGACCGTAAAGGTACAAAGGGGATCGAGCAACAAGTTGCTCAATTCCATGGGGAGATAGGCATTCGACGACCAGTTGATTTTCGGGGCCAGCGACAAAAACCTCTAAAAGGGGCGAAGCGCCGATGAGGCTCGCAAAAGAGCCTTTGCGCATTCGAGGCTGCTGTAATGTAACTACGGTTAGCGAATTACTGAGCAAATTCATCGGTGCCGCGGTTGGAAAGCTTTTCAGCAGAATGCATCATTCTGCGGTATCTAAATAAGGGTCCTGCCCCATCTCCCGTTGAATCTTAGTTCGTTCCTTCTCGTGGTGCAGCAGCGCCATCCGATCTATGAAGTGTTTCCTCTCAACTTTTCGTTGCGCTAGTCGGAATCTAGTCGCCTGACCGCTTAGCGAGCCACCGGATTTTCCTAAGGATTTTAGCCTATCGGAAGGTCTTGTGCCGAAACCGCTCTTCAGGATATCATCGTCCATAGACAAGTATTGTCGATACGTACCTGGGTCACCCTGACGTCCGCAACGCCCGATCAACTGCCGATCGATTCGAGCGGCATCGTGTAGCTCGGTGCAAATAACCATCATACCACCGATTTCACGAACATCATTTTCGAGTTTGATGTCGGTACCTCGACCCGCCATGTTCGTCGCCACGGTGATCTGGCCTCGCCGACCTGCGTTGGAAACGATTTCTGCCTCACGTTGAATTTCGTGGGCGTTGAGGACTTGGACCTGAACGTTTTCTTTGCGAAGCATTTCGGCCAGGATCGACGACTTGTCGATGGATCGAGTCCCGATAAGTACTGGGCGTCCCAGTTCATGGACCTTGAGTACTTCTTGGACGATGGCTCGAAATTTTTCGTTCATATCATGGCAGACCACGTCGGGAAGCCGTTGTCGTTTGGGTGGGCGATTGGTTGGCACCTGCACTACGGGTGTCTTATAGATCCTGCGCAGCTCGCGGGCGCTCGTCGCAGCGGTACCGGTCATGCCTGCTAGGAATCGATATCGTAAAAACAAATCCTGAACGGTGATGCGCGCGGCTTGTCCCGTCGGAACAGTGACTTCGATTTTCTCTTTAGCTTCGATGGCTTGGTGAATACCATCCCGCCATTTTCGACCCTCAGCAAGCCGTCCAGTGAATTCATCGACGATGACGATTTCGCCATCGACAACGACGTATTGTCGCTCTAGGTGAAAGTCGCGATGAACTTTGATGGCGCGTTCCATGTACTCGTACAGATCAACTAAAGCAGCTAAGCGGATCTCTTCGCTGCGCGGAATAGATCGCACGAATTGACGGCCCTTGGATGTCAGCTCAATCTTGTTTTTGTCTTCATCGATCGTGAAATGTTCTTTTAATACGAAGGCTGGAGAATGCTCTGAGGCCCATTTGAATGTGGAAATGACAGCTTCACGCGATTCGTCCCCAAGCGATCCAATGATCAATGGAGTCCTTGCTTCATCGATCAAGATACTGTCGGCTTCATCAACCAAGCAAAAATGCATTCCGCGCTGAACAGGTTGCTCACCCGCGGACGTCCAACGCTCTTGCGATCCGCTCCCCAGGAAGTCATCGACGGCTCGTCCCTGAGCCCGCATGAGCAAGCGATCTCTAAGAAAGTCGAAGCCAAATTCCTTTGCCGTTCCGTAGGTTACGTCCGCACCATAGGCTTGCCGCCGGTTGTCTTGATCGTCTGGAGTTAAGACAACGCCAATCTGTACGCCGAGCAAATCATAAATGGGCTTCATCCATTCGGCGTCGCGTTCGGCCAAGTAGTCGTTTACCGTAGCCAGGTGCGCCCCCTTGCCGAGTAAGGAATGAAGGATCAATGGCAATGTCGCTGTTAAGGTTTTTCCTTCGCCCGTTTGCATTTCAGCGATGCACCCGTGAAACAAACAGATTCCCCCAAGTATCTGGGCATCGTAGTGGCGCATGTTCATTGACCGACGTCCAGCCTCGCGTATCAATGAATATGTCTCAGGGAGTAACATCGAAAGGGCTTCACCGCTCTTGGATCGATAAACGAGCGAAAGTGCTTCCTTTCGTATTTGTTGATCGGTCAATTCTCTCCGATGGGTTTCCCAAGCGTTGACGGCCCGCGTTTGATCTAGCCATTGATTAATTTTGATCTGGGCGACACCGGGTATCGACCAACCCGCTGATACGTGCGGACGGCTTGGCAAATGCAGTTTGCGATCGCTGCCCGCTTGGGCGACGTTGGATTTGGAGGGTTTGTCGGGTACAGGGTCAATCAAACTGGACATGGATTTTTCGTTGTACGGAGCACCGTCTAGCGGCATGTTCAAGCGGATGAGTGCCATCAACGACACGCACTTCCATTGTATGCATCGCAATCGAAACCGTCTGATATTTCATTCTCGCATTCATTCCAAACCCGAATGGTCAGGTCGTTTTGCATACAAAAATCCGGTTAAGGCAATTTAGGGGGACTGCGAGGAATTTGCCGCAAGTTCCCTTTTGTCCTCAGTTTCTGGTGGATCCTACCGATCCAATTATGCGAACGGTACGCAAGCCATCGCTTAGCGAGAAAGAAATTATGAGAAAAAACCGAATTAAGTTGACCCTGATTATTGCCTCTCTGTGTGGAACTAGTAGTTCTGTAAGCACGTTTGGGCAAGACTATTCCACTTCAGGCCCCATCTCGAGCGTTGGTCGCATCGGTGACGGCGGCGTACAAACATCGGCAGCTGACGCCACATCGGAACATGACGCACGTCCGGCTGCGTTTCGTTCGAATGTGGTCTCAGACAATGGGATGGGTGAAGCCTATTCCAACAATTCCATGAAATTCACTTCCTACAACACACCTTCCATGGGAAGCTCGGAATACGTCGGCTCCTGCGGAGCGGCTCCCTGTGGGACCAACGCACGCAGCGCCTGCAACTCAGGTTGCTCGAGCAATTCCGCTGGCTGGTTTGAAAGCGAAACACTTTTGTGGTGGCCCAAGAGTTTCGGCGGCGGACCACTTGTGGTGGGTGGGAATACTCCAACTGTCAATCCGACAACCCCTTTGGCCGGCGGACCGAACAATCCGATTGGCAACGAATTGCTGGTAGGGATGCGACTCAATGTGGGTGCGTGGGCCGATTGCAATCAAAACTTTGGGGTTGGAGCACGGGGTTGGGGAATCCTGACCGATGGCACCAACAGGACGTTCACAAACGGTGGCAATTCAACCGGCATCCCGTTCTTTAACACTTCCATCGGAGCGCCTGACACATTTCTCGTTAACGTGAGTGCTGGCGTAAATGGTGCCAATACGGGAACCATTCAGGTCAAGAATGACTTGGATTTGATTGCAGGTGAATTGTACGGACGATCTCTGTTGGTCCGAGACGGCAACAGTCGCGTCGATTTGCTTACGGGCTACACGTTTGTTCGAATGGACAGTGAGCTTGGAATAAGAAGCCAGTTTACCGATGGGATCACCAATACCATTCAAAACGGTACTGTCCTCACCACGCAGGATACCTTCGGGACAAAAAACCAATTTCACGGCGGCCACATCGGTTTGCTAAACGAAGTCTCAAAGGGTCGGTTCACTTTTTCTGCAATCGGCAAAGTTGCGTTGGGCAATATGAATCAGTCGAGTTCGGTTAGCGGTCGTCATACGGAGGTTGCTCCCAATGCCGCTACCAGTACCGAGTCTCGAGGTCTGTTTGCTCAAAGCAGCAATATCGGGACAATTACCCGCAATCGGTTCACGTTCCTGCCTGAAGCTGGTGCCAAGATGAAATATCAGCTTGGACGAGCACAATTTGGAGTTGGCTATACGATGCTGCTTTTCCCGAGCGTTGCCATGGCGGGCGATCAAATCGATCGCAATGTCGATATCGGCAACATCGGAGGTACTATGCTTGCACCCAACGCAAGACTTGTCACCAACACTTTCTTTCTGCACGGGCTCGATCTAGGTTTGACGTTCAAGTTCTAGAACTTGAACGAAGTGTCTCAAAAATTCCTGATGCGTTCCTGCCCTCCTTTGGGGATGAACGCTTTTTGCAACCCGGATCTGAAATCACTATGGTTCCTATACTCATAAACGATACAGGTCGATGGTTGGATCGGTTTAGTGAAGTTCTAGAACGTTGGGAGTCGATTCTCGACCAGGTTCAGGCGGATTTCATTGTTGGTGATTATTCCAATATCGCGCGCCTTTGTTCGATAGGTGAAGGCATCCACTCTGAGATCCAAAGTTGCAAATTGGACCGCGATCAATTGCTTTTAAAGGCAAAAGAACTTGGATTCGATGCGCATAGCCTACGAGAATTATCTGTTCAGCTGGACTCGCAATGGCCAGCCCTTTGGACACATCGATTGGCAAATCTCGAACATCAGCTAAACCGGATACAACAATTGAGCATGGGCCTGTGGGTCACCGCTTTCCAATCCAAATCATTCGTTACCGAATTGCTTTTGATTCTGGCGACAGGGTCAACAGACCGAGCAACCTATTCTCCCGAAGAATTGCACGCGCTCGAAGGCGGCTTTCTCATCAATGAAGCGGCGTAAGGCGAGCGGCAGGAGTTGGCATCTCGTAACATGGCCCCCTGGCCCGAGTTTTGCACGGCCCAGGGGGCCATGCTACTGGTAGATTTCAGTCTGCCGCTCGTCTAAAGAGATGATCGACGCCAATAACCCTAGATCGTATAGCCACAGTAAACGGTCGGCAGGAATTCACGCATGAGTCTATTCAGTGCCATTCAAGGTTCGTCCAACGCGTTGCGTGTCAATCAGCTTGGATTGCAGGTTGTCGGCAACAACATCGCTAACGTCAATACGCCTGGCTATATCCGCCAAGAGCTAATTCAGGCGCCAGCCTCTGGCTACAAGTCCGGCGACTTGATCATTGGCCAAGGCGTTCAGGCTGTGGGAATTCAGCAAAAGCTAGACAATTTTGTCGTTGAACGACTCCGTCAAACTCAAAGCCAGCTCTCTTATCAGCAGCAACTGGAAGGCACCAACACGCAAATCGAGAGTTTGGTCAATGAGCTCACAGACAAGGACTTTTCGTCGAACCTTAGTCGCTTTGCGAACGCCTTCCAAGACGTTGCAAACCAACCGGGTAGCGATTCTATTCGTACTCTCGCCATTTCACGCGGACAGGAGTTAGCGACGCAATTGAGGAGCCTTTCCTCGAGCGTAGATGATATTGCCAGTCGAAACCAAAGCGAGATTACCTCGGCGGCTACCGATATCAACCGCATCGTCGGAAGCATCGCGAAACTCAACCAGCGCATTGTGGAAATGGAGGGGGGAACTCGGTCCAATTCCGATGCGGTCGGGCTTAGAGACGAACGGCTCAAGGCCTTGGACGAATTGGCCACCTATGTCGATATTTCTGCGAAAGAGGACTCGGCGGGATCCGTGACCGTATTCGTTGGAGGCGACTATCTGGTAAGCAATGGTATCGCGCGTCCCGTCAAAGCGAGTTTAAGTGCACGCGATGAAAGCGGCAGTTTGGAAATTCGAATGGCTGATACCGACGCCCCCTTGAAGATAACTGGCGGTAAAGTCAAAGGACTTTATGAATCCGCAAACGCGGCAACGTCGACGGGTTTTAAGGGCAAGCTAAACTCGCTGGCTTCGGATGTGATTCGCGTTGTCAATCGACTGCATTCGCAAGGTCAAGGATTAAAGGGTTTTTCCATCGCGACCGGAGAAACCATACTCAAGAATGCCAACGTGCCAATCGAACAGTCGAGCTCCAGCCTGAACATCGACAATGGCTCATTCACTATCCAGTTGCAGGATGCCAAGACTGGCAAAACGAAGTCAGTCGACATACTCGTTCGGCAACAGGGACTTCCAAGCGACACAACCTCGCAACAACTCGCGGCCTCGATCGACGGAATTGACGGGATTAGCGCCAGAATTACCAATGACGGTCGGTTCGAAATCAAGTCGGATTCAGAGGCTATCCAATTTAGTTTTTCGAACGACACGAGCGGAGTATTGGCGGCGCTCGGCATCAACACCTTTTTTCGAGGCAACTCTGCCGCGACGATCGAAGTCCGACCCAATATCATCGCTGACCCAACTCAACTTGCCGCCAGCCTAAAGGGAATCGGCAATGGAGCAGACAACGCGATAAAGATTGCAGAAGCCTTTTCCAAGCCAACCGAGTTGCTAGGTGGTCGAAGTATCAACGGGGTCTACGACGAAATGATCTCCAACACGACGCGTGATATCAATTCCCAAAAGGGCGTTACAGATGGCCTCAGAAACTTCCAACAGACTCTAGAAGCCCAAAATCTCGGGATTTCAGGCGTCAATCTAGACGAAGAAGCGGTCAAGATGCTGCTCTATCAACGGGCTTTTCAGGCGACTTCCAAACTGGTTTCAGTAGCTTCGGACATGTTGGATACCTTGGTCCATCTCATCTAGATCATCTAGCGCAATATCATTTATCTATGCTGAGCTCCTTTTATCCAGTTGTTGCCGGTCGCACGAGCGATGCTCTGTCTAGATATCGTTCTCTTTACCAAGTACAAGTGAGCAAACTTGGTATTCAGCAGCTCGAAGATCAACTGAGCTCCGGAAAACGCTTCAGCTTGCCAAGCCAGGACCCCACTGCCGCGGTTCGCGTGATAGGTCTCCAGAGAGATTTAGAATTCCGAGATCAAACGCTCCGGAACTTGGACTCTTCGCAAGGCTATCTGAATGTTACCGAATCGACGCTAGGCAATGTTCAGGACACATTGACCGAGATTCGAGGCCTAGGAGTGGAGAGCGCAGGCAATGTTAATAGCGACGAGGAACGCGCCGGCTGGGTCTCTCAAATCAATGCGTCCATCGAACGCCTTTCAGCCGCTGCGAATACCCGTTATCAGGATCGCTATTTGTTTTCGGGCGGGACAGTGGGTACGCCTGCGATCTCCAATGCAAACAATAAAATTCAGTTTGCGGGCAATGATTTAAACCTATTGACCATCGCAGACAACGGAGAATACATCGCGCACAACGTTACGGGTCAGAAAGCCCTCGGCCTTATTTCGGATGGCGTCGTTTCTCGCGTGGATCTGAATCCGGCGGCCATCGCTTCGACTCGGCTTGCGGATCTCAACGGGGGCAAGGGTATTTCCCCGGGCGCCATACAATTTTCGGATGGGCTCGAAACAGTTACGGTAGACCTTAACGGCGCAGAAACACTCGACAACGTGCTTGAACGCGTTAACAGTGCTGCACCGTTGAGCGGCCGCAAAATCCAATTCAGTTTAAACAATGGCTCACTCGTGGCAGCCTACGCTGACGGAAACGCTGGGCAGCTGCGTATTTTCGAATCGGGAACTGGCCGAACCGCGGCGGATCTAGGGATTCTCGCAGAAATACAATCGACTCCGCTACCCATCACCGGTACAACCCTGGATCCAATCCTCAGACCAACTACTTTGCTGTCTCAACTCAATGGCAATCTCGGACTCATTGCAAACGATGGGATTCGTATCGAGCAAAACGGAAAGACTTACAATGTTCTGTTAGGTACAGCCGTGACCATTGAGGATATGACGAATCTAATCAATGCGTCCGGGGCTGCTGTCCGAGCCGATATTACGCCCGACGGTCGAAGCCTTAGAGTACGGACGACGCAAAGTGGCGTCGACTTTTCGATCGGTGAAAATACAGGAGATCTTGCCGAGCGATTGGGATTACGAACTTTTCACCCGCTGGTTCGGTTGGACCAATTGAACTTTGGCCAAGGAATCAATCCCGCGGACGGTCCAGATATCACTTTTCAACGCAATGATGGGAGCGAGTTTACGCTCGATTTGGTTGGTACGACGACCGTTCAAGATGTGCTCGATCGCATCAATAATCACGTCAACAATCAAGATCCCGCCATCAAGATTAACGCCAGTCTTAACGCCGCCGGCAATGGAATTACGATAAGTTCCGCCGTGTACGTTCCCAATCCATTGGGACCACCGTTAACAACTACACCGGGTCCTATCAAAGTTCGCAATGCAGGTGGAAGCCAAGCGGCTTGGGGTCTCGGACTAATTCCCAAAGGAAGTATCGAAGCGGAAGCTACGCTCACAGGGACCACTTACGAGGTTATTGGCAAAGACCCGAACCCTCAAGAAGTAAAGGGGGTCTTCAACTCGCTCATTCGACTTCGCGAAGCCATCGTGGCAAAAGACACCACTGCAGTGGCGCGAGCCGTTGATTTAGTTGATTTGGATTTGTCTCGACTTTCGCTAAGTCGGGGGTCACTCGGAGTTCAACAGCAACGCATTGACGACTTAAAAAGCCTCCAACAAAACAATCGTATCGAAATGAAGGCTGACGAGTCTAAGAACTTGGATGCCGATTTAGCCCAGACGATTTCCGAGCTTCAAGCAAGACAAGCCTCTTACGAAGCGAGTTTGAAACTTCTTGGAAACGCCTCGAAGCTCAGTCTTTTTAACTACATCTAGTTGATTGAGCCTGCGATCTATTTGACAGAAAAAAGTGGGCTGTTTGGCAGAAAGAGGTGGTCTGTTTGATAGCTCGCGAGGATCCGGGGCCGGGGGATGAGCGACCGTTGTTCTATCCATGTTGCCAACGCCATCGGAGCTTACGGGGCACAGACCGCGGCTCAAAGTGAGTGCCATTTGGCTTTACGCCAGTGGGACGGTATCTTGCAGCTACATAAATCGCCAAAACGAATCCTCCGAATGAAATCCAATGGAAGGTCGATTTGCTGGCGGACTGACCTACGTCCATTCCACCATTCTGCGATCCGAACGCAATTCGTCGGCATGGACCGAGATCAACTCCGTCGAATAGCCGTATCGCGTTTTCCATATCTGCTTAAGCAATGTATCCATTTGAGAGTCCACCTGCAATTTCGCGACCACAGTTGACTTCATCGCATCCGCAAGAAACACTCCATCGCGATAGACAAGTGTGCCTCGACGAAACACCATCCGCGGACGAGCAAACATCTGCTCCGGGTTCTCGCAGCGTTCATACACAACAACATCCGCGATGTTTCCCCTGCACAATGAGCCTCGATTCTTCAGTCCCAAAGCTTTGGCCGGGCCAAGCCGCGTCATCTTGACGATCTCTTCGAGTGAGTATTCACGCGTGAGCGATGGCAAGGAACTTGATTTTTGGACGTCTGGATGCAGCCGCGAAAAGATCGACATTCGAAAATCGTAGTCCATCAGCAACCGAATGAGATGCGGATAGGCCGTGAATGGTGCACCGTTAGGATGGTCCGTCGTCAAGAAGATTCGCAATGGGTCTTCGACTCGCAAAAACAATTCGATGCCTATTGACCATAGTAGGCCATGCACATACTGGTCTTGGCGATAGCGAAAGGGAAGCACACCACATCCCGCTTGGCATTCCAAGTCTTGAAAGATCGTCTTGCGAGGTCGAGCCAAAGTACGATTCGCAAATTGGTGCATTGTGTCCCCGGATAACGTAACCGTCTGTCCAAATTGAACTTGACCAACGTCAATCGAAAGATTTTTATCGCAATTGATGCGATCAGCCAACAACTGGGCAGCCGAGCTATAACCATGAGGTCCGTCCGTACCGTAGCAGTGAAACTGTGCGTGTGCCAGATGCAATCGTCGGCCTTGGACTGCATCGATCGTGGCCATTGTCGCTGCGATATTTCCGGCCAAACCGAGGTTGCTGCAATGCACATGCAACGGGTGGGAAAACCCAAGCGACTCAACGGCAAATGAAAGCGCACTTAATACTTGCCGTGGAGTTATGCCAAAATGAGCATGTTTGTCGTCAACACCTAAGTGCCGCTGATTGAACTTGAACGCATCGATGCCACCCGCATTGACCACCTTGACTGCGCAGCATTGATGTGCATGAACCATCCAACCAACATAGTCGTTGATTTGCTGTTGAGGCACTCCGTCGCGAACCCACTCCAATAGCAATCGGTCATTGCCAAGCAGCAGATAGCCACCTGTATCGAGCCAGGGTGTATCTGCCATTTCCGCATGCGCATGCCTTGCATTGGCGGGAAGCACGGCTGGTTCAAAGCAGGCCGTGTATCCCATTTCCAGATAGCGACGGCCCGTCTCCCACGTGCCCGGAACGGGAGAACTGAGCGGTGCAATCCAATGCGGTTCTCGATCGTATCGTTCCTCGTTGGATGGAATGTGTTGCACCAATTCAGGTAGCAAAAGTCTTGCGATATTGACTTTGCCACCACCAATATGCGTATGTAGATCGATACCACCAGCGACAACAATGTGGTTAGGCAAATGATACTCAGCGTCCCCTCGCGAGTCCTTGGGAATATCTAAGCAGATAGTTTCCCCGTTCAAAACCAAATCGCGAATTTCCGTTTTGGCAACTCCGTCTATGCAAACGGCCCCGTGAAGTCGAGTGATCACGTCGACAACTCCTTTAACCATGTGGTTGCGGACTTTATGTGTATGTCCAGACTACAACGCAGATTAGAACGCGGCGAAACATGTGCGAGCAAAGTTTGGTCGGCGCGAAACATGTCTGCACTCGTCTCAACGCCAGCGATTGCAGTTGGAAATCGTTCGGAATTTCCCGTCAGCTCAATCACTGTATTCACGCTGGCAGCTTGCAATTCCATCGGATTTACGAACGGAGTTTTAACCACTGTTTCATCGATCAAAACGATTAACGTGCCGGGGCCACTATCATTAGTCGTTCTTGCTATCCATTGCTCGTAGCTATTGCTCTTCGGATCGTAATGAGGTATTCCATTTCGGAAAACAACTCTGCCTGGGAAGCCGGTCAGCCAGGTACAGACTTGTTGAAAGGTTGCGTCCATGGAAGCCCATGGCAAAGCCGCGCACCGACTCATCTCATTGCGACTTGCGATCCATTGCAACAATCGTTCAACCCAAAGGTCAGCATGGTCTATTTGCAAGTTTTCTGCTGACCAAACAACGGTAGTGTACTGAGCCTGTGCCATTCGCTCAAAGAGTGGACTTGTTAGCGATTTAGGAGATACGGAACCGCCGGGATTGCCGTCTGACCAGCGAGACCATTGCGAAAGAGCGCTCGGTATTGAAGCGATGGCGCAGGGTACAGACCAGGTGTCGAATCCCGCGTGTCGCCAGGCTTCGCTTGCCGACACGCTGAATTCACCCAACAATAAGACGGTTTGCGGCCGAGGGCTACCAGTACGCAAGGCAAACGGCATACGCGGGATTGACGCTTGCATGGAATCGTTTCCAACGACAATGAACAGGTCGGAATGATCTCGAGCTTCGGCCAATGAGACGGAATTTAGACCCGATCGCTGGATCGCGAGGGCGTTTTTGAAAACATGGCCAGATTCGGCACAGTCGATCGTTGCGTTATGTTTGACCGCGAATGCAACTGCGGCTCTTGCAGTAGCGACACTTGCAATACGCCCGGTAACAAGTATGCGCTTTGCTTGCCGCAACGATTCTTTTGCAATTTCAAGTCGATCCATGGACAGCGAGACTCCGTTGTTTGAACGGAGGGACTTGAACTGGAACAGCGACGCCGATCGCCTCTCGCACTGAAGTGCGTCGAGGTCGTCAGCGTCGCAGAGCAGTGAGCAGTAGGGGCAAATCATCAGACCATGCACTTCAGCACGAGGTCGGTAATAGCGATCGTACCGAGGGACTGCTCGCCTTTACGTACCAAATCCGCAGTTCGATGACCGGCAGCTAGGACGCTCTTCACGGCCGCTTCCACTGTGGCAGCTTCCTTCTCCAGACCAAGGGAATGCCGTAGCAACATGGCTGCGGCCAGAATCGTCGCTAACGGGTTCGCAATGCCTTTGCCTGCGATGTCGGGGGCTGAACCATGGATCGGTTCGTAGAGGCCTGGACCGCTCGAACCAAGTGATGCACTTGGGAGCATTCCAAGCGAGCCGGGCAGCATCGAGGCTTCATCGGTCAAGATATCGCCGAACATATTGCTCGTCACAACGACGTCGAAACTGGTGGGGCGACTAAGCAAATGCATGGCCATGGAATCGACCAAAACGACATCGTATGCAATCGACGGAAACTCTTCTTTCATAATTCTTGCAGATACGCGGCGCCACAACCGCGATGCCTCGAGCACATTCGCTTTGTCCACCATCGTTAACTTGCCTCGGCGTTTCAACGCAGCCTGTGCCGCCATGCGTACGATCCGTTCCACCTCGGATGTTGTGTAAACCGCCGTGCTAAATGCGCGCTGTTGCCCATCGGGTAATTCCTCTAGTCCCGATGGTCCAAAGTAGAGGCCGCCTGTGAGTTCGCGGAAGAAAAGGATATCGGTTCCCTCGATGATTTCCCGTTTGAGGGGAGATGAATCGAGCAATTCCTCAAAGGTCACAATGGGTCGAAGATTTGCAAAAAGTCCTAGCTCTTTACGGATCTTGAGCAGACCAGCTTCGGGCCGAGTTTTCGCATTCGGATCGTCCCATTTCGGACCGCCAACGGCTCCCAACAGAATCGCGTCGGAGGCTTTGCATGCGGCTGTCGTCGCGTCCGGTAACGCGTCGCCTGACTGATCGATGGCGATTCCGCCAATGATGTGCTCGGAGAACTCGAATTCATGCCCAAACTGGGATGCGACTGCTTGGAGGACACGGCGGGCTTGGCGAATGACTTCGGGACCGATTCCATCTCCCGGCAACAACACGATTTTGGCTTGCAAAGTTGAACAGCTCCAGAATGCGAGGGGTGGCACGCTCGTGCATGACAATTGATTTGCAAGATGATATCTCAAGATCCGGGAGAGAGTAGGTCAGTCTCGGCAAGAGTGAAACGCAGGGCGAGAACAGTTGTGGAGAACTGTTCTACAAAGTTGTAGCAAAATGAGACAGACTGGCGTATACTTGAGGAAGCCACATACTTACCGCTAAACACACTACCGATGTCGACGTACCTGGTCATTACACGAGGCCGAGAGTTGGACGCTCGTTTCTCGTTGGATAAAGCAATCGAAAATACGATCGGTCGAGGGTTGGAATGTCATATCCAACTCAACGATCCTCAGTCTTCTCGCGTACACGCTAGGTTGGTCTACCGGGAATCCTACTGGCGCGTGCTGGATGCAGGCTCACGCAACGGCACGCTCATCAATGGCTCGAAGGTGGATACGGCGGTTTTAGCGCATGGAAACCGTATTCGCATCGGCAACACCGAACTTCAGTTCGTCGACGATACGCTCAACGAAGATATCACCGTCGAGCGTATAAATCTGTCGCATGACTTGCGCGGCGACAGAATTGGGAGCGCGGCAGACGGTCTTGCATCGGGAATGTCCGCATTCCTTTCGCTTCGTAAGGCAGGTCGTACCGAGGATCTGTCCGACTTGCACCAGCTATCTATTCGATGTATTTCGTTGACGACGCCTGACGAGGTAGTGACGTTGGCAATCGACGTGCTACGAAATCGAACGAAAGCTACATTTGTTGCATTCTTGCTCGCTGATGAGGAAGGCACGCTCACAACTCATGGCCGGTATCCGAACAACAATGAGACTCGCATCTCCCTCAGCGACAAATTGACGGAAATGGTATGCAAACAAGCGACTGCGGTTTGGGTCAAGAATGAGTCACAGCCTCCAGGCAATGGCCCATTGCTGCATTACGCCGATGCGATTTGTGTTCCGTTATTATTCGAGGGCAAAACCATTGGAGTGATCCATTTGTACCGCGACCAGGAGGTATTCGAGAAGCACTCGTTTGACTTTACCATTGCGTCAGCAAGTTTCCTGGCAGCCTCCTTGGTCAGGGCTCGAAATGAATCCTCGCTGAGGTTTGATCACGGGCGACTCCAGGTGAAGAACGCAGACTTCGACGAACTTTTGGGCGATTGCCCATTGATGTTGGAACTAAAAGAACGTATTAACCGAGTTGCCAAAGCGACGGGCAGCATCTTGATCCGTGGTGAAAGCGGAGTCGGCAAGGAACTGGTTGCGCGAGCCATCCACAAAGCCAGTACTCGAGCCGATCGACCGATGCTGAGCGTCAATTGCGCGGCGATGCCGAGCGAGCTCATGGAAAGCCAACTCTTTGGTCACGTGAAGGGGGCCTTTACGGGAGCCGACAAAGATCATATCGGTTGGTTCCAGCAAGCTCATGGTGGTACTCTGTTTCTCGATGAGATCGGGGAAATGACACTCGCTGGACAAGCCAAGTTGCTGCGTATTCTGGAGGGGCATCCGTTTCTTCCGGTTGGCGGTCGAAAGGAAGTCCGCGTCGATGTTCGAGTACTGACGGCGACAAACCGGGATTTGAGCGAGTTTGTGTCTGACAAACGCTTTCGTGAGGATTTGTACTACCGGCTAAGTGTGTTTGAAATGAAAGTGCCTCCACTGCGACAACGCGGGGGAGACATCTTATTGCTTCTAAACCATTTTCTTGAGCATTTCGGCCGACAGCATGGTCGCATGCAGATCCGACTGAGCGAAGCGGCACGCAAAAGGTTGCTCGAATACAATTGGCCTGGCAACGTTCGGCAACTTCGAAACATTGTCGATAGCGCTATCGTGTTGGCAACGAACGATGAAATCCAAGCGTCGGATTTGACATTGCACGAATCCAAAACAGAAGTGTTCGACACGTTGAACATCGAGCAATGGGAGAAAAGACTCATCCAAGAAGCCATGCGACGCACGCGTGGAAACATTCCGGAAGCGGCAGAGCTACTCGGAATCTCGCGCGCGACCATGTATCGCAAGCTGGAGACGTATGCGATCGACAAAGAGGATTTTGACAAACGCTGAGATCATTGACGCGTAAAGGCTCTGTGGGTCAGAAGGCAGAGCCCCGGCTGTCCATCCGTTCGGCGCTTGCCCGTCTTGCCCCCGACGGATGCGTTTTGGCGTAGTACCTTGGGCGTCCCACCTCCCGTTCCCCTCGGCTTTGCCCGCCTCCGGCGGGCAAAGCCGAGGGGAACGAGTCGATTCGCGAGTGCAGGCCGTTAGTACGCCAAAACAAGGTTGGTGGGGGACAAGCCCCCGACCAACCTGAAGCTTAAGCAGAGCCACAAAACGAGTCGCGTCATTCGAATGATTACACTTTGTTACTTCGGATTTGCCGAATTCTCGGCTTGCTTTTGACGCAAATAGCGATGGCATTCAATGCATTGAACGGTCAAGTTGACATATCCGAGTGCGGCACGATCCAAATTTTCTTCATGAGCTGCTTTGGTAATGACATTCAATGCGCGACGAAAGTCGGCGCTGTGGTCGAGATAGTCTAGGGTTGTATATGCGTTCCAACTACTTTGAAGACTGAGCGCACTGAGTGCTTGGGTTTCCTTGGCAATCTGTTCGTAGTCTTCTGTAGCCAAACCTTCCAGGATCCCTTTGGCATGATCAAGCTTCATTTGCATGAATGGTTTCAGCTGACCCTTCTCGGATTGGCTGGCTTGTTCTTGGGGGTTGCCGTGTAATCGCAACATACTGAGGGCAATCGCGCAGGCTGGGATTGCAATAATTAGAAATCGCTTCATTTTTTATCCGCTGGATTCTATCGGGGTTCGCGAGGCAGTAAGTAGCAAACGTTTTCAGACTCTTGTTCTTCGTGTTGTTCCAGAACGTCGATGATCAAGCCGAGTTCATAAACACCTTTTTTCCACGCATCGCTTTCCGACTCTGCGTCTTGCATTCGATCAATAAGATGCTTCAATCGGCTGGAAATATGGGCATGGTCCCTTTCGGACTGGCGATGCGCCGCATCCGACTCGGGCGAGCCACCGCAGTGGACTTCTCGAAGTTGTTTACCGATTGTCTCTTCGATTGCAAAATGGCTATGAAGCTTCTGATGCAGGTCGGTCAGCTTTGCTACGGTCTCACGAAATTGGGATGATCGCATTTTGGATTGGCGATCAATCCACTCCGAAAGATCGGCGGCATATCTATCGAGTGTTTGGTGCTCAGACTTCCATTGCTCGAATAGAACTTCAACCTGTGGTTTGTCTTGCGTTTTCATAAAGGTCCTTGGGATTTTTTCGAAATGGCGAATTCTACAAAATCGGGCCCAACCCCAGAGATGCAGTGCAATTGTTATGCCAAGCAACGTTAATTCGGAGTGCGATCATTCGAGGTGCAGTAAAGTCTGGGGCGAAAGCTTGATAACCTATTTGATCAAGCTTGAGGTGAGCCAATTTGAATCAACTGTGCCATCCTTGATTGTGCCACGGCTTGCTATGGAATGGTGCAGTGGACGACAGAGCTTCTGCAGTTCGATTCGTTTTTGTTCCAACCAACAATAGAGTTGGACAATATCGCTAGCCCATCCGTTCGGGGCTCAGCTCTCCCTTCTTATCTCGATTGAATTTCCTTCCATTCCATCTCTAACAACCGCATTACCATTTCCTAACTCAGGCATCGGCGCGTTACTGCACCCCGAGTTAATTGCCGATGTCTAGTCCACGGGCTGATCGATACAAAGGATCGTAGGACTGGCCGTCGCATCGCAAGGGTTCGACATTTACAAGCAGTCTCCCCGACAGGCTTGGCCAAACGAGTTCGCATTGATTTTCGGTTGAAAATCTTTACTACGGACTGGAATTTCTCCTCAGGTTTCTCTCCACCTTTGCTCGCGCAAACGCAGTTACCACTGTCGGATACAGGGCGGTAACGTTACCCTGGCTAGGACTTACACCCAGCAAATCAATCGCCTTCAAAGGCGCACTTGCACGACGCTCCGCGTCGTTGCACCAACAGAATCACGACGGCGGAGCGTCGTGCAACTAATTTCACGGTACGAAGACAAGGTAAATCGCCAGGGTCAAGTGCCCGGTAGTTCGATCGATAAACGCATCGGCTGTATAACTAGGTGCTCGAAAGGCAACGATGCACTGCGACTCATCGACCGTAAAGTCCTTCATCTGGCCGCGTGCTCCCGCTTCGCTGCGCAATTGATCAACAATTTCCAACCTCGCTACGCCAGCATTCGAATCGCTCGCATTCTGGCTTTCGGAAGGATTCGTAACCCACTCTAAACGAATCTGCCCCTTTGCTTCACGAACGCGTTCCGCATCGCCTCCAAACCAACTTGGGTGATTGAGCGTACTACCAGTCACACTGAAAAAGAGGACAACGGCGCATGAGAACATCGAGCCATAGAGATGCAGCCAACGTATCTATTTTGCCGACGACTGCTTCCTTGTTGACCGACGTTTAGGACTTACACTCGGTAGGCAATTTCTGATCCTTGGCTGCCCGTCTCCAAAGTTCGATCGCATGTCCAACACGCGGATCAAAAGCACCCTGGGTAGTCGTCCACTGTTCCTCGCACATTCGAAACAGTTCAATCAGTTCCGTAGACGCACTTGAATCATCGCTTTCCCCATCCATCCATCGACGCATTTCGCCTTTCGGGTCGTAGGTACTGAAGATCGATGCAAGCCTATCAATTTCCGCCAACACCAGCGTCTCTGCTTGTTTTTCGACAGCTTGAGTTGTGGCATGGAATTTGATTTCCAAGGAAGTGCCAAGAGTTGATACGCCTGCCATTGGAGCGATTGCACCGACAGTGTTTCAGGTCGTCAAAACCCGCTTGTTTCGATTTGGTTCCGCAGTTTTGAGACTTGCTCTTGGATTTTTAGGCTCGAAATCTGCGGAAATCTAACCCATTGCGACGTCGCCTGGTTTTTACGACCAGTTCACCGAGTAGCAATACATTGTTTAACCCCGAGCCGCAGGCGGCGGACGAGTTTTCGATCGAATCTGCCGCGTGCGGCTCGGCTAAACAATTATTTCCCGATGCAAAATCGGCTGAATAACGCGTCGAGTATGTCATCCGTATAGACGGTGCCTGCGACCAATCCGATTTCCTCGAGTGACAGCCGTACCTCACTGGCGATGACTTCATCGCCTCGCTGAAACTCTGCCGCCTCCTTTGCATGCAGCAGCGCTTCAATCGCGTTCTTGAGTGACGCTTGGCAGCGAGCCGCCGTAAGTGGTACTACTTGATTGGCATTTTCTATTTTGGTTGCAGCCCATTCCCGCAGACCATTGATAATTCTCGCAACACTGGCAGTTTGCTTGGTGCTCACCGGAAACTCTTGGTCGTACTTGCATGACAACTCTCGGCCAACTGAATCGAGATCGCATTTCGTACGAAGCAACCAAGTGGGCGCATCGTATCGGCTGGCCGGCCACTCGTGAGATTCCCAATCCTCAACAGACAAACAGTACAATATCAAGTCGGCCCTTTCGACTTGTTGTTGAGTAAACTCCTGTGCAATTGCCCGAGGCGTAGTCCCCTCGGCGGGTTCCAGTCCTGCTGTATCCAGCACATCGACCTTAACACCGTCCAACTCCAACCTCAGTCGAACGTAGTCGCGGGTGGTGCCGGGCTCTGGACTGACGATAGAGACTTGCCTATCCGCCATCGCGTTGATCAATGAGCTCTTGCCGGCATTCGGAGGTCCGACGATCGCGACTAGTAGCTGAACTGTTTGCGCCGCACGTGATTCCATTTGATGGAGCAATTCCATTATGACTGCAATCGCATGTTCGAGCCGGATGACAATTTGCGATTGGCTTACGAACGAGATGTCCTCCTCGACAAAATCCAGGCCCGCTTCGATATCGGCCAGCAAGTTTACAAGCGAAGTTCGCAGTTGGCTTAGCGGGACGGAAAGCCCGCCTGCAAGCTGAGACAGTGCCACGTTTAATGACCGATCGTTGGCAGCATGGATAACTCCTAGGACTGCCTCACACTGTGTTAGATCGAGCCGTCCAGCTAAAAATGCTCGCAACGTAAACTCGCCAGGCTGCGCGAGGACGGCACCATTCTCGATCAAACGCGATTGAATCGACTGCAGGATAATGGTGTTCCCCAAACAATGCAACTCGACGGACGGCTGGCCAGTATAGCTCCTTCCATCCGGCCAAACAAAGACGTCGACGTCGATCGGGCCGAGCGTCGGCAATTCAATCGTTTGTTGCAGTCGAGTCGCACGTGATACATTCCATCGGTCACTCAAACAGTCGGTGCAGGCTTTTGCAACCACAGCTAACGAGTCGGGTCCTGTCACTCGGATCGCGCCGCGAAATGCACCCTCCGTGCCTGTTGCAATAGCGCAGATGGTGGATTCGGTATCGAATCTCATGCCTCGATAAACTTATATTTCCCTGGCATTCGAACTTCAACTTCGGGCGCTGGCCCCCAGTCCGGTTTGTCTGGCCCGAGCTTGAGTTCGCTCGCTAATGCATCGTCCCACTTGATGATTTGACCAGAATAGGCTGCTTCGCGCCCCATGATGGCCATGAGTGTGCTCTTGCACATGTAGTCGCCATTATTGATCGGCTTGCCGTCGCGGATCGCCTTCATGAGTGCTATGTGCTCGAGCTGGTACATACTGGTCTTCTTGCCCTCCGATTCAAACTTCCATTTTGTTTCGCCTTTGATTTCGTGGGCGAGCACTCGAGCAGTGCCTTTGGTTCCGTAAATGAAATCCTCGGTCTGATTGAAACAGCCGTCCATCTGGCGCGTTGAAGCATAGCATCGTGTGCCGTCCGCCCATTCGTAAACGACTGAGAAGTGATCGTAGATATCGCCATACTCAGGTTGCGTTCGTACTTGCCGTCCGCCAGTTCCATAGCAGAGAACGGGGGGGATATCATTGTGAAGCCACATAGCTTTGTCCAACGAGTGGATAAACTGTTCGACATAGTGGTCGCCGCTCAGCCACTTGTAGTACAGCCAATTCAAAACTTGATTGTGCATCGGAGTCCAATCCGGTTGAGGATTTCGAATCCAGAGTGTACCTGTCAAGTAGTTTTCTTGGATCGAAATAATGTCTCCAATTGCGCCCGACTGTATCTTTTCGATGGTTGCTTTAACACCATAGTCGTACCGCCAACAAAGTCCGGAAACAACGCAGAGTCCTTTCGATTCCGCAAGTGCGGAGGCTGCCATGACTCGTCGTACGCCGGGAGGGTCGACCGCGACAGGTTTCTCACAGAACACGTGCTTGCCGGCATTGATTGCCGCTTCCATTTGCGCCGGTCGAAATCCTGGTGGCGTGGCAAGCAAAACCACATCGATGTCGGTCTTCAATATCTGGTTTAGCGCTTCCCAACCTGAGAAACATTGTTCCTCGGGGACTTCGTACTGACTCCCTAGCGATTTCTTTAGTTGTTCTTTGCCGTCTTCCAATCGGTTGTAGAAGACCTCAGCGATAGCAGTCAAACGGCAGCCAGCATCGGCGGTCATGTTGTCTTTGGCCGCTCCCATCCCTCTTCCGCCGCAGCCAACCAGACCAACCTTGATAATGTCGCTGCCAGCTGCGTGGACGCTGCGATTGAAAAAGCTCGAGGTACTTGCAATTGCGGTTGTTGCGGCAGAAGTCTTTAAAAACCTCCGTCTACTTGATTCGATCGGCAAATCGCTGGTTGTACTCGGAGTCATCGACTCGGCGGGCTTTTGTTCGGGGAGATCGAGTGGGTTGACAGTCATCTTGGTAGACCTCGTTAGAAAGCGATTGCGCATGGAATGAAGATAAGTGGCGAGACCAATAGGTGCTACGGATTTAGATGATATCCCCTTTGGGTTAGTCTATCGGTGTTGCAAATTTTGCTTATCCTTGGAATTCGAAAATTATACAACCAATCGGTTATAACCCATTGAACTTGGTATGCAACACGATCCACTCGTCTCCCAACCTAAAATTCCTCTGCTTCCGCAAGAAAACAGGTCCAGTGAACCCGCATTGCCTGAAAGTAACCCGATAGCAACCAACGCCGCGGAAACGGAAGCAAAAGACCAAGTGGAATCGGATGACGATTTGGAGCCGACGCAGCACCTCATGCGTGGCCGCTTTTTTCGCGACGAGGATCAGACTGCTTTCTTGGATTGGATTGCAACCGAAATGCCCCTCGAACTTGAAATTGGTTCTGGAAAAGGGCTCTTCTTGACGAACGCAGCCAAGCGATTACCGAACCGACGATTCGTTGGACTAGAGCTCGCGGCCAAGTACGCTCTGGAGTGCCAGTCGCGTATTGAGAAGTCAGGCATCCGCAACGCAAAGTTTTTCGCGTGCGACGCCGTGGCTGTCCTGGAACAAGACATCGCGGATTGCTCGTTGGATGCCATTCACGTTTACTTCCCTGACCCCTGGTGGAAGTCGCGACACAAGAAGCGACGTGTACTCAACGAAAAATCACTTGGCAATATCGAGCGGGCTCTCAAGCCGTCCGGTTCGCTTCATTTCTGGACGGATGTGCTGGACTATTACGAGGGGACGCTCGAATTGATCGATCAGGTTACCAAACTCAAGGGTCCGTTCTTCGTGAGCGAACCGACTGCGGAACACGATATGGACTACCTGACCCACTTTGAACGAAGAACTCGACGCAACGGGTTGCCTGTCTACCGGTCTCGATTCACGAAAGGTTAAGAAACGTGATGGATTATCCGAATCGGGTCCCAATCGCTAGCTAATGCAATGCGTCATAAACTGCTTTTCCGGCAAAGTCGATTCAAGCTGCGCCGTTTAACAGTCGATGTAACTCCTATGGCAAGCGATCCGTTTTCAAACATGGATTCCACCTCAAGTCGGTTCTTGAGCAGCCTGCACCGAGTTGCGTCGGCGTGGGGTACGGTCGTAATCCAAGCAGTCTCGACGCTAGGCGATATCTCGCTGTTCACTTTCCAGATGTTGGTTTGGATGTTTCGAGCTCGCCCAAAGCGCGAGACGCTGATGCCAAACTTTTACGCCGTCGGTGTCTTGAGCCTACCTGTGGTCGCACTTACCGGTACCTTCATTGGGATGGTCCTGGCGATTCAAAGCTATCATCAATTCAAGAACATCGGTTTAGAGACGCGGCTCGGGGCCGTCATCAATATGTCATTAGTCCGTGAACTTGGCCCCGTTCTTGCCGCTACCATGCTTGCTGGCAGAGTGGGCAGTGCGATGGCTGCGGTCCTAGGTACAATGCGTGTGACGGAACAGATCGATGCACTGGTGAGCATGGGGGCCAATCCCATTCACTATTTGGTCGTGCCGCGGTTTATGGCATGTGTATTGCTAATCCCTGCCTTGACCATCATGGCCGACTTTATGGGGATTGTGGGTGGCTATTTTTACAGTGTGATCGTATTGGGAATCGACCATGCACAGTACTTGCGTAACAGCCGAGAGTTTGTGGGCGGCTTTGATCTATTTACTGGAGTATTCAAGAGCGTTTTTTTCGGGGCAACGATCGCCATAGTTAGTTGTTACCGTGGCTTTCACTGTCAGCCGGGTGCCGAAGGTGTTGGTCGAGCAGCCACGGCCGCGTTCGTTCAGAGCTTTGTGATGATTCTCGCGTTAGATATTGTTCTAAATCTTTTCCTCGACGCAGTATACTTTGCCATTTGGCCAACGGGGGCAAAACTGTTTTGATAGACGAGTCGATCGTTTCGCAAATTGCATCCATCGGTCCACCGGCGACTCGTCCTATCATTGAGGCTCGCGGGATGTCGTTGCAATTTGGCCGACAAGTCGTTCTCAAGGACCTCTCAGTCAAGATAAGCAAAGGCGAGACCGTCGCAATCATTGGCGAGAGCGGATGCGGGAAAACGATGTTTCTTAAAGCCCTGGTCGGTTTGCTGAGGCCAACTTCGGGAAGCGTCATATTCGATGGCCAAGAAATCCAGAAACTGGATGATCGGGACATGACGAATTTGAGGAAACGATTCGGATTTGTTTTTCAAAATGCTGCCCTCTTCGACAGCATGACGATCAGTCAGAACATTGCCTTCCCACTTCGACAACATGGTGTCCCTAAAGGCAAAGTGGCCCAAAATCTAATTTCCGATCGTTTGGCGGAAGTAGGCTTACCAACCAACGTCTTGCCAAAACGCCCGTCGCAATTGTCCGGTGGGATGCGAAAGCGTGTAGGGCTCGCACGCGCCTTGATATTGGAACCAGACTTGCTACTTTACGATGAACCGACAACGGGATTGGACCCGATCATGAGCGACGTTATCAACGAATTGATGATGCGAACAAGAAAACGCTATCTAGTGACTAGCATTATTGTGACTCACGATATGCATTCCGCTCGAAAAGTAGCCGATCGTGTAATCATGTTGTACCCATTTTCAAGGTTAGAACATGGCGAATCCCAGATCCTCTACGATGGGCCGCCGGACAAACTCGACGGCACGCCCGATCGCAGGGTCAGACAATTTGTGAATGGTGAAGCGGGCGAACGATTGATGGAAATGCTTGCCTCGCGTGGCCAAGGACATCCGGATACACTCAACTTGGTCGATCCCAATCATAACGATGGAATGGACGAGGAATAATCATGGAAGAAAGTGGCTATCGTTTCGGTGTTGGAGTACTAGTAATGGCCTCGGCTATCATTGGCGTGCTGTTGATCGCATTTTTCGGGGCTGTTCCTACCATGTGGGTCGATCGAAATCGAGTAAGCATCAACTTTCCCCGCGCACCCCGCGTTTCCGTCGATACACACGTTCGCAAGAACGGAGTACGCATTGGACGCGTTTCTAGCATCTCGCTTCGCCCCGGAAACGGGGGGGTCATCATAGGGATGGAAATCGACCGAAAGGTGGAATTGAGAAAGGGTGAGGTGCCGCGAATCGTGAGTGGCTCCATCATAACGGGTGATGCAGTCATCGAGTTTGTAGAGGGTACGGCCGAATCGAATCTTCGACGATTCGATGGATCGATGGGTTCACCAAGGGACGGGGTCTTGGATGCACGTGAGTCGGCAGCCATCAACGATGTCATCACCAACGATTCATACCTGGATGGTGGTGAGGTTGCAGCGGATCCGCTAGAGTCGTTGGCTCGACTCGAAGGAAACCTTTTGCCGGTCCTGACAACGGTGGAGCGAGCTCTGACTCGATTTGATTCGATAGGCGCCGCAGTGCAGAGCTTCGTGGACGAGGGCGATGGGCCCATTCGGGAATTGGTATCATCGATCAAGTCAGCAGCAGACGAAGTCAAGGTCGGAGTCAGTTCCGCCAATCGCGTTATGACTCAGTTCGAAAGAGCCGACATTCCCAATGCTGTCGCGAGCCTCTTAACCGCATTGCCTGACCTCTTCAAAGAAGCTCAATCGACCCTAACGCAAACGCAGCGCACGCTCAAGGGATTTGAGAAGTTTAGCGAGAGTCTCGAAGGCCTAGGAAAGGAGTTCGATGGAATTGGAGAGACCATTCGAAAAGCCGTTGAAAACGCCAACGTTGCCATCGAGAACATCGCGGAGATAACCGAACCAGTTAGTAAAAACAGCGAAGTCTTAGTTGCCAATGCAGTCAAGTCCTTAGCCGACATAGACACGCTCGCCGTGGATCTCAGGAAGCTGACTTATCGTCTCAACAATAGCAATGGAACGGTTGCTCAACTAATTGATAACCCAGCGCTTTATAACGAAGCCAAGAAAACCTTTAACAACATTCAGTCTGCTTCAGCCAACGTTCAAGTGCTCACGCAGAAGATCCAACCCGTTGTGAACGACATCCGAGTTTTTTCCGATAAAATTGCCAGAAGTCCGGGAGCATTGATTGACCTTTCCGGGACCGTTAGCGGTCGTCCTCGGGGTATTGGCCTAAAGTAAATGTCGCAAGACCAGAGTGAACAACAACGGCATGAATGGCGACCGAGATGCTACGAATGTTTTCGTCCTGCGGATCGCTGTTTTTGCGTCCACATACCCAAAATCGATAATCGAACGCATGTGTTGATCCTGCAGCACAGACGGGAAAAACGCCATCCATTTAATACAGCTCGGATATTGCGAAGCTCCTTGTCGAATTCACGGCTTTTCGCAGACCACCTCGACGGCCTTGCGAGGGCATTCGCGGAGTTGTCTTTTTCCAACGAGGCTGCACTTTTGTACCCAGGCGACGGATCGCAACTCTTAGAGGAATTAAACTCAAGCGACTTTCCTCAACAGCTCATTGTCTTGGATGGCACTTGGCACCACACCAAGACTCTGTTCCGCGACATCCCTCAGCTTCGACACTTGCCAAGGGTTCGTTTGGCTCCGACTCAACCGAGTCGCTATGGCATTCGGCGTGAGCCCCATATCTTGTTTCTGTCGACTATCGAGGCCACCGTTGCGACGTTACGATTTCTGGAGCCTGAGACGCAAGGTTTTGAGCAACTCATCATGGCCTTTGAATTGATGGTGAGCGACCAGTTGGCTCACCCCAAGTCCGAGGACAGCGTACGTAGGAAGTGCCGACCGCGTGCGCCACTCAATATCCCAAAAGAATTGAGAAACAACCTTCAGAACATAGTTGTCCTATACGGCGAAACGGCACCGAATTCGAACGATGCGGCAGACTCGACCCGCGATAGCAGTCGAGCTCCCGTCTATTGGGTTGCAGAACGACTCGGTACCGGTGAACGATTTGAGCGCGCGATTCTTTCATCGAGCGTTCTTTCAGATTCGTTTCTTGAGCATTTAGGACTACCGCTCAGCGTCTTTTCCGACGCGGTTTCGATCGAAGAATTTCGTAACGAATGGGAGGCATTCTTACGTCCTACCGACACATTTGCGTACTACTATGCGAACTGCACAAGATTATTGAGTACCATCGACAACACTCCGCACCAGACGATCTACCTGAAGAGCATACAACTCCAACGAGGTCAGAAGAATGGTACGCTTGAGAAGCTGCTAACAGTCTTGAGTGTACCCACCGAAAAGGTTCATGGCCATGGACGACCGAGTCGGCGACTTGCTAATACCGTTGCATTGTGTCGATATCTGCATACTTGCGAGTTGTTGTCGCATGGATGATTCTATAACGCTTTCGATTTAATAGCGTTAGACAATATCGCTAGCCGGGGCAAAAAAAATATTGATCCAACAGTTGGCGGGAGCGATAGTAAAACAGTTGTCCCAATTGTTCCCGTCCTACGTCTGGGGAGTATCGCAGCCAACAGCCCACCGAAGACGGCTATGCGATTAAGCAACGATTGTACTAAGGATCGTTCGATCCATTAGCGTCGCCTTTCGCTCCTAGGCTGTGAATTTATTGAATCGCTGGGAAAGTAGCAGGCACACTCCGTGTGCCGTAGCCTCAAAAACCAAAGGTTTTTGCATTGCGGACGGCACATGGAATGTGCCTGCTAGTATAAAATCACAGCCTATCCGCGAAAGTTGCGTGGAGATCGCTACTTTTGCGGAGCAAAAGGCGACACAACAACTTGGCAAAGATTACTTTCCTATCCAACGTGGGTGGTCTGCGCCGAGGTTGTCGATTCCTTGAGTCACCATGCGAGCATTCTTTCCATCGCTGTCCATGACCCAAATGGCTGGCGATTCTCCGGTAGCAGCTCGGCAAAATACAATCTCTTTCCCGTCCGGGGACTCGCTCGCTCGGAAATCCCAGACCGACTCCGTGTTTGAAGTCAACTGGCGTATCGAGCGGTCACTCGGATTTAGGCGGCATATTTGCGTTCCTCCACGAGCAAGTTCCGGCTTGAAATTTCGGTTGAAATGATCCACATCTTGTTGATTAACACGATACTCCCAAGGCACCTTAGCATTGAGGGTTCGCATGGGAAAAAGAATTTGGCCGTCCATCGTCCAGGCGGGTACGTTCGATCCACTGCCCCGCGTTTTAGGGTCACCATACGTCGCAGCAAACCACATCGTTTGCCCCGTTGTAAGCACGAGATGCTCGGACCCGTCCGCTCGTCCCATACAGACATCTGCCCAATCATGCCCTGGATCTTTTTCATTGAGGCAATCAACATACAACACCCACTTGCCATCCGGCGACCACTGTGTCCCAAAGTACAGGTGTCCCGGTTGTGCGGCGACCATCAATCTGTTACATGGACCAAGCAGCCGGCATCGAATGGAGGCCTGCAATCAACGAAGTCGATCCAAGGAATTCCCGCCGTTTGATAGTGTTGGAGATTCGCTGATTCATGTTGGAATGGGAGTGCCGCACGCGATGTTACTTGAACTGTTTGTCAAACCAATCCGCCATGACGGCTACCTCCACTGGTAAAGTCAGCCAAGGGTGACCACCACCCTCTTTGACGATGAGTTCAGCGGAACCTCCTGCCGATTGGATGGCCTTCACCAACTTCTGGGAATGCGAAAGGGGAACCACTTGATCAGCATCACCGTGTATTAATAAGAAGGGCATGGTAGGATTTCGAACTTGGTAGAGAGGTGAAATAGCTTTGGCCATCTCATTAAGTTCTTCATCACTTTTTCCGTTTAGCACTCCTTCTTTGGCAGAACCTGCGCCGACGGCAATCAGCGGTCCGAGAACTCTGGGATCGACAGCTTTGCCGTCACGCCATTCCAGAAAATCGGTCGGTGGAAAGAAGACCGCGACGGCTGCTACCGAAGTGTCGTGTCGATCCAATTTGTTCTTTGCGGTTGGATCGCTGGCTACGGGAGTCAATGCGGCCAAGGTGGCTAAGTGCCCACCGGCAGATGCACCTGTGAGTCCAAGCTTGCCTGCATCTATGCTGTACTTCAGTGCATTCTCTTTGACATAGCGAATCGCCAATTTGACGTGTTGATCCATCTCCAGAGCGGTGTATCGAGTCTTGGAGCCGGGACGAATAGCAAAGACGACATAACCACGACCGCAGAACGTTGCATACATTTGAGCCAAAGTATGGTCTCGGATTTTACCTCGGTCCGAATACCAAGAGCCGCTGGCGATATCGACGATTGCTTTCCCGTTGGCCGTACCCGTTGGCGTAAACACATCCATCAAGAGGCCGGTTCCATGTACCTCGCCGAAGACAACATCCTGCGTCTGAAGGAAGCCTGGCCCTTCGTTTGCATGCACCCGAAGCGGCAATAGCAAGAATAGAATTACAGCGATACGTCTAGCAATACAAGGCATGTGCGACTCCAGTAACAAAAGAGAAAGTATGTCGATCGTAACACGCATCGCCGCCGCATGCAATGATTATGAGTCCGCCTATCAATTGTCATCGGTGCTTGATACTTTAGTAAGTGATTCGCTGTCAAATTTCACAGCTTCCTCAGGACGATCCATAATCGCATAAAGCTCGACTAATTTCTTCCGGGCGGATTCGACGCTTCCTCGCGATTCATGTGGGATCGATTTCAAGTCTTTCATCATCCCTTCATAGCCACCGCGTAGATGTTTCTCGGCTGCTTCAAACCGTTTTTGATCGAAGCAAAATTCCCCGTATTCGGCCATAATGCGAAAGGTCCGCCAATCGTTATTGCTTTTGCGCGTTCGAATCTCCAACCCATCAATGAAAAGCTTCTCTGCCTCTTCGATTTGCCCATTCTTGCCGTAAGCTCTAGCGAGTCCATTCATCGATAGCAGAGTGTCCTCATGGTCCTTTCCAAACTTCTTCAATCGATTCGTGTAAGCCTTCAATAGTGTTCTTGCTGCGTCGACGAACGCCAGTTGATCCATTTGCATAACTCCCATTGCGTGCATTGTTTGCAAGGTATATGGGTGATCGTCTCCGAGTGCATCTTCCTGTATTTTCAGAGCTTTTTCGCAAAGCGAGAAAGCTTTGTCGGTCTGTTTTGTGACACTATACATTTGGGCCAGACCTGTTCGTAACATCATCACATCGGTGTTTTTACCGAGGTCATTGGAATCAGCGATTTCGATGGCTTCTTCAAGCAACTTGATTCCCGCGTCGCTATTTCCTCCGTTAAACAGTGCTCCCCCCAAGTTGTTCATGGCCTTCAAAGTTTGAATGTGCGTTGGCCCTAATACTTTCTTGCGTGTTTCAAGGTTGGCCTGATGAAGAGGTCTGGACTGCTCCCACTGATTCGTCAAGTCGTAGGCCATTGCTAAATTGTTGACCGTAGATGTTGTGTGGGGATGTTCATTTCCTAGGACCTTTCTCCGCAATCGAAGGGCTTCTTGAAGCATCGGAATTGCTTCTTCAGATTTGCCCAATTTGTTCAATACGGCCCCCAAGTTCGTGGTAATGCGCAGCGTTTCGACATGCTCGGGCCCCAAGGCTTCCATCAGTCCCTTACGAGCTTTCTCATACGCTTCCTCAGCCTGTGACAGCATTCCGACCGCCGAGTAGCTGGACGCTAGATCGGCAAGACTTTCTAGAGTCGTTTTATGTGTTTGGCCGAGAAGATCGACATATTCGGCTTGGCACCGCTCATGGAGTTCGATCGATTTCTTCAAGTCTCCGGCGAGCTTATAGGAAGAGGCCAAATTGACCTTGGCTACAAGCTGATTGGATTGCGTCGCATTCGAAGCAATGGCAAGGATAGCCACCGCTTGTTCCCCCAGTTCAATTGCCTTCTTGAAATTTCCTGCGCTGCGATTGGCGGTTGCTAGGCTTGAGATGATGTTTCCTGACACACTGTCCGTTATGCCGTAGCGTTCTTTGTAGATGTCAACGCTTCTTGAGAGAACCTCTATTGCCTTCTCATAGAGTCCAAGCTTGATGTATGTATTTCCGATGGAATGCAATAGCTTGGAATGGATGAAAGGCCGATTCGTAAAATCGCGATCTAGCGTCTCGATGGTGCGTTCGAATGCGTCGACGATGGTCACTTTGCGGCCATCGACACCTGGGCTGGGGCGACCAAGCATTTCTGCCATGAAATTGGCAACTGCATCGCTGGTTTCACGAGCATCCTTTTCTTTTTGGCGAGAGGCTTCTGTTTCGGTTTGTTTTTGCTCTGCCAACTCCCGAGCCGCGCGCTCTTTGACTTCAGCTGCGACTGCAAGCGCGTACTGACGTCTCGATTCCAACCAGCCGATCGTCGTTGCAATCGAACCAAATAATATGGCGAGTAGCACCAATCCCGCAGCCATCGACGTCGTTCGATTGCGCCGAAGGAATTTGCTAAGTCGATAGCGAACCGTTGGCGGTCCAGCTTGCACTGGCTCATGCTGCAGGAACCGCTGGATTTCTTGCGACAAATCGTTGGCGGTTTGATAACGACGGTCGCGGTCCTTCTCAAGTGCCCGCATCGCAATCCAATCAAGATCGCCGCGCACGAAGCCTTGCAATCGGGACGGCTCAATCGAGCGGTTCGCCGCCACCGTCGGAGCCTTGTCCGTGGAGCCAATTCGCGTGCTAGGCCGAGGTGGATCAACCTCACGAATGGTTCGCAATAGTTCGACGAAAGCCACTGACTGCAACGCAGTACGGTCGATCGGAGTCGAACCCGTTAGTAGCTCGTACATCATCACCCCCAACGAATAGACATCGCTCCGCGTATCGATATCCAATGTTTCTAAGCCGGCTTGCTCTGGACTCATGTATTCTAGCGTCCCAATTACGGCACCAAAATCAGTATGGAGCGATTGTTCCGACAACTTTGCATCGATAGCCTTTGCAATGCCGAAGTCGATTATCTTTGGTACAGGCTTGCCATCGAACTCGGTCACAAGCACATTCGAGGGCTTGATGTCGCGGTGAATGATCCCTTTTTGATGTGCATGTTGAACTGCATTGCAAACATCAATCATCAATTCGAGTCGCTGCAATGGATTGAAACGAGCTTGGTCGCAATAGTGGGTGATGGGCACACCGCGTACCAGCTCCATTACGAAGTAGGGATGCCCGAATTCGGTTTGTCCAGCATCGAATACGCGTGCGATGTTGGGATGGTCCATGATGGCGAGCGCCCGGCGTTCAGCTTCAAACCGAGCCAGCATGCTTTTGGTTGCCAATTCGGGACGGATGACTTTGATGGCAACCCGTCTTTCGACGAGATCCCTTTGCTCTGCCAAATAGACCAAGCCCATCCCGCCTTTGCCGATCCGTTCGATGATTTGGAACGGCCCAATCTGTTTTTCGACATAGATATCTAGTTCGGGAAAGGGGGACGGTTCTATTTTTGAATCCACCCGCGATCCTATCGGGTCAACGAGTGGCTGGGCTAAGAAAGTACCGGCCGATTCGTGCGACCGAAGCAGTCCCTCTACTTCATTCCGCAAATGGGGATGGAGTGCAAACGCTTCGTCAAGGAATCGTTGCCTTTCGGAAGCGGTCTGTCGTTCGATAGCGCCTAAGAATATTTCTTCGATGGACATGGTATTGGACCTAGAAGTGTCTCTGAACGAGGTAACGATACTATAGCCAAAGCGACAACGGCGGTCATTGCGCTCCAATTATTCGTTCGATTCTCCGACACGGCGATGCAACCAAGCGCGGGCAAAAGTCCAATGCCGATGTGCGGTAGTCCTTGAAATCAGCAATACGTCGCAGGCTTGCTCGATCGTCAAGCCACCAAAGTATCGCATGACGACCAATTTCGCTTTGATCGGATCTTCCTTGGCAAGTTCCTCAAGTGCCCGATCTAGTTCCAGTAATTTGGAATCCTTGATATCTGCCTCGAGCAGTTCCAAAGGGATGTCAACTTGGTGACATCCGCCGCCGCGTTTTAGGCGTTTTCGTCGCCTAGCATTGTCGACGAGCACTCGCCGCATGACTTCCGCAGCGACTCCAATGAAGTGACCGGTCGACGTCCAATCGTTTTGAAGCTCGGACCGAACGAGTCGGACGTAAACTTCATGAACCAAGGCCGTAGGCTGCAACGTTAAGGAGGCTGGTTCAGCCACGAGCTTTGCAGCCGCGATGCGTCTCAGCTCATCGTAAACTCTTTGGAAAAGCTCTTTGGTGGAATCTTTAGTGAAGTCGTCGGTGGGCGTGGAAGGGGCATTTCGGACCGGAAGACGTGATTCCGCGTCCGCTTCAAGCATCAAAACGGGCCCGATTTGCATTTGAATACCTCTAGATCAGGAGAATTGGAGAGCAAAATTGCGCCGCTGTCGTTCATTCCTAGTACAGTGCGTAAGAAATAGGCTCCGCGCTTCACTAATTCAAGAAAAAATTTCTTTCGTCCGAATTGCATCCACAGCCACGGGCTGACCTATCGCGACTTCCCCGTCGACACGCGAAGAAATTTATCAACCGAATGCCAGAGACACCGAATGCCAGAGGTTGTTCATGGGAGACATCTTAACAAATACCTAGTGCATTGTTACATCTTGATTTTACAGTAGTGGATCTTGTTAAGATCCTGAAGGCGAAAGGATCTTTAGCAAGATCCACTACGTTCTTGGGCTGTCGACCTGTCGACCCCTGGAACCCATCGAAGACGATTATGAAAAATCAACCAGTTCGTGAATATCGCCCCGGATTGGGTTAGGTTCGCGTCGAGTCCGGTCAAACGGTTCGATCTTCACAGGCATTCCATCGCGGACCATCATGATGTTCGCGCGGGTCAGTCGGTCGATTTTCGTGTCCTCGGGAATCGAGATCCGATAGCGTTGGAGAATCATGGGGAGCATGAGACGCAAGGAACGTTCAGCGAACATCAGGCCTACACGGGTGCGAGGCCCGGCGCCGAATGGCAGATAGGCATATGCCGGCGGAGAGTTGCTCGCCCAACGCTCGGGTTTGAACCGGCGAGGTTCGGGATAGACGTTAGGGTCATGATGCGTTGCAAGTGGACTGACCAGCACGTTGGCTCCTTTAGGTAGTGTGAATTTTCCCACCTTAGTGTTTTCGGCACAGACCCGCAAAAAGAGCACCGGGACAGGGGCGAGCAGCCGCATGGACTCTTTGCTAACCCGGTCTAGAATAACCAGCTTTGCCCCGTCCTCAGGAGTAGTCTCTCGGCTACCTAACACTTCGTCCAATTCTCTGAGCACACTTTCGAGCACTTCGGGATGGCGCTCGCACAAATGCAAGGCACGTCGGAATGGCATGCCTGGCTGGTTGATAGGTGCCAGAATGATCTTGGGGGCAGAGAACACATCTACAAACTCAGCCGCCAATGCCCCTAGTTCAGGCACACCTTCTCGGACGTCGAGGCCGTATAGGCTCTTGACAGCGACGCACAACGCCAACTCGCGACAGAGCACGTCCAGTTTCGCTGTTTTGCCAACTGGCCAAGTTGCCAACCGTGGCCATCTTTCTTGGCTGACATTACGCAACCGTCGGCGAGGCTGAACAGTTCCTGCGCGATGGAAAGTGGGGTTCGGTCTTGGTAACCAGGCTCTCGCGTTTTGATAAAGAAGGCGTTCTCCGCAAATCGACAGGCATCGATGTAAAGCGGTATGCCGTGCGACCTGCAAATTGCCTTGACCGCCCGAACATTTTCCATCGAAACCGGTTGTCCGCCACTGGCATTATTCGTGATAGTGAGCATGACCATCGGCACCCGACTAGCCCCGACACGCATGATGAGCCGTGCAAGCACATTCACGTTCATATTCCCTTTGAATGGAGCAGGATCGTATAGATGCTTAGCTTCACAGGTGAGGAGATCTATCGCTTCCGCGCCCGCAAGTTCGCAGTTCGCTCTGGTTGTGTCGAAATGGCTATTGTTCGGAACGATATCACCCGGCTTGCACCCAACGCTAAAGAGAATCCGTTCTGCAGCGCGTCCTTGGTGCGTCGGAATGACGTGCTCAAAACCAAAAATGGATCGGACCGTGTTTTCAAAGCGAGTAAAGCTATTTGCCCCGGCATAGGACTCGTCGGCGCGCATCATAGCAGCCCATTGATTATTCGACATTGCACCTGTCCCTGAGTCGGTGAGCAGATCGATAAGAACGTCATCTGCTTTGATCATGAAAAGGTTGTAAACAGCCGCGAGAAGCAACTGCTCTCGCATCTCGCGGGTAGTTGAGCGAATCGGCTCGATACTCTTGATTCGGAACGGCTCAAAAATTCTAGGTGACATGTAGGGCATCCTGCGTGTGTTTGGCAAATGGTGCGCCCGCGCCAGGTCGCGGCTCTTCATCAAGCGAGGCGAGAAAGGCAACATCACCGCTGTGCTCAAATTTCCTAATGCTTCGGAAAATCCAGAGATCGCCGTAAAGCTTCAAGACCATCCATATCTTTGTCCATGCGTCCCATAACTTAAAATCGACCATCGAACGATACGCATTTCGGACAGTCTGATCATTCAGAGCGAGCTGCGCACGATGGAGTCGTTCAATATAATCGAATCGCTCCATCGAAAAATCATCGGCGTTCAACGCATCCAGAAGTCGACTTCCAACCGCATGAAGGCTCTCGAATGTGCTGATCAACCCCCTGGAGTAAAGCGCGTCAATGAACCCGCAGGCGTGGCTGAGTATCGTAAATCGAGGCCCCACCGTACGGTTGGAAGAATATTGTAGACGCCCGGTCCCTGTCCAAGGCCGGATTGCTCATTCTCTCCCAGCAACGCATCAAACGGCCTTAGCCCCTCGACGTGTGTGAAAATAGTGCGAGAGCATGTGGCTGCCCTAGGCACTGGATCGCGCAGCTCAAGCTTGTCCGCCAGCACGGAACGGAATCCGGTTGCGTCGACAAGGTAACGTGCTTGAAAGATTTCCCCGTCGGCAAGGAAGACCTCCACTCCCTTGTCGTCGATCTTGATATCCTCGACAACAACGCCTTCTCGCTAGGTCGCTCCATAGGCGACCGCCGTTTTGAGCATGTAGGCATCGGTATCCTGACGAAAAAGATGGCTCTCGGCAAATTGTGGAACCATGGGTGGGACCAGCAGATGCGACTGGCTTGCGTTGTGTCGAACGCCAGCTCGATGATAGGCAAAGCCGATGGCTCGCTTTTGGCCATGGTTCGACGAGACACATAGCGCCAGCCATTCGCAGCTGTAGTTCACTGCGTCGAAGAGCCGCCGCGCGCTTCAGAAACTCCAGAAAAATTGAAAAATTTGGACACTTCTCGCTGATCGCCGGTATCAGCTTTGCAAAATCGTACTCGTGCTCAATGAAATGGTGCTCGTGCTCGTAATCGAAAAGCTAGCTGATCGATTACGAGCACCGCCGGTGGCTGAGCACGAGCAGGAGCACGAAACATCAGGGCGTTCTCAACATGGAACAATCGATTCCACCGAAGTCGCGGCCACTGGTTAACTGCCCAGGGCTATGCCAACGACAACTCATTTTTGCCTGCAGAGATTTTCGGGCGAGTGATCGATCCGCAAAATCCAACTCTGCTATCGCATCCTCTTCGCCGTATTAGCGTCCGAGCCGTTTTTTGGTTCGCAACAGTTCCAATTCAATGCCTTGCAAAGTTAAGGATGTCGACAAAGTGGACTCTCCCTCTCCGCTTTGCGATCGCGAATTTAGGTAGTTGATTAGGGTCAGCACATCTAGGGGGCTAACCGAACCGTCTATGTTCGCATCCAGGAAATCATTGGATTGACCATTAGACTCCTCATCACCAATGTTTTGTCCGCCACTTTTCTGGTTGAGATGGTTAATAATCGTCAATACATCGAGTGGAGAAATGGAACCGTCTCCATTGGTGTCGAACACGAATTTCTCGGAATAAAACCTTGGCTTGTTTGCCAAGTCCTCGTTGGGTTCCTCGACAGAGCTGTCATCAATTTTCCCCCCGTCCGTCGAAAGTTTCAGCGCTGAAAAGCCCGATGTTGCTGGATCAAGCTCGTCTTGGTACTTTGCGTTACCGAAATTATCGACCACGCCGTTATCGGAATTGACAAAGATCCAATCGTGATTCTTGTCGTTAAACAATTGGTCCACTGCAGCGTCGTCAAAGGTATTTCTCGGCTCCGACATAGAACGCAAAAGCGTGCTGCCATTGAGTCCTCCTGGGGAGTCACTGCGTAGGTGTTCGACGTGCGTTCTCATCGAGCCATTGGAGGTCCACTCGCGTTGAATGTCCAAAAGCATCGCTTCGTTGCCCTCTACCTCGCTGTACCCGGCAATCAGAATGTTGTCGTCGTCTCCACCAAACAAAAGGTCCCGGCTGCGGCCACCTATGAGAATATCCTTGCCGGAACGACCTCGAAGTGAATCGTCGCCACCTCCCCCTACAAGGATGCTATTCCCTGATCCACCTAGGAGGGTGTCGTTGCCAAAACCACCAAATAGCCAGGTATCCAATTCAACATCGTCATCGATGCGTATGTCATCGTCGCCCGTTTGTCCATAAACTACAATTCGGCTGGTGGGCATCGCAAATGTTTCGGTCCGCAGTCCATTGAGGTAGAGGTCCAATACCTCGTTCGTGCCAATCTCTCGCGTGTCGATCTCGATCGAGTCATTCTGGCTAGTGCCTTCGACGACCAGCATGGTGCGGCCCGGGGACAATGGATCAGGAACAAGACCAGTGCGAGAAATGCGAATTGAATGAGTGGCGACCGGCCCTTCGGCTCCATCCTTGTCCGTAGCAGCGATGGTGATTGTATAGTTGCCGCTGATGGCATAAACATGGTTCAGCGTCGGCGTAGTGATCCCTTGTACCGTTTCTGGAGCGGTACCGTCGCCCCAATTGACTCGATACTTGAAGCCGCTGGCTTGGTCGATACTGGACTTATCGCTCGCAGCCATTTGAACTGCGACTGGTACACCCGGCGTTCCTTTGTCAGGGGCTGACATGATGGTGGCTTGGGGAGCCACGTTTTGCACGTTGACCGTGAAATTGGCAGACCGAGATACCGAAATTCGCGATGCCGTCTCGGTTGCTATCCCCTCCAAAGCCAAGCTGAAACTGCCATTGTCCCTAACAACAATGAACAGCTTGCTCAAGTCGGCCGCATTAATTCTCCAATTGCCGGCCCCCAAATCAGTACCAATCGCAACGTTAGACGCATTCACGAACGAAGCAATACTCGGAACATTGTGCAACAAGACGTCGAGTGTTTCGGATCCGTCCGTGTCCGCAAGACTTGCGTTTACAACCAGTTGAATAGGCGTTCCTTCTAAACCAGCAACATTGGTCGCGCTGACAATCGGTGCATCGGTTACGGGATTGACGGTGACCGTGACCGTGG
The DNA here is from genome assembly GCA_043757445.1 of Pirellula sp. GTDB lineage: Bacteria > Planctomycetota > Planctomycetia > Pirellulales > Pirellulaceae > JBKCUI01. Next base: position 14,746 of record JAYVPJ010000122.1, on the reverse strand, counting down.
CGGTCGATTGGTCATTGTTGGCATCGCGAACCGTATACTGGAATTGGGTGGTCCCGGAAAAATTGGCCAGCGGCGTAAACAGAAATGTATCATCCGAAAGAATAGTTGGCGTGCCGTTGTCGCGGTAAACCACGTTACCTTTGGTAGACTGCACAAAGACTACGGTCAAAGGCAAATCGGTCAGTCCCGAATCATTTGCAAACGGATTGAAGGAAATTGCGATGTCCTCGGTCGTCGTTACTTGATCGTTGACCGCGACCGGCAAGGACCCAAGGACAAGCTGCTCGATGTTAGTATAAGTCACTGGGAGCGGGGTCGTAAAACTACCGTTGGGAACAACCGGGAGACCAACGAATGAATCTACGATTCGCAGCGTATCGCCTGGATTGGTCGTTGGTGCAAGACCATTGATGGCCACCTGTTCGACACCTGTAAGTGTTGTCGGGGCGGACAACGGCCCGGCGGCGACTTGAGTCCGAATTGTTCCCGATGTTGCACTTGTTGCATCGACTTCGAATGTATCTGCGGAGGTCGAACCGGAAACCAAGATCGAGTCGGTACCGTTGCCTCCGACAAAACTGACACCGTTTTGGAAAGTCAGATTGCCCGAAGCCAAGTCGACACCGAGGTTGTCGTTGCCATCTCCGCCGAGCACGGCCACTTGATCAATCGATGTTCCAAGCGTAAACAATTCGACGGTAGTTGGGTTGCCGATATGCACCGCAGTGAATTGACTTGGGTTCAATAGCATGGCATCGTTGCCGCTCGTCCCATTGACGGTCAATGTGTTGAAGCCACTCCCGCGAACACCGCCGACGATGTCTGCGGCGTAGTTTCCGGTTGGTGTCGCCGAAACATTCACTTGATTTGCGCCTGAGCCGATATTCAGAGTCAGTTTATCGCGGACTCCATTGAGTGTTGTCGTCAGCGGAGCGATGCGATCGACGTTGATGATGTCGGGACCGCCGCCAGCAATGACGGTAGTTGGTCCTTGAAGATTCGTTTGCGAAAGAGAAACCGTATCGGCGTCGTTACCCGTCGAAAAGGTTATCGGTCGACCGATAAACGTTCCAGCAGCATTGATGGTATTTCCGACGCCTGGATCAGCATTGCCGAAGTCAGCGGCCACACCGACGGAAGTACCTTGAACTAGCGTACCAACGCTTGAACTAAAATCATCACCTGCGTTGAGTTGTACCGTGCCGGATGTGGCTATGACTTGCGCGGTGGCCAGAATCAAATCGCTACCAGCCCCTGCTGTGTCTGGCACGTCGACGCGAATGTTGCCAGATGTACTACGGGCTTCTGCAAGCGTCAAACTACCTAAGGTCTCCGACACAAACAAATTTCCTCGGGCAGTGGCTCGGACTACGCCTGGAGCCGCAACTGCGGAATTCAGTTCCAACGAGTCGGTCGTAGTGCCAATGGTTGGAGCTGGCGTGTTCGTCGCGTTGTTTGCAATGAGAGTAATGCTGTTGCCGACCACGTCCGCATCGGGATCGGAAGCGGCGTCGAGTATCGAGCCAGCGGTGGCAGTCAACGACACGTTGCCGCCAGTGCTGCTGACTGCTCCGAGGTTCATGTTGCCTGCGGTTTCGACAATGAAAACGTCGCCGCTGGCGGTCGCATTCAAACGCGAGCTAGAATCCACGTCGACGGCTGCAGTTGCGTTGCCGATCGAAGTTGCTGCATTAAGATTAACGATCGTACCTACAACGTCGGCGGCGGCGTCCGTAGGAGACACAACGATCGCATCGTTCGAGTTCAGCGTAACATTGCCACGAGTCGTAGTGATCGCACCAATCCGCATTGGGCCAGCGGTTTCGGAAAGGAAAACGTCGCCGTTGGTTGCCACGTCAATCGCTCCGCCGCCGACATCGGTAGCCAAGGTGATTCCCATGGTCGGGCCACTAATCTCTGCGAGGTTGATCACGATGCTAGAGCCTTTGACCAGGTCGAAGTTCCAATTGCTAGGCAGCGTGATTGGAGCAGCGCTCGTGCCCAGAACTCCAAGATCGACAATCGGGAACTCCTCAACGGATTCGAAATGCGCCTCAACAAATGTGATATCGCTTTGCTTGATTTCGTTTACTTTTAAGAGCGGCAATGTCGATGGCTTTAGAGTCTCTTGCACGCTCGAGTGCAGGAGAATATTTGCTGACGAGCTGGACGCAACGATATTGGATGCATCGATGGCAACGGCCGTACTTGTGGAGGGTTCTCGAATGCGAGCGACTAGATCCATAGCCACCGATCCACCAGCGAACACGTTCAGATCCTCTTGCCGTCCTTGACTGACTACCAGCTCAACCGGCAACCGCGATGCGACGCTTCCTACGTTTCCAGACATGGCTTTTAGATCGGCAACGTTGGTAACAATTTTGACGGTGCCGGTGTTGGTGCGAACTAGATCGCCTATTGATTCGATCGTTGTACTGCCAACGGGATTATTGATAACGCCGCTCAACGTAATCGAAGGAGTACCGCTTCTAGAGGTGTTCTTCACGGTCAGGTTCGTGGCACCGTAGTCTTGAAAAACGTCGAAACCGAGTGCGGTGCTAGTTGGCACATCAATCACAACAGTCGGCGTGCCAAGATTAATAACATTGATGTTTCCTATTTGTAACGTTTTGTTCGAGTTGTTTTGAATGAGGATATCATCGAACGCGCGATCGACCCTAAAGGATCCTGTGCTTCCGGTCATGGAAGCGTTCTCGCCCGCATTGATTAGCGGTATCTCAAATAGTACATTTCCATATGCACTCGCGTTGTTGATGGGATTAACGACGATGGTTGGAGCGGCGACATTGCCGATTGTGCCAGTATCGAATGTACCGCCATCGGTATCCACAATCGTGACACCTGTGGCCTCAGTTACCGTTGCTCCAGTTGATCCGTTGGCTTCGACAATCAGTCTTGGTGATGGCGCACCCTTTAGATAGACATCTGCATTCCAAACAATGTTGCGATCACGATCAAAGGAGGACGTAACGCTGCCTGAACCAGTCCGCACCAATCCGTTTTCAATCGTATTGGCATCAAACTGACTCACATTGGTATCTGCTCGAACCGTAAGATTGCGGGTTCGTATGTTCGATGTGTCAAATGCTTCAATCCTTGAGAGGGAATCCTGTACGATGACAACGGTAGCCGCAGGATTGCCAAAGACGCCATCCTTGTCTGCGGTGGACTCGGCAATCATGCGAAGCTGTGAGCCGGTTCCATGGAGAGATTCGATAGTGGTGGTGGTTGCATCGATGCTCGAGTTGGCTCGCAGTAGGACATTTGAGTCACTGTGAAGTTCGCCGGTCGATCGAGCGTCGACTATGACTCCCGCGCCTGCGGCCCTGGCGTTAGCATCGGACCTGACTTCGATTCCCGTTACGTCGGATCGCAAGATCACGGTCGGGGCCTTGAGGGTCGAGAACGTGCCGACGGAAACCAAGGACTGGGCAGGGGTGGAGGCATTGCCAAGCTTGGTGGTCGAGACTGCGTGCGAGTCTGCAACCAGACCTCCCGTATCGGCATTCGCATTGGCCCCGAATTGGTCATTGGAAACGAGCCCCTTCCGCGCGCCGAAGTCCGCGTCCTGAACCAAGCTTTCTATTTTAAGCGTCCCGCCGGCTTCCACATCTGCATCGTTGCCTACGGAAGCATTGATATCGTATGTACCTAAAACCGTCGAGGTTGCGTTGGCGATAGGGACCGCGGCGACGGCACGGGAGTTTGCAAAGGAGTCACCGTTCTGCTCCGTCTCCACTTGGAGTGTGAAGTTGTTGTTGGCATGAACAGAGGTGTGCGACGACTCGGGACCACCGGAGACGGTCGCACTGATCGTGTTCCGCAAGTTCGTGGTTGCGTCGGCATTGCCGCGGGCAACTAGTCCACCGGTTACATTTCGAGCGACCGCAACTGTGGAGCTGTCTGCCTCGGATTTAATGAGGACCGTGTTTGCGGTAATATCAACAGCCGCTCCAACCGTTGTAGCGACGCGAGGCTCAAAGGTGCTCGTTGCATCGGAACCGATCAAGCCTACCAGTGCACCTCCGGAACCCTTCGCATAGGCGACCGATATTTCGTTGGGCTTGAGTGCGTCTGTTTCGAGGAAATCAGCGGCCGAGACGGCTGGCCCGCTTCCATCTCCAAAGTTGGCGAAGATGTCGACGCCCCCACCAGCCACGATCGAGGAGCTATTCACATTCGCATTGACGCCAGGTGTTACCACGATCTTTGCGTCTGATTTCCCAGCGGCGAAGATGCCGCCGATCGAGGTCCCCTTTGCAAACGCATCCGCATCCGCGGATTGATTCGCAATGATCAGGACATCGCCAGTGGTATGAATCGTTGCTCCCGTGACAGATACGGAGCTATTCGGCACATCGATTCGGAACCCAGCAATTCCGGACTGCGCTTGTTTGATGGTCGCTTCGGAAGTGGTCGCGTTGCCTGAAATGATGCCGCCAGTCGCAGCACGACCTTCAGAGATGGCGCGGTCGTTTGCGATGGACCGCACGTCCAAGCTCGCGGCCGTGATCGAGGTATTCGTCTTGATGGCGGCCTTAGCGCTGCCAATTACATCGGCTTCTGTTTGAACCCCGCCAACGCCAACGAGTCCGATGGTGATCGAACCTCCGACCGATGATGCTTTGTTCGTCGAGTCCGATTGAATGCTGACTGCACCACCAGCGGTAATGGATGCCCCATCGTATACGGTTGCGTCGACGTTGGCCCTGGTCAGAGTAATCGCATGTGCCGTGTTTCCTGCGATAGCAGCGGCAGCGCCGGCTTCCGCATTGGCCGTTGCTCCAAACTCTTTGCTAACGGTGCCACCAAGCGGCCCGGTGATGGTGATTGTCTTATTGTGCTGAGCCAATACATCAACTTTTCCCGTCGCGTTCACGACTGTATTGCGTCCAATGGCAGCTTCGATGTTTGGCTTAATTGTGGATTGAGCGCGTCCAAACCCAAGTGCCGCTCCGCCAGCTAGTAGCACACCCAGCATTTCCGAAGACGCTTGAATCGTCGAGCGAGCGTTTACTCCGATATCCCCGTTGATAGAGATGTTGGAACCCGCGGACGACACTCTGTTCCCGAGCGTCGCGTCCACCGTAGGCGTAACTTCGGCAGTCGCAAAGTTGAGGTTCGCTGCTCCGATGATTCCGGCAGCAAGTGCTTTCGCATTCGCATTGACAGTTGTAAACTCATTCGCGTCGATCGACATGCTACCGACTGTTTTGCCAGGTTGCCCACCGACCTTCACGCCATCGCCCAGGAGCGATTGAGTTGTTCCGTTCGCGATGACTTTCGACACAGTAACGCCGGCGGCACCCCCCAATGCGAGCGCTCCTTGTCCAGCTCGACCATCGAGGTTCGTATCACTGGTTGCGTTCAACTTGACCGAGCCGGACTGCAGAATCTGAGCAAGTTGATCTGGGGAGCCATCCATGCGAGCGGTCGTAGCGCTCTCATCCTTGATGGATGTAAACGCCGCACCCAATGCAACGCCAAGCGCCCCTTTGCCTGAGAAACTCCGTCCGACGGAATCATTATTGAACGTCGATTGGATGTTCACCGCATGGCTACTCTCCACCACTCCAGCAAAGAACGCATCAGTCTTTAAATGAACTCGCTCCACCATAATCGAAGCCCCCAACGATGCCGCAGCCCCGACTGCAATCGATCCTGCAAAACTTTGTAGATCGACGTCAGAAGTGGCGAGAACGCTGATGTCATGGCCGGCGGACAAGATAGCTCCTGCATGAACTTCAGCGACTGTTCCCGTTGCATCACCGCTATCAAACAAATCGGCAGTGAGCTGCGAGCCACTTTGAGTATCTTGGCTAAGTGCTGTTTTGCCTTCACGAAGTATATCTGCGATCTGAGATTTCGGGGTAGGGACCGTTGGCGGGGCACTGTTGACTCCTTGGTATGCACCGAGACCATTGCCAAAGATGGTGCTGACACCCGCAGCGTTGCTTGCTGTTTTTTGATCGATGGTCGAACCGTCGTGGCTCAGGCTATTCGTCGTCGTCGAGTCATTGGAATAGGTTGCGTCGAACTTGGTACCCAGGGCCCAGCCGGAAACGGAGGCTGCGAACGATGTTCCGATTCCGACACCGCCGCTTATGCCGAGGCTGTTGACATCTTCTTTCGCTAACGAGTTAACAACAATGTCATTCATCGCTTGGACGGTTGCGTTACTGCCAATATAGCTGGTTGAATCGTTGCGCACGACACCGATATCCACGGCTCCTGCCAGCGCACCTGCGGCGCTGATGGCCAAGCCGCCAGCAATCGATCTAGCTTTTACTTCGTTGCCCGCAACCACTGTCACGGACTGCAATGCGTTTTCTTGGACGGTGCTAGTGTTCACATGGACGGAGTCACCGATAAACGCAGTCGTGTCCGAGTCGATGATATTGTAATTCACGCTTCCAGCTCCCGCGACACCGGCGCTCCCCGCCCCCGCAGCGGCAATGTCTAGCACGCTCTCTTTCGAATACGCTTGAACAATCACACCGCGCGTCGTCGTTGATGTGAGGGACAAAGTGCCAACATTGTTGAGAACGGTTACATTTCCGGAGTTGGCTTTCGCGTCTACGTTCGCACCGTTTGACACAAAGGCTTGGGTATCTTTGTGAATGACTACGATACCCGAAGAAATGCTAACGCCTGCCGATGAACCAAATGCTGCAGCACCCGCGATGTTGTCCAAATCGGTATCGTCCGATGCGGAGACAACTACATTTCCACCTGCATCGACATCGGCACCTGCGCCGATGAACGCATGGGTCTTGTTGTCCAATGCAAAGTATGCGATCGATCCGCTACCACCTCCACCTCCCGACAGCGAACCCGATGCGGTTACTAGCATGGTGTCCTCGGTTGCATTGGCCTGTACTACAATGTCCTGCTTTGCGGCTACCACCGCATTGTCGCCGATCGACGCAGTTGTATTCATCCGTGTCGACTCGATGTTTCCGGCGGGGGCAACTCCGACTCCAAGCGTAGCGGCAAGTGCACCTGACAGACTCAAGTGGGAGAAGTCGCTGGCTGCCGCAACCAACACGGACTGATTGATTCCGGCCGTGGCTTGATTGCTAACGTTGACCTGCGCGTTATCACCAATGCGAGCCGTTGTCTCGACTCGAAGCAATTCTGCAGGTGTCGAGATCGCGAGTGCACCAGCGCCGCTAAAGCTACCACCAACTACAAACGCTGCTATATCATCGCGATTGGTGGCTGTAACGATTACACCTCGACGGTCCTCTGTCTGCGGAACCACAACGCGAGGATGCAACAAACTTGGGTCGACCAAGTCGTTCACTCCGTCACCGTCAGAATCTCCTGAAATGGCTGGCGGTTGAACGCGGTTGCTATCAAAGGCAATATTTGGAAACGAGATGTTGAACTTGCCGTTGTTCACCGTTGCGGGAGCAAGGGCAGCGAGCGCATCAGCGGTCAATTGAGCTGTAGGAGCGACAAGTGCTTCCGTTTGTTTTCGTACAACGCTGATGGATGCGGCTCCGCCAATCGCAGCTCCTCCAGTCGACAGCCCAGCACTGCCGTCGACGAAATCCATTTGATTTGTTTCGTCGGCTGCGACCACGATGCTCCCGCCTGCATGCGCAACTGCGGGTGCAATCGGTCCTACATTGTCCAATGGGTTGTCACCCAGAACAGACTGAGTGGTGATGTCGAGACTGTAGCCCGCCAGCGCGCCCATGACTGCTGTTCCGGCAGAGCCGGCGATGGAGGCTGCAACCGACAAAATGTCTTCACGGGAATTGGACGTTACCTTGATGTTACTATCGGCGTCCAGATGGGAGCCGCTCCCTACGAATGAACGGGTGTGTTTCTCAAGCTTGACAGCATCAACAGAGCCTCCGACCCCTTGTTTGCCTCCGATTGCAGCGACCCCCGCGCCGCTGTTGAAGGTCGTGTTATCTACTGCGTCAACGAGTATGCCCGGTTTGTTGGTGCTGGTCAGAATGGAGTTGTGGGCGGTGACAGTCGCGTTGTCATCGATATGTGCGAGCGTAGTTTCATTGATGCGTGTCAAATTGGCCGACCCGGCGCTTGCGTTGTCCCCTGCACCGGTGCCACTAACTGCGAGTGGCAGAACCGATTCACTGCTCGTTGCCTTGACCGCGAGACCGTTCGCTCCTGACACACTTAGATTGGCACCTTTACCAATGAACGCTTCCGAGCGATCGAGCATTGAGACGATGTTGAGCGAGCCAGATACCGAGTTATTGGTACCACCCGAGAGTGCACCAGTGATAACATCGGCGTTCACTTGGTGGTCGGATTCCACTCGCATGTCGTCACCCGATGTCACGTGTGCGTTCTCGTCAACCACGGATTGTACTTTGACGACTTGTGAAGCGAGTTGGATTGCTCCACCAAAGGTCGGCTTATTGACTGTTCCACCGAGTCCTGGAGCGGCAGCGATGGAAAACGTATCTTCGTGAGAGCTCGCAAGCACATCTACTTTTCCTTGAGCATTGACGGTCGTACCAGTGCCGATATGGGCGTTAATTTCTTTGTTGACTACGTTGGCTGCGACTCCAATACTGCGTCCAAGCTTTAGTCCCAAAGCGATGGCACCAGCCCCGGTCCTAAGTTTGGTAGAGCTCGAAGCCTCAATCTGAACGTTGCCTGGGATGATCAAACCACGTGGCCCCAACACTTGTGTGGTTGATACGACGTTGTCATTCCCGAGCTCGGCTTTGGTACGTTCGTTGAAGGCATTGAGAGACAATGCACCTGCATGGGACTGACTGCCACCGAATGCTCCACCGGCTGCGAGAGCGATCGGGTTTCCAGTAATATCTCCTTTCGTTGGCGCTATGTTGCTATTTGCCTTGATCGCGAGTGTGCCTCCGGTTGATAGTGTCGTGGATGGACCCGTAAGAGCATCGGTCGAATTGAGAATGCGATTGATTGCGACTGCGCCGCCGACGCCGTCACTCGTTATTCCGACAGCGCCCGCGCCCGCGATGTTTTGAATTTCCAGATCGCTTTGGGCGACAATCGAAATCCCTTTGGCGGCCTGCACGTTCATCGTCAAAATGCCTCCCTCTATTGCACTTTTGCCGATGCTGGCCGTGGTATGATCATCGACAAAATTGAAGCCGATCGAACCCGCTACTCCGTCGTCTTTTGCACCACCTCCTGCAAGAGCACGCGATTTGACCATATGTGTGTTACCGGACAAATTGCCGGCGCGAACCGCAATGATATCGCCCGCAAGTGCATTGTCCGTATAAGCTCGGGCGGAAAATGTCTGCTCCGCAATGTTGACAGCCAGCGCGCCACCATATGCGTCCGCAAAGGTTGGGCTTACTGCCAAGCCAGACGCGTTTGCCGTGACATCGCGATCACCCTCGGCGATGACATTCACCGCACCGGTTGCAAGGATCGTCCCTTTGACTTCTGCGGTGGTGTCGCTCAACACGACGTTACCCACACCGGCTGCGGCGACTCCGGTTGTTTCCATGTTTGCAGCCGTGGCTTGGGTGATCAAGTCGCCAGCTTCGGTGAAGCGAGCTGCAAGCCGATCGCCAATCTTGACTACCTTTTCCCCTTCATCTCTTCGAAATCCACCGACATAGTCTTGAGCTCGTTGTTTCAAGCCCGCTGCACCGCCGTTGCCAGTTCGCGCGCCGCCAGCGGATGCGGTTGCGTCCCCATTGACTTGAATATCGGAATGGGCTCGAACATCTGCCGATCCAGATACAGTGAAGTCACCGTTGGTGGATGCGGAAACGTCGTCCCGAAGTATGTTCACAACAAGGGGAATGCCGATCGCGGCTTTACCTGTTGCATTGACCAGCGCTTCGGCTTTGCCATTCGTCGTGCTTTTGTGCGTGGCGTGCACATTGAGATCCCCTTGAATCGTCAATGATTGAAAGAGCGTGCCTTCGCTGCCGACTGCAGTGGTTGAGTTCTTGTGTGATGACACGGCGAGGGCCGGACTAATCGCGAGCCCTCCCTCACCAATGATCGTTGCCTTCGCAGTAGCGCCAGAAGAAGCCTGGGTATTCAGGTTGTAGTTTCCTGTCGCATCGACCGTATAGTTCTTGATGTTCGACAAAAAGACAACGCTATCGGCCACGCTGGCATTGCTTGAATTGCGAGAAACGTTCGTAGCGATTGCAGGCCCGATGCCGGTCTTGGGACTGCCCGCGACCGACGCCACCGATTCCACGACGCTTGCCGATTCATTGCGAGTTTTGACAGTCAGATCCTGGTTCGTACCGATCAAGTCAGGATCTGTAGAACCGACGAGATTGATTTCCGCGTTGGAGCCGACGCTTGCAGCCGAGTTGTTGGTCACGAAATTGATCGCAAGCGAACCTGCAAATCCGACTTTATCAACACCTGTTCCCGAGATGGCTTTGCTACGAAAGAAATGATCTTTTGTCCCGTCCAGCGAAGTGCCGGCATCCACCGAGAGCGACGCGGCCATAATTTTGGCGCCACCTGATACGTTCGATTCCGTAAGTACATTGGCTGCATTGATGTCGATGGCTACGCCCACTCCCGTTTGAGAGGGGTTGGGTCGGACCGGTGGGTTGTTGCCAGTAGTGCCGGTCGAATTTTGCACATCATTGTTCTCATTTGCTGGGATCACAACGGCGCTGGCGTCAGCAGTACTGGTGATATTGGCTTGGCCTAGCGACTCCAGTTGAACGGAACCCTTTGCAACTACGCGGGCCTTGCTACCAATTCTGGCGGTCGAGTTTGCGGTAGCGACGTTGACTGCCAGTGCACCCGCAAAGCCGAGTGAAGCATCTGGAGTCTTCGGCTTAGGAATTTCTTCATCGATCGCTTGACCATCTGCATTTCCAAGGGCATTTTTCGACTCCGAGGTTTTTACTTCCACGTCTCCAAGACGCCCAAGTCCTTCGGATTGCTTGTCTGCTTCGCCACCGCGAGCGCTCGCTTTAGAATCGGTCGAACTGGTCGCGTCGTTGTTCGCTTTGACTGATAGGCTTCCATCGACTTTCCAACCTTTGTCCAGCTCAGCTGTCACGAGGTCTCTTGAGAATCCCAATCCGAGCACGATACCTACATTGGTTCCCTCAGCGCGACTTGCCCCTTCGGCATGAGTAGTTGTCGAGCCAGCATGTGCGGCTTCGACGGTGACGTTTCCGGCAGCGTGACTATTTCCGGTTTCCGAACCGGACGCTCGTGCAGTGGTTTTATTGACCGCCAGCGTGAGTGCAAACACGCCAGTCGCGGCAGCTTGGCCGAGCGCGTCTTCAGATCCAGCGCCTCCTACCACGTTTGTGATTGTGTTGTTGTTAGAAGTTGCTTTTACAAAGACGTTGTTTGCACCCGCATCCGCAGCAGGGTTGTTGCTGTTCCGAATCAAGACATTGTCTTCGATCTTCGCAGTAGTGGTATTGCGAGAGACGTTAACAGCGAAGGACACGCCTAGACCAAGTTTCGAACCGGTGGCAGGATTGTCCGGGTTCGGTGTTGCATTGACTGCGTCCGTCGAACTGTTGCTAGCCAAAACGGACAAGTCGCTGGCTCCAACATTCATGACCGCGCCCTCCGCTATGGTCGCCGAACTCGTGTTCAGCACTTTGTTCAATGAAAAGCTGCCTGCGAAGCCCGTTTTACGAGCCCCTGCACCTGACACAGATTCCGTTGAAAATTGTCGAGTATCATCAATGCCCACGATGCTATTTGCATCGAGCGTTAGTCCGCCAGTTGAATTGACGTTTACTCCTGTTCCGATTCGCGTTTCGGCAGTCATATCTGCTCGGTTGATTGCGACAGCGATGCCAACACCAAATTCGGTGCCACCCGTAGTCGTATTGCCGATAGTGGTTCCGCTGCCTACCGCATTCGCGTCAGCTTTGGACTGGACGTCGACCGAGTTGGATGCGATCAATGACACTTTTCCTGACGCGCCTACCGACTTCGAATCGGCCACAAATGCTTTTGCGTGAACGTCCACTAGATTGATCGCTGCTGCGGCACTTGCGCTGACCTTGCCTTGTGCATCCGCAGAAGGAGCTTGTTTGTCGGATCCGACAGCCGCTTGCTGCTCGGCTGTTTGTTGGTCGGATGTCTTCGTAGATTCGCCAGTTCCCTTGCTGCTAGCTTTCGATTCGGCTTTCGCACTCCCGCTCGCTTGAGACTTCGCGGTTACATCTCCAGTAGCCGTGATGGATCGCTCGATGGATGCGATTGCATTGATATCGACATCGTTCAATGCAAACGAACCGCCAATTGCGGTCTTTTCCACCAGCAAGTCACCTGCAACTGTCGTAGAAACAATGCCGCCATGGTTTGCGTTCAAACCAACCGCGCCTGCGAACGTCGTCGCGACACCTTGACCGAGCGTAGCCGTAACCGTTGAATCGATCACGGCAGTTGCGGCGCCTGGCGTTACGGCTATCCCGCCGGTTGCGCCTGTAACCGAGTTGGTCGTGACGTTATCGACGGCGGATGCGGATGCGGTAAGTCCCTTGGCATTGGAAATGGTAGCCGCACTTCCGACATTGGCTCGAGTCGTGTTGGCCATCTTAGTGCGAGCGATCGAGGCACCGACCCCTTTCTTGGCTGTAAGACTTGTGGTACCAGCTGGCTTGGCTTCGGTATTGACTGTAGGTTTGCTATCTGCTGACAAGGAGATTGCGGCACCTCCTGCCTTCAATCCCGTATTGTCTCCGATGATCGCTTCGGTCGTGGTCGCCACATTGGTTGATGCGAAACCGCCGGCAAAACCGACGTTCGATGCGCCCGCACCTGACGATACGGTCGTGTTATGATTTTCTCCTGATGTAGATGCGGCGGAGGCATTGAACTGCGGAGTCGCAAGGGTTGGAGTTCCGGAGATTAGCACGCGATTGACTGCATCGCTACGGTCGATAGCGATTGCGACACCGACTCCATTGCCGGTAGTGCCGGCAGTATTGGTAGCGCTGCCGTCCGCCGTGGTCGTCTTGGTGGTCGATTCGTCGGATTTGACATTGATGACTCCCGTTGCCGTGAGAGATACAATTCCCTGAATTGTTACGCTGGTGGTTTGATTAGATTTGTTGCGAGCGAAGGCACCTGCTAAACCGAGTCCACCTTCGGAGGTCGCGGCTCCACTGTTATTGAGATCATCTTTGGTCGACTGGTCATTGTCCGATGCTCCACCGACGGTACTCGTTGCGGAAGCTGAGAGCGTTGCGGCAGAGATTGCGTCGATATTAAGATTCGCAGCAGTAATCGAAACGGTATCGCCGACCACGACCGTGGTCACGCCGACAAACTCAGCGAGTGCGACGATCCCCCCTTTGCCATTGGCGAGCGCTAGGGAGCCGTCGGCTTTTGTTAGGATGGAAACGGTGTTGTGTGCATCGATCGACGCATTGCCAATTGCTCCTATTCTGGATTGGCCAGCCAGCACGACGGTCGCAATGCTAGAGGCATTCGTCAGAGCCAGCGCAGCATCCCGAGACGTCGTACTTCCTGTTGGACTTGCTACTGCGGTTGCGTTGATTCGTTGCAACGAGTCCGCGAGCATCGAAAGGGTGCCTCCTGATTGAATGGTTGAAGACCCAAGAACATCAATGGTTGCGTTGCCGACGGTCTTGATGCGAGCAAAATCGCGATTCACATCTTCACTGCTATCGCCATCCGCATTTGCCGAAAGATCTGTGCGGGCCAATATGTCGATTTGAGACCCAGTCAAACTAGAGTTGTTGATTCTAATCGCAGTGTCTGCCTTGGAGACAACACCTAAGAATCCCAGCAATCCAGTCTCGGTGCCAGTCAACGTCTTGCTGGCGGTGACAACGATACTCGCATCGGAGGCCAGCGTAAACGTACTGAACTCGATTGCTCCCGGCGAAACGATGCTTGCTGAACCAACTTGGTAGTTGCCGCTCGCAAAGTTGACGTTTTGGATGCCACGTACACCGAGGACTTGCGGAATGTTTAGATTTCCACTAAATAAGATCGATTGGTTTTCTCCAAAAAGGCTATGGACATCGATCGATTTGATATCCCCAACCGCGAAGGGTTTCGAGATGCCGTCGGAGATCACAGTTAGTTGACTTCCCACGATAGCCACTACCGCATCATCTTTGTTCGCATCGAAGCCGATGTCGAGTACACCATTGGTAAGCTGGCTGGAGACTGTCATCATGAAACGGGCCTCCAAGGATTCAAAGCGAATGCTTTGCCTCAATTTGCTATGCTTTCGGATTCGCGATAGTACAGATTTCGAAAACGAGTTCAGTCGGAAGGGCATTTTCGTGGTCTCACAAAAAGAGGGTCAGTCAGTCAGATAAGCATCGAGGTTGAACATTCGGCTACTATCCACTGCGTTGAATGCGGTCGAGGCGCTTCAGTGAATCTAGAAAAAACCGTAAAATTGTTTTGCGCTCGAGTTCATCTGGATGAGACCGCGACTTTGTGAAAGCAAAAAAAATGGGACTTGGCTTGCAGACCATCTCGCTTCGCGCAAGCGATCTCGCCTAGCAGGGATCGGCGATTGTGTTAAGGCCAATTGTGGTTATTGCGTCTTTGTTTTGCCCCGTTATTTCATGGTGATTAGGCGTGATTTCGCCTTGCCAAGGTGCGGCTTGATCGACGAAACTAGTGGACTTGGCTTTTGCGGATCTACAACACTGGACGGAACAAAACGGCATGACGAACCTGGCACAACTGGACCCTCCCAAGGCGACCGGATTGATTGTCCATATACTCGAAGCAATTGCTCTTTTAGAAA
>JAYVPJ010000121.1:0-21213 GCA_043757445.1 Pirellula sp. | reverse complement strand
TGGCGCCATTGACTTGTCATAAATCCAATGGATACCAGATCGAAAGCTTTCGCGCTATAGGGGTAGAACAAAAAACCTATGCAATATCCAGGCTAGCAGCGTCCTCCACGTGGCGGACGATGCTAGCGTCCGTCCAAAACTACAGTGTCTGGATGGCCTTTAGGATTTCTGGATGCGACATTAAGTAAGCTCGTCGTTGGTCCGCAAATTGCTTTAGACTCATCTCGCGGCCTTGATTGGTCGTTTGCAAAGACGTGCCTCCGTCGTAGGACTCGTTGGATGAAAGCTTTCTCGAATCGATTCTGACCCACTCTTGTCCGCGTTCTCGGTGCCCCTCCACGACTGGACCGAGCGTCTGCCAGTTCAGTCCTTTTTCCGCAACTTCATACACGTATTTTAAGTATCTCGTTCGAAGTGCGGGTACTTTGAGAAGCTTGCTTCGCAATGGCTTGCTTGGATCGTCCAATGCAACCAGCGGGTCGAGATCGACTGCTGCAGAACCGGGTCCACCAGGTCCACGGCCTCCACCAAATCCACCGGGACCACCTCCACCGGGACCACCTCCACCGGGACCCATTGAGGCACCCGAGAATGACTCGTTCATGTCGTGAGGAACGAGCTTGAAGATCCCTTTTTCATCCAGAAAAAGATGGTAATCGCTCGCTCGAACCCAGTAGCCATCGTTGTTGATCAAGGCCACATCGACCGCTAAAAATCTTAACGCGTTGTCGATATCAAGTATCGATGACAATTCGCTTTCAAGCTGATCAACGGGCGTCTCATTTAATGTTTTGCAAAGCAAGATCAATCGTTGCCAAGCTGCATCGGTGTCCTCGGACTTGATGGTGTAAAGCCTTCGATAATCGTCAACATGGTTGCTGACAAACGTCAACCCGCCGCCCCCGCGCGGACTTCCAGGAACCTTCCATCGGCTTCCCGCTTTACTCTTCCAGGAATCTTTTACAAACGTCTTGTCAAACTGCTGAGCGTTTTGATAAATCCCCCAGTCCTCGCCATTGATGACCACACGTACAAGGTTGACCAGAGGTGTTGGAAGAAACTGGTTCGCAACATGCGAATAGAGAACCGACCGCATCAATGTCCCATCGCCATTTGAATTGAGAAGGTTTAACGACTTGTAGCCCATGAGCTTTTGCTCTGAGTTCACAAGGTCCATCGCAATATTGAGCGATCGCTTCGAGCCAGGTCCAACCATAAAGAAAGATGAAGCTCCACGAAACCCCACGCCGACGTTTGCGTACGTTTTGCCATCGACAATCATCTTGGCTGGCACCTCGACATCGGTCGGTTTAAAGTCCGCCATCTCGGCCTCCCAATCCTCCTCGTCGAAATGAAGGAAAATCGTTCGAAGGACCTTTGGATCATAGAGTCCCTCCTCGTCATATTTCTTGACGTCGTCTATCGAAACTTGAACACCAGGTTTTGGAGTCGGTCTTGGACCACCAGGGCCACCCGGTCCACGGCCGCCACCTGGTCCGCCTGGTCCACGACCGCCCGGTCCGCGGCCGCCACTCCCGGCTTTGGCCTCAATGCGAGCTTCCGCTCGCTCTACTTGGTTGAGCCAACCATTTTTGTCTTTGTCAAACTTAGCAACCAGTTTTTGTTGCAATCCTCCAGGGCCGCCTGGTGGTTGAGCAATCAATAGCAAGGCGGGTGTCGCCAGAATCCCAAGGATTCCGATCACAATCAGCTTTGTTCGCATTTTTGATTTTCGCATGCTTGTTCACATTGTTGAGTTAGCTGTCCGGCTGGAGTTGCCGGACCTAGTTGAAGCTTGTTTCATGTCCGGCTGGGGGCAGCCGGAACGAGTTGCATTTTGATATCGACGTTTTGTACGCCCTCAACTTTGCTGTATCGGTCTAGTAAAGTACTGACAGGCATGTCGGGTCTGAAACGCACGGAGTAGACCCATTCCAACACTGAACCACCCCTGGCGGTTTCGGCCGAAATCAATCGGTAGGAACTTAAGTTAGACTCCAACAAGGGTACTACCGTTAGTTGGTAGTCCGTGCCGACGGAAGTTCGAAGTGTCAATTTCGCCTCCTGTTCGACTTGAGAGCTTATGCGCTTAGGCGCCCCAAATATCGGATGTCGAGCAATGCAAAGGGTTACGATCATGACCGTCGAACCAATAGCCGCAACGCCGATGGCGCCGGTTCCAGCTGCCATTCCGACCACAACCGCAAAGATAACGAAGGCGATGTCCTGTGTTTCATCGAGTACGGTTCGAAAGCGAACAATTGAGAGAGCTCCCACGAGACTAAATGCCCGTGCAACGCGGTCGTCGATGACCTGCATGACCATGGCGATCAAGATAGAAAGCAGTACTAGCGTCAATGGAAAGGTCGTTGGCACGGGTGTCGGATACCGATGAAGCCGATACGAAACCGCAACCATAAAGCCAAACAAGCAAGCCGCAACTAACCGTATCGCCATCATCGTTATCGAAACGGGGACGGATGAAGCGGAGCTATCCGAAATCCAATCGAACATTAGCTCGCTCCTTCCGAAGGCGGATCGTCTGTTGCCAAACCCGCGACCACGATCGCATTGCGAAATTTGGAAACGGGTTGCGAAACCAGCTTAAATTCCTCAATGATTTCTCGAAAGACAGTAGGGACGGACTCGCGATATTTCATTTCTATAACGCATTTGCCCTCAAGGATTTTTTGGTACGCTAGCTTCTCTGGAAATTGTGATTGTTCTAGCGTGCAGCAACCTAAATCGCGGTCCACCGTCAATCGGATTGGACCTAAATTGTCCATTTGCAGGAACGCGATTCGATCATAGTTCAAGCAAAGCATTGGACGCAACTTTAGCCTTTTGATCCGCTTGGAAAACCAAGCTACTTCCGTCTTACCCTTCGAATCCAACTGCGGTTCGGGGCCGACCTCTGGCAAAGCATTCGAATTTATGTCTAACGTTTGATTGAGTAGATTCGTTAACTCACATGATTCCATCTGGGTCCTGCGTTTTGACACGACACCCTTTCGCTTGGATTTTCGTTCAAGAAAAATAGTTGGTCCTCCCGAATAACGACGGATCCGGAATTTTCGTCGAGAGTAGCCTAGCGATCTTCGATAGACGTCCCTATCGAGCGTCTCAAAATAGATCCCTTCGACGGTGTAACCGCCGGTTTGCGGATTTGCATGCGGATCCATTTGCATGCGAGCCGCGACCGATGGAATCAGCTGTTTTAAAATGGATTCGTGGATCAAAAACTTAATTTCATAAGCGCCCGGTTTGCTTGTCGTGTTTTGTGGCTGGCCAACCGAAAGATCGGGTTTCCAAAGGGAGGGCGAAGCCAACGGCTGATTCAAGATGAAACCTAGATGACGAGTTTTGACGACAATTGTTGACGACTGCGAAGCGGCTAAAATTGCTCAGCTAAGATCAATCCATCGATCGCGCAGCGATCTACTACAGCCTAGCCTAGCACAACACACCTAAAGACTAGGTTAACACATTTGCGATGACTTTGTTTCGATGTTCCTTTGGCCTTACCTAAAATGCCTGCCTAGATCCATCAAGAATCTCCTGGCCGATTGCCATCATCTCGTGGCAGTCCAAAAATCGCTGGTTCGATTCAAACAGCGATGCAATACAGGCTTTGTGGATCTTCATTTTGAGCCCACCCACCCCTAGTGCGCCATAATCGAATCGGTGGCCGCGCTGGACCCCCTTGTCCATCAAATCAATGCCCTCGATTCCTGTGGGTGGAACCGCGTTAAGATCGATTGCGACTCGTAGTTCTGTGGCTAACCTGAGATGATTAGCAGTTAGGAGCCTTGCCCCCGCCGCCCCACAACCGATCACCAATCGGCTTTCAAGCAACGCCTTCACGAAGGCCGATTCCTCGGTTGAGCATATTGCCGTTAAACGATCGACAGCCACACCGCCGGCGACCAATCTTGCCACGCATTGTTGCGAACGTTCGAGCGATCGAGACGCCACGGTAACGTGGGACTTTGCACTGGCCAGGATTTTACAAACGCGTTGCCCAACCGCACCTGTAGCGGCCAAAATGAGGGCCTTGGAATTCTCCAATGCGACATGCTTCGCTGCGCTCAGAACAGCCGCCGCAGCCGTACTATTGGCGCCATTGCTATCCAACATGATCGAGATGCGAAAGGGATCGAAAAGTGTTTCTCTGGAGATTGCGGCGACCTCCTCGCCATCGCTCACATTGCTGCCGCCGACAAAGATAGCCGTATTCTTTAAATCACCTGGTCCTCGTGTATACATGGCACCATGTACAATGCCGCGAACATCGTCAGGGCGGACTCCAGCGTACTGCAATAGTTGATCCACGCCGCTGTCAACGGCGACAACTGCATCGAAAACACTGGCTTTGGCGTCGGTATCCAACTGGATTAGTATTTTTGGTTTGCTCATTCAATCATTGAAACTTGTCGGATCGTTTCCGTCAACAACCGGATGAATTCGCCTGGGGCCATGGTATACTTTCCGCTCATCCAAATGGCTAATTTGTTCCACGTGTTTAATGCGGTATCGATAATGGCAAAGAAAGGAAATGCATCCGACGTTTCGACGACAGCAGTTTCATCTGATTCGAAAGACACGGCTCTTCCAAGCGGCGATGGAAAGTATACGGTTGTTGCGCGTCGCTACCGACCGAAGACGTTCGCAGAATTGGTGGGGCAAGGAACGGTTTCACAAGCTCTTTTAAGTGCTATAGAGAGCAACCGCGTGGGTCACGCGTACTTGTTCACCGGCGCGCGAGGAGTCGGAAAGACGAGCACTGCCCGCATTTTTGCCAAGGCCCTGAACGCTGCCGCAGAGACCAATGGGAAATTCGATCCAAACTCGGACATCTCGCAAGCGATCGATGCGGGCGAAGATATGGACGTTTTGGAAATCGACGGCGCTAGCAATCGGGGTATCGACGAAATTCGCCAGCTCCGATCCAACGCGGCCGTCCGGCCCAGTCGCTCTCGCTACAAGATCTACATTATCGACGAGGTGCACATGCTGACAACCCAGGCCTTCAATGCGTTACTTAAAACGCTTGAGGAACCGCCGGGACACGTGAAGTTTATCTTTTGCACAACGGATCCGGAAAAGATTCCAATTACGGTTCTTTCAAGATGCCAACGCTTTGATTTTCCGCCGGTGAAAACCGAGCAGATCTTCGAACGACTTAAGTTCATTTGCGAAAACGAAGGGACCAAAGCGGATGAGGACGCCCTGCGTTTAATCGCTCGCCGTGCTGCTGGCTCGATGCGGGATAGCCAATCACTGCTTGAGCAGTTGCTTAGCTTCAGCGGAAACCAAATTACGGCCGAATCGGTTCATGCAATTTTGGGAACGGCCGACGAGACCCGGCTCGCGTCTTTTGCGACCCGACTCATTGAACGCGATGCGGGCGGTGCCCTTCGGGAGCTTGATACTGCGGCAGAAGAAGGCGTCGATGTCGGACAACTCGCGGAACAGCTGCTAGGCTACCTACGCGACATGATGACTGTGACCGTTGGAGGTGGTGCCGATCTTGTTCGAACCGCCAATCCGAACAGCGTCGACCAACTCCGTGAATGGGGAAAGTCCTGGGGGACCATGACTCTGTTATCCGCTTTGCAGTTGCTCGACGAGACCATCGTCAAAATGCGTCACAGCGTTCAAAGTCGAATCCTCCTCGAAGTAGCCCTGGTGCAAATTTGTAATTTGCAAGATCTCCAATCTCTGTCCGATCTCGTCAAGGCGTTTTCTTCGCAAACTGCTCCGTCCCCGCGGGTCCAGTTGAATGCCGCTCCCGCCGTTTCGCTCCCACCTGCTTCACTTCCCCCGGAACAAAAAAAAAAATTTGAACTGATTCCGAACCCATCAACGCAATCCTTTTGCAATGAATCAACGGCACCTGTAGTAGCAGCCATCGGTAGACCCGTTGTGGCGAGCAATCTAAATAAAGTAGCCTTGGTTCGGGAAGAGGCCGTTCAATTAGGACGTCTGGCAGAACAGTGTGCCATGATGACGGTGCGAATTGATTGTCCTAGCGATCAGCACTGGAAGATCTGCTTGTCGCGAGAGGGTGCAATAGCCTTAAACTATTTCCAAACGGGTGAAAATGGTCGGAAACTTGCACAATCCGTTTCCCGTCGAATCGGTCGAGTCCTCAGTTTCGAGTTCGTGCAAACTCAGGAGCCCACTCCTGTTCTCGAAATGGTTGAGGATCCACAAGCGATGGAACCCAAGCACGTTCCTGCATACCAGCCAACCATCCCTCAAGCACAGCTCATTCGGAATGCGATGGTTCATCCGCTCATAAAGCAGTTTATGGATATCCTGGAAGCGCATGTGGTTCGGGTGGACCCGGCTCAACCACCTGTTTCGCTGCACCACAACAATCTTCCAAAATCGGACACATCTAACGCAGACACATCTAACGCAGAAGACATTTCATTACGAGAAAGGTTTCGAACCGAAGTTCGAATCGAGACAGTTGCCGTTGAATAGTCCTAAGTTTCTTACAATCACCCTTACAATCACCCTTAGAACCAAACCATAAACGATGTTCAAGAATCTTACCAACCTTGCCAGTGCCATGAAAAACATGACCCAAATTGGGTCTCAATTAAAGGGAATGAATGCGAGGCTAGAAGCTGCGCGCGTTTACGGAAGTGCGAGCTTTGAATCGATTACAGTCAACATTGAATTGAGTGGGCTGGGTGTGGTTCAATCGATTAGCATTTCGGAAGAATATGTGTCAAGTGATCATAAGTCCTTACTGGAAAAACTTACCAAAGAAGCCATGAATCAAGCGGTCAAGTCGGCAAAGGAAATGCACATCAACGAGGTGAAAGAACTGACCGGCGGAGCAGAGTTTTTTCCAGGCATGAATGACATGATGCAAAATATGATTAAATAGTTCAGCGATATGTACGTCCGACTGTCCTCAAGTAGGTCCGGCTGTCCCTAGTCGCACATGCCGGCTGTTGATTGAATTAGCCGCAACGCGTTAGCATCCAGTTTTGAGCCGCAAACCGTTGGCTATTGGCTAATGCTGTGCTGTTAAAATTTGGTATTGTATTGTTGATTCGAGGCCAGCCCCAAACCCCGGGATTTTCAAGGCATAGCTCGGAAAGTCATACTCTTTCTGTGGGTCCTATGGTTTAATGTGTGCGCACGGTCAAACGGAGCCAGGCTATGTGGGGACACAACCCCGCAAGGGATAGCCGTGTCGATGGGAAGTCATCGGGAGTGTTTTCAGCTTAGCTCAGAACGCTCATTTTGTTTGATCCGTTTTGAGCATCGATCTGCAAAACGTTGGAAGCTGATGTTTCCAAACGTGATTTTGTGCGAAACGCCTAAAATTCTCTACCGTTGCTACATACAAAGTAAAACATCCGCTTCGCGATGTTGCAATCGCGATCGCTTAGAGTCACAGTTTGGAACAAAACCTGCGTAAGGCAAAGTCGTGTCAATACCAGTTTTTTAACAGCCCAGCCCTGCCCGGACTAAGGCGCGCTGCTCATTCTTTTTAAGGCAGCTAACGCATCCGGATTCTGATCGTCGAGCCCCAAAGCAACACGGTACCAATTCTTCGCCAGTCCGGGCTTCCCAAGCTGTTCGGCGAGTCGACCAATGTCCACCCTTAGGGCAGCATCTTGTGGGCGTTTGATCGCTTCTTGATGGAGGTCCGCAAACTTGAGAAACACATCCTTTAATTCGGTCGCTTTTCGAATCTCTTGTTCGCCGCGATCTTTTTCTCCGGATCCCAATAGTGCTCTTCCGTACAGCAAACGCGGCTCATGATCGTATGGTAGAGAGCGTGTTAATCGCTCAAGAAGTGGTATCGCGGCGTTCCAGTCTCGCTGAACCACGAGAACTCGACCAGCGATTAAGCCAGTCGATCGATCCGTGGGTAGCTGTTTTAACACGGATTGGGCCAACGAAAGGGCCGCTGCGTTCTCTCCCGCAAATTCTTCGATCGCGCTTCGGGTCGAAAGCACACTGGGAACCTCGGCGCAATCTTTAAGAGTCATGCGAGCTGTGTCCAAATCCCGAAGCGCGACAAAGCACTCCGCGAGATTGACACGCACCAGCAGTTGCACATCGGGCTTTAGGACACGCTCCAGCAATACGCGATAGTCGCGAATGGCTTCGTCGTACTGCTCGTATTCCTTAAAAATCTTTGCGGATAACAACAGCGAATTCACATCGACTGGATCCAGCTCGGCTGCCTTGCGCAAATGGTCGGTCGCGAGGCGCATGGCTCCGGTGTCATAGTAAATTGCGCCCAACCAAAGATTGGCTCGCACATGCCGAGGGTTCAATTCAACGGCATTTTGGAATGCCCCCAAGGCTTCCTTCAGTCGGTTCTGACGCTGAAACACTTCTCCCGCGATGACATAGGCCTCGCATTGCATCACCGGCACCGCCGAGATTTCTTCGGCGATTCGTATGGCTTCGTCGAATTTCCCTTGCTTTGCCAGAATCTGACCGCGAATGGCAGTGGACAATACATTGTACTGCGAATCCGCAGCGAGCTCAGAACCAATGCGTTCTGCCTCTGCGAAGTCACCGCGATCCACTGCCGAAGAGGCAAGTCGGAATTGTTTGCCTTGCGGAACTTGGTCGATTGGGTGAATACCATCGTTCGACACCGAGGATGGGGCGTCCACCTTTGAAGGCGGATTGGAAACAATTTCGGAAATTTTCGCTTTGGCCGCCGCTGCTAACTGATCATTTGGCAGTTTGCTTTCGCGGCAGCCTGAGTAAGCCACTAAACAGGGTATTAAAATGGCCAATCGCAAAAACTCGTCCATAACCATTTCCTAATTAGCCGTCGCGTAGGGATTCGTTCCCGGTTTCTTCACCATGAAAATAATGAATACCATTGTTAGGACAGTAAAGACTGCGAACCAAATCGCCGTCAAATCCGCTGAAGTTGGAGGGAACTGGCTGGTGTTGGTGTAACCATGCAAAAGGATCGCACTTGTGACTGGTACAAGTAGGCCGGTCAATAATCCCACGAAAGGAAGCTTATACGCCTTGCTTCGATCCGAGTGATCTGCTTGAAATAAAAGTTGAACCGATATTGGCAGCAATAGTAGAACACTCATGATGCCATATACGACTGTATCGCAAAAAAGTGGCCTCGACTGCTCAAAGATCAAGGGGATGGGGTGATCGAGGTTTAGATAACGCCTAGTCAATAGTCCAATGGTTCCTGCAGCCAAGCCTGCAACCACTCCACAAATAAAAGAAGAGATAGCTGCTCCGAAACCATTGCGAGCTTCGCCGAGCAAAAAAAAGCCAATGAGCCCAAGGGCTGATCCGGCAATACCGAATTTCAGAAGTGTATTGTTCCATAAATTGGAATTGTTGACTGCAGCCAGTTTGTCTTGATCCGCCTTTGAACTAAGGGCTCCAACATTGGCGAGCTCATCGGGAATTCGCCAAACTTTCGGGGGAAACGAAAATCCAAACCATGCAATGATGCCGGTCGCCAGTATGGCTACTATCCAACGGCCTCGGGACTTTCGGACTATCGGCGGAGAGACTAGCTGCGGACTATCACCTTCGGAGGTTAAAGATCTATTTGAATTCGACAAGATGATTTCCTTACATGGAGGTGGGAGGGATCAACACGATGCGGTGTGAATTGGAGGAAAAACTCGACGGTTCTATTCTAGTGTAGCAGAATAAGTATCGTGATTGAACTACCTAGTATCTTCGTTTGCAATTCGGCGTCGATCACAGCATGCGCCGCAAACCGTGGGCTAACGCCCTTCGACTAATCAGCCGCGATGCGTTAGCTCATCATTACCCACATCTTTGACTTTGCTCCCCTCGCCCCTTATTGAAAAGTGGCGAGGGGGAGAAATCGCAATGGTATCGCGCAAATAAGCACGCTTGAAGAAGTATTTTGGCATAACATGTAGCCGACGTCGCTCCGCGACTCGGCAATTCAGTGTCGCGGAGCGACACTGCCACAACGATCGAATGAAAGTACTTCTGCCGTAGTGCTTATATCGAAATTTCGACTCAAATCTGCCGCTGAAATGTGGGTAAAGATGAGATGTGCAGCTATCGTGCGGTTCAGCCCGACAAACGGTATTTGCGTTTGAGGCCGTCAATGCCTACGATTGCTGGAGACTGTTAGTCAGTATGCCACCATTTTGACTCAGGATCACCCATGAAGATTCTCGACATAGAAATCGCTGAGATGGCTCAACAACTGGCTAAACGGCGACGAGTGATACTTCTCATCTGTTTGCTCCCCATGCTTGCCATTTGGTGTCTCCTGATTGTCCGTACAGCACCCGAAGAGGTCTGGGACACGTCATACTCGAAACCTTGGGTAAAACTTCGATACTTGAGTTTCCCAAGCAATCGGGAGCAGTTTTTCAATCTGGATCGTTCGGGTCGGCTGACTAAGGCCCACGACCAAGAATTTACCTTAAAAGATTCTCCATGGAACAAGGATGATGGAAATCTTAGGCGTTGAAAATTATCCGTCCGAAATTCAGAGACTGGCAACATGGATCGGACCCGAGCATTCGTACTTCCGATTCATATAGATCATCCGCTTGTCATCGCTAACCGATTCGTTGTTATTCCGAAGAAAGACCTATTGTCCATATTGGATCTTGATTCGAAAGACATGACGTTGGTTGATCATCCAGCAAAGGGTGTTGATTTCAACGATCGCATGTTTTCAACTTCCAGAGGTCAAAACTTCGTACACTTCAATTACAAGATTGGAACCAGGGGAACTATACCTCAGGTTAGCGTTCAGCATTTCGGCATGACACTCTTTAGTGTTGATGGCACAGGCGTTCCCAAACAGCTCAATTCGTGGATCGGAGCACACAGCGGCTTTCCATTTTTATTAACTGACGACCAAATAGTAACGATCCATCCAACTGCGGGGCAATTTGAATTTCGATCTACTTTGGATGGAAACATTATTTCAAATCCGCCATTGCCGTTGGATCTGGATATAACAAAAAATTTCTCCTTCAAGTTCTTTGGAGATGCATTGAGTTGCGATCAGTCTCGCACGTATTCACTAAGCCGGCTTCGTTGGATAAATCCCCCAATTGGAACTGAATACTTCATGGAGTCCAATGACAAAAAATTACAACTGTGGCGCGGTGCTCAAGAATGGGTAGTCACAGACTGCGAATCGGAACTGGA
Organism: Pirellula sp.; assembly: GCA_043757445.1. Taxonomy (GTDB): domain Bacteria; phylum Planctomycetota; class Planctomycetia; order Pirellulales; family Pirellulaceae; genus JBKCUI01. The sequence continues at coordinate 10,032 of JAYVPJ010000121.1, read as the reverse complement.
ACTGGCAAGATTTGCTTTTGGGGAGTATGGGAACCATGCTCGGTTCCTCGACAATGACACCATCGTCCAAAGTTCCGGTGGATGGGGTTTTACGTGTCGGACTGTCTCGGCACGAACCGGGAAAACTCTCATGACATGGCGCCCCAATTGGTGGGCATTTCCATTGCTCATTTTTGTCGTGCTCTATCACTTTGTCCAAGGCTACCCTTTTCAAAGTGAGGGGAATTGGATCTATCCCATATATGACTACTTTGGCCTGAATTGGTCTGATTCGTTTTTGGCGGAGTGGTACGCTGGGCTTTGCATTTCGATGACCGCTTTTGTTTCGACGTTTTTGTTGTGCCAAGCCTTTCGTTACCGTGGATACCGATGGGACCGTCCGTCGAATCCAACTCAATGGAAATCCGAATGCACGCACCATGCAATGGACGTCACTCCGATCAGCAACAGAATTCCACCAGGGGGAACAAGTAGAATACCGATTCCTGGATCGCCCGAATAGCAAAACAGTCCCCCCAGGAAAAAACCCAATGGCATGAGCAAACCAGCTCCCATAAGGCACACCGATGCCCGAATTTGACTGCTGATGGACTTGTCAGACAACTTGGGTACCGTCAGTGCGAAAACAATTTGCAAAACCGAAAGCAACGTCCCGTGACTGTGGGCCAAAGTCCACATCAGTCGCCGAGTCTCGGCGTTCACTCCCAGATACCAAACGATTTTGAAACCGTGCAGCGTTTCTAGCGTAATTCCCAGACCAACAAAAACCACCAACGACCACCAACCGAAACACATGTGCCTACTCACCAGTCGTGGGCCGACATCCAATGGTTTTGGGTTCGATTTCGTCAAAGTCATGTCCGTTCCAGTTGATGTGGCTGAGAGTTCGGAACTATTCGTAAAGTGTTACCGGGCGGTCGTCTCGCTGCTTCAAGAATTTCTGAAGCATGTCTATGTTCAATCCGTGTTGTGCATCCAATAGTGGCTTAAGCCCTCCTGCGTTCGCAGGTGCTGGATATATCCCCTTTTGAAGCGAAGGCGCAACGGGAGTTCTTTCGTCTGGCGAAATGAGTGAATCGTAGTCGCTTAATTTTACCCCCAGCTTCTCCAGAGACTGTTGAGCTATGTACCGGGTGACGGAGTAGGGATCGTCCAGCAACTGCGCCAAAAATGGTGTTTGCCATCTCTCACCCGCAGCGATCCTGGCTGGCTCCCAACCGTGCGACCATGCAGCCAATGATCTCTGTACGGCGTCACCTCGAAGCATCCAAAGGAGCGAAGCAGCCACTTCGCACTGTTCTGAGTCCAATTCTGGACGCGGCGTTCCGTACCATTTTTCCATATGATCGGCCGTCCAACCGAGAGACTGGTCGACATGGCATTGATTGCACGCGACGGGTCTTCCCGTCGCTAAGCTCGATGCAACGCTGGGCGAATCGACGCGATGGCTACGTATCGCGGTGAAGAGCGCGTAGCTGGTGTATGGCATGTGGCAATTGTAGCAACGGCTTCCCGCAGAATCGACAGCATGATGAGTATGCTGGGAAATGTCGCTGACCAACTTCTCATGGCACTGCAAACAAACTTGATCATTTTGCATGTCCGTACGCATCTGCTTATTGGGTTCACTGGCATGCATCGAATGACAGGACAAGCAGGACATGCCACCCTTTAGATAGCAAGCGGAATCTTTCATGCCGGAGAATTCTCGACCGCCAACTCGCATCGTGCCATCCCGCCAGAAACGGATATCGTCTGGATTATGGCTGTCGGCCAACTTGAATGCACTTTGATAATCTCCGCCCGCTCGATACTTGTTGTATTGGGTCGGTGCTTGTTCATCGAATGCGACATGGCATTGTCCACAAACCTCCGATGACTTGTGTGGCGACAGTCTCGCAGGATTTACGATCGTGGGATCGGCCTTACCGCTTACACGTTGTGTGTATCGAGTCAAAGGATTTTGGTGATGCGAAACGTGGGCAGCACCTGGACCATGGCACGACTCACATGAGATTCCCAGTTCGGCTACTCTGCTTTGCCAATTTCCCGATTCGTAACCCACCTCACCGGCTACGCTGTGGCAAACAATACAATTATTGTTCCAAACCTGCCCGTATTGTTTCGAGTCAGGCGGGAGACGACTGAATTCAGGGGGCAGAATAAAGGAATCCCCGTTGGGAATCCAACGATCGGAATCAATGTGGTACACCCAAGGGAAGAGTCGAACTTTATTGCCATGTTCGCTGGGAACCCAGTAGGCTTGAAGATGATGCGAACCCGTGGTCATTACAACTGGCAAATTCACTTGTGACGAATCCGTTGTGGCATCCTGTGAGCTTCTGTCCGGGTCTTTCATTTGGACAAAAAACCACTCGCCATTTCGATCGACTTTGCACGTCGATCCATTCGATTCGAGCAATCGTCCATCGAAGGGCGCTCGGACCGATTCGTCCGTCGCAAGTTGGGTCATCGTGCGGTGGTACGAACGATGCCAGCTTTCATAATGACCAATGTGGCATTGTCGGCAAGCGTCCGAGCTTGCAAATTCCGGGCGTCCAACCGCGGGCACTTCTTGCTTTATCAACTGCAGGTCAATATCTGGAGGAAACCAAAAAAACGAGCCAATCAAGCCGACAAGCGGCAGGAGCAATACGAGTAGCTTCCATTTCCTATGTTCCCTTGCCATTCCCCAAAGCAATGCAGTCGTACCGAATATCACAATGAAGTACAGGGCGAGTTCCACGTCTTGCATAGATGCCTTCCATCGCTGAAGTCAGAAATGATTCACTTGTTGCCGACGACCGGTTACTCAGGGAGGGTGGTCGGTCGCTTGTCCTGTTGCTTTAAAAGCTCCATCAATTTTTCGAGTCGCAAGCTCCCGTCCTTGGCTTCCAACAGGATTGGACCAGCTCTGTCGGCAGGATGCGGCGATGCGGTCGATGTCCAGGCAGCGACAACCCCCTTCTTTACGGATTCCCGGCTCGAGGGTGGACCGACATAGTAGTACGCTTCTTGATTCCAGGTTGGAAATCGCTTCATCGCGGTAGCTGCCACATAACGTACAACTGAATAGTCGTCCGTTAACAGTTGAGCTAAAAACGGCATCTGCCAGTCCTTTCCCGATGGTTCAAGTGCAGGTGGCCAGCTCATGTGCCACGCCGCAACCGCCCGCTGAACGGCATCGCCACGCAACAACCAAATCAATGAGGCGGCTACCTCGCGTTCATCTTGGGTTAAGGTCGGTTTCGGTTGACCATACCAATCAAACAATTTCTCTGCGGACCAATCAAGCGTGCGATCAAGATGACAAAGGTTGCAAGCATTAGGATGGTCGGACTTTTCGGCGCCCATGGCCCTCGGAACCTGGATGCGGTGGCTGCGAATACCTTTTAATAATCCGAAGGTGGTATGCGGCATGTGGCAATTATAACAAAGGCTGCCGCTAGAATTGGAGGCGTGATGAGTATGCGCCTCGATTCGATTCTCGAAATCGGTGTGGCATTGAATGCAAGCCTGATTGTTTTCCATCCCCTTTGCTAGTTGATCATCGGGCATACTGGAATGCAATGAGTGACAGGAAACACAACTTAAGTTGCCACGCTGGTAGCATTGCGAATCGATAAGCGATGTGTATTCTCGTCCCGACACGCGGCAAGTTCCATCGCTCCAATAGGGTCGCTCCCCTTCGTCCGGTCGAGACTTGAGTTCGGCGTGCGTGATCATGTGGTGCGTCTTACTCAGGTCGCCGCCGGCCCGATATGCATAGCCCGTCTTACTAAAAGTCTCCATGTCTGGCGGCTTGAAGTAAGCATGGCATTGACCACAAATCTCGGCAGACACCCGAGGATCACTTTTGGAAGGATTTACCACCGGATCTTTGCTGGTCAATCGCTCGAAGCCGGGAGTATGAAAGTCCAGGTGTTTTTGACCTGGGCCATGGCAAGCTTCGCACGCGATCCCTAGTTCGGCTACCTCGGTAGAAACGTTGATCTTCACTAAATCAAATTTGGGCGCTCCGGCTACAGCATGGCAAACGATGCAGTTGTCATTCCAAACGGCGAAGTGGCGTCCTGCATCGGGCGGCGCGAGAAAGATATCTTCCCTTGGCACCCAACGCCGATCTGAAATTAAATACACCCATGGTATTTGGCGAAGCATGTTCTTGACATCACTGGATACCCAATAGCCTTGCATGTGATGCGAACCCGTAGTCATCACAACTCGCAGTTTGACGGCAGGCGGTCGCGCCCTATCGATATCGACTCCGTTTGCAAGGGCACCTGCCTCCCAATCTGGATCGACCATCGTGCAAAAGAACTGATCCCCCTCTCGCGTGAATAGGTAGTCCCGTCCGCGTGATGACAATCGGACTCGATCGAAGGGCGCTACCACCGTTTCCGGAGTTGCGACTTGAGTCATCGTGCGATGAAACGAACCATGCCAACTATCGTATTGCTCTCGATGGCAGTCCTGGCATGCCGCGGATCCGGTAAATCCACCGATGGCGACGCGATGCGGAAGTGCTGCTGCCATGAGAACGCTGTCTGCTTCCCGCCGATCGCCATCTCCATTCTGTAGGGTCGCAGGCGTCCTTCGCGCGGATCGAGGCAAATCATTGGTGGAAAATAATGCGTAAGCGATCGTCGCGATTGCGATGATTAGAATGGCGAGTAGTCCAAATCGATTCACGTTGCAGCCTCGATTGCCTGAATGCATTTTCGCATCAGCGTAAACGTCGTTTTCTCTAGACGTTGCTATGACGCACTAAAAGCTCATCGTATCACAGTCAGACAAAGAATACGACACAATTGCCGATCTTCTGAATCAGGACGCGTTTGCCATAGTTGCAGGCTGCGATCTTAACAACGTCGCAACAAACCTGGCTTCGCGTCGAGCTCAAGCGAATCGAATTGCCCGAGCTTGATTTTCTCCCAAGCCAGTGCACCCATCACGGCATTGTCGGTACAAAGCTCCGGTGCTGCGATGTGCAATTCAATTTTCATGCTATTGCACGTCCGTTCTAACTGGCTCCTAAACTCGCGGTTGGCCGCTACACCCCCACCTACGCAAAGTCGATTGACTCCATATTTTTTCACTGCTAGCGTGCTTTTTCCAATCAAGCAATCGATGATTGCCTGTTGAAACGAAGCTGCGATGTCCGCCCTCAATTGAGGTGCCAGTGCCAACGCATTCCAACTCTGCTTGCCCGTTCCGGCAATGCGATACCTGACCGCCGTTTTCAAACCTGAAAAACTGAAGTCTAGCCGCGTCTTGTCATCGAGCATTGGCCGGGGAAGTGGAATCGATTTCGGGTCGCCCTGCTCCGCCAATTTGGAAAGAGCAGGTCCCCCGGGAAATGGCAAACCCAACATGACTGCTACTTTATCAAAGGCTTCGCCGGCCGCATCGTCAATCGTTCCCGCAATATAGATCCAGTTCGTAGGTGCTATGCAATGGTACAAACTGGTATGGCCACCGCTCACGACAAAGCCGACGCATGGAAAGATGCTTTCCTCCTTGCCCATTCCACATGCGTAGATGTGAGCCTGAACGTGATTAATACCAACGATTGGTTTGCGCCAAGCCAGCGCGAGGCCTTTGGCGGCTGACAAACCAACGAGAAGCGAACCTGGCAGTCCCGGATGTGTTGCCACGGCGATTGCCACCAAGTCCTCAGCCGTCGTGTTGGATTGCCGCATGGCCGAATCGATGACTGGCAGGATTCGATCCAAGTGTGCACGAGCCGCTATCTCGGGAACTACCCCTTGGAACTGCTCGTGAAGCTCCGTCTGGGTCGCTATGCACTCACCAAGGATTTTGCCATCCTCCGTTATGACGGCTGCCGCTGTTTCATCGCAGGTCGATTCGATTGCTAGCAAGCATCTTGTCATTGTTTGGTTCGACGCATTAAGTGAGTTCTATGGTCAATGAAAGAGTGTCCAGTCACACTAATCTTTAAATCGACTTCGCAACAAATTCAAAGTGCGCGCCTTGTCGGCGTGGGGCAATGAATCCGTCAGAGGCTCAACGATACAAAGCAATCCCTTGAGTCTTTCAAAGCTCGATTCATCGACGACGACCAACGCCTCCAGCCAATCCTCCAAGCAGGAAAAGTCAAACTGCAAAACTTCAGCCGCCCGCAAAGCGTTTTGAACTTGAGTTCCATGACCGTGAGCTCGCAAGAACCGCAGTAGCTCTGACGTCTTTGGCATCCTACCACGTCGCAATACGTCGATGGAACGCAACTGACCGGGCTTGGAATAGTCGGCAAAACGATCCGCAATGAGCGAAAGAGAGGTGTCTGTTCGGCACCGTGCTAGTCCAACCGACGCTGCATCCGCTATTGCGGATTCGCTGTGATCCAAAAGATCCGCGAACCAAGCTTCATAACCGATCATGCGATAGCGGGTTGCCAACTCCAAGCAGACGTGAGACACCTGTTCCAAAGTGCGTTCCTGCGACTGGGGCTGACCGTGCAAATCCGATCGAAGCGATTGGAAAGCAGACTTCAGCACATCGTCTGCCCTGCCTTGCAAAAACTGGCTTTCCAGCACTTCATAGAGATTTAGAATGCTGCCTGGATTGTGTGTCAACGTCTCTGCCAGATCGGAAAATTCGCGGTCGATCCAACCGCAACGCGCATGCATTTTTTGATCGTTCACTCGAAAGAAAATTTTCGATTGCAGTTTGAGTTCATGAATGTCAGCCACATGATTGGCGAAGGTTACTGGGGGTGCGACCGATATTGCCTCGATAAGTTTTCCGGCGCACCGGCATATTCGATCCGTGAGGGCTCTTCCTAACGACATGCGCTGGGCCCGCTCGATGCATTCGCTCACCAACTCGGTGGGGATCGCAAAGTGCGTGAGAAGTGGGAACTCTGGGAAGGCGTCTTGTGCTCCATATCGATCCCACGCAACAAAAATCTGCGGCAGCCACCGCGCGTCGGTAGAAAAACTGCCGCTTAGAAGCTCCAGCGATGCGGATCGAACTCCGACCGATTCGTGATTCAACAAACCTATGAGAGTAGAATCGCTAAGTGCCATAGGATCCCAATTCGATCCAGCGTCGTTCCCGAGCGCTCTTGAGTATGGCCTCACATAGCAAGATCTCTCGGTGACCATCCGCAAACGTTGGATAGCTGAAAAAGGACGTCTCGCCATTGGACTCGTGCGCTTCAATAGCCGAATAGAAGGACCTAAACAACTGCTTGAACGTATCCGGGAATCCTTCGTTGTGACCACCCGGATACTGAGCATGAGCTCGTGCTCTATCCGAAAGAAGTCCTGGATCACGAAGTAAAATTTCGTTCGCAGAGTCCCTGTTTCCAATCCACAGTTCTTCAGGTTGCAGGCTATTCCATGCCATACTTTGTTTGGAGCCTGCCATCTCCCACCGAATGCAATTCTTGTGCCCCGCGGTCACTTGCGAGACGTGCATGACACCACGAGCGCCATTCTTAAATCGCAACATCACGCCGCCATAGTCCTCTGTGTCGACAGGGACGTCGACTAGCTTTTGCTCTTCACGATTTACTTTTCTAGAAAAAGTCTCGACGCCACCCATGGGACGCTTTCGAATCGGATAAACCGTTTGCAAGTCCGCACAAACCGAATCGATCTCTAAGTGACTGATCGTTTGAACCAAATCGAGCCAATGCGTTCCGATGTCCGCCAGTGCCCTAAGCGGGCCGCCGTCGTCTGCCAACACTCGCCAATTGAAGTCGGTTGGCTTATGAAGCCAATCTTGGACGTAGCTCCCCGAAATGTGAAACACATCGCCGAGGTCTCCTCGCTTAACTCTTTCGGCTGCCTCGATGCATATCGGATAAAAGCGAACGTTGTAGTTGACTCCGGTCAGAACGCTTGCCTGTCTTGATCGCCGGACGAGCTCACCGCTCTCTTCGGAGTTCATCGCTAGCGGTTTTTCACACAGAACATGCTTGCAAGCATCGAGACACCGAATCGTCTGCTCGAAATGGAACCGATTGGGGCTCGTCAAATGGACGACGTTGACCTCGTTGTCGTTCACTAGCTCACCGAGGTCGCGATAAGCGTTTTTGATACCGAATAGATCCGCGGTTCGCTTCGACTTTTCAAAGCTTGTGCCGAGCACCCCTTGGACTTGCACCCCCGCACGAATCAGGCCTTCGATATGGACTGGCCCGATGAATCCCGTACCAACGACGGCTGCCTTTGATCGAAACATGATTTACAGGGCTTGGGAACAAAACAAAACCGTGAAACAGGGCCACCTACAAAATACCCGAAGAACCCGTCTCCACGGAAGGGGGGTGGTTGGCTCGTTTAGGACTGAGCCTTGACTCGTTTAACCCTGAGCCATAGGCGACGGCCGTGAGCTCAGCAGCCGTCGCCTACGGCTCAGGGTTAAACGATCCTATAGCGGCTCCTTCGCACTGACGCCGACAGCGGCCACCGCCGCCAACAGATTGAGCATTGCACAGCCAATAAACGCAACCGTCCAACCCGTCGTAGATTCTACAAAGCAGCCCACTATTCCTCCAAGAATCACGGGGGATAAAGCCGCTCCGAAATTGCCCCACATGTTCGACCAACCTAGCACCGAACCCACGTGTTTGCCACCCACATCCTGTGCATAGGACCAGCACGCGGCTATGCCGAGGTCCGTTGCAAACCCAACGACCGCCAGACACAAGGTCGCTTGCATGGAATCCGAAACAAATGAACAACCCAAAAAGGCGAAGGCGACAATGACCCGAGACGTGCACATCGCAATAGCTCGACCCCATCTCAGTCCGAGCGATCGAGTCATTGCATCGGTGAACACTCCTCCGAGCAGCAACCCGACAATGCCTGCCAAGAGAGGCAAACTTACCAACCAACCTTGCGCAGATTGGGACGAGCCATGCACCTCTTTCAAATACTGTGGCATCTTGGTTACTAAGAAAGCCCAACCCATGTTCGACGCAAACTGCACAAAGCAGTTCAGCCAAAGGGGAATCGATTGCAGCATCGCCTTGAATGGGATGGCTGTCCTTTCGGTCGACTTTGGTTTCAACACAACTCCACTGCGAATCAAATCGCACTCCGCTTGATTCACACCAGGATGCTGATCGGGCGAATCGCGAAAAAGCCAAACAAACAACAGGGCAATGACGATCCCCACGCCACCATATAACATCATGACTGGACGCCAGCTCGTGGTAGCCGCTACGGCATCGCTGGAAGCACTCCAAAATCCGTCACCCAACGTCCACCACAGCATGAGTTTGATAGTCAGAATCGGCGCTACTGCACCGCCGAGCCGGCCTCCGACGGCAACGACGGAACTAGCAATACCGCGACTTCCAATCGGCATCCAGCGACTCACGATGCTGGCCGCAACCGGATAAGCTCCCGCTTCAAATAATCCGCAAAGAAGTCGAAGAATCAAGACTGCAGTCCAGCCGTTGGCAAGCCCCATCAAGCCAGTGCTCAACGACCAAAGAACAATGTAAGTTGAAAGCATCCATCGCGAACCGTAGCGATCACCAAGCCAACCGGCAGGAAGCTGTCCGAGCGCATAGGTCCAAAAAAACGCCCCCAACAACCAGTCGAGTTCTGTTTTCGAAATCGAAAGATCCGAAGAGACCGCTTCGCCAGCGATGCTCATGCAAATCCGATCAAGATACAAAAGCACAGCCACCAGCATCGCCAAAAAGATCATCCCGTAACGAACCCGACTTGCTGCGGGTGCCGGATTTCTTGAATCACTGTGTGGACTGCTTGAATCGGTTGGCATATGCAATTTCGATTGAGTTGGGTCGATATGGTTTAGGGCGTCGATCATAACTCGGTTCGCCGCTCGTCGTGCCGTCTAGCTTAAAAACCTGAACGAACCGCCGCACAAGGAGGTCGTATAGCTTTGCACGTCGCTAGCAGCCTAATGCAGGGTGGCACGCCCGGTGGTTGTGATTTTATAGTACCAATCACGCTCCGCGTGATTTTCGCAGTTCAAAAACCTTTGGTTTTTGAGGCAACATCACGCGGAGCGTGATGGGTACTTTCT
>JAYVPJ010000120.1:0-21293 GCA_043757445.1 Pirellula sp. | reverse complement strand
GTGTATCCACGTCCATCCGTTTGGGTGGCTAGCTGACCGGCTAATGTATACGTCATGGTCGCTTGTGCGTAGATCGTGTTGTAACCGTCAGACGACTGGATTTTTTGCGCAAGGACGCGTCCCGCAGCGTCGTATTCAAGGGCCGTTCGATCGGCTGATTCGCCGAGTGTGCCTGCGCGATAATTATTGATCAATCGCCCTGCGTTGTCATAGCGCCAGTTCTCCACGATGCTGGAATCCATGACATCTACTTTGGTAAGCATGCGATTGTCCGCATTAAACGTAAATGGATACGATCCCACAAAATAGCTGTCAGGTGAGGAGCGACTAATTACATTTCCTGAAGCATCAAAGGTTCGACTATCCTCGGGTCGTGACAACGAACCCGCCCCGTCTGGGTCGGGATAGGTTATCTTGGACATCCAGCCTCGATTATTGAATTCTATGTCGATTACGTTGCCGAGCGGATCGGTTTGTTTGATGTTTCGTGACATTGCGTCGTAGCCAAATTGAGTCACTGCCGAAACACGATTGGTAACGGAAGTTTGGCGGCCAAGGCTATCGTAAACGTTCGTTGTGGTCTTGCCCAATTCGTCGACGCTGGTCAGAACCTGATTGGCGGTGTTGTAGGAAAAGGTCTGCGTTGACGCATCGGGATTGGTAAGTGTGACCAAACGCCCATAGGAGTCGTGTGCGAGATTGGTTACTGGCGAAGTGAGCGGACCAGTACCATCTGGATCGGGATCATTCGCCACGATCGGCAAACCATCCATGTTACGACGAATCGTTGAGACGAATCCGAGGGCAGTGATAGATTCCGTACCATCGCTGTTGCGATCAGCATAGGCGAAACTGTTCGTATTCGAATTGGTGTCAACGATGCTTGTCAGCAATCCAGTCGTTGAGAAATTGGAAATGACACCGGTTTTGTTTGTGAGGGTGAAGGTGTTGCCGCCAGTCTTTACGAGCGTACTGTAGGTAATCGCTCCGCCGTCGATATCGAGATCGTTGGCCAGCAAGTGTGCAGGATTAGAAGACGTTGAGACATCTAGATCGGTACTGATGCCCGTATAAAACGCAGCATCATTCTTCGCGATCGGGACTGCGGCCATGAGATGGCGTGGCTCCAACGATTCCAGCCATGATTGATGGCGAGTTCTGCATCGACTGTTTAGGTAACGCAAGTCAGAATTCGCATTGAGTGCAATGCGAAGTGCATCGCGATTGCGTTCCCGGTTGGCTAGAAACAAGAGTGCAGTCTGCAGTCCCGCCAACGGAGTTCGCAATTCGTGGGCAACATCAGCAGAAAACGACTTCTCTCGATTAAGTGTTGATTCGAGACGTGTCATCAACTCGTTAATGCGTTTAGTGATTGGCAATACCTCGGACGGAACTGACTGCAATTCAATGCGGCCACTCAAGTCATTGACGCCAATCAGTTCGATGTTTTGTGCCACGCACTCGAGCGACTTGAAACCCTTTTTGATCACTCCATTCATGATTAGCGTAGTAACGCATGTGGCAACGGAAGTTACGAAGGTAAGCAACCAAGCTAGTTTTGCCAAAGTCCGATCTAGTTCCTGAATTGGCCTCGCAACTACAAGTGTCAAAAGCGGCTCTGAGTTAGTTTCTTGCGTCTTGCCGAGGCTCGATTTGAGGTACTCTGAATCTTCGTTATGTGGTTTAAATGCGAAGTGGACGCCCCGTCCGCTACCATTCGAAGGCAGTCTTAGAGGAGTGAACGTATTCGTGCCAAAGTCACGAGGTCTTGGAAGCATGGATACATCGGCCAATGAAGCCGATTTCGCCACGGTAGTTCCGCCCGAGTCCCATATTTGAAAATAATGTGGCTGATCCTGCCGAATGAATTCTGGCATTGTATCCAGGCTGATTTCAACCTTTATCTTGTCTCCCGACTGTTCCACATGCGATGCAAGCGATTTCGCTTCAACGAGAAGTGCTGCATCAAACTCGGCATACAATGACATGCGCATCAACCCATATAACGCCATAGCCGTTATGACGAGGATGATCGCACTAGCGATGGCAGATTGACGAAGCAATTGTGATCGCAAGGACCAATTCACTGCGTTTCTCCAAGCATATAACCATGGCCACGTCGAGTCAGTATCAATGTCTGAAGATGAGGTCTTTCAATCTTCTTGCGAAGAAGTCGAATGAAGGCATCAACTACGTTACTTTGGACAGTTGCGTTGCGATCATAAATATTCTCCCAAATCTCTGTTCGACTAACCACCCTACCCGCTCGGAGAGCGAGCAAATGAAGAATCGCATATTCACGTTCACTCAGTTCAATTGACTGACCATCGCGGACAACAGATCGCTTCGATGTATCGATAATCAGGTCTGCTATTTCGATAGTCGGTGACCTGGCATCGTAGCGGCGTCGAACCATCGCCCGAATGCGCGCTAATAATTCTGCAAAAACAAACGGTTTCACGACATAATCGTCGGCTCCGCAATCTAGGCCGCTGATCCGATCATGTGATGTCTCTTTCGCAGTAAGTATGATGACGTGCGTTGAGTTTCTATCCGACCTTAGACGCTTTAGAAGAGTGATCCCATCCATTTTCGGCAGCATGAGATCCAAAATGATTACGTCATACTCGTTCGACTGAGCAAGCCAAAGTCCGGTCTCACCTTCGGCCGCTTCGTCGACCGCAAATCCAGCTTCACGAAGTCCAAGGACCATAGATTCGCGAAGCATTAGGAAATCTTCGACAACGAGAATACGCATCGTTTCTTTCGGAAATCTAGCTCAGGCTTCGTCGAGACAAACCGTTCCTCAATAGTGCTCGTCAGACTCGGGGGCAACTATTTGTTATCATCATCTTCTTCATCTTCATCTTCATCTTCGTCTTCGTCTTCGTCTTCGTCTTCGTCTTCGTCTTCGTCTTCGTCTTCGTCTTCGTCTTCGTCTTCGTCAGACGTCATATTTTTTGAACCCTTGCCTACGCCTACTTTCTCTTCTTTTTCCTCACTTCCCTCTTCGTCACCACTCTCTTCCTCCTCGTCAACTCGCTTGCTAATTAGCACACCTTCTGCAGTGACGATAATCTCATAATTAACATCGTCAATTGCGACATCGATTTCATAAAGGTTGCGCCCCGCAGACGACATCTTGTCGACCTTTGCAATCGTGGCTCCGTCGGCTTCACGTACGAGCGCTTTTCGAACTAGCTTGGGGCAAGCGGCTAACTTCAATTTGACCACCGTGCTTTCTGGATCTTCGTCAAGAACCTTTGCTAGTAGTTTTCCTTTGGGAGATACGAGGATTTCATAGTTCATTCCATCTATGAGAACATCCGCCGCAAAGACTACCATCTTGTCATGGCATTCCAAGTCGACAGTCTTAATCTTTGCTCCCCGAGCTTCGCGAGTAAGCGTTTTTTGAACTGCTTTCGGGCAATCGGAAAACTTGATCGTAGACGATTCACTTTCCTCTCGGTCATCCGCGTTCGCCAAGATCAAACTTGGGTATGCAAGTATTGCCAGCATTGCGATCCAGATCGAATTCTTGTTCATTAATACACTCCTAGAAAAGTCTTGGAACATGTCGAGCCGAAATTTACCGGCTATTTGATTAGCGATCTTAGCGAATGAAGATGAAACGACAGTGAAAACGCGGAAGTTTTTCAAAACTTATTTGTAGGAACTTGCCAGTCGCGGCAGTAGCAGTTTTTTAGCAGCCTAGGGCAACGCACTAGAATTAATTACATTCGTTGGGAACAAATTGACGGGTTCATCAATTTCGCTGTCGCAGTTATAATCTGGGCATGTCTATTATCCAAATCAACCAACTTGCGAAATCATACCGTGTCTATCAAAAGAAAGAGGGACTCCGAGAAGCCTTACGCGGCCTTTGGCATCGCGAATTCAAAGACGTACATGCGGTAAAGGATATCTCGCTGCGGGTTGAACCGGGGGAGTTCGTCGCATTCCTAGGCCCCAATGGGGCTGGCAAAACCACTACACTCAAATTGCTCTCCGGCGTTATCTACCCGACTAGCGGCAGTGCGACCGTGATGGGATATGTTCCGTGGGATCGAAGCCTTGACTACCGTCGAAGATTTGCGCTCGTAATGGGTCAAAAGAATCAACTTTGGTGGGATTTACCAGCCCAAGAGTCATTTCGATTGCATCAACAGATATACCAGGTCGATTCCACCGAATTTAAAAAGACACTCGATGAATTGACCAGTTTACTTAGCGTTCAAGAATTGCTTGGGCGGCCGGTCCGCGAGCTATCTCTTGGAGAACGGATGAAGATGGAGTTGATCGCAGCCTTGCTTCATCGTCCCGAAGTTTTGTTCCTAGATGAACCAACGATTGGACTGGATGTCATCGCTCAGCATAATATCCAGCAGTTCTTAAAATTCTACCAAGCGGAACGCGGCATCACCATTTTACTAACAAGCCATTACATGAAAGACATCGCTGCCCTTTGCAAACGAGTCGTCGTAATCGCTCAGGGCCAAATCCAATACGATGGCTCACTTAGTGGAATCGTCGACAGCTTTTCAGGGGATAAGATCATTACTTTGCAATTGGCAGTCGGGCAGTCCGATTCAGGTCTCGATCATTATGGGAAATTGGAAAAGATCGCCATGCCCCGCGTGTCGTTTCGATGCCCACGGTCCGAAGTTTCCCAGTCGTTGGGGGAAATTCTTAGCAACTATCAAATCGACGATATTGCTGTCGAAGACCCCCCACTTGAAGAGACGATCGCAAAACTCTTTACGCATGTCTCGAAAGACAATGGCAACAACCATGATCGGGATGAGTCATCAAGCGACAAATCTGCGGCGGCCAAAAAGTCATGAGTAATTCCAACTTGCTAGAAAAAGTAGCCATAGACGCCATCAAAACTCGCTGGATGATTTTGCGAATTGCCTTGGAGGAGAGACTCGTATATCGAGGCGATTTTGTTCTCGGGACGTTGATGCGCTTTCTACCGATCATTACGCAGATCTTTTTATGGTGGGCAATTTTTCAAGCCATCAATCCCGAAGACCCGGACGCCGCCCGATTGTCCGGCTATTCCTTCCAGGATATGGTGGCCTATTATTTGCTCACCATGGTAGGGAGAGCCTTTTCGTCCATGCCCGGATTGTCATCTAGCATTGCCGTAAAGATTCGCGATGGTGAGATCAAAAAGTTTTTGGTCCAGCCAGTGGATTTCATCTCATTTCTCTTCTGGTCGCGGGTGGCACACAAGATTGCGTACTACACCGCAGCGACATTTCCCTTTGCGCTGGTTTTCTTTCTTTGTCGCAGCTACTTTACGCAAGGTTGGCCGGACCTAATTACCCTGTCCGCATTCTTGGCATCATTGTTCCTGAGTTTTGCGTTGGGGTTCTATCTAGAAGCATGTATTGGCCTAGTCGGCTTTTGGATGCTCGAGGTTTCCTCGCTGCTTTTCGTTTATATGCTCTTTCAGTTTTTTCTATCGGGACACATGTTCCCATTAGATATTTTGGGAGAGCCCTTTCGGACGATCGTTGGCCTGTTGCCGATCAAGTACCTTGCGTACTTTCCAGCAGCCGTTTTTCTGGGGAAAGTTCAAGGAGCCCAGTTGGCGATCGACATGGGAATGTTGATCGTCTGGACTATCTTCTTCTTTGTTTTGTCGCAAATCATCTATCGACGCGGGCTAATGCGATACAGTGGTTACGGTGGCTAGCTTAGCTACCGCACTACACGGCCAGCAACCGTGACTTCCGCTGACATGTCGTCGCCGAGAGAAGTCTTCACGGTGATCTTTTGTTTGAGCGATCCGGAATCTTTGTCGTCTAACAATTTGCCTTTGAATGTGAACGGAACGATGTGAAGCGTCTTTGTACCCTCTGGCATGTTGAATTCGAAACGATCGTCAACGCAATCGACGCCTGTAATCGAGAACGGTTTCCTCGAGCGCACAATCAACCGGTTTTGAATCGATTTACCTTTGCTTACATCGCCCAGTGATACAAAAGTTGGTGAGATTGAGACCGGCGGAATGACGCGCGCATTGACAGGCAGAGTGAATTGTTCATTCTTCTCATCGTTGGTCACTACAACTAACTCGTCCACCACGTCCCCGATAGGAGCTTTCTCTGTCAGCGTTATGTGCAACAAGTAGTTGGTGTGTGTACCATTCCTTTGGACAGGATCCAAACGCACTTCAATATTTCCGCTGTTTCCGCGAATGTCCGAGATTTTCCAATCGCGACGGCCGGCATAGGAGATTTTTAGATCCACTACTTTTTTGGCTCCAATCTCGACGTCGCCGAACCGGACTTCACCCGGCTCGACAACCACATCGGAACGAATTGTTCCTCCAACTGTCAGTTTCACTTCAGCGTAATAAGGACGGTCGATTACGACGGTAATCTCAGCTGTTTTCGTCCCGATAAACGAGCGAGTATTGAATTGGGCGATGACCTCACCTTTTTCCCAAGACTTGAGCGTGTTTTTAGTCACGACTGGTTTGGTACATCCACAACTGCTGCGAACTGCAGCGATGTGAACTTCTTCTTCGAAGCAGTTTTCTATGACGAACGAGTGCTCGGTTTTTGCATTCCGACTAACCGTACCAAAATGATGATGTGTTTCCGCAAAGAGCTTCTGTCCCCACTGATCGGCTTGAGCACTGGAATCGAAAATGGAGGCGGTACAAACAATAACCGCAAATAACAAAAATGGTCGCAAGGTCACCGGTAGTCGCAAGGACAACTGACATAAAGCTCGGTTCGAAACTCGATAGATCATCCGGATGGTCTCTCGTAGATGGACATTATCGAAAAAAGTGAAAAAAAGGGGATGCCCCCATGTAGAGTCTATTGGATCGGCAGATTCGTGGCGTTAGATTCGTTTTGTTTGCTAAAAACGGATCCCTAAAGCTGCCCATCCCTCCTAGATCTCCGGCCTTTGCCCTTTGCGAGACGTTACCATAGAAGGTGAACGAGAAATCCTTTTTCTCGAATTACTAGCAAAGACTTGAGAGCACCTTTGAAATCTACTTTCGTACCCTCGATTCGCGTTCGAACCCTCAATCATTGGCCCATCGCTTCGTCGGGTCAATACGTTTTGTATTGGATGACGGCCTATCGAAGGACTCGGTTCAATTTTGCGTTGCAAAGAGCCGTTGAGATGGCCAATCAACTTCGCAAGCCCTTGGTGATATTCGAGGCTATCAATTGCAACTACCGTTGGGCAAGCGATCGATTTCATCAGTTCATGCTGGATGGAATGCTGGACAATGCAACCGCCATCCAATCGACCAACGCGATGTACTTGGCATACGTGGAAACGTCGGTGGGTCAAGGCAGCGGGTTGCTTCATGAATTGGCCTCCCATGCCAGCCTGGTCGTCGCAGATGATTATCCGTGTTTCTTTCATCCTGCTATGTACCATCGAATCGCAAGCAAGTGGCCGTGCGCGATCGAGTTAGTCGATAGCAACACGATTGTACCGATGCGTTGCACTGATAGGACTTTTACGGTAGCCCATTCCTATCGTCGGTACATGCAGAAGGAAGTTTTTAAGGGTATGCCAGAATTTCCGAAAGAAGATCCGCTGAAACAACTGACGGTACCCAATCTTGCGTCCGTTCCACCCAAGATCAGTTCTAGATGGCCAATATGGACCGCCAAACAAGCGTTAAAAAAATTGCCGACGATTTCGTTGGCAACCTTACCAATAGATCATGCCGTGACCGCAACCAGAGAGCGTGGTGGCGAGTGCGAAGCTCGCAAGGTACTGAATCGATTCGTTGATCAACGGTTGGCGGATTATTCAGTGGCTCGAAATGAACCAGAACAAGCAGGGTCAAGCTACCTATCTTCGTATTTGCATTTCGGGCATTTGAGTCCACACGAGATCTTTGGTCAAATCGCCAAGACGACTCAATGGTCCCATTCAAGATTAGAGAATCCAAATGGGAAAATGAATGGTTTCTGGAATATGGGGGCAAATGCAGAGGCGTTCATGGACCAACTCATGACTTGGCGCGAAATCGGGTTTAACATGTGTTGGCGCCAACCCAAATTCGATCGATTTGAGTCGCTGCCAGAATGGGCTCAGAA
The DNA here is from genome assembly GCA_043757445.1 of Pirellula sp. GTDB lineage: Bacteria > Planctomycetota > Planctomycetia > Pirellulales > Pirellulaceae > JBKCUI01. Next base: position 13,206 of record JAYVPJ010000120.1, on the reverse strand, counting down.
AACACTCTCCGACCATTCAGCAGACCAACGCCCAACTACCTATGAACTATCGCAATTCGAACAAGCTCGAACGCATGATCCGCTTTGGAACGCCGCTCAGACCCAGCTGGTTCGCGAAGGCCGAATTCACAACTACCTCCGAATGCTGTGGGGTAAGAAGATCCTGCACTGGTCGAAATCACCTCGAGATTCATTGAAAATCATGATCGAGCTCAATAACAAATATGCCTTGGACGGTCGCGATCCAAATTCATACAGCGGCATCTTTTGGGTCCTAGGACGATACGATCGGGCATGGGGTCCGGAGCGTCCCATCTTCGGAAAGATTCGATATATGACCAGCGAGTCAACTCAGAACAAGTACCACGTGAAGCAATACATACAAAAATACTCGTTTGACCCAGGTTAAACGAGTTACGAATCGAATTGGGTGGACAACAAACGATAACAGCCAGTCTTAAATGAGACTGGCTGTCAAGCGGCTTTGCCGGTTTAACGAAGCTATGAATCAACTTCAATTCCAAGGCCCGCGAACCGGATAGATGCCGAACTGATTGCTATGACTCGGCGCGTAAGGTGTCGCCTTGAAAATCCCGCCGCCACCACCCGTGGGCGCATTGCCGCCGAATTGATGATAAACCGGGGTCATCGTATTCTGGGAAACGCCCCACGAATGATTCGATTGCATTGTTACGGTAGGGGGGACAATCAAGGCAGTTGGTTGCCCTGTCTTGAGATAGTAATACTCACCATGCCAAGGCGTTTGAATGGACTGGTTGCGTGCCCAATAGTCTCCTACCGAGGACATCGACGCCCAGCCTAGTCGATTGCCTATTCCTTCTGCGTTTGGCGAACCAAATCCACCGCGCGCCATTCGACCGCCAAAGCCATGTTGTGCCTCAGCGATCGAGCCAATGCTGACAACAATTGCTAACGCAATCGTTGCCGTGATCGTACTTCGAATCATAAACTTGAGCCCTTAAAACCAATGAGCCATTAGCTAATGTTGGACGATCCATCCCCCAGCAAAGCTCCAATTGTGGTTTGACTGGTCTCCGACTCAGCCTACGAATTCTTAGCCAAGATTATCGAGGGATCTCGAGCATCTTATAAACTTTCTTGCCTGCAGTCCGCACCGGTGGCGCGTAGTAGCTGGCATGAGTTCGGTTCAGACCCCGACCCTCATCGTAATACGAATGATAGCGGTCGTGGTGTTGATAAAGGAATTGATGTGGGTAAAGTGGTTGATAGGTGTTATAGGTGTGTCCAACCCAACCTGGAACCCCTACAGGTGACACGTACAACGCTGCCTCTGCCGAGTTGGCGTTGCCTCGTGTGAAGTAGTTATCGAAAAGCGGTTGTGCTCCTTTGCCCAGCAGATTGGCATAGCTATCCAGTCCACCAGAGCCCATACCGGCTCGCACATACGAACCGGCCATAGGCGCCCCAACACCGCACGAACCATTCGCGCATTGAGCTACTAGCGAATTCCCGCTCGCCGCAACAAGGCCAACACCCAAAGTCATTAAGAACGCTGTTTTGTATTTCCGTAGCTGACGCATTACGCACTCCTTAGCGAATTTTCCTATCCTGATTCATTCGCGATCAACCGCGGATGACGATTCGATCGGAAGTCATTCGGACGCCACTTTTAGCGCTTTGGTATCGCAACTCAAATGGCTAGGAACTTCCCCCATGGCTACAGTCGGCAACTTGCATGGCGGAAAAACATGGAAAGGCATATGCAACATGTGCGAAACACATTCCGCTGTCCAATAGAAACACCAACAACAAACATAACGAAAGTTCTAGTCTTGCCGTCGAGTCCGAGGAAAGTGCCGTGGGCTCTTGAAACCAGCCGAAAGGCGTCCGGTAACAGGCACAGGGCGTTCGGTAACAGGGACAGTACCATCCGCGTTCTGGCGAGCTTAGCTTCAGTCGCCGGACCGTGGCCATCCAGACGATAGTCTTCCGTCCATACGTGTGGCCGGAAACCGACGCTACGCTTCAAAATTCGCGTAGACCTACCAGCCGTTATAGTTTAACTTTTCCAGTCACCGAGTTATTTACGCCAAGAATCAGGGAGGAACTGCAAGGATGGCCAAGCGCCGTACACCGGAGAGCAATGAGGAGTTATCGTTCGAGGACGACCAGAACGGGATTTCTGGAGTATCGCTCCGCGATGCCGCTCAAGTTCGATATCTTAATTACTCTCTTTCGGTCATTACCAGTCGAGCCTTGCCGGACGTTCGAGACGGTTTAAAACCAGTTCAACGCCGCATTATGTACACGATGGACCAGCAAGGGCTGGACTTCACTAGCAAGCACCGCAAGTGTGCCAAAGTCGTAGGTGACGTGATGGGTAACTACCATCCACACGGCGACTCGTCCATTTACGACGCGCTGGTACGAATGGCTCAATCCTTTTCGCTGCGCATGCCGCTTGTCGATGGCAGTGGAAACTTCGGATCGATCGACGGTGACAACGCGGCTGCCATGCGATACACGGAATGCCGTCTGTCCGCGGTCGCCACCGAGGTTCTTACCGACCTGAGCAGCGGCACCGTCCACTTCAAAGCCAATTACGACGGTACTCGCCAAGAGCCAGTTGTTCTTCCGAGTCGCGTTCCAAACTTGCTCGTCAATGGGGCGACTGGAATCGCCGTCGGCATGGCGACGAATATTCCGCCTCACAATTTAGGCGAGGTCTGTCGCGCCCTTTTAAAACTACTAGCGGATCCAGAGATCAAAGACTACCAATTGGTCGCGAACGATGCGGTCAATGGCCCTGACTTTCCAACGGGTGGACAGTTGATCAACTCGAAAGAAGAACTTCGAGAGATCTACCGCACAGGACAGGGGTCGCTCAAAATCCGCGGGACCACGGTCGCGGGAGGTGACTCGAAGACTGGTAAGTTGTTGCACATCACCTCGATCCCCTACGGTGTCAACAAGTCCGTCCTTGTTGAGCGCATCGCGGACATCGTGATTGGAGGAAAGATGCCATTGTTGGAAGATGTTCGCGACCTGTCGACCGAAGACATCCGAATCGATCTGCAACTCAGAAAGGATGCCGATGAGGCCAAAGTGCTTGCTTACTTATACAAGCACACTCCATTGCAAACCAATTTTGCAGTCAATATGACTTGCTTGGTTCCAACCGAGAATCCGGAGGTCGGTGCGCCAAGTCGCTTAGGCTTAAAGGAGATCTTATGGTTCTTCTTGAAGTTCCGACTCGAGATCGTTACTAGGCGACTTGAACATGAGCTCGCGGCCTTGCTTCGTCGCATCCATCTCCTCGAAGGCTTCGTATTGATCTACGATGCGCTCGATGAAATCATTCGCATCATTCGCAAGTCCGATGGCAAGTCAGATGCGGCAGAAAAGATCATGCTCCGCTTTCCTGCCAACAAAGGTGGCTTAGACGCAGAGCAAACAGATGCAATTCTGGAGTTGAAACTTTACCGACTGGCTCGCTTGGAAATCAATTTGATTCAGGAAGAGCTAAAGGCCAAGCAAAAACGAGCGAGGGAAATTCAAAAGCTCTTAAAAGAAAGCACGGACGACACCAACAGCTCAGGTCGATGGAAGATCGTGCGCGAAGAAATTGAAGCCATCATTGGCAAGTACGCAAAAACAAAAGAAGGAGCCCGCCGAACCGAGATCATCACCATTGAGGAAGAGCCCGAGTTCGACGAAAAGGACTTCATCATCGACGAAGACTGCCATGTCATGGTGACCACGGAGGGATGGGTTAAACGTCAAAAGCAAATTGCCGATCCTGGCAAGAGCCGTTTGCGTGAAGGGGACACGGTACTAGCGGTCGTCGCAGGTTCCACACGTGCAACGCTCGCGTTCTTTTCTTCGTTCGGCGTTTGCTATACCTCGCGATTGATCGATATTCCTGCGTCAACTGGTTACGGTGAACCGGTCCAAAAGCTATTTAAAATGAAGGACGGCGAACGCATTAATTCGGTGATGTCACTCGATCCTCGCGTCATCGGAGATATTAAAGAAAATCCGAAGAAGCCTAACGATAGCCCTGCGGTCCATGGCTTTGCAGCTACCAGCAACGGATTCGCAATGCGGTTTGGACTCGATCAATTCGTTGAGCCATCGACTCGTACTGGCAGACGCTTCGCTCGTGTCGCGCCGGAGCACGAAGTGATCGGGGTCGAAGCTGTTCATGGAACCGAAACCATCCTGGCTATTACTGCCGACTGCCGAGCCATGGTGTGCCCGGCCGTCGAAATCAACTACCTTTCGGGAGCAGGCAAGGGCGTTACGTTGATCAAAGTTGCCAAAACCGACAGGGTGCTCGGTTTCAAAGCGTCTTCTGCCGATCGCGACTTGCTCGTCGTCGAGACAAACCGCGGCGCACAGAAGACGATCTCTACGGCCAAGTATCGAGTTACTTCGCGGGGCGGTCGTGGTCTTGAAATCCAAAAAAATGGAAAGATATCAGCAATCATTAGTGAGCCAATAAAGACACCGGACCCACTCGAACCAGCATAGACTTAGAGAAACCTAAACAATCAAGCCATGAGCACTGCCTCCACATCCTATAACGCGTCCGACATCGTTTCTCTCGAGGGGCTCGAGCCTGTCCGCAAGAGACCAGGCATGTACATCGGAAGCGTTGGTTCTTCGGGCCTCCATCATTTGGTTTGGGAAATCTTAGACAACTCCGTCGATGAGGCCATGAATGGCCACGCTAGCGAGATCGTCGTAACGCTCCACAAGAATGGTCACACCGTGACTGTCTCGGATAACGGACGCGGTATCCCAGTCGACAAGCACGCCAAGACCGGAAAGAGCGCGCTCGAAGTCGTCTTGACCATACTTCATGCTGGCGGGAAATTTGAAGGTAAAAACTACAAAACATCCGGCGGGCTTCACGGTGTTGGCGCCTCCGTAGTCAACGCCCTCTCCAAAGAACTGATCGCGGTGGTTCGTCGCGATGGTGTTCAGTACAAGATGGAGTTCGCGCAAGGGAAACCGACAACCAAATTGCAAAAGGGGACAGTTGCCGTTCGCGGAACAGGCACAACGATAACATTTACGCCCGACCCGACGATTTTTCCGAAGACCGACTTCGATGCGGAGACCATTCGCCAGCGGCTTGAGATCACCAGCTTTTTGCATCGAGGAGTTCGCATTCAATTTGCGGATGATACGACTGGCAAGAAGGACAACTATTTTCATGAACAAGGCATAGTCGACTATCTTGCCAAAGTTCTAGTGCAACGCAATGCGCGGTCTATCCATGACTCTCCGTTCACTGTGCGTAAAGAGGGGGATGAACGCATCGAAATTGCCCTGCAATGGACCGAGTCTACTGACGAGCACGTGCGGTCGTACTGCAATGGAATTCCAACGGCCAACGGTGGTACACACGAGAATGGTTTTCGGGCTGGACTTGGTAAAGCCGTGCGTAATTTCTTCGAGACCCACAACTTGATCCCACGCGGAGTCAAAGTTGGACACGAAGATATCCGCGAAGGATTAGTCGCGATTCTTTCCGTCTTCATCTCCGATCCGCAGTTCCAGGGTCAGACCAAGGAACGACTCAACAATCCGGACATGCAGTCATCGGTGGATAGCGCTATTCGAGCTGCGCTTGAACAATGGATGAATAGCAATCGGACGGTGGCTGAATCGGTGGTCGCGCGCATCATCGCTTCCGCCCGGGCCAGGGCCGCATCCAGGGCTGCGTCCGAATCGGTCTCACGCAAGACCAGTACGTCCCGCGCTATGCTGCCCGGAAAACTCAGTGATTGCTTAGCCTCGGGTCGAGGCAAATCGGAACTGTTCATCGTCGAAGGTGACTCGGCAGGCGGAACAGCAAAACAAGGTCGTGATCGAAACTTTCAAGCGGTTTTACCGTTGCGCGGGAAAGTTCTCAACACCGAATCGCTCGCACTGTCGAAGGTGCTTGAGAATAAGGAGATTCAAGATCTCGTCACGGCACTTGGTTGTGGTATTGGCAAAGATATGGACGTGGCAAGAGTTCGTTATGAGCGAATCATTCTCCTTGCCGATGCGGACTCGGACGGTCATCATATCACCACGCTACTGCTTACCTTTTTCTATCGTCATATGTTGCCGCTGATCAACGACGGTCGTGTTTATATTTCGGTTCCACCCTTGTTTCGAATCGATATTGGCAAAGAACGCTATTGGGCTGCCGATGAAAAAGATCGCGAACGGATTTTGGCAACGCATGGCAAACGCGGCAAGCCTGAGATTACACGTTTCAAGGGTCTCGGTGAGATGATGCAAAAGGACCTATGGGATACGACGCTCAATCCAGCCACACGTCGCGTCTTGCGAGTCGAAATCGACGATCAATTGGAAACGGATCGCATCATGAACGACCTCATGGGCCGCGACGCATCAGCCCGCTTTCGATTCATCATGGACAGAGCCGAAGAGGCACAAGAAATCGATGTTTAAGCGAGCGGCAGAAGTTGGTATACCGTAGCTTGGGCCCCTGGCCCGAGTTTCGCACGGCCCAGGGGGCCATGCTACTGGTAGTTCCTCGACTATGTCGATTTTGTGGGTAGTGGATCTTGTAAAAGATCCTTGCCGTATAGGATCTTTAACAAGATCCACTACCAACTGCTAAATACGATTTCGCCTCAGGGACGTTTGAATCACGGACTTCATTGTGTCCTTAAAAGGCAGTCGATCCGCTCCGACAAAATCCACGATTTTCTGGATCCACGGTTCCGGGTTGCTAAGTAATTCGACGTATTCAACGACGAGAACATCCGCCCTCGGATGGCGTTGGAGCCATTCGATTGCACTCAAACGATGCATCTCAAGCTCATAGGATAATTGCTCGTCATTCAAAAGAGCGCCAGCGGTATTCAGCCGATCAATCATTTTGGCTTGACTTGCAACGACCTCCTCGACCGATCGATTCATAAAGATAACTTTGTAGCGATGTTGGTAGGGCAATTGATTCAAAAGCGGTGAGACCACCTTGATCGCGAATCCTTCTAATCCTACCTCGTCAAAAATCTCTGGTTTGCTTCCGATTTTTTTTACGTCTTCCCATTCCAGATACCCTCGCGGATTGTCCACGTCAGGTGCCCGCGTCCCGTCCGTTTTGGCTGGCAGGCCGCCGGCGGCCAACATCTGCATCAAGACGGATGTGCCAGATCGCGGAAGTCCTGAGACGATAGTAAACACTTTGGCTGACTGCACGAATTTGGAATTGCCAATTGGCCGTTTCTTTGCAAGTATGTTGATGCGTTCCTGCTCGCTCGGGAAGACTGGAAGCTCGATCGGATGTGTCCTTGCCTCGATTTGCCGATCCACCCTCGTTATGGTCGCTTTGCTCCGGCTTATAGACTGTTGCAGCGCGTTGAACTTGTGCTGTTCTGCATTCTCCTGGTCAGGCACCATGGACGAGTAAATGTACTGAAGCCAGCGATGTGCCTTGGGCATAAATGGACTGAATTTGAGTGCGGTTTCAAAAGCCACGCTCGCTGATTTAGGATCACCGCCTCGTATCAATGCGACCCCAAGATTGAAATGAGCCTGTGGCAGCCTATAGAGCAGTGATACCGCGGCCATCGCCGCTTCTGCCGCCTCTTGATTCTCGCCTTTTCGAACCAGGACGGTTGAGAGCCCTTGGAGCGCTTCGGCATGATCGGGATGAATCGATAAGATTCGTCTAAAAACGCGCTCCGCATGGATGAACTTTTGCAGATTGAGGAAGCACATTCCTACGTGCATTAGAACTCCAGGCCCCAAATACGGCTGCTGCTCGATTGTGCATAATTCCGAAAAACTAGCTTGCCTGTGACCTTGCGCCGCCTTGATCTCGGCAAGGATCAGGCGAACCGTTGGGTCCTCGGTTGCTGCCAGATCGAATGCACGTGAGAGAACTGTTTCGGCGTCCTCAAGTCGACCTACAGAAGCAAGTGTTCGAGCCAAGTGAATGATGAATCGCGATTCCCATGGCGATTTCTGCACCAATTCGAGAAAGAGTGGTACTGCCTGCTCATGGCGACCCAATGCATTCAGATTGCGGGCCAAATTGTATTTGCATTCGATATCCGCCGAGTCGGCATTTTCTTGCTTGGATTCACCTGGAGCGTCTACATACCCAAGTGCAACAAACTGTTGAAACAGTTCATGGGCTTCCTCCGGTGACGCTGCAACATCGCCATGATGCATGCCATCCTTGCCGTTTCCCTCGATTGCATCCCAGCTTGGAACAGTGTTCGTTGAGGGCAATAATTCAAAGATATCCGTTAAAACGCGTCCATCCATGTCCTCTCCGATCGGCAGTCCATAGATCGCCAGAATGGTCGGGCAGATGTCGGCGAGAGTAGCGCTATAGACCCTCTCATCGCGTTTGATTTCTGGGCCGCTAGCCACGAATATGCCGTACTGCCTGTGCCAGAATGCAGGACCCGCCGGCTCATTGGGAGTCTGCATCAAACGAAGTGGTCCCGATTGAAAACCGTGGTCGGAGCACACAACGATCGTTGCATCCGGGCCCGCCAAATCGATCATTCGACCAAGCATCATGTCGCTCAGTCGATAGACGGCAGGAATGACATGTCTGTACATGTCGAAGTCCTCTTCCGATACCCAAGTTAGTCGAGGCGGATAATAGTTCATGAACGAGTGGCAAAAATGATCGATGGCCGTAAAGTACACAGCCATAAAGTCCCAGTCCTCTTTTTCCATCAACGCAGTCGCGATCCCTTGTGTGGAAAGCATTTCCGCAAGATGGTTTGCCAACAACGCCAATCGAGGATCGTCGTCTTGGCAGACGTTTTTCCCATCTGGCACAAAGGGTAAAACCTCCTCACCCGATAATTCTTCGGCAAACACTTTGAACTGTACAAGCTCTCTCGCAATTTCTGGCGGATGAATCAATCCGGTGGGCCACGTCCAGTCGTTACCGGGTTCGAAACGAATTCCTTGAAGCATGTTGGACACAATGCAACCGTTGATTGGCTCAGCTGGGTGGCTGGCCCACCAGTTGACAACATTGGATCGATAACCATTTTGCGACAGGATATTCCAAATGGCCTTGGTGGATCGGGATGTGCTCTGAAATGGTCTCGCGCCGCCATTGATTTTATCCGGTTCCGCGAATCCAAGAATTCCGTGTTTGTACGCATGTTTGCCCGTTGCGGCCGTGTTCCACAACATGGGAGAAAGAACAGGATGATGCGTTGCAAGATTGCCCATCACACCATTGTTGATTAGCCGTTCAAGATTGGGGAGTTCACCCGCATCCAACAAGGGCGTGATGTGTTCCCAGTCCGCTCCATCCCAGCCTACCCATAACAGTCGCTTTTTTGCCATATTTGCGATCCAACGAATTCAAAAAAACCGCCAGGAATAAGCCTAGCGGTGGTGCTCGTGCTCGACTTGCTGGCCCCTATCGATTACGAGCACGAGCACCGTCCTTCGGACTGAGCACGGCCTTCGTTCCTCGGAGCGTGCCACCCAAGTTGCGAATCACGCTGCCGAAGTCAAAGCTGCAGCGCGACGACGACGCCAGGCGAGGATTCCAATCGATCCTAGAGCTAGCAAGCTCAAGCTACTTGGCTCGGGTACAGCAGTTGTCTGTCCGACATTGATCGATTCCCCCTTATCAGCATATGCGTAGTCAACGATTGTAAACCTGTTGTTGTCTGGACCATTCATGTTGACGCGAATCCAACCGTATTGGTCGGTGTTAAACTTGACACCAAGGAACCCAACTCCAGCGGTCTTGAACTCACTGTTGGCATATCCGAACTTGGACGCTAACATTCCATTTCCGAGGCCGCCTCCAATAAATGCCCTGCCGCCAGCGTTGACAACGGCTCCGAGGGCTAAATTGGCGACATAATTTATTTTTGAATTACCAACAGTAACTTGGCGACCGGCAAATTGCGCAAACGGCTGCCCGGTGAGTCCCGGTAGGCCAACATTGCCAGCGAAGGCATATCCATTAGGTGTATTATCAATTAATACATGCCCCAGGCTGAAATTCCAATTGGCGCCACCGCCGGTCGGAGCGAAGATTAAATTGTGGCCATCCACTTTGTCAATGATGGTTGAACCTAAAGCTTTATTTACAGTCGAATAGAAAACATCGGCTTCGGCCGGCTCCGCACTGCAAGCTGCCGTGGTTCCAGCAATAGCATACGAAGCCAGTCGCTTTACGTCGATCAAAACTGGTTTGCGACGATTTTTTGAGCTCATAAGTGTCACCCTTCGGGTATTGAAACAATCAAGGCGATAAAGCGTATTCCGGCATCATAATCCTAACAATTGCTACGTCAATAATCAATCAATACAGATTGGGCAGTGCAAAGCTTGAATGAGGTTAAATGCTTGAGTTGAAGCACAAAAACTCGGTAGTTGGGCTAGTGAGGCGAGGGGCAGAAACAAACATACCAAGTGGCATGGGCGTCCCACCCATGTTTTGATGGGCGAGACGCCTGTGCCACGAAATGGCTATGGTAGGATTTCAACGCCTATCGCCTAAACGCTTTAGTGCTTTCTTTCATCTTGATTTTAGGGTAGCGGATTTTGCTAAAGATCCTCCCCTCAAAAGGATCTTTAGCAAGATCCACTACTTCCGTCTACTGGCTCGACTTGAGGTTCCTGAGCCACAGTTCCAAGAACAACAAATTCCACAGCCGATACGCTTGATTTGCTCGGCCTGTCATGTGTTCGTCGACCAACGTCGCTATAGCCTCGCGTCGAAAGTATTGATGGCATTGAGCGTCGGCACCCAGCAATGCATCGTAGGTTCGATCGCGTAAAGAAGTCCTAAACCATTTGGCAATCGGGACCCCAAATCCCATCTTCGATCGATGCCATATCTCTTTTGGCAATAAGTCGTAGTACGTGTCCATCAATAATCTCTTGCCTTTTTTTCCTCGAAGCTTCAAGTTCGACGGCAAAGATGCCGCCCATTCAATCAAGCGATAGTCTAGCAGCGGCTGGCGTGCCTCCAACGAGTGAGCCATCGAAGCAATGTCCACTTTGGTCATCAAATCACAAGGCATATACGTTTGAAGGTCCGCGATCGAAGCACAACTGAGCAAGTCCCTCTTACCGGCATTGCGCCAGGCATCGGCCAAAAATGAAACCGGATTTCGATCTGGCAATTGCTTTATAAAGGACTCTTGATAGAGATCTAACCGGCTCGCTTCGCTAAAGATCTGAATCCAATTCATGTATCGCTCGATCGGGGGCTGACCAAGTGTTTCGCAGAAACGGCGAACGCGACGCAGGATCGATCGCCTCGCACTCGAATCCGGCAGTCGCTTGATGATCCAAGTCTGATTGAGCCATCTCACTGGCAGCCAAGACTGCATTTGCCCACTGAGCACTAACGCTCGATAGCGTTCATAGCCACCAAAGAGCTCATCGCCACCATCGCCACTTAGTGCCACTGTCACATGTTTGCGAGTCAGTTCGCTTAGATACCAAGTGGGTACCGCTGACGAATCGCCGAATGGCTCGTCGTAATGGTTTACTAAACGATCAAGAATGCCCATCGCATCTGGCGTTACCTCAAACCGTTCGTGTTGGGTGCCAACATGGTCTGCGACCATTTTTGCGTAATGCGTTTCATCGAAATCTGCTTCCGAAAATCCGATCGAAAAAGTCTGAATTGGCCTATCCAATTGCTGCTGGGCGATCGCAACTACGAGTGACGAATCGATGCCACCGGACAGGAACGCACCGAGCGGGACATCACTGCGCAATCGAATTCGGACTGCATCATCCAACATGGTCCGCAACTGAGCCGAAGCCGTTGGTTGATCGATTGCGATTTCATGGGACCAGTCAACGTTCCAATACTTTTCGATTCGCAAGCTACCGTTTTCGAAGACTGCATAGTGCCCAGGCGGCAATTTGTGGATGCCTTTGTAAATCGAATGCGGATGAGGAATGTACTGATACGTCAAATAGAGATCGATCGCACCAGGATCGATCTCTTTGCTGATCCCAGGCAAGGTCATCAGGCACTTGAGTTCACTAGAAAAGACTAGCCTTTCGTCTCGGACTGTGTAGTACAGTGGCTTCTTGCCCATCCTATCTCGAGCGAGGACCAAGCGGTCATTACGACCATCCCAAATGGCGAGCGCGAACATGCCATTCAGATGCTCAAAGCACTCGAGGCCGAGGTCTTCAAACAGGTGAACAATCGTCTCCGTGTCCGTTTGCGTTCGAAAGGTGTGCCCTGCTCCTTCCAACCGATGACGAAGTTGTTGGTAGTTATAGATCTCGCCATTGAAGACAATCTGGACCGTACCGTCTTCGTTGCCAAGCGGCTGATGCCCCGTGGTCAAATCGATGATTGAAAGTCTGCGAAAGCCAAGGGCTACGCCCAGCGATGGCCGGCCATTAATGATCGAGAGGTCTGTTTTGGACGGAATGATCAAGTGCCCTTGGTCATCCGGCCCACGGTGTGCGATAGCATCGGTCATTCGGACCAGCTGATCGCGGCTCAGCCCCTGCGCAATGTGCGACCAAACTCCACCTGCGATACCGCACATTGTTAACCCTTCGTGGTCCATTCCACGGGTGTTGGCTCAATCGTCTCAGCCAAGGGTGAACCGCAATCCTTTCGGCCACTTCCTTCCAAGCGGCTAATAACGCGAACGGACATGTCGGTTTCGCACAGAATCTGGCAACCTAGTCGAACGCCAATGGCTCCCTTGGCCGCCAAGACCTGTTTTTCTGCGACGGTCATCTTATCGGGCTCGCCGGCGACAAACTCCACTCGGCACGTGGTGCAACGTGCTTTGCCGCCGCAAGCGTGCAATTGATCCGTACCCGCTTCTTCGCACAGGGCGGCAGCTAGTCGTTTTCCTGGCGGAACTTCGAATGTTCCGATTCCTTCAACCGTGAGACTTGGCATAAATCTTCATTCATAATGAGTTAGCGAAAACCAAATAAAATGGATAGTGAAAAGATACCCGTGATTGCACAGACGTTCTAGTCTAGCCCGGATTATTCATGAACCATTTGGCCAATGCACAAAGGCTTTCACTTTGTAAATTTTGAGCCTCAATGCGCTAGCATGAGGGCCGGATTTGCAGGTAATTGCTTGACTTCCTGCCCGCACGCTAGCGCGGATTATTCATGCAAATGCAAACTAAAGTGGCCCCGGCTGCGTATAAGTTGTTAGTTTACAACACCTTACACGCAAGCACGGAAGCCAAT
>JAYVPJ010000119.1:0-21301 GCA_043757445.1 Pirellula sp. | reverse complement strand
GGCGCCATTGACTTGTCATAAATCCAATGGATACCAGATCGAAAGCTTTCGCGCTATAGGGGTAGAACAAAAAACCTATGCAATATCCAGGCTAGCGCCGTCGGCTGTCCATATCTACTTAGATTGTCGCGCAATTGGACTGTAGTAATCGATTGTGCGTTGGATTGCGTCCTCGCAAACCACGCAGAATACTTCCTTGGGATTGGCGCTACCCATCAGGCAGCTCGCTTGAGCTCTATACATGCCCTTAGATAGATAGCCGCCGCCCTCGAACGCACCCACCGTCCGTTCGTTTTTATTTTCAGGCTTGGGTTTCGTTGGCAAGACTGCGTCCCTCGACAAGAACGACTTCCATTTGATTTTGTCTGGATCCAATTGTCGAGTGATGTTTGGCTCAACGGGTTCGATGCCATCGGGATAAATATCGTTGTACGTTACATTTCCTACATACTCATCTGCTAAATATGCTAGCCCATGTCCAAGCTCATGCACAAAGACCATGAGGCTTGCACGTGAATCCGTACTGCAAACGCAATAGTCCAAGCAGATCGCGCCCCCACCGTAGGTCGTTGTATTGACGAGCACAACAATCGAGTCGTACGGGACGCATGCGGCCATTTGATGCATGCGATGATTGTCCTCCACCAACAGATAGCGATCGATACCGAGTGTATTGAAAGATGAATTCAGAGCCGTGTTTCGAAATACGCCCTTATTCGGTTCGTCGGTACCAGATTGCTCAGACGCTCGAAAGACGCCACGAATGTTAATTCGATCGCTCGAAGATTTGTAGGGTGCGAGGGACAAAAGGTGGTCGGTCATCTTTTGGACGTCGCTTTTGAACTTTTCCTCTTGAGATGCTGAGTAGCCTTCAGACAGGAAGACCAAATCGAGGCAATCATGCGGATGGCCTTTGATTTGAATATCGAATGGCTTATCCACGGTGCTACTCGACTCGCGTTGAATGCGAAGATCCGTTGGCGCTAGTTTTTCACTGAACACAATGGATTTTGAATTATCTCCGTTACGTTTCTCGATTGTTAATTGAACTGATGCCTTTGGCAGGGGAATTCTAGTCGTCGCTTGAAATATTTTTTTGTTGCCTAATATTGCTGGCTTGGTCGTTGCGTATTCTGCAAATAGGGAGTCAAAACCTTTTGTATAAATCACACGATTTGACGCGGAGTCCCGAACCTGGACCAGGAACTTACCATAAGGAAACGGAGACAGGAGGTTTTGGGGATTTTCCGGCCAACTTGGTTCCTCAAACAGGTTGTGAAGAGTTGTTGCCGATTCCTTGGCGTCGCCGCCTTGATACAGGTCTAACCGAAGCGCTTTATCGTGGAAGTAGGCATCGAACAATACGGGCTTAATATCCACTTCGTCCGCGGCCGAGGCATCCGTGGCCGAGGTTGCTAACGTCGGTTCGAAAGAGGCAGTCGGTTTGATAGCCGCAGTCGGTTTGGATGCGTGCCACGGTTCAGATGCTGGCAGCATCCGCCACGGTTCAGATGCTGGCAGCATCTGCCACGGCTCAACTCCATTCGTTGCGAAGAATAAATAAAAACATGGAGCCCAATTTCGTATCGCCAACATTAGACTCATTGTGGCCCTTCGCGTTTAAGTTCAACCAATCGTGGGCCGCTGCTAGCTTTTTGGCAACCATTGGTGCAACCGTTGCAACTCGATTGGGATGTCTGATTTGGGTCCGGTTTGCGAAGAAGTCCCAGCCAGAAAAAAAACCACGATCGCAGGACGAAGACAGCGCACAAAGATACGACCAGCATTGCGATTACGGTTTGCAGATTCATGCTTCAGGCTCCATCATCGAAAGCATTGGAAAGTTAGCCATGCCCCAATATATGCCAGAGTTGTCATGTATACGAATGAAAATACTGGCCAACGCCACGAATTCGTTTCTCGCCGAATGGTCATTAGCGTTGCCGAACACTGAGCGCATAATGCAAAAAAAACCATGATCGAAAGGGCAGTAGCCAAGCTGAATACCGGTTTGCCATCCGGCCATTCGGCCAACTGCATTTGTTCCTGAAGGCCCTGGCTTTGCTCGTCTTGTTCGGACCCGAGCGAGTAAATCGTTCCTAATGTAGCTATGATCACTTCTCTCGCGGGAAATGACGCGATGACAGCCACTCCGATCTTCCAGTCCCAGCCGAGTGGCTTTACAAAAGGTTCAATGCGATGCCCGGCCATGCCTAAAAAACTACTCTCGATCAATAGACTACGTTGGCGATTGACCTGCTCTTCCGTTTCATCGATAGCAGTTTGGTTCAAAGCACGCGAGTCCTCCAAACTCAATCGTTCCTCGTCGTTTCGGTTGGACCGTTGCTTTTGAATCCACTCCGCTCGTGTCGATTGCAATTGCTCAAGCATGCCTACAGATTGGTCGAGCGATCTATGATCACCGGGAAAGTACGCGGCTGCCCAAACCAAAATGGAGGTGCAAAAAATGAGCGTTCCTGCTCGAACAACAAATGCAACCAATCGTTCCCAAACACGTTGGTACATCACTATCGGCGAAGGCCACTTGTAACTGTGCAACTCCATCAAAAAGGTTGCCGGCTCTCCCGGGAAAAAAAACGTCTTGAGAATCCATGCAACGGGAATCGCCACCAAGGCGCCTAGCGATTGCATTAGCATCAGCACAAGTCCTTGAAGTGATACCCACCCGCCTGCGTATCGGGTCGCAGGTACAAAAGCCGAAACCATCAATATATAGACGGGCAAGCGAGCAGAGCAACTCATCAAGGGTGCAATGAGCAAAGTGACCATGCGGTCTTTTCGGCTTTCAATCGTTCGTGTCGCCATAATGCCTGGAACTGCACACGCAAAAGAGGACATCAATGGCAAGAACGACTTCCCACTCAATCCCACCGTCGTCATGAGCTTGTCCATTACGAAGGCTGCACGTGCCATGTACCCACAGTCTTCTAGAATTGCGATAAATAGAAACAGGATGGCGATCTGCGGTAGGAAAGTGACTACGCCGCCGACACCCGCTAGAACGCCATCCACGATGAGGCTGCGAAGTGCTCCTGGGGCAATTATTCTTTCAACACCATTGCTAGCTCGTGCTTGAAGCCATTCGATTCCATTCTGCGGCAACCTCGCAAACAATGTTATCGATTGAAATACAACAAACATGATCATCACAAACACTAACATTCCGACCCAACGATGCGTCAACCACTTATCTATTCGATCGCTTGGCGAAGCGCTGCGAGATTCTTGACGCACGACCGCCCCATCGATCAGGTTTCTGACCCAAGCGTACCTTGCTTTGGTTTCAAACATTGGGACCTTGCAGCCAGCCGATTGAAGTCGCATTCTGGCTTCGTCAATGCGTTCGGAAATGTCAGGTAGTCCAGACTGACAGATCATTTTTTGAAAATGGCCATCCGAATCGATCAAAAGTCGGTCGACTTGATAGGTCGAGGGTTTACGACCGTTGGATACGAGCCACTCGGCGAGTAGGTTTGCCTCTTGATGAAAAGCAGCTGGAAACAACGAACGGGCAAGTCGTTGAGACAAAGGCGGAGAGGCAGGATTTTTAAGGGTTTGCACGATCGCACTTCTAAGTTGGTCGATCCCCTGTCGTTTGTTTGCCGAAGTGCAAATGACAGGTGCACCTAAGCGCTGCGAAAGCAAATCGGCATCCACAGTCAGCCCTTCGCTAGCCAGTCGGTCCCACATGTTGAGGACTACGATGACCGGCAAACCGAGCTCATAAATCTGGCTGAATAGGTAAAGGTTTCGCTCGACATTCGATGCATCAAGAATGATGATCGCGACCTCGGGTTTCGCATGTTGAGGTAAGTTTCCTGTCAGCACATTGACTGCAACGGCTTCGTCCGCCGATCGCGCCGCCAGAGAATAGGTACCTGGCAAGTCAATCACGTCGATCCATTCAGTCGTACCAGAAAGCCGCCCTACCTTTTGCTCGACCGTTACGCCGGGATAGTTGCCAACGCGAGCGTTCATTCCACAAAGGGCGTTGAATAGACTGCTTTTGCCTGTATTTGGATTGCCAATCAAGGCCACGACGCGTACGGACTTTGGAGTGGAATTCGCCTGCAAGATCACGACTCCTTGCGCACGATTACACGCGTCGATTCGTTTTTTCGCAAGCTGATTCGGTAGCCGCGTACCGCATACTCGGTGGGATCGCCCATCGGTGCCCGACCAACCATCGAAATGGGCTCCTCTTCTATTAGACCCATCTCCATGAGACGGCTAGCAACGACATCATCCCCAAGAATCTCAACGATTACGGCTGACTCACCCTGGCAGAGTTCATCCAACCTAAAATGCGGATTAGTCATTATCCAGCAGTTGGGACAACGAAAATATCGGCGGAATCACCTAACCTCAGGCTGATGCGTCGACCCTCGATACAGATTAGGCAAGGTTCACCTCGGCAAACCATGCGAACCTTGCATCCTTGGCGAATTCCCAATTCAGCTAATCGCTGCATTTGACAGGGCTGGCCACACATCTCAACGATGGTGCCTTGGCTTTCTGGCTGCAAAAATTCGATTGGGAGGGGAACCGAGTCAGTAATCATGGAACCACAGACTGGAAAGTTTTCGTAAAAGTCAGACCGCATCAAGATTGGTAGTCTATGGCTCGTCCGAGACAAGATCGGCGATCGACCCTGTTTTAGTTGAGACTCAATTTCAACAACCAGTCTGTTTTAAACTATACACCCTGTCGATGGCTGTGAAAAGCTGAGCTTTGCCCAATTACTGGTGGAATTATTGATTTTTCGCGCCAATCGCTGCGAAAAGCTTTTTCAAACATTCGCCTAAAGTTTCAACGAAATCGGCTCCAATTTCCTTGATAAGGTTCGGATAAAAGTCGATGACGAAGCTAAGAAGTGAGTTTTTGAAGGGACTTTGAAGCTAGCAATTGCGCAGGGAATCCCGGACTGCTTACATAGATTCTTTTGCAGACTCACATTTTCAAACTGTCGAATCCCAGTGAGTTCTAGTAAACTCCATGGGCAAAAACAGTCGCTATGGCAGGATAGGCTCCGAAAGATCCGTGCCTAAGAAGTCGAAAGGCTACGCAGTCGAAAGGCTACAGAGTGCAAGAAGCGTCAGGTGGAAAAACGTTTTACGATCGCTGGGGATGGCTAATCCTCATCGCTAGCTTAATGTGCGTACCCTTTGCTTTTTATGGCGCCGGCAAAGCGGTCCAGAGCAATGTGAACAAGGTAGAGGACTGGTTACCGAAATCGTTCCCTGAAACTCGGGAACTTTCCTGGTTTAGAAAGAACTTTCCCTCAGACCAGTTCATCCTGGTTAGCTGGGATGGCTGCAAGTTGGGCGAAAATCCAGAATTGGGCGGAGAGGGGGATGACCCTCGGATTGCTAGACTGGAGTCGTTAGTCGCACCGCAGAACGCAGATCCAAACGATGTGGATGCGAGCGAAGCCAAGAAGTATTTCAAAGGCGTCTCGACTGGACGACAATTGATCGAGCAGTTAACGACCGGAACACATCCGCTAGAGTACGCCGAGGCGATTGAACGTCTCAAAGGATCCGTGCTTGGACCGGATGGACGGCAAACGTGTGTCATCGTTTCCCTCGACCCTGAGACTACAGCGAAACTAAAGCCGATTCTTGGCCACGGCCAAACGCGGATATTCAGGCCGAATGTTCCACCGGGCGTTTTACGTCGCCTCATAGCCGAGGCGGGAATTCCTGAAGATCAATTGCATCTCGGTGGGCCGCCTGTTGACAATATTTCGATCGACGAAGAGGGCGAACGGACCCTCGTTCGGCTGGCGGGTTTATCGGGACTGATTGGAATCATGTTGGCTTGGTGGTCGCTGCGCAGCATAATGCTTACCTTCATTGTTTTCAACTGTTCGGTTACCAGCGCTGCCGCGGCGTTAGCTATGATTTGGGCGACTGGAGAAACGGTCGATGCGATCGTCCTTTCTATGCCCTCCTTGGTGTATGTTTTAGCTATTTCTGGGGCAGTGCATTTTATCAATTATTATCGCGATGCCGTTCAAAGCGGAGGATTGCGGGGCTCCACAGAACGGGCGGTCATCCATGCGCTCAAGCCAGCTGTGTTGTGCTCGACAACGACAGCCCTCGGACTACTTTCCTTGTGCGCAAGCGAATTGACGCCGATCAGGAAGTTTGGCTTGTACGCAGCATCAGGCGTGATGATTTTGATCGTCGTATTGTTTTTGCTGCTTCCTGCCGCACTCCACATCATTGGATATGCAAAGCGTTGGGTTATCGATTCGGTTCCGGAGGCAGTCAAGACCTCGAAACACGAGTCGCATGCAGTTAGAGACGACACCTATGTCGAGCGTATTTGGGGAATGTTTGCCAGCTTTATCGTAAGAAACCACTTTGGAGTCGCAACGTCCTGTATCGCAGTTGTGGTCTTGGTCGGTTTTGGACTCACCAAGACACGAACCAGTATCGACCTACTTGAACTTTTTGATTCGCAGGCTCGGATTTTGAAAGACTATCGTTGGCTTGAAAAGAACCTCGGGATGCTTGTGCCACTTGAAATCGTGATTCAATTCGAAAGCGATAGCATCGCAAAGGCAGCGGAAGCACGTCTAGATCAAACCGAAACCGATGAGAGCAAGATCGTAGAAGACGCTTCGCGACTAACGTTTTTGGAACGCATGGAAACGACCGTCCAAATCCAAGAATCGATTCGAAATCAGTTTGGCGACAAGGGCTCCAAGATAGTAGGACGAAGCATGTCAGCTGCCACGTTTGCGTCTAGCTTGCCATTGCAGGACTCTAGTACCGTAACATGGACGACTCGATTTGCGTTCAACAAGGCGATGGAAAGCAAACGCGAGGACCTAGAGAAGTCTGGATTTTTAAGGGTTGACCCTGCGACCGGGGCTGAACTGTGGCGCATCAGTTTGAGAGTCGCCGCCTTCGAGGGGGTAGACTACGGACAATTTGTACACGAACTACGGGCTGCCGTTTCTCCAATCATTGATGCTCACGGCGATCGAGTGCGGATTTTGCGACAGATTGCTGCTTGGAACGGAGACCCAAAGTTTACCGGCAAAAAGGTTGTCATTTGGGATCCAACGAATAAGAAGTCCGATGCAGCGGGATTGGTTTCTCCTTACAAAACAAGATCGGATGAAGTCGCTTCGCTTTTAACTAAGGCCCGTGTCAAGGTACTGCGATTTTCCGATGATCCAGCCTCCATGCCTTTTGTTCAATTCCAGGAACTTAGTAAATACGATGCAGTCGTCTTGACCGGTGCCTTTACGAATGCCGAAATCGGAACTCTGGGAGTAACTCTGGGCAAAGTCATCGATTTACAGGCTATTGAGCCGAATTCCAAGCCGATGGTTTCCTCGGTTTACACCGGCGTAGTCCCCATCGTTTACAAAGCCCAACGGGCCCTTCTCCAAAGCCTGGTGGAGAGCACCTTGTGGTCGTTCCTAACCATAACACCGCTGATGATGTTTGTGTCTCGCAGCATTCGAGCAGGCTTGGTCGCGATGATCCCAAATGTCTTGCCCATCTTTATCATTTTCGGAGCCATGGGTTGGCTGGACATTCCTATCGATATTGGTTCGATGATGTCAGCCAGCATTGCTTTGGGCGTGGCCGTCGACGACACGATTCACTTCCTGTCTTGGTTTCGTGTAGACGTAAAGATGCTTAGAAACCGGAGAGAGGCCATCATTGCGTCGTACAAACGCTGTGCAACGCCAACGCTTCAAGCGGCTTGTATTAGCGGACTAGGATTGTCTGTTTTCGCATTCAGTACGTTCACTCCAACCCAGCGATTTGGTTGGCTAATGCTGACCATCTTGATTGCGGGCGTCGTTGCCGAACTCATCTTGCTGCCGGCAATTCTAGCTGGACCACTTGGCAAAGTTTTTGAGCCAAGCCAATCGCGACACAACGTCGTTTCGAGATATATGTTAATTATGCGGTATGAACTTCGTCGTCGATTCGATCGCCGATCTAAAGCGAGGCCTTCGGTTTCCGAAGGGGAACTCCAAAGCGCCGCCTGATCTTTTTCTAAACATCCCTACTTCAATAGTCCGGGTGGGCAAAACGCTCAGTTGGCATTTAATCAATTCTCAACCAATGTCAGATGATATTCTAGATCGATTGATGGCCGAACTCCATCATCGCGTTGCCGAGTTACCCGAGGGTTCGTACACAACGCAATTGCTTCAAGGTGGCCTTCCGAAAATTGGGGGCAAAATCCTAGAGGAGGCCAACGAGGTGATCGAGGCAGCTGGGGAACCCGGTGAAGCAGGCGTCCAGCATACTGTCCGAGAAGCATGTGACGTGGTTTTTCACCTTTGGGTCCTCTTGGCGAGTCGGGGTATTAGCGTAGACTTGCTTCGTCGTGAACTGGAACGGCGTGAGGGGGTCTCGGGGCTTGAAGAAAAACGTCGACGCGGTCAGGAGAGTGCTTCGTGAATAGTATTGCAAATCATCTTCGTATCGGCATCCCAAGCAAAGGGAGGCTAAGCGAACTGGCAACCGAATTGCTACTGCAAGCCGGGCTCAATTTTCGTCGGCAAGATCGTTCGTTGTTTGCACGGGTCAGCAGTATGCCGGTCGAAATTACGTTCCTGCGAACCGACGATATTCCCACGCTGTGCGCTGAGGGTGCGATCGACTTGGGAATCACCGGTAGTGATTTGGTCCAAGAAGCCAATGCAGAAGTCCAAGTCCGCATGAAGCTAGGCGTCGGACGATGCAAGTTGGCGATCTGCGTACCCTCGCATTCCGATGTGGAACAGCCAAGCCAATTGGCCGGCAAGCGAGTTGCAACTAGCTTTCCCAATACCACCGAGCGTTTTCTTAAGCAACATGATGCACCGGTGCATCTCGTAAAACTTAACGGCTCCGTGGAGGTTATGATTTCGCTTGGCGTCGCCGACGCGATTGTCGACCTCGTTGAAACCGGCAGTACTTTAGCGGCAAACCAGCTGCGAATCCTGACAGAGATCGGCCATTACGAGACGGTCCTGGTTCAAAGCCCAGGCTGTCGCGACATTGTTACTGCGGATCGCATTGTTCGGCGACTGGAAGGGGTGGTAATTGCTCGCGACTATTCCTTGCTTGAATACAATATTCCTCGAGCCAAGTTAGCATCCGCCGAAGCGGTGACACCAGGCTTTACTTCCCCGACCGTTACTAGTCTTGAGGATAGCGGCTGGTGCGCGGTCAGAGCGATGGTCAAGAGCAGCGAAGTCATTTCGATCATGGAAAAACTGGAAGCCTTGGGCGCATTGGCAATTCTAGAAATGTCCATTAATAACTGTCGCCTATAAGTCAAGCGTTGAGCCTGTCTTGGATGGTGGTGGACCTGGGACAGCGACAGATAGGAAACGGAGTGGCTGTTCATGATTAAAAAAACGCGACGATAGTCGAATGGTAAGCTCTCCATTCTTTGGGTTCCTTTCATCTAGGTTGTAGTCTCGTTGCTGTTTTTCGCCAATCGATAGATGGGGCCAGGCTGTTCTTGCAGCCTCGCCATTCAGCAATGAAATCAGCGAATGCCTTGTGATCGTCAACGGCGAACTGTTGCCAACATAACCAAGCAATTGCTGACCGCGGGCAGCGGATTAAGATCGGGAAGAAGGCCTTGAGCCGTACAGCATCTCCAAGTCGATTATGTTAGACTTATCCAATACTCTATCATCTCCACCATTGAGGTTTAGTTAGCCATGACGTTTATTCGAATATATTCTTTCGCAATCGTCGGTGGTTTCGCGATTTCAACTTTCGCTTTCGGACAGGATTGGACGCAATGGAATGGTCCTACTCGGGACGGGTTGCTCGCGAAAGGGACTGTCGCGAAGCCTATTCCGAAACAGGGGCTCCGTTTGAAGTGGAAGCAGCCGGTTAGCCTCGGTTACTCAGGCCCCACAATTGCAAACGGTCGAGTGTTTGTAACCGATGACCAACTGGAGTCCGGCAAGATCACTAACAACCCAGGCAGCCGCGATCGGCTGACTGGCAACGAAGCGGTGGCATGAACGATTCCGATTCATTCAATCCTGATTTCCTTTCTGCACTGCGAAGCCTCGCAGATAGTCTTCCGTTAACGCTTTCCGAGGATGGCCATAGTCTTAAGTCCCAACGTAGCGGGGCGTCCTACCAAATATTGGATGGGATACCGCGTTTCGTAAGTGATGAGCACCTTGAAAGCTTTGGAGATCAGTGGACAAAATTTGAGGTTGCTCATGAAGAGGAAGACCGCAAGACATTTGCGGCAAAAACCGGTGTGTTGCTGGAAAAATTGCGAGGACTTCGCATCCTGGATGCGGGCTGCGGGGGCGGTCGATACGCCAAGATCTGCGGCGAATCAGGTGCAACCGTTATTGGCGCAGATCATACGCGAGCCGTCGATAAGGCCCGGCAACTTTGTTCGCATTTGCCGAATACTCATTTCCTGCAAGCAGACTTGAAGCGATTGCCGTTGGAAAAGGCGTCGTTTGATTTCGTGTTTTCCATTGGAGTAATGCACCAT
Source organism: Pirellula sp. (assembly GCA_043757445.1). Classification (GTDB taxonomy): domain Bacteria; phylum Planctomycetota; class Planctomycetia; order Pirellulales; family Pirellulaceae; genus JBKCUI01. Next base: position 10,780 of record JAYVPJ010000119.1, on the reverse strand, counting down.
GACTCAGACACAAAAACGGTCTTTGAAGAAGTCTCGAAACTGGTGAAACCAGGTGGTAGATATTCTGTCTGGCTGTATCGACGCAATCAGTGGTGGCAGGAACTGATGAACACCGGCCTGCGTTCGGTATCCACCAAGCTCCCGACGCAGGTGCTTATGCCCTTCTGTCACCTCGGTGCGATTCTTGGTGGCATCCCTATTGTCAATCGAACGCTGAACAAAATCGTGAACTTCTCTGCACATCCGAATTATGAAAACCGGGTTTGCGATACTCATGACTGGTGGGCTCCTAAGTTTCAACACCACCATACGCAGCAAGAATTGATTCAGTGGTTCCGCGATGCAGGTTTCGAAAGCATCCAGATACTTCCACCTGAAAAGACTGGCCGACTTTACCAATGGACCTACGATCAGGATCTCCTTATCGGCAGCGGAGTAAATGTCACAGGCGTTCGATCCTTTGCATGAATGCGAGCAGCAGAGTAAGCACTAAGGCAGAAGTTCTTTGATTCGATCGTTGTGGCAGTGTCGCTCCGCGACATTGAATTGCCGAGTCGCGGAGCGACGTCGGCTACATGTTATGCCAAAATACTTCTTCACGCGTGCTTAGAAACTTCGATACAATATCAACTGGCATAGAAGGTTCCATTTTTAAGTTTCCTAGGATTGCGGAATGAATATGCTAAGCCGAAATGTCAACCTTTCAATACGAGCGTTTTTATGTCTTGGACTCTTTGTAGTTGTCATGGCCACCGATGCGAGGAGCGAGCAATTGCAAGTCGGCGTTGGTCGGCGAGTAATTACCCCCAATCCGTTATTGCCTGTCTCCGGCGGGATGGGACCGACGTCGCCGGCAACGGAAAAACGCGGCGAACTTGAGGCGCGTGCGATTGTGTTTCGAAACGGTCAGACAACCGTAGCTTTTGTCGCTTTGGATTTGCTAGGATTTCCATCGGTTCTCTGCGATCGGGTTCGAAGTCAGACGCCTAGGATTCCCGCGGCAAACATCTTGATCGGTTCAACGCACACCCACAGTGCGCCTGATTGCTACGCCTTTCCTGACAGAAATGGGGGCCATACTGGCGATCTCAAATACATAGATTTGGTTTGCAAGAAAGCGGCCGAAGCGATCAACGATGCATTGGATAGCCTTCGTCCGGCTCAACTCAAGGTAGGCACGGATGAGGCGCGGGGCCAGATTGCATACAACTACTATGCGCCTGACCTGTATGATCGACGGATGAGTGTGATTCAAGCGATCGAACTCGACGGTAAAACGATTGCCACCTTAGTGAACTATGCGATTCATCCCGAAGTGCTTGGGTCGCAACTGGGAATAGTTAGTCCCGATCTAGTTGGCCCGTTGCGCGATCGTTTGGAAAGCGAATCTGGCGGTATGGCGATGTTTATGAACGGTGCGCAGGGTGGAATGGTCACTGCCGACAATCGCAATCTAGAAAAGCCAAAGGATGCATTGCGTGGTTACTGGCAAGACAACCGTTCGTGGGAGGAATGTCAGCGTATTGGAAAAACAATGGCCGATGAGGCCATTCGAATCGTTCGCGAAGCACCTTTGCAAATCGCCCCGACACTGCTTTGCGCATCAGCTGACGTGACCTTTCCGGTGAACAATGAAGTTTTATGGATGGTCGTTCAAGGCTCGCCATTGAAGTACCCAAGCAATCCCGACCATACCATCACAACACGCATCAACGTAGTCAATTTAGGAAACGCGCAGATACTGACAATCCCTGGGGAAGCCCTGCCCAATATCGGTTTCTATTTGAAGCGGAAGATGCATGGCCAGCATAATCTCTTGTTCGGCCTTACGAACGATGCCTTCGGCTATATCCTAACGAAGGTCGATTTCGCGAGTTTCCCTCGCTATGACTACGTGAGCAAAACTTCACTCGGAGAAATGACCGGCGAAATTTTCATAGAGCGTTCTCTGGAGTTGGTCGATAGTTGCCAAAAACCAAACTAGTGACGATTCCAGTAGATGACTGCGTTGTGAGTTGCTCGGCCGACTGCGATGATGTCTTTGCGGCCGTCTCCATCAAGATCGGCTACAACCATATCCTCAACAGCAATTTGACCTGGCTCGACAAGAGTCCGTTCCCATTTGTCCCCTGCAAAGTCATAGACCCTTATTCCGCAACGGTGCGGTGCATCTGCATTGTCTCTAACGCCAACCACGATTTCATCGTCTGAATCGAAATCGAGATCTGCACAGGCTACCGCATGCCCCCATTTGAGTTCTTTGTCGATCACGTTGCGAAGCATGAAGCGTAGAGCTCGATTGGTATCATAAGAATACACTACAACTTGGTCGCCATGCCAAGGTTCAATGGTCGCAATGAAATTACTTCCGCCCGTAAAATGACCGAGCCGAATTTCACTTGAACCAAGTGCGGGCGCTATCCCTTGATGGCCCATACCTTGCGGGTAAACAATCCTTTTGCCATCCTTCGTGAACATCAATCGAGTTGCCCCCTCATAGCTCGCTATCAGAATGTCGGTGTTGCCCTCGTCGTGCATATCAACGATTTCGAAGTTGTGGGACACGTGCCTCGACTCATCTAGAACTTTCATGGTCCATGGATCGGATTCGGGAACGTTCGGAATCTCAAACTGCAGGAGTCGCACCGGAGTTTGGTCGAAACCTGGAGCGACCGAATTCCGTCCTTTCAGTGGCAGCACAATCAATTCCATGCGTCCATCTTGATTCACATCGCCCCAATTCATTCTATGAGTCGTGGGCTCTTCGGCGATTTTGAAATACTTCCATGGTTGACGCGGATCGGTCGGCGATTTTAGCCAACCAATCTCGCCGCCCGACGTCGTATTGTTGGGCTGCCAATCATGGCCGATTGCCAAGTCGATCTTGCCGTCGCCATCAATGTCGTGCGGAGCCATACACACGTTGTCGTTCTTGGCCTCAGGAGTCGAATGGATAACATGGAGTTGCCAAGTTGGATTCTCCAACCAAAGGTAGCGTTTGCTATCGGCAATTAGAATATCGAGCTTTCCATCGCCATTTAAGTCGAGCGTTCTGACCGCATAGCCGACTTGCAGTTCGACTGGCAGTACCAGCGGTGTCCATTGAGCGTCTACCTTAGTAGCGCAACAAGCAGCCAGAAGGAAAAGAAAAAGTAGCGATCTCTTAGTCGAATGAGCAAACCGTGTTCTCCGAAAGCACATGACACAACCTCGTTTGAATCGTGAATCGATGACAGGGTTAGTATCATAGCAAAATCATGTCGGCTAAGCATTCATCAAACATTCCGGCGTCAGCGATCGCGTTTCGACTTGTCTACAGCAGCCCCCAGAGGCATGACGCCCATTTCGCGAGCGGCCGTGATCGAGATGAACTGGGTATTCGGATCCTCTTTGGATTTAAATGCGTCAGCGTGTTCGAGGATATGGTTTTTGCCCGCGTCCAGAGCTGCGACAAATGTTCCATGCGATTTTTCGAATTCCTTTTGTTTCAACTTTGCCGGAAGTTTTGGTAACTCGAGCACAGGTTTTAGATTATCTTGCCCTAACGTGGTTGTCTCCAAACCAAACAGCGTTGGATTCTCTTTGTCGCCATCTGAAAATGCTAAAAAGCAATGACCGGGTACCATGACCAAATGAACGTCCAGACCGATCCGTCTCAAAATGCTCGCCATGAGTACCGATCCATCCACGCAATTGGCCTGGGCAGATTGCACGGTGTCATCAACGAATCGAACCGTTTGACTGTAAACGAACTTGCTCGGTGGGGCTGTCGAAACATCGCTGTACTTTATACCCCGACGTTGAAGAGCATTCCAAATGGCGAAGACCTGTGCAAGCACTTCTTCCTGACTTCCCGACTGATAGCCGGTAAACCCATTGATTAGTTCTTGGTCTTTGGCGCTACTCAACGCCTCTTTAAGAAGTCCGTCGATCCATGGATGATTTTCATTGACGTAAGCGGCGAAAGTAACCGAGATATCTTCAATGTCATCGCCGACGTCGTCCAGCTTGACATAGAACGGGCAGTCATTGATCGATCGAAGAAGTACGGTTTCGTCGATTTCAGCAATGACTGAATCATCTATGGAGACCTTGATTTTCAAGTTCGCGGGTTTTTGTTGATCGCACCGACGCAGCGCATCATAGTCCCAAAGCGCTTTTGGATAGATATGGATTAAGTCGTAATCGTCATCGCTTTCGCCTTCCCATTTGGATTTCTTAAGAAAGCCTGCACCGGATATCTCAACGCTGATCTTTGCGCCTTCAGGCACATTTTCAAGTTCGACGCCCACACTGCCATTCTCATCACCAAAAAGCGGAATGTCTCCCTCTTCGAGTTCAGGATCGTCGTCGGACTTTTTGTCTTCCGCTCGTTGTTCCTCGCCGTTCCAGTCCACAGTGGCTGTGGCAATGATGTAGCTTGGAAAAAGGTCGTTGCCGGTGTAGCTCAGAAATCTAGCCGTAGGATCATCGGCGCTAGATCCCAGCGAAGTGCTACAAAGGAAACATAGTAGAGCAAGGCAAAATCGCTTCATTCGAAATACTCATTTAGTTGAAAATGTGCGGTATTCAGTTTGATGCAAACTTGCTCGCTGAGGCTTCGAACAAAACGCACCTCTATTTATTATGTTGGGAAACGTAAAAAGCAACAAAAACGGATGCGTTCGAACGCGGAGAACCGCACCAAGTCGTACCAATAAAATGTTTGCAGCGATTGGGAGGTTGGTTCTAGGACTACTGGGTTAGCCCGTGGCCGACGCAGCTTGCGTCGGTTCGGATGCTGGCAGCATCCGCCACGCTAGGCGTTCGCAACTACTTTCCAGTCGTGACGTCACCTTCCTTGTTTTCCTCTTTGGGAGGGTTCTTGAACGCTCCATGCTCGGAGGCGAAGTGCGCAGTTAGGTAGAAAAGTTTGGCAGCTGCAGCGATTTTGTGGAAATTGATTTTGGATACTTGGTCGGATGGCCGGTGATAATCTGGATGAAAGCCGCCGAAAAGAAATGCAACTGAAGTCCCCGTCTTAAAGAAGTTGGATTGATCACTTCTACCGAAGACCCCTTCTTCGTCGTATTCGAACGCAAAGTTGACATATTGGTTCGCCCTAATGATCACCTCGTGCAGGTCAGGGTTGCCCTTCTTGCTGCCAACCAAATGGATCGAAGTTTCGTTTTCGCTAGCGGTTTCGCCATCCTTCTCTTCGTTGCGTCCGACCATGTCCACGTTGAGCATGCAGACCATTTTGTCCAGCGGCAAAAGTGGGTGATCGACGTAGTGGGCAGACCCGATGAGTCCAATTTCCTCGCCAGCAAACCACATGAAAAGGATGCTTCGCTTTGGCTTCAACGGGTTGGCAGTGATGGCTCGTGCGATATTCAGCAAGGCAGTCGACCCAGACCCATTGTCATCGGCGCCGGGAAAAAGCGTGCCATTTTGAAGGCCAAGGTGGTCCAAGTGCGCACCGATGACGATGTACTCACTCCGTAGCTCAGGATCGGAGCCCGTTTGCCATGCAAGCACGTTCGGAACGGCAGCGGGTTCTTCACGGTAGCGAAGTTCGAGCTTGACATCTCCGTCTGCCAAATGCACTTCGGCCTTATCCCCTTCGGCCTTATCCCCTTCGGCTTGTTGTATCCAACTTGAATCGCCCTTGAGCGACTTAAGGATAGTCGTTGCGGCGGCGATTGAAATGGTTCCTGAAAGACTTGCGGCGCGTTGTCGTCCACTTTCCCTTTGTATTTGCGAGCCCGACTTTGGCTGAGCATCTACGATGCGGAATGTTGCCAAGGGTCTCTGACGAGCAAGGAGCATTTGAGCGCGTCCCTGTGCTTTCTCGTCAGCGGTGTAAAAGACGACTTTGTCACGAAGCGAAACAGAGTCATCAAGCTTTGGAGCATCTCCCGCGAGCCTCACGAAAGCCACACCGCCGCTGACTTCAGGTACGTTGGTAAAGCGTTCGAGTCCGATAGCCTTTTCAAATAGGATCGAAAGTTCATTTGGGCCTGTCAACCGCGATTGAGTCGGCTCAACGAACAGTCGCGACATGGGCAGCATTTGAAAGTAAGTGCCACCGTCACCCATCGGCTCCAAGCCGAACTCGGCGTTTTTGCCAGCGACCCAATGCGCGGCTTTGGTGTAACCGATTTGCCCAGAACCCCGACCCTCGAAGCCGGGGCCCGCAAGTATCGAAAGCCATTCTTGAGCATGTTCGTCCGTAATGGCGTCATATCCCGTTTTGTATTCGCTGGGTGGCTCCATACTACCCTGGAACTGAGCTCGAACGTCAACAGCATGAATCGTTGCCGAAAAAAGAAGAAACGCAACCGCACGCTTGAAAAAATGGTACATGAAATTTCTCTGAAGAACGGACGGCTAAACCACCTTGAAATACTGACGGCCTACAGTCTAAACATGTCGATGCTCCTCATGCAACCTATACTCCTCATTTTCGCAAACTATGGATCTGTCCAATTGACGGCCGCATGCCTGTTTGTTCGTTTATCACCGTAGCGGCGGCGTCCTATACAATAGTTTTCCACGAACGAAGATCTCGGTTTCGACCAAGTAAGGCGCTATGAGGGACTCGACACAGTCAGAATTCCAAAGACCATTAACACGACCATCAATTCGATTAGCGTAACGCCTGAGCTAATTCTTCGAGCCATGTATCGAGAGTCCCGAGTCAAGTCATTTGGTTTTTGCAACGGCTACACGGAATGACTCAATTATTTGACGAAACCTTTCGCTTAATCCACTTCATTACCTACTCGCGTGATCTGAATCTAAGTTGTCCGGACGCGAAGACGTTTTTGCAAGTGCGCCACCGTCGATTCCAATTCCTCTATGGATCGACTACTCAAGTTGCTTTCGGAAGTTACCGAATCACAAAGAAGCCCTTCATAAATCTGGATACTTGCTTTAAGCCTGCCGCGTTGCTCGCCACGCTGCTCGCCTATTTCAATACCCTCTTGACGGCCCTCTTGTCGCGCATCGATCAAATTGGACTGGATGTCCAAACTGGCTTTCTCTCTTGCATCGTACATCTGCTTTTCCTCCGTTATCTCTCGAATCGCATTCAACTCTCCCGTCGCCCGAAGAAACTCCAAACCTGGAAGCAACTCTCGTAGCTCTTCGACTGTATGTTCACTCGAATTCTTAATCCAATAGGCCCACTGCTCCAGGACGCTCGCACTGCGAACTTCCGTCGAAACTCCATTGTACTTGGCAAGCTCGACCGTGTGAATCTCGATCGAATCTTCCAAGATTCGCCCGCTTTCACGGTCAACCAATCGAAACTGGTGATGTGGTTGATCGTCGTCCCATAAATTTCGCATCAGTAAACAGATCGAATACGTCGCTTTGAGATCACTGTACCCTTGGCCAACTCGGAGCTGATCGGTATAAGCTTCACAAGCATAAAAGACAGCCCGCTTGGCAAAGCTCGATTGAACCACGATCTGGACTTCGATGACAAAATCCCTGCCACGCTTGTCGGTTGCCTTTACGTCCACGCATACTAGCTTGTCCGTCTCAAAATCCTTCAATCCGAACGGATTGAGATAATCGACTGAAACAACAGAAGCTCACATGCGGCGGCTACCGCCGTTACCTATTCCAATTTACCGAATTTTTACGGAAATGTTTCAATTGTTAAATCGATGCCACTTGAGATCGTGGTATTGCTTTGTTCCATGCAGCCGAAAACGCTCAACGAACGGGAATTCATAAACTTCAACACAATACGCAATTGTTTTTATTTTTCTCGCAATCGAGAACGCATTTCTGTTACTTCGTTCGATCTCCATTCGATCATGAATGCAAACTAGAACTAGAATAGGGACGTCGGGTGCAAAGGTCGATTCTTCAGTCAATGGATCGTCGTCAATTGTCTCGATACCAATCACACTCAGTGGATACCATGCTGGAGAGACGATTCCGATAGACCGGTCTCGATTCCTATCCGAACTAAGCCATTTTCTAGCTGCGACCCAGCCCTGACTCCAATCGACGTTGCTCGATGCCAAATGCGTTGAAATGCGAGATGGTCCCCCGAATAATTCGTTGGAATACGCGATCCCGAAAGGAAAGGTAAGCAGTCCCGCGCCCACTATCCACGCCACTAAGGAAAGGCTTGTCATTTTCCAGAATGTTGTGGATGAATACGCAACGGAGGTCGACGCTATCACGGCCAGCATCGGCAACACTTGCCAAACGTACCTGCTATGTTCGTTCATGTTGATCTTCAAACTTACAATCGCAATAAAAAATACGGGTAAACAGATTCCGATGGCAATCAATCTTGGATCCTTACTAGCATGCCGCATTGAAGCAAGAAGCAACAAAATCCAACCAATAGGCATTTTTACGAATAGTGCGGCAATGTAGTACCACCACCAGCCACCGAGTTTCCATTTGCCGAACAAGAATGCCCAACGAGGCCTATCAAAATCTTCCCACTGTTGATCGATACCTTCAACAAATGATCGAGGAACTGGAATAGGGACAGCCCCAGCCCAAGTTCCCCGAAATCGATTCCCTACGGGCGTGCTACCGGAAAGCGAAGCACTTACAAAGGTATAGTCCTCTAACTGGGTGAGAATTCCATGTCCACGGTACGCTAGGAATATCACTCCGATGGCGAGAAACAAAATCCACGAAACGATTCCGACCAGTTGCGCAAGCTTCAAGTTTGAAAATTTAGTGAAACGCTTATTGCTACCTGAAATTCGGACGTAGCCCCAAATAGCAATGAATCCAATCGGCCATAAAGTAGTGGCCACTATCCACGTACTTTTGGTTGCGATTGCCAATCCAAGACAAATCCCAGCAATGAACACGTTTTTCCTAGTAGGTTTCTCAATTGCAAGTGCACTGCTTAAGAGCGCCCATGCGCCTACACTTGCTCCTGGAATGTCGCAGCCCAGCTGAATGGAATACCCCAAGGTGATTGGATTGAACGCCCAAATCCATCCAGCCACCAAACCGGCTTGATTGTTAATCAGAAGTCCCGCAAGCAGAATGACTGCAACGGTCCCTGAAACGACAAAGACCAAACAAGCTCGTCTTGCAATCACCAGGTGAGAGAAAGCTGCTTGTGGATTCTCTTCAATGAATCGCTCTCCAAAGGCGAACTCTCGGCGCGTCGTCCTATCGACTTTCAAATCCAATTCAGGGACACGGACACCTCTAAGTACACATGGTAAAGCGGCAACCAGTCGAACCAATGGAGGGTTTACGTTGTACAAACTAGCTTCACCCGTTCGCCAATAAGAAATCCCTGCGACAAGATGCGCAAACTCGTCAGGATTTGGACTGAGTTCGTCAGCAGCATTCCAGAGCATGACAAACTGAACGATGCAAATCACGATTGCAATCGCCTTTTGCATAAGACTCATTTTTTCGGGTTCATTTGGAGAGGTTGGTTGCCTGTGCGATCGGGAGTTGCAGCCTCTTTAGACTACTTGCTCAATCACCTCTTCAAAGCATACTCAAAAGGAGTGTCGGCTGGTACCCATGTCTTGTGGCTGCTATGGTCGAATTGATGCCACCGGCTTTCTTCGTACAAACATCCTAATCAGGCAATCACAATCGTTCGGCAACGACTTCAATGAGTCAATGCGGATGGGGAGAAACAGTTGACGCTAGACACAATCGTGTAGCTTCGCGATTGAGGTTCATTGAGAAAGAGTTAAAAAGTTTTGATCGCAGTCCAAGCGAGAGGCAGAATCAAAAATTTGGTTGCTTATGCACCAGTTACTTGCTAAAACGTTGTTGTCATTCGAACTCTCCCGGATATTCACTTGTAATTCCCAGCGAAAGACGAATCATGCCCATCGCCCAAACTTTGACGCCATCTGACATTACAAATCCCGAGACATTCAATCCAATACATCTATCGAATGACGCGGTTTTTGCAACGTGTTCGTCGCTTGCAAACTGTTGGGCTGAAAGAGGACTGAATAAGGGTATGCGCGCGGCTGTCGATACATCAATCGTTGCAAGCGAAAGCCTGGATAGACTGGGAAAGTGGTACGGCAAGCAAATACTACGAATCGGTTGCTTACCGTACGATGAGCAAGTAAAAGTACTTCGGCGAGTTTGTAAAAAGATTGTCGCGAAACGACTTGCCCGGGCAATTGAGGGGGCTAAGTGCCGTAAACGTCAAGGCCTTTGCACAGTGGTTGCGATCGTTACAGATGAACAAGTCGCGGATAAAGCACCCATCCCAATTGAGATCGCAATTAAGAACGAGCTGTTTGTGAAAATTGCCGCTTTTTTGGATTCAGACACGAAGCAATTGTTTGAAATGATCCGTATAGGGACCTCCAAGGTAGACATCGCGAACACATTTGCGATTTCCGTTCGGAGCGTCGAACGGCGAACCGAAAAAATGATCGGCAAATTGCGAACTTGCTTCGGACAACGGTAACGGACAACGATGAACCCAAAATCACTTCGCGAGAATTGGAAACTTTTGCATAATTTTGATTATGTGCGTCGCAAGTCTCGCTTTTTACGGCATTAGTTCTATTGAGAGGTTGAATGAGTTCGGATTTGATTGGCCTCTCGTTTAGCTTTTGTCTGATGCGAATGTTTGAAAATGGCTACTATTTTCTCGAGTTTCGGTCGCCGAATACTTGGACACTGGCAGCGTTATTGGAAAAAGTGTAATTGTCGTTATCGTTCGCATTGCCTCAACGAAAGCGCTACCGAACGATTATGGTTGCCTCAACCAAAATGTTACCGAAATTCGATACCCACAAAAATGGAACAGCAATTTCCT
>JAYVPJ010000118.1:0-21495 GCA_043757445.1 Pirellula sp. | reverse complement strand
TTCGCATCCGGTGCAAGGGAAACGTTCAGGGAACCATTGACCAGTCCGCTAATTGGGAATCGCCATGCATTGCCCCCCAGGTTCGTTGGAGCCCCCTTTACAGCGCTAGCCGCGGATGTCCCAGTCAATACCAAATCGGTAACATCCACTCCCTGTACGGCTTCCGAGAACGTCACGTCGATATTGGTGGTCGTCGATGTGATCGTGGATCCCGGTGCGGGCGTTCGGTTCGTTACGGTAGGAGGCGTTGTATCAGGTCCGGAAGTTGAGGCGGACAGGCTTAGTCGATACATTTGCGCGGCATCCTGTGCTCCAGTGATACGCAGGAAGTATTGACCAGGACTCAGACTGATTCCAATCAGCGATTCATTGCCTCCAAGGCCAGTGGCATTCGCACTCGCAATGACGGTCGTTCCGTTCGACGCTAAGAGAGAAAATGCTAGGTCGCTATTCGCTTTAGAGTCAAAGCTCTCCGTACTACCGCCTTCCAATCCAATGGTATAGGTCGAACCTAATGGATTGATCGCAATGTCTAAAATCGAAGCTGACGAAATATTGAAACTGAAAAAGTCGACATCCGAGTCATCGTCAATACTGATATCGGAAACCTGTATGGCAGATGAACCGACGGCACCAAGTCCAGATGCCAAAGCGGCCGTGTCGTTGTTTTCCAATGGATCGCCATAGGCTCGATTGGCCCGCAAAATGTCGTCCGCCTGTGGGCCATCAAAATTGAGGTTTGCGAAGGGTTCCATCAGCTTCGTGCTGTTTTGTGGCAAAGTGTGCGAGAGACCGATTCCATGACCGGACTCATGCGCCATAACATTCCTAAGTCTCAAGGAGTTATTGGTCAACGTATTGAAAAAAGTGTCGGCCGTATCAAGTACCATATCGCCCATGTTTGGGAAAAAATTGTAGGCTAATATGTTGCTAGGCCCATCGATCGCATGACCTGAGACCCGCATGTCACCGCGCACGCCTAGGATGCCCCGGTTCGCACTACTGTAGGGGGCGCCATCATCACTCGATTCGTAAACGAAGTCTATTCCGGAGACGGCTTCCCAACGGTCAAACACTTGTTGAATGACTGGGAGCCAAGTGCTGATCGAACCGTACAGTCCGTTGAGCATCGAACGCAGGTTGCTTGGAGTGTTCGGTTCCCCCACTGCGGTTCCTAATGTCGTTCCGTCCGGAGGCACACTCCACGTTATGGTGGACGGATGCCCTTGTGTAAGACCACTTCCATTCGTTGCCGTGCTCGTCCAGCGGCTAGCATCGACGTTGTTTACAAAACCACCCAATGCAGCAAACTGAGTTTGCCAATCGTCAATTACGGACTTCTGAGTCTCGGGTGACCATAAAACGTCTGGTGCTGGCGTGGCACTGCAATCGAGAAGAAGAGGGTCGCAGTCCATCACGACTCGGGTTTCAAGGCACTCCAGAAATGGCCGAAACGAACCTCTTTTGGAGACTCCCCTGAACTCGTTTTTCACCTGCCAAATCCACCGAAAAATATTGAAGCGACTCAAGACGATTCGCATTTAGGACTCCCTTTTTTTGTTTTACGTCTGCTAATTAGACGAGCGGCGGAGTTGGTTTGCCGTAGCTTGGGCCCCTGGCCCGAGTTTCGCACGGCCCGGAGGGCCAAGCTACTGGTAGATTTCAGCTTGCCGATCGCCTGAGCAACTCATCATTTGAATCTTTTTGACATTCTATGAAAACACTGATTTGCCATTTTCCGTTGCAAGGGCTGATTGCTTGCAAACAAGACCGTTAGGCATAGGTCCGCAGCTCCGACTCGGACATCGCCTTAGAGGAGTCAACCCTTCAAGAGTTCCTCGAAGGGAACCGCAATGCGAGCGCGTACTAACTGTATACTTGGAAAACGTTGAGCAAAAATTGCGATACGCATGTGGCGTGACGCGACGCCTTCGAGTTTAATTTCTCAAGTCAATGGCTGACTATGGCAACGACGAATGAACTATTAACGATTGCGTTGCAGCACCTTCAAGCGGGAAAATTGGAAGCTGCGGAAAATGTCTACATGCAGGTTCTAGCCATCGATCCACAGCAGGCCGACGCATATCACTTTCGAGGCATTGTCGCTTTTCAAGTTGGTGATCTCGAGACTGCCATCCACTACATTCGCCAAGCGATTGCAATACGTGGGACGGACCCGGCTTTTTACAGCAATCTAGGCAACGTGCTTCAGGCGTATGGCAAGTTGGACGACGCGGTCGCCTGCTACCGTAAATCGTTGGAACTGAAACCCGATTCGTTCGGAGCCTATATCAATATGGGCAACACCCTTCAGGACCAAGGAAAACTAGAGCAATCGGTTGCTTGTTACCGCAAAGCATTGGAATTGAACCCAAACTCTGCGGAGGTTCACAACTATTTGGGCGATGCATTGAAAGACCAAGGCAAGTTGGCGGCTGCGATCACGAGTTACCGCCAGGCGTTGAAAGGGAGACCGAACTACGTCGAAGCCCACAACAACTTGGGTGTAGCGTTGAGCAAACAAGGGGAATTGGAGGCCGCGATCGCAAGTTATCGTCGGGCGTTGGAGTTGAAACCAGACTATGCCGAAACTTATAGTAACTTAGGAAGCGCCTTGAAGGACCAGGGCAAGCTGGACGAGGCGCTCGCCTGTTACGGTCGAGCGTTGGAGCTGAGACCAGACTTCGTGGAGGTGCACAGCAATCTCGGATTAGTCTTACACGAACAGTCTAAATTAGACGAAGCGGTTGCCAGCTACCGTCGCGCGCTGGAATTTAGTCCAAATTGCGTCGGAGTGCTCTCTAACCTCGGCAATGCTTTGAGGGACCTAGGCCAACTGGATGCATCGGTCACCTGCTACCGCAAGGCCTTAGAACTCAATGCAGACTTTGCCGAAGCTCACTGCAACTTGGGCATCGCATTGAAAGATATGGGGAAATTTGAGGATGCCACCTCTTGCTTCCAAAGGGCTTTGGAACTGAAGTCAGATTATCCCGAAGCGAATTTTGGACTGGGAATTGTTTATTTGCTCACCGGCGATTTTCTACGCGGATGGCCGAAATTCGAGGGGCGGTGGCGAACAAAAGGTTTCTCGCGGCGTTCCTACACACAACCGCTGTGGGATGGCTCTCAGTTAGCCGGTAAGACAATCCTGCTGTACTCAGAACAAGGCCTCGGCGATACGCTTCAGTTCATTCGCTACGCAAGTATCGTCAAACAGTTTGGTTGTACTGTGTTAGTACAATGTCCGGCATCGCTTCGCGGACTACTGGAGGGATTGTCGGGGGTAGACCAATGGATTGACGCGTCAAAGGATCTCCCGTCGTTTGACTTTCACTGCCCTCTGATGAGTTTGCCGGGCATTCTTAAGACGAGCATGGATACAATCCCCGCATCGATTCCCTACGTCAGTGCGAGAGCCCCGCTCGTTGAAAAATGGACGGATCGAATGAAGGAATTAGAGGGCTTCAAAATTGGGATCTGTTGGCAAGGAAACCGAAACTTCCGCGATGACCAGGAACGTTCCGTTCCGCTGAAGTGTTTCGAACCGTTGGCACACATTCCCGGAGTTTGTTTGATCAACTTGCAAAAGGGCGAAGGTATCGAGCAGTTGGCTCCGTTGCAGGATGCGTTTTCAATCACTGATTTTGGAGATGAGTTAGATCGTGAGTCTGGCCCATTTTTGGATACGGCGGCGGTTATGAAGAATCTTGACCTTGTCGTAACGGTCGACACGGTAACGGGGCACTTAGCAGGAGCTTTGGCCGTACCGACGTGGGTGGCCTTATCGAAAGTTCCGCATTGGCCGTGGCTGCTAGACCGCTCTGACACTCCTTGGTATCCAACCATCCGTCTGTTTAGAAAACAAGACGCAGATTGGTATCCCGTTTTTTTGAAGATGGCCGAGGCGTTACGAAAACAACTTGGCGACCGGAATCCCGCAAGTTGAGCGGGCAAACCTATGGTATTTGAGATTGCTGTCCAGGCTGAGATTCTCACGCTACAATAGTGGCTTCCAGCCAAGAGATTATCCTTTGATTACTTCCAGGCGGATGAATTCGAAAAAAAAGGCTGGAAGACTATCTCGCCTTCCAAAAACCATTCACTTCCCATCCTTCCCTCGAATGGAGCTCATTCATGCTGTTTCGACTCAAAGCCCTACTCGCAAGTTCTAGTTTATTCACCGGCGGGTTGGGCCTGCTCTTTGTCTTCACGGCATCGGTAGCTTCCTTGGCTGCGGACAACGTGCTCAAGCGAATTGTGTTCATCGCCGGTAAGCCTAGCCACGACTATGGCTCGCATGAACATTTCGCTGGATCCCGTATCCTGGCCGATGTCATTCAAACGACCGATCCCAACGTCAAATGCGATGTCATCCGAAACGGCTGGCCTACAGACGAATCGGTCCTCGACAACGCGGATGCAATCGTCATCTATTCCGACGGCGGTGGCGGTCATCCTTCCTTGCCACATTTGAACATCCTCAAAAAACATATGGACCGCGGCGCTGGTTTCGTTTGTATCCACTACGCCGTCGAAGTTCCCACCGATCGCGGGGGCCCTGAATTTCTTCAATGGCTCGGAGGCTATTTCGAAACCCATTGGTCCGTCAATCCACACTGGGACGCCAAATTCGATAACCTGCCCAAACATCCCATCACCTCTGGAGTCAAACCTTTCACAACGCGCGATGAATGGTATTTTCATATGCGATTCCCAGAAGGGCTGAAAGGCGTGACGCCGATTCTCTCTGCTGTTCCGCCCGCAAGCACGATGGACCGAACGGATGGTCCTCATAGTGGCAACCCGGCTGTGCGCAAAGAAGTCGCACGCGGTGATCTGCAACACGTCGCTTGGGCCACCGAACGTCCCGATGGAGGTCGATCCTTTGGCTTCACCGGTGGTCACTACCATTGGAATTGGGGACGAACCGAACCGACCAAACTGGTTGCGAACGCAATCCTCTGGGCCGCACATATGCCAGTTCCCGAAGCTGGCGCCAACGTCGAACCTAAGTCTGTCGAGCAGCTCAAAGAGAATCAAGACGAACCTGTGCCTGCCAAGTTCAAAGCCGAGGAGATTGCCAAATCCTTTCAGCTGATTGCAGCAAACGCCAAATCTCATCCTGGGGACAGACTGGGCTACGTGAACGACGATCGCAGTAGCGATAAAGCCGTTGCAGGCCTCAATGTCGCGAGCGGCCTTGAGGCTTCTCTCGCGGCTTCCGAACCGATGCTCAAGAGCCTGACCAATATCGATATCGACCATAGAGGTCGCATATGGGCCTGCGAAGTAGTCAACTACCGCAAACACAAAGACGACCGTCCCGAAGGGGATCGCATCCTCATCTTAGAGGACACCAACCAAGACGGTGTCGTCGATACCTCTAAGGTCTTCTATCAAGGTCGCGATATCGACTCTGCGCTCGGTCTGTGCGTATTAGGCAACCGCGTCATCGTCAGTGCAGCTCCCTATGTGTGGGAGTTTATCGATGAGAATGGCGACGATGTGCCTGACTCCAAAAAAGCTATCCTTACCAAGACTGGAGATCCTCAGCACGATCACTCGGTCCATTCCTTCCTGTTCGGTCCCGATGGCAAAATGGTTTTCAATTATGGCAACACGGGACATCGGCTTTGCGATACCAACGGTTCGCCAATAAAGGATCGCTGGGGCCGAGAGATCAATGACTCCGGTAAACCCTATCGACAAGGTATGGTCTTTCGATGCAACGAAGACTTGAGCGATATGGAGGTGCTCGGTCACAATTTCCGAAACAACTACGAGGTGTCCATCGACTCGTTCGGAACACTTTGGCAATCCGACAATGACGATGACGGCAACCGGGCCACGCGCATCAACTTCGTGATGGAGTTTGGCAACTACGGTTACACCGACGAAGCGAATGGCGCCGGCTGGCAAGTCGAACGCACCAATTGGGAACCAGAGATACCGCGACGGCACTGGCACCTCAATGATCCGGGCGTCGTACCAAACGTCTTGATCACCGGTGCAGGCTCTCCTACGGGCATCACCGTTTACGAAGGAAATTTGCTACCCGAAAAATTCCGCAATCAAGTCATCCACTGTGATGCAGGGCCGAATGTGGTTCGTTCGTATATCACCAAGCCGGATGGCGCTGGCTACTCGGCGACCATCGAAGACATCGTGGTCGGTGAGCATGACAAATGGTTTCGCCCCGCGGACGTTTGCGTAGCACCGGACGGTTCGCTATTTGTTTCCGATTGGTACGATCCAGGGGTCGGCGGGCACAACATGGTGGACATGGAACGAGGTCGATTGTTTCGCGTCGCACCACCAGGCACAAAGTACGTCGTTCCAAAGTTCGACGTGACCACCGCCGCTGGGGCCGTTGAGGCGCTTCGCAATCCATGCAACTCCGTTCGCTTCATGGCCTACCAAGCCCTCGTGAAAATGAAGAGCAACGCGGTGAGCGAACTCAATAAACTCGCGGCTGATAGCAACCCTCGCATGCGGGCGCGAGCCCTGTGGCTGCTCAGCAAGATTGGTGACGTTAAACAAGTTGTGCAACAATCAATGAAGGATTCAGACTCCAACGTTCGTATCACTGGCATTCGAATCGCAAGGCAAGCGAAGCTCGCAACCAAAGACTACCTTCCATCGCTCCTAGGGGATTCAAGCATCGCGGTTTTGCGCGAGTTGGCAGTCGCGTTGCGAGAAGACAAGTCGAACGAAATGCCAGAGTACTGGACGAAGCTCGCCATGAAGTATGACGGAACCGATCGTTGGTATTTGGAAGCACTCGGAATCGCGGCCATGGATCGTTGGGACGATTGTTTATCTGCATGGAAAAAAGCTAACAGCAGCAATCTTGATACGAAATCCAATCAACAAATTGTCTGGCGGGCGCGTGGCACAGCAGCTGCACAGATGCAAGCTGACTTATTGCGAAACCCGAAGCTCACTGCGAGCGACATCCCTGCCATGTTTCGAGCCCTTGATTTGCAGGATGCGGACGCACGCCAGAAGGCACTGCGTACATTGCTGGATTTGGCTAGTGGCGATCAAGCTAGGCGAGACACCATCGTTGTCGAAGCGCTCATGCGTTTAGACAATGTCGATATCAACGCCGATCCCAAACTTCTCCAAGCTGTTCAACGTCATATTGGCACGCTCAAGAATGATCCGTCACTACTCAAGATCATTCAAAAACTAAAGGTAACTGGCATGGCAGATCGGCTTGTCGATCTAGCAGCGACCTGGGGCGAAAATACGCAATCGGTACAAGCCCTGGAGTTAGCAATCGAACAAGGGGCCTTACCCAATCTAACGAAATCCTTGACCGCGAAAGCTCCCGATGAGCGGACCTTGGCTTTGTCCAAAGTATTGACCTTGAGCAAGGGAAAGCAAATCCAAGATCTACGCTTGATGTTGATCGACGACAGCAGCGTATCCAAAGTTATCAAAGTCGATGCGGTGGTCGGGCTTTCGAGAATGAAAGAGTTCCACACTAAGTTGATCGAACTGGCCAAAGCCGACAAATTACCGAGCGACGCGAAAATGCTGATCGGAGCCACGTTACGCAATTCGGAAGAGGCCGAGATCAAAAAGGCCGCCAACGAGTTGTTCCCCGCTCTCAAGACATCGCAAATGCCGTTACCTCCGATCGAAGTTCTGGTCAAAAAGAATGGCAACGCAAACGAAGGCAAAAAACTCTATAACGGCGTTACAACGTGTTCGCAATGCCACCAAGTAGGCACCGAGGGCAAGAACGTGGGACCCGCTTTGACGGAGATCGGTAGCAAGCTTTCTAAGGATGCGATGTATGCATCCATCTTGGCACCCAGCGCAGGTATCAGCCACAATTACGAATCCTTTGCAGCCAGAACTGATGAAGATGAAATCGTGATCGGGCTGATGGTTTCGGATACGCCAGAAAGCGTCACTATTAAGGATGCAAAGGGAATAGAACACACGATCAAACGCGCGAACCTGGCAGAGCTTAAGAAGCAAGAGAAATCGTTGATGCCGGAAAACTTGCAAGAGACCATGGACGAGCAAGGCTTGGTGGACTTGGTCGAATACTTGATGTCATTGAAGAAATCGTAGTTCCGCTTGTTGATCTATAGCCTTGAAGCGGGCTGTTGATCTAAATCAGCCCCCGATGTTGCAATCCCGATGTTGCAATCCCGATCGCTTAAATCAACAGCCCGCAAGCCTGCGGTATTTGGAAAGAATCAAGCGGGAGACCGCTGTGCCCCAGTATATGGACGATGCAGAAGAAAAACGGTTGCTCAGCCAGATACCCAAGGCTCAGCCATCTCGCTTTCGATTGAAGTCGATCTCATCGATTGTAGATCGATTGATCGTCGAAAAAGGCTACGCAGCTCAGCAGTCTTCAGAGTTATTGCAAGAGCAGTGGCGGGTAGCGGTCGGTGAGGAGTTGGCTTCGCAGTCTCGCATTGGAAAAATCCAACGTGGCATTCTTCAAGTGTACGCATTGAACACGATCGTCTTGTCGGAGCTAGAGTACTCCAAGAGCAAAGCACTTCGCCACCTGAAGGCCGCGCTGCCGGACTTCAAACTTAAAGATATACGCTTCAAAATTACGAGCTAAGCACTAAGGCAGAAGTTCTTTGATTCGATCGTTGTGGCAGTGTCGCTCCGCGACACTGAATTGCCGAGTCGCGGAGCGACTCGCCCACAAAAAATCACAGCCTCGGAGCGCGCCACCAGGCTACCCTACCGACGGCCTTTGGCTTCTTCGCGAGCGGCCTTGAGAGCGGCTGTTTCGTTTGCTAATTTATTCTCCGGACCGGCTGGGAAATACTGGACGTCGTCGGTCAAGTAGTATGGGCTGGGCAGAGTCTGGCCTGCAACATGGACTTGGCATCCCGTGTTGGCTGCTATTCCCAGCGAACCCGCTGCAATGACCATCCAGACACCAAGGGTGGGTTTCTTGCAATTCAACATTTCTGAATTTTCCATTATCCTGCTCGATGCTGCGTCGAACTCGATGTAAGTCGACGATACTATCGGTTGTATCGGACGTTTCCATTGTCTGCTTGAGTTAAACTTTGCCGGTTTCGCCGATCGAATCGTTGGCGTCCCAACAGGATACTGTCCATAATGGTTTGCTAGCTCACCTTAGGAGGTGCGCCACAAACCAGTCGCGAAAGAGCAAGAAATGCAGCTATTGATTTCAAGTCCAAAGTTTTCTTCGTTAGAAAGCCTCGTCGCGCTCGCGTTGCTGCTGCTGAGCTCGCATTGTGCTGCTCAACAGAACACACCTAGCGCCAAGGGGATGTCCGGCAACCTAGTGCGCCCAGAATATTACACCGCTTGTGATTTCTTTGCGGACGGACAGACGTCTCAAGCCGCCATCGTTTTTGAGGCCGCCCTTTCACAGTCACGAATGGTAAACAATCAACGCGGCATCGATAGTATTCCACCCCTGGTAAAGTTGGGGGAGTGTCTGCTGGAACAGTGCGACATCGGCATGGCTTTGGAGAGATACGATGCTGCACTGCAGATATCTCTTTTGTCGCAGCGATGGCTTCCCTTGCTTAAGCCCTCCAACGGAAGTTCCCGGCCCGAGCCACGCATCCGTGAGATACCCTGGGCAGTGAATTCTCGCGGGACTCAAATGGGGGCGTTCAGCGAAGCTTGGCCGATTGCTCTTGGCTCGAGCGACGCCTTGCTTGAATCGGCAGCTGGCCAGGGAATAACAGGCAAGATGGTATCGATCGACGCATTGGAGATCCTGCGTTGTCAAGCGACTGCGCTCCGACGTCGCTACCAACTGCTGGGCCCACTTGCGAAGCACAGTCCGTTGACGCGCCCGCTGTTGAATGCATTTAGCGTCGACGCCACTGGCCATTCGGAAGCAATCCAATCTGCCATGAATATCTGCAGAGCACTGGCAGCAATTGCCACAGGCGAGAGGGCAGGACCAACGCAAGCTCTCACCCAAAACTTGAGCTTGGGCAATGGCCTTGATCACCCGTTGACGGCAGTCGCACTGTTGACATTAGCCGATCTAGCGATTGAATCCAACGAGATATTGGTAGCGGAGGAGCGGGCGGTCGAAGCCTCCATCGTGGCCGGTCGCGCCGGGCAATTGGATCATTTAGCCGAAGCAGTAGAGTTCATCTCGATAACAGGGTTTTCAAATGGCCACGATGCCGCTGTGCAAAAGATGATTCAACAGATTGTTCAATGGTCTGCGGCCAAGAGTCGAATGGTTGTCATTCGCGGCCAAGTGGAATTCGCTCGGTTGTCTGCTCTCGTAGGCGACATCGATGCGTCGAATAGGCACTTCAGTGCAGCGACCACAATGCTGCTGCCAAAGCAAGTCGTCATGCCTCGGGCGGAGTCTGTTGTCCGATATGCGCAAGCGAAACTTGCATTCCTCGAAGGCAACATCGCAAATGGAATCGGCAAGTTTTTCGAGAGCATCGCTTACCTGCGAGGAATGGAAAAGGGAATCGGTTCCCCAGTGCTGTATCAGTTGGATTTGGCGCTGCAATTGACTAAAAGCAAAGTCCTCGACGATACGGTTGCCGAAGTGGTTTTGGGGCAATTGCTTCGTTCGCCGTCGATTGGCAATTGGCGAGTGCGTCCACTCGAGCAACTGGACTGGCTCATGGTGGACAAATCGGAAGCCAACAACCTATTGTTGGACATTCAGTTCCGAACGCGAAACGATTCGGAGTTGGCCTCCGCCCTCGACGACGCCACTCGCAGAAGGTATCGGCGGTTGAATGAGCTTGAATCGAGAGTCTTCGACCTTCAAGCACTCCTTCATGGCGACAATCGATTTGTTAGTAGTCCCGCAGAAGCGACTCAGCTGCGAAAACAAATTCCAATCGCGGAACAGAACGTAGGCAAGATACGGCAATTGATCGCGCCGCTGCAAGCCAACCCCAAGTGGGACTCGCGCAAGTGGTCCGAAGACGAAACGCGTCGTTGGGAATCGGCAGTTCGATTGAGCGCCTCGCAGGAGTCGTTGCTTTGGGCTGCGGCGATAAGCCCCATCGTGGTTCCCGAGATCTTCCCGCCTCGTCACTCTCAAGAGTACCTTACGAAGTCGTTGCGACCTGGCGACGCTGTGGTAGTATTTGCATCACTCGGCCCGTCGATGCGAGGTTATCTCTATGTATCGGGCAAGTGGCGTTCATGGGAGGTAGCCGACTTTGCAACTCTCGAACGCAAGACGACGAGCATGCTGAGCGAATTGGTATTGTTGAAGAACCGAGATGGAAGCCACAATGAAGCGAATCTGAGCTGGGGAATAGCGAGGAGAATCGATATCCGAAATCAACTGTTCCCGAAGGATGTGTGGGCAACTTTGATGACAGCAGAACGCTGGATTATCGTTCCCGACCGAAGTGTGTGGTATTTGCCATTGGATCTGCTGCCTCTTTCGGATTTGCCGAGTTCATTGCCTTGTATCTCGCAGCATCGAATAACCTATTCGCCAACACTTGGATTGGTTCCATCGCTATTGGACGCGAAGCCAAAATCGGTTCATGGAATCGACGTGCACGTCATTGACTTTCTATCGCCAGAAGGACCAAGGGCGAAAGAACTGCGAGAGGACTTGGCTTCGAAAAAGCATTATGTAATGGATCTATCGGGCAAGTCATCGCTCCATCCGCCGAGCCTCTTCGTTAAGATCTCGTCCGATTGCCTTAGCACTTACGCCCCGATGAATTGGGAGTCGATAGCGCCGGTTTCCACCGACTCGAATCCGAATCAGTCCAACATTAGAACATGGAGTCGATTGCCATGGGGTACACCCTCAACGATGTTGTTAGCAGGGGTGAATGCAATACCGGCTCCACCGCACACGATCGGAGACGAATGGCTTCGGCTCACGTTGCCCTTGATCGCACAGGGAACACGACAAATCACCGTTTCTAGATGGCCTGTCGGCGGTGAGAGTACCGTTTCGTTGATGCGCACTTTTCAAGAAAACCAGGCTGATTTGTCGGTATCGGAATCTTGGCAACGCAGCGTGTTAACACTTTGGGAAGAACGATTCGATCAGCAGAAAGAACCTCTCTTTAAAAACGCTTCGCTTGCGAATCCCGAGAACACAGTATTGGGCAACCATCCATTGCTGTGGTCTGGCTACATTAGGATTGGGGATTCAACATCGAGCGATCGCTGAGAGGAGCAATTTTAGTGTGGAAAGTTACTTTACTGAGAGATAAGCACTACGGCAGAAGTTCTTTGATTCGATCGTTGTGGCAGTGTCGCTCCGCGACACTGAATTGAAGCGAATGAAGCGGAGTGCGTATCTCGTCAATGTATCGCGTGGCGAGATCGTAGATGAAGCGGCTCTCTTAAGTGCTTTACAGGAACAGCGTATCGCAGGCGCTGCGCTCGACGTCTACGGACTTGAGCCGCTGGCTAAGAGTGGCCACTATCTGTCAGCCCTTTACGCGATGGACAATGTAATTGTCTGGCCGCATCTGACTTTCTATACGCATGAGGCCATGCAACGTTTAGAAAAGCAAACACTGGAGCGATGCTTGGAGGCGCTCGAGGGGCGACCTCTCACGGTGAAGTCGCGAGATCCACGACTACTTGCGCAACTCAGCGGTGTACGATTCGATCCAGCGTGAGTTCGACGACTGTCGAATCTGTCACACTCAATAGCACCGCTGGAATCCGTGGTCGACTTCGGGTAGACTTCGCTAGAACACTCGCCGAGGTACGTGGTTTGAATTTGCGCGGCGGACTAGAGAACATGGAGAAGTAGTCGAATGGGTTCGAGCAAATTACTTATGCGGTTTCCGCGATTGAATGCTGCATATCGCGGATATCGAGAAAGCAAACACTTGCTTCGGCCCCCTGTAAAAAATCCGCAAGGCTTCTGGTTTACCGGAAACAAGCTCATGCAATCTGGCCAATTTGAGCCCGAGGAGACGCGGATTGTCCAGGAGATGTTAGGCGACGTTGACGTATTGATCAACATCGGTGCCAACATCGGATACTACTGCTGCATTGCGATGGAGCGCAAGAAGCGAGTTATTGCGTTTGAGCCTTTGCCGAAGAACCTAGAGTTCCTTATGCAAAACATCACTTTGAACGGCATGGAAGATTCCATCGAAATCTTCCCTGTAGCGCTAGGTTCAAGGTGCGGAATCGCCAAGTTCTTTGGTGGCGGGACCGGCGCCTCTTTGATCGAGGGATGGGCTGGTCAGTCCGAAGAACAAGTCACCCTTGTGCCTGTGTCAACTCTCGATATTGTTCTTGGAAATCGTATGCAAGGGACGCGCTGCCTGGTCTTGATAGACGTCGAAGGTTCTGAACTGGCGATGCTACAAAGTGCTTCCAAAATGCTCTCTAATTCGCCCCGTCCCATTTGGCTCGTTGAGATTTCGGTAAACGAACATCAGCCTGAGGGAACACTCATCAATCCAAACTTAGTCGCAACTTTTGAGATCTTCTTCGAGGCTGGATACCATGCGTTTACGGCCAATCGAGTTTCTCGAAGGATTCTTTTACACGAAGTGCAGCAAATAGCCGCAACCGGCTGCGACACGCTGCAAACCCACAATTTCGTTTTTCGCTTTGCGGAAGACTGATGGTAATCGCTCGCAAATCTTCAAGTCAAGAAAATAGACTACCATGACTAGCGCACGCGAGTTGAACTTGCTGTCCAGCCTAAAGCCCAAGACTCTGTTGCGCGTCCTCAACGGCGGACCATCGTTCGTTCGGGATTTCTTTCGATTGAAGAAGCAACGGGGAGACGACAAGACGTTTCCTTTTGGTCCACTCAACCCGATCACTTTTGAACGGCAGGATGAATCAGGAACCATGTCTGGCCACTACTTCCATCAAGACTTGCTGATAGCTCGAAAGATCTTTCGATCGAACCCGCAAAGGCACGTGGATATTGGCTCGAGAACCGATGGTTTTGTAGCGCATGTTGCGGTTTTCCGTGAAATCGAGATTCTGGATATTCGCGAGCAAAATAGCAAAGTCAAGAACATCTCGTTCCGCAAGGCGGACCTGATGGAATTACAAGGAGAGATGCGGAACTACTGCGACTCCATATCCTCATTGCATGCCATCGAGCACTTTGGTTTGGGTAGATACGGAGACCCCATCGATTACTATGGTTACAGAAAGGCCATTGAGAACATTACGCATATACTTCAAAGCGGAGGCACGTTCTATTTTTCTGTTCCCATCGGTCCCCAGCGGATCGAGTTCAATGCTCATCGAGTCTTTTCCGTTGACTACCTGCTAGAATTGGTGCGCGAACACTACGACGTTCAAAGCTTTTCTTACGTCAACGATGCAGGGGATCTCATTGAAGATGTAAGGCTCACAGTGAACGAAGTTCAAGCAAACTTTGGATGTCAGTACGGTTGTGGCATCTTTGAATTGCTAAAGCGATAGACGGCCAATCCTTCGCTTATGCTTCGCATTGCGTTTTTGCCGTCTGTAACTATCCGTCCGACGTTGGGAATGAAAATGTCAGCTCTCCGTTCCGCCAGTGATCTGCTAGAACACCTCAGAAAATTTCTTTATTCCCTTCGATTCCTTTGCTGTGCGTTACCTTTGGCGACGTGCATACTGAACGCGTTAGCTTACTCGGATGCTCAGGAACCGGACACACCCGGGCAGGCACCAAGAGGGGAATCCGGTTCGCTCCATGTGAATTCGCTAATTCAGCGAGTTACACCCAGCATTGTGACCATTCGAGTGAAAGATCGCGATGGTGGACAACTGAGCATTGGCACAGGCTTTGTTGTGCACAACTCGGGCTTAATCGCCACAAACTATCATGTGCTGACGGAGGGCCGTGCGTTTTCCGTTGAGCTCTGGCCTAAAAAGGCCCTGAAAGTCCTGGCCGTCGAAGCAACGGAAGCCGCGAACGATCTTGCAATCATTCGAGTCGAACCACCCATTGAAGGTCTAAATGCGTTGCCGATGGCCGAAGACGAGGTGATTCAGCAAGGCATCTCCGTATTAGCCTTTGGGCATCCGCTGGGACTTGAACATAGTGTTGTCCGAGGCATTGTTTCTGCCGTTCGGGAACTCCAAGGTCAACCACGGATTCAATTGGCGATGCCCATTGAACCGGGCAATAGCGGCGGCCCCTTGGTAGACGAGCAGGGAAAGGTACTCGGTATCGTCAATATGAAATCGCTTCAAACCGACAATCTCGGCTTCGCGGTTCCCATCGCTGGCATACGCTCGCTAATGATAAATCCCAACCCCATGTTGATCGATCGTTGGGTTCGATCCGCCGCAATCGATGAACAGTCATGGAAAATCGTCTTCGAGGCTGACTGGAAAGAACAAAGTGGCAAGATGACGGCTCGCGGTCTCGGAGTTGGATTCGGTGGCCGATCCCTTTGCTTATGCACAACCAATCAGCCTGAATCGCCATTCGAGTTGTCGGTGCAAGTCAAACTCAACGATGAGGCGGGTGCTGCAGGTCTGGTCTTTCATTCCGATGGCAAGGACCGACATTATGGATTCTATCCTAGCGGTGGCAATCTGCGACTCACCTGCTTTCAAGGACCCTTTGTCGACAGTTGGCAAGTGATTCGTGAAGTAAGTTCAAAGCATTACAAAGCAGGGCAGTGGAATGAATTGAAAGTTCGCGCGTTCAAGGATGGTATTCAGTGCTATGTGAATGGACACCTTGCTATCGAGTCGCCATCCATTTTGCTGGACGCTGGAAGTGTCGGTTTGGCCAAGTTCCGCAACACGGTCGCGGAGTTCAAACGATTTCACGTTGGTACACCGACCGACGTAGCAATTCTAGATGCAAGCAACAAAGAGCTGCTGGATAGACTGATCTCAGATTCTACTGACTTTTCGGACTCGAAAGCGCATTTGGCTTCAGTAGCCGCAATCCACTCAACTCTAGTCAAGGAATTGGCGAGGAAGTCCGAAAAGCTGCAATGCGAAGTCGATCGATTGCAGAAATTGGCTCGCGATGTGGCGACAGCGCCAGCCCTTTCACAATTGCGATCCTTGTTGGATCATTCCGATGGTGAGGATCTCTGTCGCGGCGCACTCTGGATTGCTGCAATGGACAATCCTGACTTGGATGTGGAAGTTTATGTGCGCAAGCTGGAAGGGATGGCTCAGCAGATTGTTAAGGGCTTGAAGGATGATGCAAGCCCATCCGACCGAATTGCCGCGTTGAATCGATTCTTGTTTGCAGAAAACGGTTTCCATGGGAGCCGGCAAGAGTACTATCACCGGGCCAACAGCCATTTGGATCGCGTGATCGATGATCGTGAAGGCCTGCCGATTACGCTCGCAATTCTCTATATTGACTTGGCTCGCCGTATCGGTGTTGATTTGCACGGCATTGGTCTGCCTGGGCATTTTGTCGTTGGGTTTCACAAGGAGCCTACCGAGGATTTGCAACTCATCGACGTCTTCGACGGTGCCAAGTTTTTGTCTCGTCAAGACGGCGAGCGAATGATCATGGAGCAACTGCACCGCAGAGCCCAAGAAGTCGATTTTCGCCCGCAATCGATTCGGGAAGTACTTGTCCGTGTGTTGCGAAATCTCACTGGAATCGCTCAGAACGCGCGCGACGATGAGGCATTGGTTCGTTACTCGAGCGGACTGGTGGCCTTGGATGCAGATGAGCCTCAGTACCGAATGATGCGATGCATCGCTCGCTATAGAACCGGTCGCTTGCAAGTGGCGTTAGAGGATTTGCGATGGCTTCAAGGCAAAGAACTGGCAGGACTTAGTGCAGAAGAGATGGAGCGACTGTCGATCTCGATCGAAAAGGAGCTAGCTGAGTGAGGTGAATGAAACGTGGCGAGGTGGAGAAAACGGAACCACTCGTTCATCCTGCCGTCCGGCGCCGCCGTTACGATTCACTGTCCGTCCTGGGTGACCAACAGTCCCGAGAGCTGATCGCTATGACAGACCATTTTGCGTTCCAGCGATTGAGTTTCGACATTCCATGGGTGCGGCCTCGCTTGCTTTTATGTATCATTTTCAGCGTTCATTAATCGAACGCTCAGAAATGAAAGAACTCCGATAACCATGAAAATCGCAGGCATTAACTTTGATCATTTTCATATGGGAGATTTGTTGCGATATGCGTTTGATCATCCAACGGCTGAAATCGTCGGCATCAGCGACGAACAGCCGGAGCGAATGCAAACTGCTGCAACTCTTTTTCGTATTCCTCAAAATCGTGTTTACACCGACTATCGCCAATGTTTGCAAGAAACGAAGCCCGATATCGTCATCCTATGTCCAGCGACAGCCAAGCACGCGGAATGGGTTGAGAGAGTTGCGCCGTACAACGTTCACCTTTTGGTTGAAAAGCCATTTGCGGCTACGCTGGCCGAATCGGATCGAATGATCGCGGCGGTTGAGGCTACCGGAAAAACGCTTGTGATCAACTGGCCGCTGGTTTGGGTTCCCTCGCATCGAACTGCAAAACGATTGATTGACGAAGGCGTTATCGGACAAGTCATCGAGGTCAAGCACTATGGCGGCAATCGAGGGCCACTCTATCATCTCGCCGACAAAGTCGAGGTCACTGAAGCCGAAGTCCAAGCGAAAAAGCCGCACAGTTGGTTTTACAAAAAATCGCATGGAGGAGGTTCCTTGTTGGATTACATGGGATATGGTTCGACGCTTGGGACGTGGTATCACAACGGCAAGGTGCCCATCGAAGTCACGACGGTCGTCAACGAAACTCCTGGCATCGAAGTGGACGAACATAGCATCACCATTGCGCGGTACGATGTCGGCTTGTCCAAGATAGAAACGCGATGGGGAACTTTTACCGATCCGTGGGTTACTCAAACGCAGCCGAAATGCGGTTTCGAAATTATTGGGACTGAGGGCACGATCAGCAGCTACGACTACGAAAAAACCGTTTCGATTCAAACACGAGAGCGACCTGAATCGCACGAAATTCCAGTCGACGAACTTTGTTCACCGTATCAAAATCCGGTGCAGTATTTGATCCATTGTTTAGAAACGGGTGAATCGATCTCGGGCCCCTTGTCTTTGGAGATCAGTCGCATCGGACAACAGATAGTTGACACCGCAATGATCAGTGCCAGCGAGAAACGAACCGTCCAACTCCTCCCGTAAGCCCTAGCCCGGATTATTCACAGGAGCATTACTGATCAGCCATTGGGCGCTCACTTTGAGCCGCAACGCGCTAGCGTGCGGGCAGGAAGTCAGTACGGTTGGGGCTTCTTTGAATTGCAAGGGAGAAGTGATTTCTTATGACGAGTAAATTTCATTTCAAAGGACTTTTGCGGCCACTCACAGTCTTGCTCATTCTTGCCGCCGCCGCAATCTCCGGCTGTAGCCGACATCCGAAAGCGACAACTCGCGATTCGATGGATTTTATCAAGCAGGTCTACACTGCCTGTAATACAAAAAATTCGAAACGATTGGCAAATCACCTAAAAGAGGAATTCGACTACTGGTGCTCGTAAAAGTAGTTTGAAGGAGTCCTGCGACCGCCAGTGTCTGCCCGCTTCTCAGTTCAACTGTTGTTGTGAAACTTCTACTATTTAGTCCAGGGACAAAAGTATTCTGGATGTTGGCTCCACCTGCTCTATTTGTGCTGCTCACTTGCCCATTGAGTTGCAAACGGATGACATCTCGGTCTTGAATTATCGGCAGGAATCGCAACTGAACACCGAAGGGTACGAACTGCACTCCTTGAAGATTGACCCCGCCGCTTGACGCTAGCTGAGGAACAGGAAATTCACCTCCAGCTTGAAAATTGGCAAACTGTCCGTTGATTGCAACTAGGTTCGGTTCGGCAAGCGTCCGGGACAACCCTAGTTTTCTCAACGCATTAATTTGCAAGTCTACTTTGTTGTTTATCAATCCGGAAATACTTCCATTAGGAGAAGGACTCGAACTGAAGATAGGACGATTTTGTCCAATCAAGTTCGCCGAACTTCCGTAAGCAAAATTTAGACCTATGTTTCTTGCAGCGTCACGACTTACTTCAGCAACGGTTACACGCAACATCACTTGTTGTTCGCCTGGTACACGCATGAGGTTTATGATACCGGCCCGAGCGATTGCATCATAATCGTTTAGAGAACGGTCCTGGGCTTCTCCATCGTCCCTACTCAATGACACACTTTCTGTACGCCCAATTGTATTTCCTTCCACTCGGAACTTCGATTCTCGGCGAACCTCACTGTTAGGCTGACCTCCTCGAGCAGCTATCAACACTTGTAGTATCTGCGCCATTTCAATTGCACGCGTGCTTGCCCATTGACAATCATCTTGCCATTGACATCCGAAAGCTGAACGAAGCTATTTGGAAATTTCTGATTCAGCTCTCGCTCTACTTCGTCCACGGGTCGAATAAGTATCGGATCATCGTAGACTCGAACCAAGTAGCTAACGACGCTCTGTCCGCTTGGTTCACTCTTGTCAGCAAACCAGAGCATCAGAGTAGTAGTACCGGCTCGTAGTCCAGTCACGGCGAGTTCGCGTCCTGATTGTTGATCGATCGCCTCGGCGCGAATGATGTCTTCGTTCGGAACGTAAATCCGTTTCGGTGTATCTGAAAGTCGTAAGACTTTGGGACGCCCAATGACGAGCGAAAGAGGCAGCTCCGGATTGATCTCCGATTCGACAAAACGGCTAGCCCGTCGCTTGGCGGCTTCACTAGGTGGCGGCAGTACTAGCTCTCGCGGCAGGCCACCACAGGACACATGAGACAATCGGCACATTTTGACGTTAACTTGAACGGCAAAGATTCAAAACTGCGCAATTGCATTCGAACATGCAACATTGATAGAGGGCTCGACCGGTTTATTTTTTAAGGGTTTTCAACGAAAGTTACCCTCCCTCCGGGAGGGTCGGCCAACGGCCGGGGAGGGTGAACTGATTTATACGACTGCTTCTCGCACTTCACCCTCCCCTCGCTTCGCGAGACCCTCCCAGAGGGAGGGTGACGTCACTCTCCCTCTGGGAGAATCTGCCTGAAAGGCAGGAGAGGGCGGGGCCCAACTTAGTGTTTTAGGCCGATCGAATTACGGAAAAACGCAACGAGAGCTTAAGACTTTTGGCATCAGGAAGCTGCCGATATTCGCGACGATGACAAAGAACCAGAATGTAAAGAACGCTTCGCAAAATCGGAAGCCAATGTTCCCAACAAGCCCCAGTTCCTCTTTTCGAAACTTGCTTGAGATCGGAGGGTTGCCCAATTGGTAAAGCAGAGTTCCGAATGGCAAAGCTATCGACCACGTCAACACCAGCCCAGCAATTGCGATCAACAAATGTCGTCGAATGACTTTCCGGTTTAACGTCGTCAACAATAGATAGGAAAGAAACAAGAATGGGAGCAGAAACAGATTCAATCCAAAGGTCTTTGATGCGGCTGCTAGGACGGCTAAAGTTGCTGGCAATTGGTAACTGCACGCAGCTCCAAATGCGATTGCCGAAATGGCTGTACCACGCGAGCAACTGGAACAAGCTCCCGTACTAATCACAGCGGGTACGTTGCAACCGAAACCCATGACAACACGTACGATGTCGCGCCCACTCAAGCCAAACACTCTGGCCCGGGGTGCACGGCTGCATTCATGCGTTCTATGAGACCGGTCGACTTATAAACGGCCAGGATCAATGCAAACATCACAACAGTCGGCAATGCCCAAACGAAAAGAAATGGGCCCATGTTCAATAGCCCATAGCCAAAGTCCGCAATTTTACCTGTCAGCAAAAACGCCATCCAACTCGGAAGCGTCTAATCTACCCATGCAATCAGTGGCTAAATACACCCATCGACGATCGGATGCAGCCAAGCCGCTACGCTGTTCGCAAAGAAAATAGTCGCAAGTGCCGGCAGAAACAAGAGACTCATTGCAAGCAGAGGGCCAAGCACACGATGCTCCATGACCCCCGGCTTCGGTTCGATTCGCCAAAGAGTCCTGATAGAAGACTTCGCGACTCTAAAAGTGCTCGGACTGGACAACGTTCCATCGAATCGTTTCCGCATTGCATCGGTGATTTCTCGGCCATTTACCGGCAGAAATGGTACTCCGATGCATCGTTCCAATTTCTCGATAGCCTCGAGAGCCGCTTCGCCCTGAAGGACCTTGTCCCAGAACGCGACAACGACGACCCCTTTTTTTCCTTGAACTAATTGCAGCATCTCATCTAAGTCTTCGTCCAGGCTTGTCGCTTGTACGACGACAATCACGTTGTCTTCATCGCTCAATGCCGACAGTGTTCGTCGTGTGGTGTCGGCGTCCGACAAGCGGTGGATACCTGGTGTATCGATCAACGTCCGTTGGCCCCATGGATAGCGCTCGACGCTCACCGTTGAACCGCGAAAATTGGCTTCGCTGGCAGACTGGCCGCTTAAAGACGCGATCAGTTGTGACTTCCCGACGCTTTCTCGACCAATGATGCTAGTAGCCACATTGGTTGGCAGGGGAACTCTCAATTTTGGTGGCAGTAGATTTGCTTCTGGCCCTCGTAGTCAACGAAGAAGGGGTGATGTTTTCA
>JAYVPJ010000117.1:0-21512 GCA_043757445.1 Pirellula sp. | reverse complement strand
ACAAATCCGACTGTTCGTCGGCATCCGATGGCAGTTGCTTGCCTGGAGAAGAGTTAGTTCTTTCGGGATGTTCTTCCATCAGCCGTTCAAGAATAATTTTGTTTCGATTGGCTTGTTGCTGCTGAGTTGCTTTTGAGTTTTTAGCCATGACGCCCCGCCAGTTTGACAGTTACAGTAATGGCTTATTGGTGGGGCGCAAAACTCGTGCCAAAGTCGCAGGAATCGCAATGTTTTTTAAAGAATTATCTGTCGCAACTTACGTGCCGAACACTATTGGACCTGACCCCTTTGTTCGCTACCGCACTTGCCGGGTACGACAGAGAACTGCAAAGACTGGCATCCCCAATGATTTCATTGACGAAAATGCAGCGTAGCCCACGGCCCGCTCGGGAAACCGATTAGTTGATCCAGAACGAGAAAAAGGGAAGTCGTCCGCCAAAGGACTGCGATAAGTCTTGCCATGCTTGCAGGTCGATTGTTTTGCCTTTCTCGAGAAAGGGTGCGACGCCAGTGCCTTGAAGCCACAAGACTAAGTCAAACCGTTTCGGATCTGTAAACACCTTGCGTAGATTGATTCCAAGCTCTGGATGAAATTTGGTGTTGCTGGAGTTGTTAAAAAGCACCCAAGCATTACCATCTGCATAACCTCTCCAAAATGGAATAAGTTCTTTGCCTTGCAAGACTAGCTCGGTTCGATCAAGAACCTTCGCCCAGTTCGCACCCAACTGCCCGCCTACTTGACCAGCCAGTACGACCGAATTCTGCGTTGGACCTGGCAGCCATTCTCGATCGTTGTCGGTCTCCTTGCCAATCCATTTCCAAGTGACTCGGCTAAGTGCAACGACTTGTTCAAAATGAGCAAGAGCCGCTTGCATCCTTTTGGGCTCTACTACTTCAAAGTTGATCACATGAATGAAGGCAACGAGGTCGAAGATTTGGTTTGCCGACCAGTTTTGTTGCTCGCCTTCGATCAATAGAAACGGATAAGGAGTTTCAGGTTTTGCGAATACCAAGTGAGCCGTTCGCTCGAATGCATCTCTCCAATCGTGTGCCAATACGATATTGACGGTTCCTAGCAAAACGTGAACGTACCCTCGAAGCCAAAAGATGTCGGCGTCATCAAAAGCAATGGTCACCGCATTCAAGCCGACGTTTGCGTTGTTCGGATTGCTAACAGAGCTGAATGAAACAATTGTCCAAATTGGAACGTTGCCTGTCATCTTGCCATCATTATTGATGTCGAGATAGATTTTGCTAACGTCGATTGGCAGCTTAATGTCCGCAGGCTTAAACTTGGCAAGCGTCGCTTCGGCCTTTGTCAGTTGCGTTTCAAAGCGCTCGAAAATGCCGCGAGCATCCGAATAGGAAATCGGTTTCGGAATTGGGTTGGCAGTCCTTGGTACCAGCATGTTGCCAACCGCGATCCCCCGTTGGGGTTCCACACCGAATCGATAGTAGTCTTGCGAAAGCTCTTCGACCGCTTTGATAAACTGGACAATGCCGAGGGATGCACGGGTGGCCGCGTCCTCTTCATTCTTTGCAAGTTTGGCTACCAGTTCGGTTTCTCCTTGAGCCAAACGCCCGCTGTAAAGTATGTCACAGAGCTCTTTAGCGGTTTGGTTATCCGCCACAGCGAGTTCGCAATCATGTAACGAAAAAAGGGAGGCAAACACCATTCCTAGTAGTAAAAATTGCCTTCGAATGAATCGTAGGTTCGACATTTTTTTCTCCGAAGCG
Source organism: Pirellula sp. (assembly GCA_043757445.1). Lineage (GTDB taxonomy): Bacteria > Planctomycetota > Planctomycetia > Pirellulales > Pirellulaceae > JBKCUI01. The sequence continues at coordinate 19,775 of JAYVPJ010000117.1, read as the reverse complement.
GTTGATCAACTGGGGTAGTAGTGGCAAGAAAATCAGCAAAATCATCCAAATCGAAATAGTTGCCACGATTCCACACAAGACATCTCTCGGGAATATAGCATGAAGTCGAAGTTGCAACGACAATATTCACTCGCTTTGAGCCGCAGGCCAAAGGCCCAAGAGATGGCACTTTTCCGTTCCCAATTTCGATCCAGAATTCCATTGAGTCTCAACAAATCTTCGCCTTGGCTGTACATTCTGCTGCCACTTGGATGCGCAATTTGCGTCGTGATAGGGCTTCGCAATAGCGTAATCATGCGTTCATGGTTGCTGTCCGATGACAAGGGCCAAATGCACACACTGTCCAATGGCCTGGAGCAAACCAAAATGGAAATCCCGGAAAGAAACGGGGATCCGTTAGCGATGCATGTTTCTCTCGCAATGCAGCGTGCATCGGGAGTTCGGTTTGGAACGGTACAAAGGTCAGAATGGAATGACGACAGGCTCATTCCCGCGAAGCTTGAATTGGACCCGGCTAGACATTACGCGGTGACCGCTCCGGCCGACGTGGTTGTGGAGGAATTGTCTTGTCCCCTTGGAAAGGCGATCCACCGTGGTGAGCCGCTCGTCGAGATGTCGTCGTCTCAATTGACGACGTTGCGAGGTGGCCTGGCTCGCCAACAACTCCTTACCCAAAAAGCAAAACGCTCAGTGGAATGGCACCGCGAAATCGAAAAGCGAGTGAATGAGATTGTAGAAAAAATTGAGGCAACATCCGACAAGCCAACTCGCGACTGGCTGCCACCCCCGAGTGTGCAAACCGCCGACTACGGGGCCAAGATTTTGTCGGCCTATGCCAAGTATTGGGCAGCTATTCAAATGTCGCAAATTTCGGAGCGGGCCATCAACTCGGGTGTGATGGCTGAGAAAGCAATGATCGAACGAACGACGGATCGCGAGGGAGCTCGAGCGGTATTGCGTGGAGCCATCGAACAATCTCGCTTCGATATCCAACAAGCCATACTTGCATCCGAGTCCGATTTGGCGGCCGCTGAGGGCTCGCTGCAAAGTATCCAATCGGATATGCGTCGCTACCTTGGATTGAAAACCTGGGACGAGGAGTTGGCGTCCAAGCCAATGAATTTAAAACTACCGGACAGGTTCATCCATCACTCGCCAGGCGATGGCATTGTATTGGAACGCTACTTTGCCAACGGCGAACGGGCCTCGACCGGGGAGCTGGTTGTGCTCGTTGCCGATATTGCTTCGCTATGGTGCATTGGTGATTTAAGACAACGAGACTGGGACCTTCTGCAACTCAATGCAGGCGATGCTATTGAAGCCGAAATTGTAGGGCTTGAATATCTCGGCCGCATCCCTGCCACGATTGAAATGGTGGGTGGGACGGTACAGTCTTCGACCGGCAGCATTCGATTGACTGCATCGATTGCCAACCGAGACTTGCGATTTCGACCGGGCATGACAGCCAGGCTTATTTTGACTCGACCCAAAAGCGGCATCGTCGTTCCGGCAGGAGCAGTCTTTACCAACGACGGCGAGGAGTATTTAGTCCGCAAAGATTCCGAGGAAGAGTTTCGGCTGGTTCCAATTAAATTAGCAATGCGACAACAAGCCACGGCGGAGATTGCTGAGGGAGCCGAGGCCGGCTGGACGATTCTAGTCGAAGGCGTTTTCCAAATCGCAAGCCAAGCGTTCTTGGAAAAGGAATAAGTCCATGCTGCAAAAACTTATCGAGGCCTCGATCCGATTTCGATGGCTAGTTCTCTTTGCTGCTTTCGCTGTATCCGTAGCAGGTATCTATTCGAGTTTACAATTGCCTCTCGATGCAATCCCGGACTTGACGAATGTACAAGTGCAAGTGGTAACATCCGCAGGCTCGCTTTCACCGATCGAGGTTGAACGCTATGTGACGCAACCGCTTGAAAAGCAACTCAACGGATTACCACGGACGGCTGAATTGCGAAGTATTTCGCGATTGGGAATTTCTCTCATCACTGTCGTATTTGACGAAGGAACGAATCTCTACTTAGCCAGGGAGCTTATCAACCAACGTCTGTCTGCCATCGATAAGATGCCGGGGGGCGTGGATCGTCCTCAGTTGGGGCCGCTTTCGACGGCGTTAGGTGAAGTGCTGCAGTTTGAGGTTCGTGGCGATCCGGGTCGCTATTCTGCCACCGAATTGCGATCCATTTTGGAGTGGGAGATCTCACCCGCATTGCGAGCAGTCAAGGGAGTGACGGACGTTAATGCGCATGGTGGTTACTACAAAACCTTTGAGATCCGTCCCGATCCGGAACGATTGCGTGCGATGAACTTAACGTTGGACGACATCGCCAAAAGCGTAGAACGCAACAACATGGCGACGGGCGGCGGTTACATGATCGCTGGCAGCCAACAACGCTTTATCCAAGGGGACGCGCTCCTGCAGTCGCTCGATGATATTCGACAAATCGTTTTGCGATCAGCCGATGAGGGCTCACCTGTTTTGATCAAAGACATTGCTGAGGTCGGCGAAGGAGCACTCCTGCGGCAGGGTGCAGCCACGCGCGACGCACGCGGCGAGATTGTCGTGGGCATGGCCATGATGCTCGTCGGCGAAAACCCACGCATTGTTGTTAAGCGAGTGAAAGACCGACTCGAGGAGCTCAAGCCGACACTGCCCGATGGAGTCGAGATCGAAGTAATCTATGATCGCGAGGGGCTAATCAACCGCGCGCTAACCACGGTAGGCCGCAATCTACTTGAGGGTGGCGGGCTTGTAATCTTGATCTTGTTCTTATTTCTCGGATCCTTTCGCGCAGGACTCATTACGGCCATCGCGATCCCGCTGTCGATGTTGTTTGCGGTCAACTCGATGTATGCCCTCGGTATTTCAGCATCCCTAATGAGTCTCGGTGCGATTGATTTTGGACTCATCGTCGACTCGTCCGTGATCATGATTGAGAATTGCATGCACCGACTTGCAGTAGCCGAAGAAACAGAAACTCGCGAATCCATTGTTCGAGACGCTTCCATCGAAGTTCGCAAGCCTACGCTATTTGGCGAATTGATTATCGCAGTGGTCTATCTCCCAATTTTGATGTTAGATGGCAGCGCTGGCAAACTATTCTTCCCAATGGCGGTAACGGTGTTGCTGTGCTTGCTAGGGTCCTTGATCGTATCGATGACTGTAATGCCGGCGCTTGCGTCGATATTCTTGCCCTTTCGCAAGCAACATACCGAACGCGAGAGTCTTACGATGCGGATCGCGCTCGTCATGTATCGGCCAACACTTGGATTTGTTTTGGCAAAACCCATGGCAACCCGATTCGCGGCAATTGGCTTGACGCTGCTCGCGATACCGATTGCTTTGCAACTGGGCGGGGAATTCATGCCTCGACTCGAAGAGGGTGACCTGCTAATCGAAGCGGTTCGGCTGCCAAGCGCGACGTTGGAAGATTCCGTTAACATGACGACGCGAATCGAAGCGATCGTCAAGCGACATCCAGAGGTAAAAACAGTTTTTTGCAAGACCGGTCGCCCGGAGATAGCCAACGATATCATGGGTGTTCATCAAACCGACGTTTGGGTAATGCTTTACCCCAAGGAGCAATGGGCCGCCGGGGTAACCCGTGAAACGCTTATCGAATCGTTTTCGAAGGAGCTCGAGAGCTCGATTTCTGGCGCCGTCTTTGGGTTTACCCAGCCCATTGAAATGCGAGTCGACGAGTTGGTCGCGGGGGTTAAGGCAGATGTGGCTGTACTTATTTATGGCGACGATTTGCAAACTCTATCGAGATTATCCAAAAAAGTTGTCGATGTATTGCAAAAGGTCCCAGGACACGCGGATGTAAAAGCTGACTACCAAGCCAATCTCTCTACCTTGAGAATCGAAGTAGATCGAGCTGCCCTGGCCAGATACGGTGTAGACGCATCCGTAATCATGCAGACGGTAGAGTCCTTGGGGCAACTCGAGTGTGGGACCGCTTATATTGGTCGCGCTCGATTTCCTATCATCATCCGATTGCCAGAGGCTTATCGTACAGATATTGATCGCATTCGTATGATGCCTCTGGCCACAAGGAAAGGCCAAACGATACCGTTCAAGGAAGTTGCCACGATCGAGCCTAGGGAAACGCCGCCTGCCATCGAGCACGAATGGAATAGGCGTCGAACCTTTGTATCCGCCAACGTTCGAGGCCGAGACATATCCAGTTTTGTAAATGAGGCTCAGACCCGACTCACGAACGAAGTACCGATGCCAGAAGGCTACGAAGTTCGGTGGGGTGGTGACTTCGAAGCCCTTCAAAAGGCTTCGCTGAAACTTTCGCTGATTACGCCCGTCGTATTGCTGATGATTGGCATCTTGTTGTACTTGACTTTCAACTCGATTTCTTTGACTGTCTTAGTTTTTGCGGCTGTTCCTGTTGCGGCCTCGGGTGGAGTATTTGCGTTGTGGCTTCGGGGTTTGCCGTTTAGTATTTCAGCCGGCGTGGGTTTTATTGCATTGTTCGGTGTAGCGGTGCTAAACAGTTTGGTTTGGGTGAGCGCCGCCGAACAACGCAGGCAACAAGGCTTGACCATGGCAGAAGTGGTACGAGGAACTGCTTTGTCGCGACTTCGGGCGATATTGATGACTGCATTTGTTGCTGCCTTTGGTTTTATTCCCATGGCGTTTTCGCATGGTGACGGTGCCGAGATTCAGCGACCCTTGGCCAGTGTCGTAATCGGCGGTGTTATCACATCAACGATGTTGTCGACGATGGTTCTACCTGTTTTGTATCCTTGGTTTGCCGGACGAAAGGGCCGACTGCGAGAGTCTTTGTATACCACCACTCTTTAACACCGACCGCTGTTCGGTAAGCTAGATTACGCACCTGTGCCGTCAAGCGATTGGATGGCATTACCCAACGATGCTGGATAGAAGGTACTCCCCCTAATCGTTCCTTGTACTCCTCGTCTCCACGCAAAAAGTCGAAACTCGAACACCCCAGTTCAACTGCGTGCTTGATGAAACAAGTATTGAGCATCCAGCCTGGCCGATTTTCCGCGAGCTCCGGATTCATACCTACCAAATACATGGCAACGGAATCTCGATTTCGAAAGCAAATGGCACCAGCCGCAACTGCCCCATCGAACCGTACAAGTCCCACGAGGGCTCGTTGTTTGCTCGCACCGTCATTCCCTTCGCCATCCGTTGCTGCCCATGGATCTTGCCACATGTTATCGATCGCTTCACTTAAAAAGCAGGCGAATTCTTTCCTTGAAAAACATCCGTCTATGCCGCGTACTTTCCACCGAGCTTGATGCATCCTTTCGATCTCGACGAGAAACTCCATGGCCTGTTCACGCGTTTGTGCGATTTCAAAATCCGCCTTGCCCGAATCGATTGCGGCTTCTGCCTCGCGGACAATTTTTCGAGCTCGCTTGGTTAGTCGACTGCGAAAAGTGTCTAGGCCACCCTGAAGCGAAGTTTCCCAGCAATTTGGACTGGGCTTGCGTTCGATGCTCGAGCCCGTCAACACCTCGAGCGACCGCCCAAAATAGGCCATCGTCGAATTGTCTTCGCGCACCCCATCCAGGTCCAAGTGATCCCACCGGCAACAATCTGGCGATCGCACCAGCCAATTTGCAAAAGCTTCTGCAACCTCTTCGGCATCGGCCAGATCAGCTAGTATTCCCAGGTCATCCGAGCAAGTTTTTCCGCTTCCCATAAACACCAAGCAGCGTCCAGTCACAGCCAACGTGGATTCTGCCAACGGAAGAATCCCGCTCACGCTTTCACCACGATACGCCACCAATACGTGCAGCTTGTAGTTCGCTGCAAAGGATTTCCACCAGGGCATGAGCCAACTGAGTCGCTGCATTGTCGCACCCCTGGACAATCGATCGAAATCGACTTTCAAGGACTCGAGTTTTGCGGCTTCGCGAATACATTCAACTCGCAACATGTTTTTCTCTAGAACTGAAAGTAGAGGAATGGGCTTTCGGCATCGAACCGCAAAATGCATACGACCAAGAGTGCGCTGAGAATCAACGCGGTCTTGAGTGACAGCCTGGGTTTATAATTCCATGTGTTTGGAGCTAACCAGCAAAAAATGAGCGAAGCGATTGCGACCAAGAAACCTGTAGATTGGAGCATGCCTCGGCCCAAGTCGACTTCGATACCATGCAGTCCAAAAATCGCTGCGTACCAATGCTGTGCCATCTGCAAGTCCGTGGATCTAAAAAGCAACCAGCCCATCATCACGAAAAAGAACGTCAAAGACCCGCCTACCACTTTTGGTATGCGCATTTTGAAATAGTCTCGAAACATTCCATTGCCAACTAGCAAGCAACCATGCAACAGTCCCCAGAGAATAAATGTCCAGCCAGCTCCATGCCAAAAACCGCCAAGGAGCATGACGACAAGGAGGTTTCGATAGGAGAAAAACTTTCCGTTTCGATTTCCGCCCAGTGGGATGTACAAGTAGTCTCTCAAGAATGAAGACAGCGTCATGTGCCAGCGACGCCAAAAGCTTTGGATACTCGTCGCTTGATAGGGCGAATCAAAGTTCTGTGGGAAGGAGAACCCCATCATCAGACCAAGCCCGATGGCCATATTGCTGTAGCCAGCAAAGTCAAAATAAAGTTGAACCGAATATGCGACCAGCGCTGCCCAGCCCGAAAGGAGTTGAAGCTGCTCAGGAACCGCAAGCAACGGAACTGCCAACTTTGCAACCGTATCTGCGATGAGTATCTTTTGACACATGCCTATGACGAAAAACCAGATGCCACGCGAGATCTCCGTCCAATTGGGGCTGGTCCCAAGCTCCTCCATTTGGGTTTCCACGTCGCTATATCGAACGATTGGACCAGCGATCAATTGCGGAAACATTGAAACGTATGCAGCAAAATGCATTAAGCTTTTGGCCGGACGAACATCTCCGCGGTATAAATCGATGGAGTAGGTGAGTGTTTGAAAAGTATAAAAACTGATCCCTACCGGCAGAATGATTTCAGGGACGTTTAGTGGCGTTCCGAATCGAAACGTTTCGAGCAGGCTATTCAGCGATTGGGCAAAGAAACCGCAATACTTGAAGTAGCCGAGCATGCCGAGATTGCTAATGAGCGAGACGCTCAGCCAAGCGCCTTTGATTCGTTTCGATTGTGCCGCGTGTATACCAAGCCCGACATAGTAGTCGATCAAGGTGGAAGCGAGCAAAAGCAGTGTAAACTCCCAATGCCACCACCCGTAGAAAAGATAGCTGCTCGCAACCAAGAATCCCAATCGAATTTGAGGCCATCGAGCCAGAGACCACCAAGCGGCCAGAACTATCGGTAAAAACAAGAGGATAAAGAGATAGCTATTGAATAGCATAACTTGCCTCACTTGATCGAGGCAACAGTCGATCGATCATACGACGCGTATTGGGTTCGAGTGGATGGATCCCATCCACAAAACACTCTGGATCACCTGAAAACGATTCGACAGATCCGAAGTCGATGAACGTCGCACCGAATTCTGTTGCCATGGCCTCGATCGCCTTGATCGCTAATTCCTCGAAATGGAGAAACTTGGTCTTGGCCGCGAGCGATTCACGCAACCGAGGATGTGAAACCGTTGCGAACAAGTGGACTTGGCAATCGTTTTCCTTGCAGAGCCGAACCGTCTCACGCAGGTATCCAAGTCGCCTTTTTGAAGGTTCGCGAAGCGGGCCAAAAATAGCCAGAAACTCGCGTTCGTTAAAATCATAGGCAGCTTCGAAGTCATAGGTTCCTGACGCCATTTCCGATTGGCGCTTGGTGTACTGAATAACACCGTCGGAATCAAACCTTTGCTCGGCTTCGCGGTGAATTGGTCGCAACGAGTTGCCAATCGACTTGACGCTCGATTTGAGTTGTTGATAGCTGAACAACTGGCTAAAACGCTCGAATTCATCGCTAAAGGACTGCGTATCCCGGGCAGATACAAGCAGCCTAGGTTCGGCGCAAAGTCTTGCGTCGTTGGGTACCACATCATTCAGCGAAGCGACATCCACTCCAATTAAAATCGTTCGTGGAAAGGATCCGATACGATCGTGGCAGTAGCGAACGATCGCAAGAAAGTCTTCCGGCCGACCGTGGTTGACTGCAAAGTTAAAGTACGTTTGCGATGTCTTGGCTTTAAGATACTCGGGCTCGAACTTGAGAGCGCGTGAAGACCCTAGAATGAGTCCTTGTGGGGCGGCCCCAAGACGCTCGAAAAGATCGACTTTTTCGCAACGCGAATCCTGTACGATCGGTTTAAGTAAGTTCGGGCTGTATTGAGCATAAGGATTGACGATCCAATTGAATGTCGAAACCGATAGCAGGCTGAAGACGACAAATTGCACCACGCAAACGCAAAAGCGTTTGGGGTTCATCGGGCAGTTCAGTTTTTCGAAAACGGATTGGTTCGGAGTTTGCATAAATTTCGGATGCGAGTATTGTTTAATCGTGTTTAATCCTAAGCCGCGGGCGCGATTAGTGGTCAGACCGAGGCTACATCAACTTTGAAACCTAGTTTGCAAACGCGAGTGGGGCGTACTGATCGCCCTAGATTCGAACGGTACATTTCGCCATTCCCATTCAAAGTTTCGTACCAACTCCTCCAATTGCTAGAACCGGTATATCAGGAAGAACCTTCGAAAGGCAATCGGCAGACTGAAATCTACTGGTAGCATGGCTGAGGGAATAGAAACGGGCTGTACTTGATTTCAAAACTGGTTAAAAAGGGATATGCGGGCGAACACGGAGGTCGTACAGCATTCGCCCCGAAATGGGGCAAGCCGGCAGTTCCCCTTGTTCCTTAACAAAATAAGATTCCATGGCAGCCAAGCGAATATTGTTTCTCGTCGGAGACTTCGTAGAGGACTACGAAATCATGGTCCCATTCCAGATGCTTTTAATGATCGGGCATCATTGCGATGCGGTTTGCCCAGACAAGAAGCCGGGGGACACCATTCTGACCGCTATCCATGATTTTGAGGGGCACCAGACCTATAGTGAGAAACCTGGTCATCGGTTTCGAATCAACGCTGACTTTGCGACCGTGGATCCAGTCGGATACGATGCTCTGGTGGTTCCCGGTGGTCGAGCCCCCGAGTACTTGCGACTCAATGACCGATTGCTCGACATCGTTCGCCATTTTGCTTCGTCCAAGAAACCTATTGCAGCTATCTGCCATGGGCCACAAATCCTTGCAGCAGCCGGTGTACTATCAGGCAAACATTGCAGCTGCTACCCAGCCGTCCGCTACGAAGTTTCAAGCACAGGCGGAACCTACGTCGAACCTTCCGCCGGAATGGATTCGGCCCACACCGATGGCAATTTAGTAACGGCACCTGCATGGCCTGCCCATCCTGCATGGATCGCTCAATTCGCAAAGCTGCTCGGTTCTAAAATAGAGGCTTGATCTTTGTCGATGTCGAGTATAGCCACCGACCCGCTTGAGATACTTAGGCGGCGATTCGGCCATGAAAAATTCCGGTCAACGCAAAAGAAGATCATCGATCGTACCCTTGCTGGCGGCAACAGTTTGGTGATCATGCCAACCGGCGGTGGCAAATCGTTGTGCTTTCAGGTTCCCGCGCTCGTGCATGCTCAGGAGTACAACAACAACAAAACCTCGAACTCGCGGATTCTAACCCACCCACCGCTGACGCTGGTGCTTTCGCCACTAATCGCATTGATGAAGGATCAAGTGGATGCATTGCAAGCTAAAGGGATTGAGGCAACCTTCGTCAACTCATCGCTCGACCGGGACGATCGCAACCATCGATACAGGCAGATAGCCCAGGGGCTTTACTCGTTGCTGTATGTGACCCCGGAACGCTTTCGCAAGGAGGAGTTCGTGGCCGTTCTACGCGAGCGAGAAGTCAAGTTATTAGCGGTTGATGAAGCACACTGTATCAGTGAGTGGGGGCACGATTTTCGTCCCGACTATACGCGTGTAGCGGAGTTTCGAAGCGAGCTAGGCAACCCGACAACCATCGCGTTAACAGCAACCGCTACCCCTGACGTACAGCTCGACATTCTGCGCCAGCTCGGGATTGCATCGTTTGGCGAATCGAAGGAGCAATGTCAATTATTTCATGAAGGGATCCATCGGCCCAACTTGTCTTTGCAAGTGCGTGAGGTTTGGGGATTTGACGAAAAAGTCCACGCAATTGAGGAGGCTGTGCTGCGATGGGGCAATTCCAGCGGAATCGTCTACTTCACTTTGATCCGAACGCTTGATGAAATGGGTGAGCGATTGCGCAGATTGGGTATCGAGCATGTGTGCTACCATGGAGACCTAGCGAGGCACGATCGACGTCGAGTTCAAGACGGGTTCATGAAGAATCGTTGTCCGCTCGTTTTAGCCACCAATGCGTTTGGCATGGGCATCGACAAAGAAGATATCCGATTCGTGCTGCACGCAGAGATTCCTGGTTCGATGGAATCGTACTACCAAGAAATAGGCCGAGCCGGTCGAGACGGCTTATCCTCGGAATGTGTACTCCTGTATGATCAACGCGATCTCAATACTCAAGTCGAGTTCATGCGATGGAGCAATCCAGACGCTGACTTTTACGAACGCACTTACGATTTACTCTTGCATGACGCTGAGTCGATTCGCGGGTTTGGTATGGAGTGGCTTCGAGAGCGGCTATGTGATCGGCAAAAACGAGATCGAAGGCTTGAAACGGTTCTTGCTATGCTCCAACGCTTTGGAGTGATTCGAGACGAGAACGACCTTTCCGATGTGAGCGTAAACGGGCCTTTACCATCAAGGCTGGCGAACAGCAAAAAAAGAGCGGCAAAGCTCTTGCGAGACCAGAAGAAGCTTTATGCTTTGGTGGAATACTCCAAATCAGAGGACCCACGCGCATTCATTGATGCCTATTTCTCGGCAGCAACGGAGGAGTTGCCATGAGCCAACGAAACCCTATCCATTTGCCCGTTTCGAAAAAGTGGCTGGTCGATGGATTCTGTTGGTATACGAAGCGAATGGTTGCAAAGCAATTCATGTCGTTTGGTATTCAAGATGAATTGTTGGAAGCTGAGCCGGTCGCATCGGCATCGCCAATTATCGTATATGCCAATCACGCGAGCTGGTGGGACCCAATAGCTGCCATGCTACTTCAGAAGGCCTATTTTTCGGACCGGACTTTCTATGCCCCAATCGATGCCGAAGCTCTAGAGAAATATCGAATCATGGCCAAGCTTGGTTTCTACGGGGTGCGATTGGAGAGCTTTGACGGAACCTCGGCTTTTTTGAGTGCGACGAAAGCCATTCTGGAATCCAAAAATACAACGATTTGGATCACACCTGAAGGGCAATTCTCCGATTGTCGAGATCATTCCCTGCCTCTGATGCCAGGACTCTCGCATCTCGCTTCGAAGTTTTCCGGAGTCACATTTCTGCCCATTGCGTTCGAATATGGTTTTTGGAATGAGAGTCGGCCGCAGATTTTTGCGAGATTTGGTTCACCCATCAACTCGAGTACGCCAATGCAGAAAGGGGAATGGACTACATTGCTGGCGGAGCGGTTACGACGTACACAACGCGAGTTGGCACGAAGTGTTCAAGCCAGAGACCTGGCGGCCTTCAAGTATGTTATTGAAAGTCGTCCCATCCGACATGGTTTGTATGACCACATGAGAAGCTGGTCTGCATGGCTTCGGGGCAAGCCATTCGATCCTCGTCACTCCTCTACCTTAAAATCAAGATGAAACAAAGTTGCTTCCGATGAGTAAGGGCCATTCGTTCAATAAGTGGCTTAAGCTTCCAGCTTGCGAGGAGAAAAACGCAAGCTGGAAGCTTACGCCACGCTTGAAATTGGACAGTTATTTATCGAACGGTCCTAAGGCTCGGAAAGTTATGTGCAGGTGCTTAAGTCTTAATTCCTTTTGCCTTGTGCGCGACCTTTTCCGCCACCCTTTTTCCCCTTGGAGTTGCCAAAGGAGTTGCCAAAGGAGTTGCCAAAGGATTTGCCTCCACCGGCTTTTTTCCTTGAAGGTCCATCGGCTGCAGTGCTGCCACCAAATCCTTCACGTGGAGCACTAGTCTTCCTTCCGCCGAAGCCACTTCCAGGGCGAGCAGTTCCCTTGCTTGGACGAATCGAACTAGGTCGCCCGGTGGATGCCCCTAGGCGACTTGCTGTACCACTTTTGCGATTTGTGGAACCACCCTTCCGGCCTGGAGAGCCGTTTGGTCGTCCTCGCTGTCCACTGTTAGGGCCGGTAGGACGGCCAATTCCTTTCTTGCGAGCGAATTCGGACGCATTCACTCCTGCAGAGCCTTGACGCGCAGCCGTCTTTCTTGGGCGTGATTCTCGAGCGCTACGTGCCTGTTGGGGCTTCTTCCTAGGATTTGGTCTGGCTTCGACCTCTTTTTGGTCGGCGCCATCCATGACGTCATCGTCATCCATGTCTTCATCATCATCATCGAAGTTTTCGAAGCCCATGCCCGTCACATCGAAATCATCATCTTCCGATAGGGGATCGTCCATCGAGCCATGATTGTATTCCGAGTCATCGTTGTCTTCGGTGTAACTTAGAACCTTGCCACGTCGTACGTTTCCATCGAGCGAAGGTCCCGAGCTCTTGACGAGAATGGAGTCCTTGAACCCCGAATCAGTCGTTTCTTGATCCTCGGCTTCGCTGTATGGGTTTTCCGACAAAGGTGGCAAAGTGTCCAACGCATCTTCGCGTTTTGATTTCTTCTTCGCCTTTTGGTTTATTATTTTTGCCGGCGTCTCCACATCGGGTTTGGCGATAGCATCCAATCTATCCTCTCTACCTTCTTCGCCGACCCCACTCATTTCAGCGGAGCGGTGTCGATCTTTTTCCTTGCGCTGGATTTTTTTCTCTTTCTTGATTTCTTCGACGGCGTTGTACAGTTGCACTACTTCTTCTTGAGACAGTGGGCGGTAGCTACCCTCGGGCAGTGTGGCCAATCGGAGAGGCCCGATGGCAAGTCTTCTCAGGGTGATCACTTTGTGGCCAAGCCGCGCGAGCACACGTCGAATTTCGCGATTCTTGCCTTCGCTTAGCGTTATCTCTATTTCCGTGCAGCCCTTTCGAACTCGTCGAATCTTAGCACCGTCCACCCGTGCAAATCCCTCTGCCAAATAGATCCCGCGTTGCAATCGACGCATGGAATCCATTTCGACCTGACCGGCAACGACGACGTAGTAGCTCTTGGGGACACTGTTTCGTGGATGAGCCAATCGCTGAGCTAACTCGCCATCGTTGGTCAAGAGGATGAGCCCGGTGCTCGACGAATCCAATCGTCCTACTGGGAATAGGCGATTCTGTCCGGGCACCAAATCGATGACACGCGGCCTTCCTTCCGGATCGCTATTGGTGCATAAGACGCCCGCTGGTTTGTTGACGGCAAAATAGAGCGGTCGGTGCCTCTTGAGAGCTTCGCCATCGACAGAGATCTTGGCTATATCAGCGTCCACTTTTACGCCCACTTGCGTAATTGTTTTTCCGTCGATTTCTACTCGACCATCGGTGATGAGTTCGTCAACTTGGCGTCGGGAACCCAATCCCGCTGCGGCTAAGAGTTTGTTTATACGCTGTTCACCAGTAAGTACAGAGGGTGACTCGACGCGGGGCCGCTTTGGCTTAGACATAGCAATGCAATCAATTCAAGCAAGAACTAAAAAATTACGTTGGCTTGGCTGTTTTCAGTCCAACAATTTATTTGCAGATATGCAACCGCTCAAAGATCGGTTGGCAGCGTCTCACGACGCAGCAACTCTAACAAAAGCACCCCTCTATGCGAGCCCTGTCATCAGTAGCACCACATTGCTACTAAACAGGTTCTGCGGATGATTAGCACTCTCTCGAGGGAAAGGGGTCATCTGGAAATGGAGGTGTCGTATCTGCTAGCCCATAGCTTCAGGCATGCTAAATTAGTTCATGAGAGTGTGTTTTGTCAGTCCAAATACAGACTTATTTATCAAATCGAAATTGAAAGCGACGCATGGCAATCGAAATAACTTGGCTCGGGCATTCTACTTGGTGGATCGAATCGGGCGACAACAAGCTTTTGCTGGATCCGTTTATTGGCGGCAACCCCGCCGCCAATGTGCCGTCAACGAGCCTAAATCCCACGCACATTCTGATTTCGCATGGGCATTACGACCATATCGCCGATGCAGTCGAAATTGCACGTCGGACCAACGCTTTGGTCATTTCAAACTACGAAATCGCAACTTGGCTGGAATCGAAACATGGAATCCAAGGTGTTATTGGAATGAACCTCGGTGGAAAGATGAAGTTACCGTTCGGAACTGTTCAATTTACTCCAGCTGTCCATTCATCGAGTTTGCCCGATGGGTCTTATGGGGGCGCATGTGGTGGTTTCCTGATTGGATTCGATTCTGCAACGGAAAATGCAATAAAGGACGTATTGCCCTATAACGTATACTACACGGGTGATACCGCATTGTTTTCGGACATGAAATTGATCGCCCGCCACGGAGTGGATTGTTTGATTGTCCCGATAGGAGATTTGTATACGATGGGACCGACTGAGAGTATTGAAGCCATTGAGATGATTCGACCGAAACTGGTGCTGCCCACACATTACAACACTTGGCCACCTATCGCTCAAGACGCAGCAGCTTGGGCGAGAGCTGTCCATGAACGCACCAGCGCGCACGCTATCGTACCTGCGGTCAATTCGGTGCTTCGAATCGAATAACTTTTTGATCGCGATCTTCGCTTTCGACTAGGGCGAAGAAACAGAACGACGGCTGAGTGATCGGCCACTATCAACTTTATCGAAGCAGAGCAAATGCCAACCAGCCGATTTGAATACCGCGAATACCTAGCGGAGATTCGCAAAAGACAAAAAGAAAAATCCAAAGGCGAAATCGACTCCTTTCACGCAGCGATGAGTGGCAAAGAAAAGGATGCGTTGGTCTCGCGTTCTCACAGGAGTTTTTGGAAGCTGTTTACTTCGTTCTGGGGACTGCTGAGGGGCTTTCGAGGCAAAATTTTGTTTGGACTTGGTACCGTCACGATTGCGACCATCTTGGCTTTGATTCCACCTCTTGGAACGAAGTTGGCTATCGATTGTGCGTTGACGGTTCCCACGAGACCTCTACCCACGTGGCTAAGCCGAATGTTGGGTGAACCGTCGCCGATGTGGCTGCTGGTTTGGATTGCAGTATTGGTCGCTGTTGTGACGATGGTCCGAACGGTTATTTACCTTTTGGGGCGATGGAGTTGTACGCAAGCTGTCAATCAAGTGCAAATGTCGATTCGAAGTCGGGTATTCGAACATATGCTGCACATGCCATTGCACAAAATACAGCAACTCAAATCCGGTGGTGCCACCAGCCTCTTGCGCGAGGATGCTGGCGGGATCGCGGAATTGATCTTCAGTGTGCTCTATAACCCTTGGCAAGCGATCGTTCAACTCATCGGTAGCCTCATCGTATTGATCCTCGTCGATTGGCGACTCTTGGCCGCCGGCCTATTGTTGTTACCGGCGGTTTACTTCAGTCATCGCACGTGGATCTATTCCATTCGCCCCCTGTATCGAGACGCTAGGCAAAGGCGTCAGAAGATCGACTCCAACACGACGGAAACCTTTGGCGGCATTCGGGTGGTTAGGACCTTTGCTCGGCAACGGAATGAAACGCAACGATACGTCAAAGTCAATCACGTTTTGGTTCGACAGCAGCTTTTGATTTGGTGGCGAACACGCTTGATCGAGATAGTTTGGGAGGTGCTCATTCCGCTTGCATCGACCTCATTGTTGGTTTACGGAGGCTGGCAAATACTCCATTCGCAGTTGACGCTCGGTGATCTGATGATGTTCTTAGTATATTTGACAATGTTGCTAGGACCGATAGCCACACTTGCAGGGAGCGCAGTGCAATTCCAAAACAATCTGGCTGGGCTAGATCGAATATTGGATTTGCTGGCGACTCCCAAAGAACTCGCAGACAGACCCGGAGCGATACGAGTTAGTCGCAAACAGGCCAAGGGGGAGATTCGATTTGAATCTGTGTCGTTTCGTTACCCTGAGAACGAACAATGGATACTAAAAGGAATTGACTTGCATGCAGAAGCAGGACAGACCATTGCCATCGTTGGGCGTAGCGGGGCAGGCAAAACGACTCTTTGCAATCTGGTTGCTCGCTTCTTCGATCCCGAACAAGGTCGTATTTTGGTGGATGGAATCGACTTGAGGGATGTTCAATTGCATAGTTACCGGCAACTGCTTGGAGTTGTCGAACAGGATGTCTTTTTGTTTGACGGCACGATTGCAGAGAATATTGCTTACGGGCGACGAGGAGCTACCGTGGATCAAGTCACGCAGGCAGCAAAAGCAGCTGCAGCGGATGAGTTTATTTCCAAATCGCCAAACGGCTACGAAACTTTGATCGGGGAAAGAGGCTTCAAGCTGAGTGGCGGTCAGAGGCAACGTCTTGCCATTGCTCGGGCTTTGCTCGCAGACCCAAAAATCTTGATTCTCGACGAGGCTACGAGCAATCTTGATAGCGAAAGCGAGCGGCTAATTCAATCCAGTTTGTCGTTGTTGTTAGAGCAGCGAACTGCATTCGTAATTGCCCACCGCTTAAGTACGATCATCCACGCGGATCAAATTATCGTCCTCGATGAAGGTCGAATCGCTCAATGTGGAACGCATGCAGAATTGCTTGACCGGTCCGGAATTTACCAACAAATGGTAAGATTACAAACGGAAAGCCCAATCGCGCCCCAGTGGTTGGACTCGTAAGGAATTGGTTTTGTTTGGCCAGAGACCTATTGATGTCGAAATCACTTCAAGGAAACTGCTTACTTGCGTCCCCCTTTATGGACGATCCCAATTTTTTTCGCTCCGTGATTTATTTGGTTCGCCATGCCGAGGACCATGCGTTTGGGTTGATATTAAATCGCCCGACTGACTTTCGGCTAGACAAAGTGGTGTCGATGGTTTGTGAACTTACGTGTGTGCACGACGGTCCGCTTTATTGCGGCGGGCCGGTAGATGGCCCCTTGATTGCGTTGCATGATCAGCCAGAATTGGGCAGTGAGGAGTGCATACAGGGCCTAAGCATGACAAGCGACCAAGATAAATTGTTAAAGCTATTTGTCTTACCTCAGGCCAAAATTAAATTGTTCGATGGGTTTGCTGGCTGGAGCGCCGGACAACTTGAGCAGGAGTTAGAGACTGGTAGTTGGTTGGTCGCGGATGTTGATGCCGATCAAGTACTGAGTGATGATCCCGACATGTGGGAGAATTTGCTCAAGAGAATTGGGAAAAACATTCTGTCTGTGGATGAAAAAATCTCAGACAATCCCGTTGATCCGCAATGGAACTAGGCGGAAAGGCAAACGCAAATGGGAAGGCCACCACGCAACAGTCAAGGCGGAACCATATATCATGTCATCGGCCAAGGATTAAAGCCAAAGCCCGTATTTCGTTCGACGGAAGACTATCGAGAGTTTGACGTGACGTTGGCCCAAGCCGTTGATCGCTTCGACGCTCGCTTGCTGGCATATTGCGTACTGCCTAAGCATTGGCATTTGGTATTGATACCGCGGAAGGACGGCGACCTGTCGAAGTTGATGGCTTGGTTAACAACAACGCATTCGGCCCGCTGGCATACGAAGCCACGCAGAGCCGGAACGGGTGGGCTATACGAACGTCGTTTCCGTTCTTTTCCCGTGCAAGACACTACGAAATTGCATGACATCATTCAATTTGTCGAATCGCATCCACTTCGCTCAGGCATTGTTGAGGAACCAAACGATTGGCCGTGGTCGAGCGTATCGAGACGTGGCAACGAAAGTGCGACCTCGGGCCCAATGCTTTCGATTCCTCCGGTACCCCTGCCGCTTGATTGGACAGAGCAATTGAGTTTGGAGATGTCGACTGCAACACTCGATCAGATCAAGCATTGTATTCTGAGAAGCTGTCCGTACGGCGACGCAGGCTGGGTGCAAAAAACGGCAGCGAAATTGAGCTTAGAATCCACCCTCAGACCCCGCGGCAGACCTAAAAAAGTCGTTTAGCCCCGAATGGGTGAGGGTATTTTCGGGCGTCGATCTTAAGTCAGGCTGAACCAGACGCTAGTCCGCCCGCGGCTGATTAGCCGAAGGGCACTAGCCCACGGTTTGCTGCCCATGTTGCGCTCGACCCGGTAATGCTCCACTAGGTCTGGAGAGTAGTCCAGGTCGCAGCAGCGGGCCACCAAGCGGAATCAGCCAGTTCCACCAGCAAGTTCGGTTGCCCTTTGAACGCGTGCGATAGCCAGCATGAATGCGGCTGTTCTCAGCGATACAGAATAGGTTGCAGACTGCTGCCAAACGTTCTCAAAAGCCTCACTTAATGTTCGGTCCAATTCTTGCCGCACTCGGTCGAGACTCCAGCGATAGTGCTGTCGGTTCTGCACCCATTCGAAATAGCTCACCGTAACGCCTCCAGCATTTGCAAGAATATCCGGCAAAATCATGATTCGTCGAGCAGCGAGTTTCTCATCGGCTTCCGGATCGACTGGACCATTGGCCGCTTCGATAATCGTCTTGGCTCTAATCTTGTCGGCATTGTCCTTGGTGATGACGTTATCCAGTGCCGCCGGAATAAGCAGGTCGCAATCGAGCTCCAACAGCGCCTCGGTTGGTAACCTTTCCGTCCCAGCATAGCCTTCTAAACGATTGTTGTTCTTGATCGAGTAGCTAAACATTTCCGGTATATTGAGCCCCTTGGGATTGTAGTAAGTCCCACTGACGTCGTTCACTGCAATCACAGGAAAGGCAGACTCAAACAAAAACTTAGAAGCATGTGAGCCAACATTTCCAAAGCCTTGAATAGCTGTCCTACATTGATCCGGACGCACATTGATCCGCTTGAGGAACTTCACAGCCAGCAAGCCAACTCCCCTGCCTGTAGCTTCCTCGCGCCCTTTGGCGCCGTATTCCTCAACCGGCTTACCGGTTATGACTGCTGGGTTGAACCCGTGATACTTCTCCCATTGGTTTCGAAACCACGACATCACTTCATGATTTGTTCCCATATCAGGCGCAGGGATATCGCTGTCAGGTCCAACAATCTCATGGATTTGGTCGACAAAGACCCGTGTCATCCTCTCCAGTTCTTTCTTGGAAAGAGTTTTTGGGTCGATGCCAATCCCACCTTTGGCTCCACCGTAAGGTAAATCCACTACGGCCGTCTTCCAGGTCATCAGTGAGGCAAGTGCTCTGACTTCATCGAGGTCAACCGCCGGATGATAACGCAATCCTCCCTTCATCGGCCCGCGTGAGTTGTCATGCTGAACGCGGTATCCGAGCAACGTCTCGACGTCTCCATTGTCTCGTTCAAATGCAACTTGAACCGTAACCTCGCGTTTCGGCGTAATGAGCAGCTTCCGCAACCAGGCAGGCGTTTTCAGTATGTCAGCGGCTTGATGGAAGTAAAGACTGGTTGATTCGCTAGGTCGCATGGGATCTAAAATGGTTGGAAGCGGGGGCGGCTCTTTCAGCTCGGATGTTCAGAGCCCAGAAACAATAGTTGCGATTATAGTCCAAAAAGACCTTGGGAGATGCAGAGCGTAGCCACACCGCCGATCTGGTTGCCTGAACATCGACGAAATTGCCGCATCGAACAATTAATTGCAAAATCCCCTTTCCTAGCTTGACTTGCGCTGCAATACTTTCGGTAATGAGAATCTCTCACCTAGGAGAGCTTCTGAATTTGTGCGGAAGTGGCTCTCGCGAGGGGGAAGCGCGAATCGGGTCAGGACTTAAGTGGAGCAGCCATAAGTGTCGTACTCTTGTGC
>JAYVPJ010000116.1:0-5660 GCA_043757445.1 Pirellula sp. | reverse complement strand
TAAACATCAATTTAAAAACTCATCCACCAGATTGTCAAAGATCAGTTCAACCACACAACGTTTTAATTGCTCAAGCCGCTCTCACGAGATGACTCAGGCCGCAAATCGTCGTTTGGTTGGGGTCACGAGTGTAACCGAGACTGGCAAGTGTTGTCAAGCGATCTGTCAAGTTATTTGATTTACACAGACGAGAACCTATCCACTACGGTGGTTCATTCAGCCAATTTCCCTCCAACTTTGAAGAGTTTAGCATGCAAAGAACAAATCCTAATCGTGTTTATTTCATGCCGAGCAGGCTTTTCAACAAATGAATCGAACGCAACCCATGCATGGACCGAATGCAATCGGCCCACCTATGCAAAGACCTCAAGCGTATGGACAGCAGATGCGAGGCCCCTGGATGCCGAATCAGTCACAAGGAAACAATTGGGTGCCTCAAATGCAAAACCATGGGAATCGAGGCCAAGGTCACAGATCCCGCAGGCTCAAAGATGAAGGCTAGCCTGGCGGCCATTCCAACGGGCGGCCACCTAACAAATGATAATGTAGATGCCCGACCGATTGGCCACCATCGCGACCACAATTCATCACGACTCGGTAGCCCGACTCATGAATATTGAGCAGTCTCGCAACCTTCTGAACGACGATTTGCAAATGCCCTAACAGATTTGCATCTTCATCAGAAGCATCATTCAGCGAATCGATTTGGCGCTTTGGAATCACTAAGACGTGAACCGGTGACTGCGCGTTGACGTCGTGAAACGCAATACTGACATCGTCTTCGTACACGATTTTAGCTGGGATCTCTTTTCGAATGATTCTTGAGAAAATGGTTTCGGACATCGCGACCTTTATTTTTGTATTATGATTAACAATTGATTTGCCGAAATGGCGCTATCTTGCCGTCCAACCCCCGTCGACCGTTAGCAAACTGCCGGTGCAGTAGCTGCTGGCTTGGCTCGACAAAAAAACCACGGCTCCTTGGATTTCTTCGAGCCTTCCCCAGCGTTCTAAGGCTGTTGCACCCAGTATGTTTCGCTTTGCATCTTCGGTGTCGGCAATTGGCTCGTTCATAGGAGTTAGGAACGGTCCTGGGCAAATTGCGTTGACCGTAATTCCTTCCTTGGCTAATTCAATGGCGAGAGAGCGGGTCATTTGAACGACGGCCCCTTTGCTTGTCGCGTAGGGTGTTCGATTTGCCAGGCCAACGGTCCCCAAAGTACTTGCAATATTGACGATGCGGCCGTGTCCGTGCTGTTTCATGATCGGGACGACGTACTTGGTCATATACCAAACGCCAGTTACATTCACGTCGCAAACCTTTCTGAATTCTTCGAGCGATAGCGCCTCGATAGGGCCGCGGATATTAATACCGGCGTTGTTAACCAGGATTTCCACGCCTCCCAGCCTTTCGACTGCTCGATCCACGAAAGCGGGAATAGTCTCCGCGTTGCTGATTTCCAGTCCCATTCCGAACACTTCTTGATGGGTTGCGGCTGCGATGGAATCTGCGACACGCACGGCGTCGTCGGGGTTTCTTGCCGTTATGAGAACCTTGGCACCACAACTAGCCAGGGCGGTGGCCATAGCCGTTCCAAGCCCGCGAGAGCCTCCTGTGATGATGGCGCGACGGCCTGAAAGATCAAACATACGAGGGCCCAAAAGCCAAGATTCCGGGATGGTTGCCATGAGCATTCTTCGTAAGAGGAGAAAGAATTGGATGGGACTGTGCTTTCAGGAAACGGGTTGCATTTCCGATTGCAGCAATCTGGACTAGAATTCGACTTCTAAAGACTAGCATTTGGAAGCGATTTTTGCGACTGAGGGCTCCATGAAAACCGTTGACCAGAAAGTAGATTCCAAGCGATGCGTGACTATGACGTTTGTGGCCTAGGAAATGCCATCGTCGATATATTCTTAGAATTAGATGATTCTGAGTTTACATCCCTCGCATTCGAACGCGGAACGATGCGGCTTGTCGACGCGGAGGAGCAGAGCAATCTATTGCACCAATTTTCGGTCGGTCGGCGTGAGCTAAGACTCGTTAGTGGCGGTTCGGTTGCAAACTCGGTTATTGGGCTTTCGCAATTAGGGGGGCGCTCTGCATTCATCGGTTGCGTAGGGGACGATCGATATGGACTCCACTACGCCGAAGAGTTCAATGCCCTCAAAATAAATATCGGCAATCCGATCATGGTCGGCGAAACCACCGGGACTTGCATTGCGATCATTACCCCTGATGCGGAACGAACCATGCGAACCTGTTTGGCTGTCTCAAGCCATTTGGCAGCAAAACATGTGGACTCGCATCGCATCGCCCAGTCCACCTGGTTGTTTATCGAAGGTTATGTTTTTGCCAATCCTGCAACGGGACAAACAGCAATTCGTGAGGCTATTCATGCGGCCAAAGCCTCGGGCACTAAAATAGCCCTAACATGCTCCGATGCGTTCATTCCGGAGGTCTTTGGCAACGCATTTCAAGCTGCTCTGTCGGAAAGCGATTTGCTTTTTTGCAACGCCCCCGAGTCCATCGCGGTGACCAAAGCAGCGACGAGCGAACAAGCATTCGCGACACTGAAATCGCTTGTACCCAACTGCGTAGTTACCGATGGTCCACATGGCGCGTATGTTCGTTTCAACGGCGAAGAGTCGCATGTCCCTGCATTTGCCTGCCATCCCAAGGATCTAACGGGAGCAGGGGACATGTTTGCCGGCGCGTTCCTTTATGGTATTACTCACGGCTATTCACCTGCGATTGCAGCCCGCGGGGCAAATTTCATGTGCATGAACGTAATTACTCAGGTAGGTGCTAGATTGCAACAAGACGCGAAAGCACTTTGGGAACAAGGGCTCGAAGATCATCGCGCCGACGACGTAGGCGGATGAGTCGGAGGTCTTTTTGGCGTTGGTGCGACACGGCCTAGGTGGCCGTGTTACGGTTTATTGGCCACTCAATTTCAAGACGTCCTCGAGCCGGATTTGACCCTCGTAGAGGGAACGTCCTAGGATGGCACCAACTGTCTTCTGTTGGATCAAATTGCGAACATCTTGCATGGTCGTAACGCCCCCAGAACAAATGACGGGAAAAGGACTTGCGGCTTGTATTTCTGCTAACGACTGGAGGTTGGGGCCCGACATCATCCCATCTTTCGAGATATCCGTGTAAACGATCGCAACACAGGCGTTCGTGCATTGGGCCACTCGATCCACCAAATCAATGGCAGACGTTTTGGAATTCTCAAGCCATCCTTCGGTCGCGACCATCCCATTGAGAGCGTCCAATCCGAGCACGAGATGCCCTGGATACTTTTCGCACATTTTCGCAAACCAGGCTGGATCCTTTAAGGCAGCGGTACCGACGACAAGACGTGAAATACCCAGCATGAGCAACCGCTCAATCGTTGCTTCGCTTCGAACGCCACCCCCCAGCTGAACTTTTCGGTGCTCCGCAGCTACAACAATACTCTGAATCGCCTGTTCGTTAGCGATGCTTCCAGACTTGGCGCCGTCTAAATCCACGCAATGGAGAAGCTGCGATCCTGCCGTAAACCACCTAGTCGCTACTTCGCCCGGGTTGTCGCTAAAGACCGTATTTCGGTTGTAGTCGCCTTGTTGTAATCTCACGCATTTGCCAGCAAGCAAATCAATCGCGGGCCAGATTTCCACTTTTCACTTTCGTTGTTTTGACTACTTTAATCATGCAAGCAATCACTGCGATAATTGCGGTCTCGTTTTGGGGACGAAAGTTTCGCAAAACATAACGCATCAAGCAATGAGTAACTTTCCAAAAAGAGGTTCGATTCTTGGCTTGCTCCGCCAAATCAGGAGTATGGATCGCGTGCTCATGACAGCAACCTAGTCACGAGTGCTAGACTTTGCGTGCGGGCAGGAACTCAAGCAATCACTTGCAAATCCGGCCCTCATGCTAACGCATTGAGGCTCAAAATTTCCAAAATGAAAGCCATTGGGCGTTAGCTAAATGGCTAATGAATAATTCGGGCTAGTTGGTTCGCTTTCGGACGGAGCTGGACGATTGAGGACGAGCAAGAGTGCCCTTGGACACTTCCTTTTGAGTGACATGTCGACCGAGTTGAGGTGGAACCATTCGATGAAGGATTACCGGAATGGGGTTGCTATGAACCACAACCTCCTTGCCATTGATTATTTGCAAATGCTTTTCTGCATTTAAATTGCTCGAGAAAGTCATGACTACAACTACAAACGCAAGTGAAGTCGTGATGATTGTTTGGATTGTTTTGATTTTCATGATTCCAAGTCCAGGTTTCGAGTCAAGCACGGCGGGTGTCATCGAGTCATATTATACCCCGTCGTTACTCTCAATTTGAAATTATTACCGAGACTGACTGTATTTCGACAGGAATGGCGTTTATGCCGATTGAGCCACCGTCCAGTGGACTGATCCCGCATTTTCAAGTGATATGGTCCTTGAGTTCTCTTTGGACCTGGAAGAACCTAGAGAGATCCAAGATTGCAAATTAGGCTTCGGGAGAGGCCAGGCTGTTTACACGAGGGATTCTATGCACTCCGGTTGGCTAGTTGAAATGGCAAGCTTGTGGGGATTCCACGGGGCAACGCTCGTAGGTGAGCGAGACGCTTTGCCAGTCGAGGCCGTAAACGAATACTGGCTCAGGAGTCGCATTCGTTTTGATGGTTGGAATGCGATGCTCTCGAATCTTCCCGAGCGGACGTTGTCGCGAAGTATCGGCAGGCGAGTTCGAGCTTGGCAAAAATTGCAAAGCGTCATCGAAGAGATACTACTTGCAGAACCGCTTACCAGGGTTTGTGTCGCGGTTGCCGCTCAACTCGAGGAACGTCAAGTCGATTGCGATGCGCGAGCTATATTGCACAACGTTTTGACAACGCATTGTGAAGTCCGCAACCGCTGTTTGAAGATTATTCTTAACGGGGTGGAACGAGGCATCCCGGAAGCCGAAGAGCTAAACCGACTACGGCATTATCTCGAGCATTGGACCGACATGCTGCTCGGTTATTTTGCCAATTCATCTTTGGGTGCGCAGTATTCGTTTTCGTTGTCTCGTATGGAAGAGTTTGCCGAGGATTATAGCCAACGGATGCTTGGTGCAGAATCCAAAGTCGTATGGTCTTTGTTGCAGGCTAGCTGTCGAGCATGGTTGGACGAGCATTGCAATCACAGACCGGTTTCACCTCGCATGAATCAACGGATCTGTGAAGCGGCGATTGGAATGATTCATCCACATTTGTTTGACTCACTCGGATGCATGCGGACGCGTTTGATTCAATCGATAGAAAATGGGATTGAACACGCAGATGCGACGGTGCAGAGTCTAGAAAACGGATCCTGGGAATCGATTTCCCATGTGCTTTCCGGTTCGACCAAGTCCAGCCCGGTACGGTTTAACGTGTAAAATGAGTTCCACATTGTGGCAACCGCTGGTGGTTGTTAATCATTCGTTTTCATTTTTTGCGTTACATCTTTCTGCCGAAACACTTGTTCGCGTCCTCTAAGCTCCGGGTAGCAGTGGCAAGAAGATTCGAGCTAAGCACGCGTGAAGAAGTATTTTGGCATAACATGTAGCCGACGTCGCTCTGCGACTCGGCAATTCAGTGTCGCGGAGCGACACTGCCACAACGATCGAATCAAAGAACTTCTGCCGTAG
>JAYVPJ010000115.1:0-63039 GCA_043757445.1 Pirellula sp. | reverse complement strand
CAATTCGCAGACGGCACGCCATGACGCACTAAAGGCGCTTCGATCGCAAGAGACGAAAGAGAAACCTGGTTGGGTTCCATCGGCAGCGGAGATCGCAGAGGGTTGTTTACGAGTTCAAGCGACTTGGGACGATCAAGAGCGACAGCGGCGGGACCAGTATGCCATCGATCCGGATATGGCTTCGCATGTTTGTTGTACGAGAGCCATTCGATAAGTACGACAGCCAGACAAGCGATCGCCGCAACTATTGGGGTGAACTTGCTATCTGGAGCGAAAGACGAATCGGGGAATTATTGATCGAGTCGAAAGAGAATGGCACGATTAAACAGGCAGGTAGGCCAACCAAAGAAAATAATGCTGACAGCGTGTCAGTATTACTCAACCAGAGACGGAAACGCTCATAGTAACCAAAAGAAAACCAGTCCTGACACGCTGTCAGCACTGCTTAACACCGACTGCCCGATCAATCAGTCATTGCAACCGGTGGAGTACAAGGTCACGCATAACATCGCCGGCGACAAATCACCGACTGCCCGATCAATCAGTCATTGCAACTGGCTAGCAGAAGACTCGTCATTGCGAAGACAGGCAGAAATCACCGACTGCCCGATCAATCAGTCATTGCAACGCTACCCCCAAATCCCCTTCCCCTTCAAGGCTATTTCGCACGTTTTGCGAGCGGTGGTATTTCCGAGGTTCCGCAGTTGGCAATTCCCCTGCATTTGTGCGTTGTGGCACTGGACCGCTCGCGTTGCTACAATACCATCCGTAGGCACGTCGCCTACTCGCAGCACGTCGCTGCATATTCTCTTTGAGGCCTATCTAGGCCAGTCAGGTTTACGATGATTCAAATCATTGATGGCAAGCGTTTTTCCACCGATATCGCTACTCAGGTTTTCGAGCATGAAAACGGACATTTCGTGTCGGATTTCAAGTACCGCAGCAAGACTTTGTACCAAACGAAGAACGGAGCTTGGTTCATTCACCATGTCGGCGGTGCTATGTCGGATATGTCCGTGAGCGTTGGCAACAATGGCCGAGGCGGTTCCGAGTGCATTGAAGCGATCGACGCCGACGACGCCTACTCCTTCCTAGAGGCCCACAGCGACGATTCCAAGGCACTCGAAGCGATGGATCGATACTTTGCCGACAAGATCACCGATGCGTAGGCAGGTGCCGTTTTGAAGGCTTGAGGCTGGCAAGTGGCTGGCCAGTGGATGGCCGCTTTGCGGTTCGTGTGTTGGGGGTTATTCAGTATTCGAAAAAGTCGTTTTGGCCATACTGAACAATACTGAACAACCCCCCCAATACTGCATTTTAACGTAACTGGTTGCAACTTGCGTTGCATTCGAGTACGATAGAAAACGCAGGATTTGCAGTGTTTTTAGCAAATAAAGGCCTTTGAAAATAGCAAATTGTGGTTCCGCAGGTCGCGGGTTCGAGCCCCGTCTATCACCCTGATGAATTATCAATGTTTTCCTTGGTCGGACGCAACAAAATGCGTACCGGGATTCACCCGAGCGACCCCGCAAACCTGAAGTTCATATCGCAAAAATGTACTAGCTCGTTGGTACACCTAGAGCATGGTCGACAACAGTAGGGGAGTTGTACGTATGTCTCGACCAGAAGCAAAAGCGCCCGCAATTCGTTACACAATATTGCGTATGACGATACGTTGAATCGAGTCGATGTCAACGGGCTCACCTCGTCAGGGTCGCACCCGGCAAGTGCGACCTACGTAGGTCATTCTTGCCGAGAATGACTTGTGCATATTAGACCTTGTTTTCAATTGTCCTGAGCCGTGTAACGGCGGCAGTTTATAGCTGCGGGGCTCGCCCCGCAGACGCCTGATTACGAATCGAATTGGAGAGCCGTGTAACGGCGCCACCCGTACGGCAAATCATTCGATCGGTGGCGCCGTTTCACGGCACATACATAACGTAGGGCATCGGAACCGTGGGGCGAGCCCTACGGCTAATAACTGCCGCCGCTATCGCGGGTCAATTGCAAAAATTCGGGACGAGCAACCCGCAAATGGTTTTTAAATCCCGATCAACGAAACGGTTAAACTTAGAATCGGGAGGTGTAGACGTCTCCAGCACTTGCCGCAGTGTCTCAACTAGCGTACCAGCTTGTTCGCGAATGAACGAAATACTTTTGTTAAAATCGATGGGACGGGTCGCAACAATTTTCTGACCGATGAGCACTTGAAGAAACTCGATGACTTCATCACCAGTGTTGCGATTCCCAAGACGTGATAACCGAACTTTGACCAACCTACGAACCATTCTATGACAATCCAATACCAGCTTACCGAATCTGTTAGAACAACTCCGGAAAGAGCTTTCGCGTTCATTGATGACTTGCCGCGGACTGCCAAATGGCTACCGCCATGTGTGAGTCTAGAAAAAGTCGGGGCTGGTCCTAACGCAGTTGGGGATGAGCTGAAATACGTTTACAAACAGGGCGGTACGACGGGGCAGATGGAGGGTCAAATAATGAATCACACGCCCAATCAGAGGCTGCACTGCAAGTATTTCGATAGCAAATTCGACGTGTCGGTCGACTTGCTCGTCGCAGCAGCACCGCAGGGTGCGCAGATAACGCACATCATAGACATAACTCCCAAGACGTTCTTTGGCAAGCTCATGTCGCCGCTGATCCGGCTTGGTCTGGGCAAGCAAACACGAGATGCTGCTAGGAACCTAAAGGAAGTACTTGAATCAACGTCCGAATAGGCATCCGCCGCTTTGCGGGTCAAACATAGCCGCCCTCCGTTTCGCGGGTTAACCATTTGCATCGCAGTTGGAGTTTTCCAATTGCTTCATTCATTTACTGCCACGTGGTGCCGTTTTCGAGTCACCGGTAGAATATGGGCTCAGCGTCTTGATCTTCTTTCCGACTCAGGTACCTACAAATGATAAAGTGTTTGCTTTCCAATTGGCTCACGCGGCAAAATCTCGCCACCAACGTCCTTGCTCTGGCTTGTTTTATTGGTGTTTCGAACGCTCAAGATGCAGCCAAAAAGCCTTTGGTTTCTGGCATCGAACTCGAAAACTTTGACCGATCGGTTTCACCCGACGAAGACTTCTTTCGATTCGTGAATGGACAGTGGCTCGCAAAGACGAAGATTCCAGATGACCAGTCCAACTACGGTGCGTTCACGGCACTCGATATCGAGACCAAGGAAGCCATCAAAAAAATCATTGAGGAGGCAAGCACCCAAAAAAGTCCGTCCCTGATCGCCAAGCAAGTTGGGGATTTTTATAAATCCTACACCGATATCGCTCAGCGTAACCAAGCGGGAGTAAAACCGATTTTGGAGATGCGGAGCCAGATCAAAGCCATTGAAAACAAAGAGCAACTCATTCAGGTAGCAGGCAAACTTTCTCGTAGGGGTGTATCGACTTTTTATGGATTTTACATAGAGCCAGATGCAAAGCGTTCGGATCAATATGCGATCTACGTCAATCAAGACGGAACGACGTTGCCAGATCGCGACTACTACTTAGAAGACTCGGAACGCTTTCAAAAGACCTTGGTGGCCTATGCAAAATTCATCGAGGAAATGCTCTCGCAAATCGGCTGGCAGAATCCGAAAGAGTTTGCTGGAAAGATCATCGAGTTGGAGCGTTCCTTCGCTCAATCGCAATGGACCCAAGTGGAACTCAGAAATCCCGACAACACTTACAACAAAATGCCGGCCACGGAGGTTGCGACCAAATTCGCGAATCTTCGATGGGCCGACTACGCCACAGCTGCTGGCCTGCCTTCGGGACTCGATGTCATCGTAGGTCAGCCAAGCTTCATGGCTGGCGCTTCAAACACGGTCAACGAAAGCGATTTGGAAACTCTGAAAGCTTATCTCGCCTTTCAGTTGATCGATACGTATGCACCGCTTATGAGCGAGTCACTCGAAAGGATACACTTCGACTTTCATGAGACGACCCTCAGCGGAGTAACGGAACAGGAGCCGCTTTGGAGGAGAGGCGTTGATGCATGCAACGGACTACTTGGAATGCCAGTTGGCCAACTCTATGTCGAAAAATACTTCTCGCCCAAATCCAAAGAAAAGATGAATGCTTTGGTCAAGAATTTATTGATTGCTTTCGAGAAGCGAATCGATCAGTTGGAATGGATGGGCAACGGAACGAAAAAGCAAGCCAAAGAAAAGCTCTCGCAATTCACCCCCAAGATCGGTTATCCAGATGTTTGGAAAGACTACTCGTCGGTCAAGATAGTACCGGACAATGTTATCGCCAATATGGGTGAGATTATGGAGTTTGAGCATAACTATCAAATCAACAAACTCGGCAAACCGATCAATCGCAATGAGTGGTTTATGCCGCCGCAAACAGTGAACGCCTATTACAACCCATTGATGAACGAGATTGTGTTTCCAGCTGCGATTCTTCAGCCCCCTTTCTTCAATCTTGAGGCTGATGATGCGGTAAACTATGGCGGGATCGGGGCTGTCATTGGGCACGAAATCAGCCACGGTTTCGACGATAGCGGTCGCAAGTACGATGGCAAAGGCAACCTTCGAAACTGGTGGACAACTGCAGACCAAGAGGAGTTTGAAGCTAGATCAACGAGACTCGTTAAGCAGTACGACGCTTACAGGCCGTTTCCGAACGATAGCGTCAACGGTAAGTTTACGCTCGGCGAAAACATTGGCGACTTGGGCGGAATGAGTGTTGCCTACACCGCTTATCAGCTTTCGTTGAATGGCAAGGAGGCACCAATGATGGACGGCTTCACCGGCGATCAACGATTCTTCATAAGTTGGGCTCAGGTATGGCGGCGCAAGTACCGTGACGAAGAGCTCCGGAAGCGATTGCTTACTGACCCACACTCTCCGAGCCAATATCGATGCAATGGAATTGTTTCCAACCTAGACCTATTTCACGAGGCGTTCAAAATCAAGCCGGACTCGAAGATGCATATCGATTCGGACAAACGCGTCAGGATCTGGTAATGGAGTTTGGCAAGCGTGGGGTAAGCTTCCAGCTTGCCGTCAGTGATCCATCGCAAGCCGTAAGCTTACGCCGATTTATCGCAAGCTGGAAGATTACGCCACTATACGATCGAACTATGATCGGTCGGTTCGACCGAACCTGCCACAGCTACTCTTTGTTTGCGACCGGTTCGACGTTGGACGGCAGCGCCGACGAAACTTGCGAACAAGGGATGCGCTTTGGTAGGCTTGCTTTTGAACTCGGGGTGAAATTGAACAGCTAGGAAAAATGGATGGGAGGGAAGTTCAATGATTTCAACGAGACTTCCGTCAGGACTTTGACCGGAGAACCGCATCCCATGCGCTTCGAATCGGCTTCGAAAGATGTTATTAAACTCATACCGATGGCGATGTCGCTCGGATACATGGTCCGTTTGATATGCCAACTGAGCTGTGGAGCCCAGTGTCAGCACACATGGCTGCGCCCCAAGCCGCATGGTACCTCCAAGGTTCGTGACGTTGCGTTGCTCGTCGAGTAGACATATTACTGGATTCGGAGTGTCCTTGTCGAATTCAGTGGAATTGGC
Source organism: Pirellula sp. (assembly GCA_043757445.1). Classification (GTDB taxonomy): domain Bacteria; phylum Planctomycetota; class Planctomycetia; order Pirellulales; family Pirellulaceae; genus JBKCUI01. The sequence continues at coordinate 57,495 of JAYVPJ010000115.1, read as the reverse complement.
ATGATCAAGGCCAAGCACGTTGCGACCAAATTCCATTGCGGCGCACTGCATTCCCAAACAGATACCGAAGAAGGGGATGTCCCTTTCTCTGGCGTATCGTATCGATTGAACTTTTCCTTCGACACCGCGTTCGCCGAATCCACCAGGGATAAGGATTCCGTCGAAGCCGGAAAGCAAACGTTCGGGGCCTTCTTCTTCGATTTCGCTGCTTTGAATCGGAACGATGCGTATTTGAGCTCGATGTTGAATCCCTGCATGGTCGAGGGATTCATAAATCGACTTGTAAGCATCCCGATGTTCCGCATATTTTCCGACGACCGCGATACTGATTTCGTGTTTTGGATTGCGAAGGGCAAACATCATGTTGTCCCACGCGTCCAAGTGAAGCGGCTGACCAGTTAAATGAAAACGCTTCATCACAAACTCATCGAGTTTGTGATCTCGGAGCGACAGGGGAACCTCGTAGATAGAGAAATCTTTGTCCAATTCCTCGATGACCGCTTCCAACGAGACGTTGCAGAACAATGCAATCTTCTCTCTATCTTCGCGCGAAATGCTCTTTTCGCATCGGCAGATCAGCATGTCGGGTTGGATACCAATTTGTCTCAAAAGGCCGACGGAATGCTGCGTTGGCTTGGTTTTGATCTCGGCCGCTGCCTTGAGGTATGGCACGAGCGTCAAGTGAATAAATAAGCAGTTGTCGCGTCCGACATCCTGTGGAAACTGTCGAATTGCCTCGAGAAAAGGTAGGCTCTCAATGTCGCCGACAGTCCCGCCAATTTCCGTGATGACAATATCGGTACTACTGTCTGCCAATCGAAGGATCGATTCTTTGATTTCATTGGTAATGTGCGGTATGACTTGCACGGTTTTACCGAGAAATTGGCCTCGTCTTTCCTTCTCGATTACCTTCAAATAGATCTGGCCGGTAGTGTAATTCGAGTCGCGAGTCAGCGTGCCACTGGTGAATCGCTCGTAATGCCCCAGATCCAAGTCGGTTTCGCTGCCATCGTCCAGCACGTACACTTCGCCGTGTTGGTAGGGGCTCATGGTACCTGGATCTACGTTAATGTACGGATCCAGTTTTTGCATGCGAACTCGCAGTCCGCGGGCTTCTAGAAGCATTCCAATGGAGGCGCTGGTCAGGCCTTTACCGATAGAGCTAACGACACCGCCAGTTACAAAAATATGTTTGGTCATCAATTTTCGCGTGTTTGCGAGAAAAAAATCAGTAGTAACACGACGGGCTTGAATTTTAGCAGTAATCGAACAATCTGACAAATTGCATTCTTAGATCAATGGCAGGCTATGGATTCGCTATCTTTTTTAACATTGACCTGCTCCGTGTATTCTTCGATACTCCGAGTGTGATACGATGCTCAACCCCGCGCTGGCGCGCGTAGCCCCCTGTTTTACGCCTAGCTAACTCATGACCACAGCGATTGACATTGACTTGGCTGCCTATTGTGCTGGAGTTTCCAGCCGAGCGCGGGCCGCATCGAACTTGCTCGGCGGAATCGCGGGTGCCGTCAAAAATGGTTGGCTAGTTGAGTCAGCCAAACGAATCGAGCAATCCATCGATGCGATTGTTGCTGCAAACCGGGTTGATATAGGCCATGCGGACCAGTATGGATTGACGCTAGCTGAAATTGATCGACTCCAATTGACACCCGACAGGATCGTTCAAATTGCAAACGGACTTTGTGAAATCGCAGCTTTGCCGGATCCGGTCGGTGAAGTAATAGAGGGCAATACGCGCCCAAATGGTCTTCAGATTTCAAAAATTCGCGTCCCGCTGGGCGTAGTATTCTTTATCTACGAGTCCCGGCCAAACGTAACCGCAGACGCGGCTGCGATTGCTATCAAAAGCGGCAACGCGATCATCTTGCGGGGAGGCAAAGAAGCGATTCACAGTTCTCGAGCGATTGTGGAGTTACTGCAATCGGCTGCGGTTGACGTCGGTATTCCAATCGATGCAGTGCAATTAGTAGAGACCACGGATCGTGCCGCCGTCGGCCATTTCCTCAAGTTATCGCAGTGGATAGATCTTGTTATTCCCAGAGGTGGCGAGAGCCTAATTCGTCGAGTGGTTTCCGAAGCCACTATGCCGGTGCTCAAACACTACGACGGCAACTGCCATATCTACGTCGACAAGCATGCCGATCTTTGCATGTCACTGCGTGTGGTCGAAAATGCAAAGTGCCAGCGGATGGGTGTTTGCAACGCTCTCGAGTCGCTCGTTGTTCATCGCGAAATAGCAAAGGAATTCTTGCCAGCGCTGGCTACGCGACTTGCTTTGCTCAAGATTGAGATTCGCGGTGACGAAGAAACGAGACGATGGATTCCACAGGCGGTGCCAGCTAGCCAGGACGATTGGTCTCGCGAGTACCTCGGCCCCATCTTAAGTGTTTGCGTCGTCGAATCGCTGGATTTAGCGATCGAACACATCAATCGATACGGTTCTCGCCATACCGATGCAATCATGACCGCAGACTTGGCCTCGGCAAGGCGGTTTGTAACACTCGTCGATTCCTCGGCAGTTATCGTGAACGCTTCGACCCGTTTCAATGACGGCAGCCAATTGGGGCTAGGAGCAGAGATAGGAATCAGTACGGACAAGTTCCACGCTCGGGGTCCATGTGGCCTGCGTGAATTAACGACGTACAAGTATGTTGTCTATGGAGACGGACATGTTCGCAATTAGAAAAGGACTTTCGAATGGCCGACGATGTACTAAGTAGGAATGACGTTGAAAGCTTGCTCCGATCCTTGGATGGTAGCGCTGCACCGCCGGTTGGCACAGAAACAGCACCGGCAACCAAGACGGAAGCCAAAAAACCGGCAAGCAAAGTCCGCGTTTTGGCTTATGACTTCAAGCGACCTGAACGTGTCGGCAAGGAGCAGATGCGTGCATTGCAATCGCTTCATGATGGTTTCTCACGGAATGTTGGAGCTTCGTTATCTGCGGTACTTCGTACGATCGTCGATGTTCGCTTGATCAGTGTCGATCAGCTGACATATAGCGAGTTCGTCTATAGCTTGGAAATCCCAACGTGTTTTAATCTGCTCAAGCCGAAGCCATTGGAAGGCAATTGGGTTTTGGACATTAGCCCATCGCTGTTGTATCCCATTATCGATCGAATGCTTGGTGGAAACATCGGCGCCGATTCGTCGTTGAAACGGCCTTTGTCTGAAATCGAACTGCGCTTGGCCGCCAGAATCAGCAGCGTCTTCTTACGAGAGCTTGAGGTTGCTTGGGCAAACGTCTTGGAGCTAAAAATTGAAGTCGAACGGGTCGAAAGCAATCCTCAGCTTGCCCAAATTGTCCCGCCCAATGAAGTCGTTATCTTGGTTAGTTTTGAGCTCTCGCTGGGAGCAATACGTGGCATGGCGAATCTATGCATTCCTTTCAACACGATTGAACGCGTGGGAAGCAAATTGACGAGCAACAGTTGGGTTGGATACGCGTCCATCCGATCGAATTCCGAGACCACTGGAAAACTTTCGTCGAGGCTAGATGGTTCCATGGCGGATGTCATCGTTACCCTGGCGAGATCCACCATCAAATCGGCCGACCTCTTTGATTTGGAGGTAGGCGACATCATTTCGACGGAGAAAGACGTGCACCATCCGCTCGAAGTCGAAATCGCGAATCGAACGAAATTTCATGCATCCCCGGGATCGTTCAAAGGCCGAAAAGCCATTCAGATCGAACAGATTGTCAACGCGACCAAAGAATGATCGGCGAAATCGTTATTCCAGCAAGACTCGCATCGACGCGGTTGCCCGAAAAGCTACTGTTATGCGAAACCGGCAAGTCGGTGTTGGAACATACCTACCTCGCATGCAAGACGGCAATGCGACCGAAAGGGATTACCGTGGCCGTAGATCATTCGCGATTGTACAAGACGGTGCTTGATTTTGGAGGGTATGCACAACTGACGGATGTGAATGCTCAAAGCGGCACAGATCGAGTTGCTGAAGTTGCACGGAATCGGCCCGATGTCGATGTATTTATCAACGTACAAGGAGATGAACCCGAGATAGCCGGTTCGTCGATCGATGCGGTGATGCAATTGTTAGAATCGGATCCCGAATCGCAAATTGCGACGCTAGCTACCCCGATTCGGACGAAGATAGATTTAGAAGATCCGGCATGCGTAAAAGTCGTTCGCGCCGCTGACGGGTCCGCGCTCTATTTTAGTCGATCCGTGATTCCGTACCCTCGCTCGTGGAGTGAGGAATTGCTTTGCAAGAGCCCCGCTTCGTTTCTTCAGCATCTTGGTATCTATGCCTATCGACGAGATTTCCTAATGCGACTCGATCAATTGGGAGCCAGTGAATTGGAGCAAATTGAAAAATTGGAGCAACTCCGGTTCTTGCAAGCGGGCTGTCGGATTGTCGTTGGCGTCGTTCCAAAATCTCCGAGAGGAATCGACACGCGAGAAGAGTATGAGAACTTTGTGAGACGGTGGCACGGCCAATAGCAGCCGACGTCGCGACGCATGGACTATTGAGTAGCAAGACTCGCCATCCGAGGTTCATACAAAGATTTAAACACGGGGTGCGCCAGTCTATTCTTCGGATTAGGATCTACCGACAGCCGGATAGCGTGATGTTGGCTCGCCTGCCAACCGCTGCGCGGGTTAATCAAGTAACAATGACGCTTATAGGGAAGCATGTACGCATCGGCCGAGCATATCACTCACTTTGGCATTGAGTATCAATCGATACTTCTACAACTTTTGCGGCACGCGTCACTAAGATCGTTCCGGCGAGAACGACGGTTCCACCGATGACAGTATTCCTATCGCGAATGCGCACGCCCAAGCCTTCATGCTAGGCATTTGATGAGACAACGACCACGGCATTATAGGTAACAACAAAACGCTAGCTCCGATCAAGCTGCCGCTCGAAACAGCCATGGGCGGGCATCCCTGAAAATTGCGTTTGCTAAAGTGAGCCGCAACACCATATAGCAAGGCGGCCAGTAGTCCCGCAGCAATGGCAACGAGATTGCCCCCGAGAGCACTTTTGCCGGAAGCCAGTATTACCACTCCGCAAAACCCCAATAGCAAACCAACCGACTGAGCAACTCTCAATCGTTCCCCCAGCCAAAGGAATGCAACCAGTGCACCAAAGAGCGGAGCTGTCGCATTGAGGACCGAGGACAAGCCTGCCGTCAGGTACTGCGCTGCGTATGCAAACAAAGAGAATGGAATCGCCGAGTTGATTGCGCCCAGGACGAGGAACTGCCATGTCCTACCGCTTGGACTTGCAAGCTCGCCGCGAATGGCCAGTATCGTCGTCAACGAAACGGCGCCGACGGCGACCCTTACTTCGATGAGCGCAAGTGGCGTGAATTCAACCACGGCCACAAGCATGAACGGAAAGGACGCTCCCCAGATCGCTCCTAGAAGAAGCAGCTGAACAAGAAATCGAGGGTTCATTTGACGATGTAGCAGTCCTCCCCAGCCACATTGTGTACCTCCTGCACTTCAGAGATAGCAACCAGCAACTGACCCGTCTTCAACGATTTGGTTCGCTCCTCGGCTCGAACAAATATCAACGCAGTCAAGCCTAAGCCAACCAGTTTACGCAACAAGTACATGATGATCAACAGAATCCAAGTTCATTTGGAATGCCTGGCAAAAGTCTGAACCAACGGGACAAAGAATACTATACAGATCTTTCGTCTGTTTAAATACATTATTTTGGAAGTTTGTTCTGAGTCATTTCGCCGCTTGGTCCGTACTCGCGAGGGCGTTTCACACTCGGATCAAACAAAGAAAAGAAAATCGATAAGTGTGGAATTCTCTGAGGAACGCAGGGCGTGTGAGTCGCCAGAGTCATTTGCCAGGTCCCCACGCCCATCGCGTTCGCTCTGGGAGGCTGTGATTTTTTTAGAATCTGAAGAAAGTACCCATCACGCTCTGCGTGATGTTGCCTCAAAAACCAAAGGTTTTTGAACTGCGAAAATCACGCGGAGCGTGATTGGTACTATAAAATAAAAGGCTATGGGCGTGCCATCCTTGCATTGCTTTCTCTTGACTCGCATCCTATTGGCATTTCGGATTGGCATTTCGCAGAGTTCACGATACTGTTGACGGTATCAATCTGGAATCGCGCAAATCCACACGCGGAATTGAACCAAGGAAGATCGAAATAGTGAACGACGCTCGTGAACCAGGAAGTGGTCATCCCCACAAAAACTTCATTGAAGTCGAAATCGAAAAGGACTTTGCCTCGAAGCCTCAACTCGTCGGAAAGACAGTCTACACGCGTTTCCCACCGGAACCGAACGGTTACTTGCACATTGGACACGCCAAGAGCATTTGTTTGAACTTTGGCTTGGCAAAGACCTATGGCGGGCAATGCAATCTTAGGTTTGACGATACGAATCCTACGAAGGAAAGTGAGGAGTATGTCAACTCGATCAAGACAGACGTAAATTGGTTAGGCTTCCAGTGGGATAAGCTGCTATTTGCCTCCGACTACTTTGGTCAGTTGCACGAATGGGCCTGCCAACTCGTCAAGGAGGGACATGCGTTTGTTTGCGATCTCAATGCAGATCAAATGCGCGAGTATCGAGGTACCCTTACGGAGCCAGGAAAGAACAGCCCCTTTCGAGAGCGTTCGATCGAGGACAATCTCGATTTATTTGAACGAATGAAAAAAGGTGTATTCCCAGATGGAGCAAAAACGCTGCGTGCCAAGATCGATATGTCCTCGCCCAACCTGAACCTGCGCGATCCTGTTTTGTATCGAATCATGCATGCTCACCACCATCGAACCGGCGACGCTTGGTGCATCTATCCGATGTACGATTGGGCACATGGCCAAAGCGATTCCCTTGAGGGGATAACGCACTCAATCTGTACGCTTGAATTCGAAGACCACCGCCCGCTTTACGATTGGTTCTGCCAAACGTTGCGAATTTTTCATCCGCGACAGATGGAGTTTGCTCGGATGAATCTATCGTACACGGTGATGAGCAAACGCAAATTGTTGCAACTCGTACAAGAGAAACATGTCTCCGGTTGGGATGATCCTCGAATGCCGACCATCAGCGGATTGAGAAGACGCGGCTACACGCCCGAAAGTTTGCGGATGTTTTGCGAAAGGATCGGCGTCGCAAGATTCAGTAGTACGATCGATGTCGTCGTCCTTGAAGGGAGCGTTCGCGAGCATCTAAACTCCATCGCGCCGCGATTCATGGCAGTGCTAGATCCGATCAAAGTAGTACTGACGAATTATCCGGAGGATCAAACGGAGTGGATGGATGCCGTCAACAATCCTGAAGACCCCAACGGAGGATCGCGTCAGATTCCGTTCACTCGAGAATTGTTCATCGAGAGAGAGGATTTCATGGAAACACCGCCATCGAAATTCTTTCGTCTCAAGCCGGGTGGCGAAGTACGGTTGCGGTACGGCTACGTGATTCAATGCAATGAAGTAGTTAAGGACACGAGCGGAAACATATTAGAATTGCGATGCACCTTTGATCCGACAACCAAAAGCGGTTCACCCACCGCTATTGAACGCAAAGTCAAAGGAACGATTCATTGGGTTTCAGCAATCCAATCCGCCGAGGTTGAAGTCCGATTGTACGATCGGCTATTTCTCAGCGAAAACCCAGAAGACGCACCACCAGGCAAGACCTTTTTGGACAACATCAATCCGAACAGTATTCGGGTCGTGCGAGCAATGGTCGAGCCCGCAGTTGCAAAGCAGTCAGCCGGAGCAGCTGTCCAATTTGAACGCAATGGATATTTTTGTGCGGATAGCGTCGATTCGAAAGCGGGCGTGCCTATCTTCAATCGCATCGTCTCTCTCAAAGACGCGTGGGCTAGAATCACAACCCGAGAGGCTAAAGCCTAGAGTTCGTTTGCCGTTGAAATCATTCGAACGGACTCGTTGGACTCTCCGGAAAGCAACAGGATTGCCTGCAGCGTTGGTTTTTTCTCGGCCAGCGTTTTAAGCCAACCAGCCAGATCGCTCTGAGTTCGAACACAGGTAGCCGTTGCTGCTGCATCGGCGTCGGTCGCGTTTTCCGCGATAATCGTTACGCTTTGATGGCCAGCAACGCCGACGTTGGTTTGCGGGTTTATGATGTGACTTGAATATTCGTCTTTTGCCGCTCCCGATGCATCGGGGAAGCGTTGCCATCGATCTCCTGAAGTCGCGATTCCACATTGACTCAATCGCGTGCGAAGCAATTCCGAGGCCTGTTGTCTGATGCCTGCCGCAGGAAAATCAATTGCAATGGGCCAGCCTTCCGTATCCGGTGGGGACCGGCCAATTCGCATGTTGCCAGATGCATTGACGACATATTGATCGATTTCCAATTCTGCTAGCTTCTCCGCGATTTTATCTACGACGACCCCTTTTCCAATCGCTCCAAAGTCCAAGCGAACACCTGGCGTTACTGACCGTATCGATTGGTTGGCCCCATCGAGCTCCAGCAATTTCCAGCCACTCTTACTGCGAGCTTCTTCCCACTGACCTTGAGATGCTAGCTTTCTTTGTCGTCGAAGTCGAGTGATTGCCCCTAATGCGGCATCAAAAGCGCCGTTGCTCCATCGATGCCATTGGTCACACATCCAAACAACGCTCCAAAGCTCATTGGAAAGTGCGACCCAATGACCGGTGTCCATTTCTGCACAAGCCAACGATGTTTGGCTACTCGGTGCATAGTCGCTCAACACGTTTTCCCAACGTTCTGCCAAGTTGGTCGCCGCATCAACAACCCGATCTTGCTCTGCATCGTTGGTATACCATCGGAGATTGATTTTAGAACCCATCGAAGGAAACTCTGCCTCGAAGCCTTGGGGGTGATCGATCGGTGCGCCTGTACCGGTAGCTCCGTAGGTGGGCCTATCGGACCAACAACCAAGATACCCAGCGGCCATATATTTGATTGAGACACGACGATTTATTTTCATTGCCAACTATTTTCCGAAAATGCTTGACGGGGGATCTGCGAGTTTGCGACACTAAGGGATACAGCTAGCTTCGTGGTAGTCGTTCCGTACGATGCCACTTCATCTTAGAGCGATTTTCGGTTTTTTAAAGTTAGTATCCTGTAATCAGTTTGGGGTTCTTCGCGATGAATCGAAACGTTTCGGATCTCAATGGCATGAAAATGTGCCTCAACCACAGTCAATCTGGGATCGAAGAAGGGCTTGCCGAGTTGGAGCAAGACTTCCGCTCTTGGCTTGAACATCCGCACCAGCGAGCAACCTGGAGCAAACTAATGGAGCATCTAGTCAGTTTTCGATGGGTACTCGATCAGCACTTCACACGCGTTGCAGGTGAGGGCTATTTAGAAAATGTAGCGTGCCAACGTCCTGGCTTATATTCTGACCTTCGCGAGATCGAGTGTTGGCAATGCCGCTTAATTGATCAGCTAGATTTGACGATCCATCACGTTCAAAACTACGACCCCCAGCGCGATGAGATTGCTGATATGGCCGATCAGTTTCAGCGATTGCATCGAGAAATCCTCGAGGAAGAGTGCCAGGAGCGGCAATTGGTTGAACGAGGGTTGGCTTGACCGTTCGGTTCGTTACGATCGAAGAGGTAAGAACAACGCTTCCAACGCAAAGTGCTGCGGTCGAACTCGCAGCGGCGTTGGTGGAGCGGAGGTTGGCGGCCTGCGTCCAAATCACCGGACCGATGGTGAGTATCTATCGCTGGCAAGGGAAGGTAAACAGAGATCAAGAATTCTCGCTGAGCTGCAAAACAACAGCATCCGTTCGGTCCGAATTGATTCAATATCTGCGAGCACATCATCCGTATGATCTACCCGAGATTCTGTCTTATAGTATTCAAGCGTCTATCGAATACGGCGATTGGCTAAGGGACCAAGTCGAAGGCTTGGAAGAAATCCCAACTTAACTATTTTGACACAACAACAAGTGTTGAGTGTAGTCACGAGCTCGACACATTCACCAAAATGACGACGACGATTTCATTGCACTTCTAAGACAACTCACGTTTTTGCGATGAACTGCGTTTTGTAACGCTTGGCATGACTCGTGCGACTATTCGGTCTCGGTCAATTTCAGCCCCCTCTGTATGGAGTATCGAGTTATGTTGTTTCGTGGAGTGCAAATCGGATACGTTGCAGTCATTGTTTTGGTAGGGTCATGGAGCGCTGGGTCACTTCAAGCCCAATATCCTTTCGGTGGCCCATCGTATGGCGCGGGATACGGTTACCAAGCTCAATCTTTTTATGGTCAGCAGGGAATGTTTCCGCCCCCCAGTGGAAATTGCGGATCGAGTTTTTATGCTCCGGGCAATTTTGCGCCCCAAATAGGCTATGCGCCGCAATCGACTCAAGGCTACGGTGGAGGCTATCAAGTACCCGCGTTGAACGTGAATCAAAGTTTCTATCCAGGCGGACAGGGTTACAATAGCTTTGCCCCAAACCAACACTATGATTCACATCATTCGCATCATTCTCATCATCCGTGGCATCTTGGTCACTATCTGCTAGGACATCATTAGTTCTGTTCGAAGCCCATTGATTCGAGAGTGGTTTCGGCCGGGGTCCCCTTTTTGTTGCGCGACGCTCCGCGTCGAAGGAATCACGACGTCGAAGGAATCACGACGCGGAGCGTCGTGCAACTATGTTCGGCATCTTCGACGCATTAAGGCTTGTCTGCAATGAGTTTCAAGAGTCGGCTCTTTTCCTCAGCGATGAGCCAAGCGTCGATCGTGATTGGCCGAAGCGCGAGGCTGGGCTTCCCTTTCTTGGCTGCATTCAAAACCCTTCGAACCGATAACTGTTCCGACTTGAGTTGAACGATGGAGCTCCTCAATTCGGCGTTTCCACCTGCGTTTTCCTTTTTGATGCCCTCCAATGCATCCAGTTTGACTTTGATTTGCGCCATTTGAGCTTCAAGTTGTTTGCGTTGTTCGCTCAGTTTTTTTCGACGCTCTTCGTCGCGTTTCTTCCATTCAACCACGTTCTTTTGATATTGGCTGAATAGGGATGACTGAAGATTAAAGATACTCTGCAGATTTTGGTAATGTGCCATCTGCGTTTGAAAGACTGCATTCCGCTCGGCATCGATGTCGAAAAAATTGCGATTCACGAGAACCGTGCGCGTGACGGGTTGGTTGTTAATGAATTCAGTGATAAGCCTAGCGGTAATAGGGTTTACATAGATCGCGTCGCGATTGGGTGGAATAGGAGGTCCAAAAGGTGGTTGTATAGGAACAGGTATGCCTGGAGTGATGGCATCCCACTCTGCTTCAACTCGACGAATCTGTTCTCGGACGCTAACTATTTCCTGTCGTAGACTCTTGGCTGCGGCCTGATTTTCGCTGGAAAGTTCTTTCGTTTCTTTGACCGATGCAGCAAGTATTTGTTCAAGCTTTTCCAATTCATCCGCTAGCGTGCGTTCAAGATCCTGCATGCCAGCATCCCCTAATTCTGCGTAGCGGTGGAGCGTTTTCTTGATCTCTTCGGCTCTGGCGTGGGAATGCGAATACTGGTTCTCGAAGGCTTGACTAAGTTTGGTTTCAGCCATTCCTACCAGGGACTTTTTTGCTTTCGCCAACAGTTCAAGTTCAATGGGCGATTCAGCTTCTTCGGAATCCAAAATACCAATGATCTCGCCCATCCATTCGCAAAACGATTTGCGCAAGGCAAGTGATGTAGCCTCCCGCTGGCAGGCATTGAGCAAAGACTGAAAGAGCTTGGTTGCCGTGTCGGCATCGTCTGCATTGATAGCGCACAGCAATTGAAACTTGCCAGTAGTCATACGCGTAAGAGAAGCCTTATCACCAGCATTCGCTCGTTCAATGGACTTCAATGCATTTTCAAAATCCTGAGCTCGAAATTGAGCGATGGCGAGAACACAGTTTGCGATCGAGTCCCTGCCGTTTTCTTCCACTCTCTTTTCGAGAAAGGCGACAACCCATTCGATGTCCTTCTCTGCGGTAGAGTCCATCGCGCGCACTGCGTCGAGAACGGTACGTTTGCTGGAGGTAAGTACTTCTTGACCAACTGAACACGCTGAATCAGAAACCACAGCCGCAGCGAAGAAGGTAAAAGAAACCAGAGTCATTGAATAGGTGAATCGGCAACGATACATCATCGGCCCTCTGCAAAAGACGAGAAACAAAAGCCATTTGTTATACCTCGAACACGGGCAAGATTAAATTGCGAAATCCAGTTGGCGTACTAATCAATGCGAAATCGAGAGCTCAGAAATTTGAGAATTATCAAATAATTGTTTTCATTCTCACGGCAGAGACACGGCTTCCGGCCGGGCGAAGCCCGACGGAGAGCCAAAGAAACGAAAGGAAAGGCTAGATTTTTTGACGAACTTGTAGCTGCCAGATGCTCCCCCGCCGGGTGAACCCGGTGAACCCGACGGAAGGGGCTCATTGACTTTCCGTCGGGTTTACCCGGCGGAAGTGCATCTGATAGCTACCACAAAAGCCCTCGAAAGATGGCTCTCCGTCGGGCTTCGCCCGGTCGGAAGCCGCGTCGTCCCTCTGCGTCGCTTGCACCCAAAACCTTATGGAAGTTCTCGCGTCGAAATGGCGAGTTGAGTTAGCAACTCGTCAAACAACGCCATGGACTCATCACGGTCGTAGATGTCTGAACGAATTCGGACGGAGCCACTGCTAGCCAACGCGTGATCAAAACCTATAGGCTGCCCGTCAGGTTGTGATAGAACGCGACGAGCAAGTTCGGGCGCGAAGTCGTCCAGCCAAGCATTCCTCTTGAGTTCGTTCGTTGCATCCATTTGTTTTCCAAAAGTGCTTTCGCGATTCGATGCAGGGGATGAAATCAACGTTGGGAGAACCGCCATGAATGCTACTGGCACTGATCTATCGGTACCAAAGTCACTCATAGCCGAGTCCACGAGAGAGCCGTTTGGTGGTGGATCAGCGATGCCCTGTGGGTTGCCGGCAGCGACTGAGAAGGCTTGGGTAGCAAGTACCGAACTGTTGTTCGCAGCGTTGCGAGCGCCGGACAGCAAGTACACCTTGTCGCTCGTGTTATCGACAATCCACATGTCGGTCCCGCCCGAGGGATCGAGCGTGATACCGGTAGGGCTGCCACCGCCGCCGGCGATGGACCAGCTTCGATCAAGCGTGCCGCCGATAGTGTATTTGAATACTTTGTCGGTGCTGGAAGTGTTGTTGAGGACCCAAATACTAGATCCGTCAGTAACAAGATCGCCAGGATCTTTGTTGGCACTGTTCAGACTAAAGTTGCCGGAGGCATTCTGGCTACCCGCGAGGCGGCTAGCGGCACCGTCATAGCGATAGACTTTGTCGGATTTTGCATCGACAATCCAAACGTCGTTGCCGTGGACGGTAATGCCTTCAACGACCGACGAGCCATTCAAGCTGCCGGCAGTCCAGGATCCCACGAGGGTGCCATGTGCGTTATACACATAGACATTTCGATTGGCGTCAACGACCCAGACCTTATCGCCAGCAACTGTGCTCGCCGCCCCGCGCGGAGCGGTATTGGCGGTTGTCAAGTTATAGTTCTCACCCGCTGCGCCATTGTCGGCGTATTCGAAGTTCCGGTTGAGCGTTGAATCGTCGACAACATAGAATTTTGTGTCGTTGTCTAAGATGGTACCTATGCCTTGCGAGTCCTGGATCTGGGCGCCACTCGCATTGGAAAGTGTTACGGCAAATGTTTCTGCAGCTTCGATGTTCAAATCGTCCATCGTTGGGATCACAATGGTCTGCGTTCTTGGACCGCCCGGCAAGAAGGTCAGTGATCCAGACAAGGCTTGATAGTCCGAGCCTGACTGAGCGCTGACGTTTGCTGTCTGGTAGTCAACCGTTACCGTTGTTGGCCAATACGACGCCACGTTTACTGCAAAAACTGCGTTTGTAGATGCACCAAGTCGATGAATCTTGCCGTAGCTGCCAACCAGCAAATTTCCGTCAGAGGCAACCAACAATCCGATAGGCCGATCCATTGTAACGCTATTCGACGGATCAACTGCATCCATGAACGCACCCGTTGTTCCGTCAAATCGCAACACCTGATTGGAATTCTGACTGGCAACATACAGGTTTCCATTATTGAACAGCAATTCGCCTGGGTTTAATAGACCACCTCGTTTCGAAGGAATGAAAGCGTCGATAAAAACGCCTGTGGTTCCATGGTATCGCAATACCGAGTTACTGTTAGAGCTTGAAACGTAGAGATTTCCATCTGGCCCAAAAGTTAGACTGCGTGGATTGGCCAGCCCTCCGCTCCCTGCGCCAACAAATTGTCCGAGATAGGCTCCGGATGATCTGCTGAAACGCAACACTTGACTTGTCGCGGCGCTGCTCAGATAGATATTTCCGTCGGCGCCAAACTCCATTCCTTTGATTTGCGAGAGCCCTCCACTCCCAGCCACAATAAACTCATCGATATACGCACCGGTCGTTGCATCGAATCGCAAGACATTTGCGTTGTCTCGCGACGCAACGTAAAGCTTGCCGTCGGGGCGGAAAATAACACCATCAACAGCGGGCGTCGTTAGTCCACCGTTATTGACGTTACTCACAAAAGCCCCAAGGAATGTTCCGCTCGGACTGTACTTCAGAATCTCCCCGGAACCAACAAAATTACCGACATACAGGTTTCCATCTGGACCGTATGTCATTCCAGTTGAACGGAAGAGCCCGCCGCTGGTCGCTTCAGAAACCAAGTCCGGCATGCTGACGTTAAAATGCGAACTCCCTTCCGTCAACGAAACATCGCTAATAGAAAGCGTCAGTGACGGTTGCAAACTTCCCTTTCTGGCATTGAAATTTGCTAACACGTCGCTGGCGGTAAGCGCATGATCATAGAGTTTCAAGTCGTCAATTAGACCATTGAAAACCGCGTTATAGGTTGAGTTTGCATTCCCGATCCCCACGGCAGGATTTTGAGTTGGGTCCAGCGCCGCAAATGGCCGAATCGCGGTAGTTACCTGAGCCGCCAGAACCCCATTTTGATACAGTGACATCAATCCCGTCGAATCGTCTAGCGTTGCCGCGACATGGATGAACTGTCCAGTCGAAACCGGCGCTTGAATGATTGCACTTGCCGTCTCGGAAGAAATCCTAAACTGAAGTTGACCGCTCGGATTTAGCATCAAGACGTATGGGTCCAAACCACCTCGGCTATCGCCTCGAAAAAAGATCATTGCCTCAATGGTGGCGGGAAGGGAGTTAACCTTGATCCAACCCTCTAGCGACAATGACTGCGTGAGTTGAAAACTCGGCAAATCAGCGATCTGCACGCGGTCATTGACCCCATCAAAACTAAATGCCTGACCCACCTGCCCAGCGGCAAAGGCTGTCCCGTTGACCAGTGTGCCATGGTTGGTTCCTACCGAATCGAGCGCAGTGTTGTCTGCTGTCCAATAGCTGACCACAGCCATGAGCTGTCGGCTTTCGAGCGTCTCCAAGAAAAGGCGGCGACGCGAGCTGCGGTGGGATTTGTGTGCAGATTGGCGACGTTGCGAGGAAAATGCTGCAGGCTTCATTGTGCTTCTCGATTTTGAAGGGGACTGGTTTGTGATGCTGTACTAATCAATGCGAAATCGAGAGTTCAAAAATCTGAGAATTTTCAAATTTCTTTCATCGCTGGGGCGAAACGCTGCTTCCGACCGGGCGAAGCCCGACGGAGAGCCACAGAAACGAAAAAAAGCCTAGATTTTTTGACGAACTTGTAGCTGCCAGATGCTCCCCCGCCGGGTGAACCCGACGGAAGGAGGAGGGTAAGAAGTTTGAAGTGGGAAGTAAGAAGTTTGATGTGGGAAGTTTGATGTGGGAAGTGAGCCGTTATGGCTCATAAACTTTCCGTCGGGTTTACCCGGCGGAAGTGCATCTGACAGCTACATCCGCATTCCCTTATCGAAGCTCTCCGTCGGGCTTCGCCCGGTCGGAAGCAGCGTCTCCTCGCAGCGTCCCCCTCCGCGCATTCCAAATCGCCCCGTGATCGTACTTTCCAAAGGCGCCCGCATAATAGCTCCTTCGCAGCATCGGCTTCATCCCTTGCGTGTACACCAAATTGTTCATCAAGGATAGCGAAACGCTCTCCGGCGAGTCCGTCATATCCGGTCCCACCAAGATGTGTAGATGATTGCTCAATAAGCCAATTCGTGCCAGCCGCCAATTGTGCGTTCGACATGCGCCGATCACCGCGCCACGATAGGCCTTCAATACTTCTTTTCGCACTTCATTCCAGCCAGCCTCAAGCTCGAGCACAATCTGCAATGCATAGACAAACTCGCCGTAACTGCTGCGCTGGATCGCAGCCAAATCCACGTTTTTGTCTTGGAACTGCAAGGACTCGATCACGGCTTGAACTTGATCGTCGGCCATTCGATGTTTGTTGGCTTGATTGGCAACGTACTCATCGAGCACCTCCTTCTTTGCATCACCACAACTCTCGATCCGATAATTACGGCGGAAGTCGATCGGATCTAAGTCTCGCGATAGGTATTGCCATCTGCCTTTGATCGAACGCACAATTTGCGAGGGTGACGATTGAGGCTGAGAACTTAGGAAGAACAAAGCGACATTGGGTTCGCGAAATTCAGTTTCGAGAATCTTGATTTGATCCTTGGCGACTTCGATGCGAAGCAATTCGATAGACTCGGACGGCGAAGGCAATCGCTCCTTTCCAAATACGCTCAAAGCCCAATTGAGCTGATAGGCTGGAACACAATTGGCTGCGAGATAGAGGGGCAAAGGAGGCATGATTCGAGCATGATGTCGAAGAGGGGAAACGCTGCTTCCGACCGGGCGAAGCCCGACGGAGAGCCAATTTTAATGAATCTCGGGATGGCGATGTAGCTGCCAGATGCTCCCCCGCCGGGTGAACCCGACGGAAGGAGGAAGAAGTTTGAAGTTTGAAGTTAGTCATTAGGCTCAATGGCTTTCCGTCGGGTTTACCCGGCGGAAGCACATCTGACAGCTACCCAAAAAGTGCTCGAAAAATGGCTCTCCGTCGGGCTTGCCCCGGTCGGAAGTCGCGTCGAAGTAGTATAGTAATTGTATGCATGATGTCACCCAAATCCTAAGCCAGATCCAAGCTGGCGATCCAATGGCAGCCAGCAAGCTGCTGCCTCTTGTCTACGAAGAACTGCGGAAACTAGCCTCGGTCCGACTTGCTCACGAGAACCCCGGTCAAACTCTGCAGGCTACAGCTCTCGTGCATGAAGCTTACATGCGGCTCGTGGGTAATGATTCAGATCCGAAGTTTGATCATCGAGGACATTTTTTCGCCGCCGCTGCCGAAGCGATGCGTCGCATACTAGTCGAAAAGGCTCGGCACAAGAATTCGCTCAAAGCAGGCGGTCAACTGAATCGCGTTGAGCTATCAAAGGTTGATGTTGATAACAAAAAGCAACAACCCGATATTTTGGCCCTCAACGAAGCCCTCGAGCAGCTCGAAGTCCGTGATCCAGGCGCAGCAGAATTGGTCAAGTTGCGTTTTTTTGTTGGCATGACCATCGCGGAGGCCGCCGATGTCTTAGGCGTAACCGTGGCAAACGCCAATAGCGACTGGGCATACGCTAAAACTTTTCTCCGAGCCGAGATGCTCGATCAACCTCCAAATGCCCCGGAAGTTTGAGATTCTCAAAATTTTTTCGTAGATCGCTAGTCATTTCGGTGCTGGATTTCGCATTGTAGAGCAGAGAGTATTTCATTTCACCGGGGAGACCCCTCATGGCGAACCAGCAACTAGACGAAAAGTCCATTTTCAAAGTGGCCTGCCGCATTGAATCCACCGAAGCTCGCAACGACTATTTGCAACAAGTCTGTGGCCATGATCCAGAGTTGTTCCAGCGAGTCTCCAGGTTGCTGCAGCTCCACGCCGAATCGCAGTCCTTTCTAGAGTCCCCAGCAAGTGGTATAGAAGCCACCATGCCGTTGCAGTCATCGGAACCTTCAAGCAAACGCATCGGCCCCTACAAACTTCGAGAGCTGCTCGGCGAAGGGGGTATGGGGAGCGTCTATGTCGCCGAGCAGGACAAACCCATTCGACGCAAAGTGGCTCTCAAGATCATCAAACCGGGTATGGATAGCCAGGAGGTGATCGCTCGCTTCGAAGCGGAGCGTCAGGCTCTGGCACTGATGGAACATCCGAACATCGCCAAAGTGTTCGACGCCGGAACCACAGAACTCGGCAGACCGTACTTCATTATGGAATTGGTCAAGGGGTTACCCATCACCGACCACTGTGACGTGAACAAACTAGGGAATCGCGACCGGCTGAATCTATTTTTGCAAGTCTGTCACGCAGTCCAGCACGCGCACCAGAAAGGGATCATCCACCGTGATCTCAAGCCCTCCAATGTCATCATCGCGATGCACGATACGATCCCCGTCGTGAAGGTGATCGACTTCGGTGTTGCCAAGGCGATCGGGCAGAGTTTGAGCGACCAAAGCTTATACACCAACTTCAATCAGATGATTGGTACGCCGCTGTACATGAGTCCAGAACAAGCGGGCCAAAGCAGTATGGACGTCGACACACGCAGTGACGTCTATTCCATGGGTGTCATGTTGTACGAGTTGATCACAGGTAATACTCCCTTTGCGATGGAGACGCTGAAAAAAGCTGGTTACGACGAGATGCGTCGCATCATTCGGGAGGTGGAACCTCCGCGACCAAGTGCTCGAGTCAGCACTTTGAATGCGGAAGCCCTCTCCACCATTGCGTCCAAGCGACAGTTGGAGCCTCAGCGATTGAGCAGGCAGCTCCGCGGTGAACTGGACTGGATCGTGATGAAGGCGATCGAAAAGAATCGAGATCGTCGGTACAACTCGGCCAGTGACTTCGCTGCAGATATCGAACGTTTCCTCGATGGCCGAGAGGTCGAAGCTTGCCCACCGTCGATCGCTTATCGCCTGAGCAAATTCGCTCGTCGTTATCGCGTACCTCTCACCACGGCAGCCCTACTCGTTTTGATGATGTTGCTTGCGACAGCATTCAGTCTCCGTTCGTCCTTCCTCGCCAATCAGGCTTTGCAAAACGAGAGCATCGCGCTCGGGGAATTGGTGGAGAAGCAGGGACTGCTTGAGAAAGAAAAGTTGGAATCCGATTCTCAACGCAATATTGCCGAAGTCGAACGCGAAACGGCGGAACGACTTAAATCCGAAGCAGTCCACCAGCGCGAGACAGTTCGACAAAGCCTGTATTTGTCCGACATGCGATTGGCTGCAATTGATTTTAGAAACGGCAATATGCCGAGGCTGTCTAAGAAGCTTGGCAATCAGATCCCCTCCGAAACAGAAACCGATCGACGGTGCTGGGAGTGGTTTTATTTGCAAGCAGCATCCCACCAGGAGCGGCGAACATTTTTCGGAAGCACGAACCTCATTGAGGACGTTGCTTGGAGCCCAGATGGACGCTATGTCGCGTCATCCGAACAAAGCGGTTTTGTTCGAGTACGCAACGCGTCCACTGGAGTGCAGGTTTACGAAAATGCCAGCGGCGGAATGTTCGCTCGTGGTGCCGCCTGGAGTCCAGATGGCCACCGATTGGCTTGGGGAAATGTCCACGATGACGATACGGTTCGCATTTGGGATTCTCGAACCAACGATGTGGTTAAGCTGGTCGGACACACGTTCTCCGTTGAGGCTGTTTGTTGGAGCCCTGACGGGACACAGTTGGCTTCTTCTGCCATGGATGGTACCTGCCGAGTTTGGGACGTGGAAAAACAAAAGTGCCTGTTCGTCTTGAATCATACTCAATTCAGCACAGATGAAATTGGTGGCACTGTCAAAGTGACGTGCAGTGACGTCAGCTGGAATCCAAAGTTGGATTTATTGGCATTGTCAGTCAATTGGGCGAAAGTTGGAGCATTGATCTGGAATCCTCGCACTGGAGAATATGTTTCGCAAGTCGCTGTCGGAAAAGAAACGACTGCGGTGGAATTTACAACAGATGGTCGCCGGCTCATCGTTGGAACTAATACAGGATCTTGTCTTGTGGTCGATACTCACGATTGGGCTACGATCAAAGAATTTGATGCCCATCAAGGCGCAATAAAAGGTATCGCGGTGAACCCAAACCAAAATACCTTTGCCACGTGTGGAGATGACAGAACCATCCGCGTTTGGAATCTGGCTGACGCAGCCTTGGTAACAACGTTTTATGGTCATACCGAAGCGGTAAATTCCGTTGCATGGAACGATACCGGTGAACAATTGGTGTCTGGAAGTACTGATGGGAAAACCAAGATTTGGAGCATGGTTGAAAGCTCCACTTCCCGACAGTACGCTATCGATTTAGACAAACCATCGACGCTTCAATGGGAACCTACTAGCGGGCGGCTACGCTTTACCACTCAAAATGGCACTATAGGCATAGTCAATACGACCACTGGGCGGGTGGAGCAACTGGGCGGTCGAACGTGGTGGTCAAGCAACAGCGAAGCGATCCAGCCATTCGATGTCGCAGCCAATCTCAAGCGGGCTGAACACGAGAACGTTGCGAAACCTGCGCAGCTCGATCAGTTTCCACCTTGTGCGAAAGATCTAAATTTGTTTCGCTCGAGTTGGGCGACTGACGGAAAGAGAATGGCCTTGTTTCGCAAAACAGAGTCCCATTTTCAAGCCGAAATTTGGAATTCCGAAACTCAGCACTCGACGTTTCAGTGGGACATAGGCGCAGCCAATTCAGCCCAGTGGTCACCAGACAGTCGTAGGCTGGCTGTCGCAGGATCAGGCCGACCACAATACGGCGGAAATTTAATGTGGGCGGGATGGGTTTATGTCTTTGACGCTGAGACAGGCAAACTTGTTCACCAATTGCGACATGGAACCGAACGTATTGTAGCCTCGGCGGTTGCATGGAACCCACCGGGGACGCGGTTGATTTCAGGCAATCGAACAGGACTGGCGTGTGTTTGGGACGCACAAAAGGGTGAACGCTTGGTACGCGAAGTTGTACATGGAGCGGGCATTAAGAGTCTGACATGGTCCCCTGATAACCAACGTATCGCTTCGTCCAGCTACGATGGTCAAGTGAAAATAATGGATGCGGAAACGTGTGACGAGTTGCTTATCCTCAAGGACAAAGGATCCGAAATAAGCCAACTTGCATGGAGTCCGGATGGACGTTGCTTGGCTGGAATTGACCGCGAAGGAGTCATCTTCGTTTGGGATGCGACCCGCGGTTACGAATGGATGCAGACGGCGGATTATCTTCGCAAAAAGCAGTATGAAACATTTGATGAAATCAAACAGCTTGTCCAATCTAACAAGTATGAAGCTGCCCTACTGCTATTAGACGAGTTGGCTTCCCAAGACTTTGACGACAAGGTATCAATGCACCATCTTCGCGCCAATATTCACTTGGCCAGAAACGAGACCGCTCAGGCCCTGGCCGCCTATACTCGAATCGTTGAATTGTCACCGACTTCTTCTTGGCGTAGGAAGGCGCAGCTAGAGCTGCAGCTTGGCCAGCTGCAGGATGCGATCAATTCTTATACCGGAATCATTGAGTCAGGAACCGAATCGCCAAGTTTGTTGATAAGTAGTTACCGGGATCGATGTCGAGCCTATCAGAGACTGGGAAAACGCGAATTGGCTTTGGCTGATTTTCAAAAATCGATTGAAATTGATCCGAATCATTTTACCGCATACAACAACTCGGCGTGGTATTTGGTGACAGGTCGGGAACCATCGAATTCCGACTTAGAACTTGGCGTCAAACATGCGAGACGCGCAGTGGAACTGGCCCCCACGGTCGCGACACCTTGGAATACTCTTGGGGTAGCGCTTTACTATTCCGGCCAGTGGCAGGAAGCCATCGAATCACTTCAAAAGTCGATCGAGCTAAAGAGCAGTGCGATTGCCTTTGACTATATGTTTCTTGCAATGGCACATTGGAAACTGAACCAGCCTGAAGAGGCGCGTAAGTGGTACGACCAAGCGATCAAAACGATGGAAAACGACAAGTCCAACGATGAAGAACTTCTCCGCTTCCGGGACGAGGCAATCAAACTACTCACCATTATCCCCAAGTCGGGGATTAGCGATGGAGAGACGCAGCTTCCGACCGGGCGAAGCCCGACGGAGAGCCAAAGATGAAACGGTATGGCGATGGTAGCTGGCAGATGCTCCCCCGCCGGGTGAACCCGACGGAAGGAGGAAGAAGTTTGAAGTTTGAAGTGGGAAGTTTGAAGTGGTAGTGGTAGTGGTAGTGGTAGCGTCGGAACAGAGCCGAAAGGCTCGTCTACTTTCCGTCGGGTTTACCCGGCGGAAGTGCATCTGACAGCTACCGCAAAAGCCCTTGAAAGATGGCTCTCCGTCGGGCTTCGCCCGGTCGGAAGCAGCGCGCCAGCCCTATCCCAACATTTGCTCTCTCGTAAAAGTCATGACGGCGTAGAACTTGAACAAGAAAGGGACGATCCAAAGGATCAATCATGTCGACGCCAAAAAGCCAAAAGCCCGACTCGTGGCCATCGGTATTTACTTGCCAGAGTGATGACCGACCGAGTATGGTTTGGTACAGTTCTTTTTCTTGCCTCAATTCCGCCGCAGACCATTCTTGAATACATGTTGTAGCAATTATGACGACAACAGGGACTCGTGAGAATTGTGCAAAGCCCCCACTCCTCCAGATTCCTTGTTTCGAACTTGCTCAAGCGAATGAATAGCCAAATCGTATCCGGTTGGACGCGGAAACGCGCATCATGCCAGGGAGCGTCCGGTTTGTGGCGCAGTATTAGCGTAATAAACTAAGCGATTAGAAAGTGCCATTCCGCAGGAACACATTACTTTTCCGCAAGATTTCATGTCGCGGCCACCTTCGAGCTGAAATGCGTATCCTTCACTTCTATCTATCCCACTTTGTCATCGGTGTTTGTCGCAAAAAAGAGGATTTCAAAATGAGTCGTGAATCTTACCTACGTTTTGTTTTTGGGACTTTGTCGTTGTTAACTTGGTTAACGCCGAATGCTTTCGCAGACAATGGTACTGTTGTCACAGGCAGTGTTATTGGAATCGATCCAATCAATCAAATCATGCGGGTCTATGTTACCGCGGTCAATGGA
This sequence comes from Pirellula sp., assembly GCA_043757445.1. GTDB lineage: Bacteria > Planctomycetota > Planctomycetia > Pirellulales > Pirellulaceae > JBKCUI01. Next base: position 34,453 of record JAYVPJ010000115.1, on the reverse strand, counting down.
CAAGCACTTTATGGTAGTCCTCAGACTAACTACGTCGATTACTTGGTATCACCCAACACGGTCGTCATCGGACCGAACAACCAATTTGTCAATCAAGCGAACGTATTCGTTGGCTCGCAGATTCAAATGCAATTCGCAGGTTCATATGCATCCACCATTGTCCTTCTAGGCAACAGTAGTTTCAACGGATATGCGACATCAACGAACGTGTCTAGAAACTACGGTTCTACGTACGCGCAGAGCTATCTGCCAATTCAGACACAGACAATTGTGCATCGATACGTCCCGTATCAAAACCATATTTATCAAAACCATGTACTAAACCATGTGCTAAACAATCAACATTTGGCTCATCCCCACCAATCGATGCATCCACATGTCGGGATCACCCTAGTTCATCCTACAATGACGCACCACAGATAGGGTGCACCCGCACGCCGGGGAGGCCGAACGAGGGCGATACGCTGGCGGGTCATGTTGATGACTCGCACCAATCGAAGTGTCCCGGGGCGACTAGATCTCCAGCATGGATCTGTCGCTCTGGTTGAGGTCCCAAAAGGGACTACTATCGATCTATGCTTAAGTGGCACAACGATGGCAACCTTGAGATGGGAATCAAAGGCGACAGTTGTCCTTGGGACGACTGCGGCTGGTTTGCAGGCGCAGATCGACGGAGGAGAGATTTCTATTGATGACAAGCCCAGAAGGAATACCATTGTCATTATGGATCAAGGCAAAGTAACTGAGCTAGCCCTTCTCGAATCGTCCGACATTGCAACTCGCGCGATGAGCGACTTTTTGTTGCGGCAATTCTACGGGGGGGGCCTGTTTATGATCCAACTTGGACAGACGAGGCAAATACTCGCGGGATTGGATTAAGGCGTCGATTCATTAATGCTGCCTCTTCAGCTCGATGAACGGTTTGCGATTGCACACAGGCAACCACCAAATCGTTCCCATGTCGCTATTTGTGATGTCGCTATTTGTGAAACGAAAAGGGATGCGTCCAAATGTCCTTTCCTCTGTTTCGACTTGGAAGAAGCCACCTTTTCTGCGATACTCTCGGATATGCGGATTCAATCCCTATAGAGGGGTGATTTCCGCCTTTTGGAGCTCATAGGGAGCCCAAATCCGAGGCCGAGGAATATCCGGGCCCACGACAATTTTTGCGTGCATCGATGGTTGGACTAACCGACCCGTAGCACGCTTGTTTTATTTGGGAGACTGGCAGAATGTACAAGAATTTAAACGCAACCGTTTTGGGTGTATCTGGACGACAAAGCGAACTAATCGAATTGGCAATGACCTACGGTTTTCGTGGTTTGGACATCGATATCGTCGATTTAGTCAAGCGAACGCAACGCAGCGAATTCGAAAAGGCCGCTCGCTACTTGTTGAGTGCGAAGATGTTGGTCAGCGGTTTTGAAACACCTATTGATTTGGATTGCGATGATGCAGCCTTTGAAAAAACTCTCGCTCAGCTTCCAGCAACGATTGAAATTGCCGGCAAAGTCAACGCCCGTGCAGGCTTCCTTCGTTTGCCAGCTGCGACAGACCGGCTTCCATTCCACGAATATTTTGACGTGCTTCGCAAGCGAGTCGATCGCATTGCTGAAATTTTCGCTGCCAACAAAGTCATGCTTGGTCTCTATTTTTCGACCGCTCTCGAAAATCGCGAAAATAGACAATTCAAGTTCATACAGGACGTAGACGGTTTCCTGGCCTTTTTCAATGCATGTTCAAATCCGAGTGTTGGGTTGGTGATTGATACGTTCAACTGGGTTGTGGGTGGCGGGACCTTTGACCAATTGGCGTCGATTGCGGGCAACCGTATCGCGGTCCTCCGATTGGCGGATGCGGAAGTTTTGCCAACCTTGGAGGAAGCAAGCCTCAAAATGCGACAATTGGCCGGGACGAGCGGGGTCATCGACAACGTTAGAATCGTTTCCATTTTGAGTAAAGGTGGTTTTGATGGTCCGATCACTGCGTTCGGGCATGCGAGCAATTTCGGTGGAATGACTCGAGATTCGATTGTGGCAAAGAGCCAAGATTCGCTCGACAACGTACTGGCGGGAGCAGGGTTGCCCACCTTTACGCGTAGACCGGATATGATAATTGAATCCACGTCTCCGCTTGTCTTGGAAGACATCGGATTGGAAGCATAATTACAATTCGGTTTCTCACAAATCGCAATGATACGTCCTGAGGGTGCAATGTCTAGATTGACGCTTCGTGTTGTCCAAGGAGCAGATCGAGGCCGCACCTACGCGGACCTTAAGACGCCGATTTCGATCGGCCGAGAAGAAGGTAATTCGATCCAGTTGAACGACGAGCGAATTAGTCGATTTCATTGCAAGATTCAAGAAGACCACGATCATTTAGTGCTCACCGATTTGGAGAGCACCAATGGAACGTGTGTCAATGGCCAGGATTGTCAGCTGCGCATTTTACGTTTCGGTGATATCATCACGGTCGGCCGAAGTATGTTGCTCTTTGGAACGCACGATCAAATTACGTCTCGCGTTCAAGAGAGCCTCACCGCGGTAGAAGAGTCGCGGATGATCAAAAAGACCAACAGCGGTGATTTTGATTTGGATCCCGCTCTGGCTCAATCGGTTCGCGCTTTGCGAGATCTAAATCAACCGCCACAGCTACCGGAACGACTTAGTCCAAGCCAAGCTGCGCAACTGGCTGAACTCTTTGAGTATTTTCATGCTCGAATCGGGGAGGTTGTTGACGCCGTTAAGATCCAAGATAAGCGATCTTCTATCAACGTGGATTTAGCTACGTGGCAACTTATGTTGCAGCTATACAGCCGCCTTTCGGAACTCATCCGGGGAATCGCGGATCCCGACTTCAAATCACCAAGCTAACACCTTCTCAATCTAGACACTTGCCATGGCTTCATTTCTGAATTTCACCAAGATGCAGGGTGCAGGAAACGACTATGTTTACGTCAACGGCTTCGATCAATCATTGCCGGAGGACCTGCCTCAGTTGGCAATTCAAGTATCCGACCGTCGTTTCGGTATAGGTGGGGATGGCTTGATTGCGATTTTGCCAAGCGCATCAGCGGACGCCCGTATGCGCATGTTCAATGCCGATGGTAGCGAATCGGAAATGTGCGGTAACGGCATTCGTTGTGTCGCGAAATATGTTTACGATCATGGTATCTGTCAGCGGGAGTCGCTCACAATCGAGACCGGTGCAGGAGTGCTCTCGCTCGTCCTCGCCGTGACGAATGGCCGAGTGTCTCAGGTCACTGTCGATATGGGGATACCGAAGCTCGAAGCAGCCCAGATTCCTACCACGCTCGGGTCGAGTCCGAATTCACCAGTAATCAATAGCCCGATCGAGTATCGTGGCCACATATTTTTTGCAACCTGTGTTTCGATGGGAAATCCCCATTGCGTGATTTTTGTACCTGAAGCGACCGATGAATTAGTGCTTGAGATTGGGCCGCTGATCGAACGTGACGATCGATTTCCAAAGAAAACGAACGTTGAATTTGTCGAGGTTCTGTCGCCTGGAGAGGTCAGACAGCGGACGTGGGAACGCGGGTCCGGTGAGACCTGGGCTTGTGGCACAGGCGCAAGCGCCGTTTGCGTGGCAGGTGTGTTGACTGGTCATACCGAACGACAGATTCTGAATTCGTTGCGTGGCGGGCAATTGCGTCTACGCTGGGATGAAAAGAGCAATCACGTATTTATGACCGGGCCTGCTGTTGAAGTTTTTTCTGGCCAATGGCAAATCAGCCAGTAATGCGATTCCCGAGAATCGACTTATTGCGCATGACCATGCGTTGGGGCGGGACTCTATTGGCCTTCGGGATACGTGCTTGGATGCGAACTCTTGATGCCCGCATTGCATGTTATGACCCGACAATGGATCCTGCAGTTGCCTGCTTCAACGGACCGGCTATTTACGTTGTTTGGCACGAGTATCTCGCCTTGCCACCCTGCAACCGTCGCGGCTGTGACGTGACCATGCTATTGAGCCAACATCGCGATGCGCATTGGTTGACCGAGGTTATCAATCAGTTTGGTTTTAAGACGGTTCGCGGTTCGACATCGCGTGGTGGCGTGCAAGCGATTTTACAAATCAGGCGGAACAACCGTGGCACGAGCCTAGTTATCACTCCGGATGGACCGCGAGGGCCAAGACGCGAACTGTCGAGTGGATGTGTTTTCTTGTCCGGGTTATTGGGAATTCCTATTGTTCCCTTGGGTTGCGGTTTCGATAGACCATGGCGAAATACGGGCGCGTGGGATAAGTTTGCAATACCGCGTCCTAGTTCTCGAGCGAGAATCGTATTAGGACCGGCTATTCAAGTTCCTCGCAAATTGAGCAAGGATGAAATCGAAGAATATCGACGGTATATTGAATCAATGCTCGTGGCCGTGACGCAGGAAGCGGAAACTTGGGCCGCGGATGGTAACAAGCGAGTTGGTGAACGTGGCTTCTTTCCTGTACCACAAGGAGCGATACAACTGTGACAGGCTTTTTGTGGAGCGATGATGCGGATGCGTTCTTTGGCGAGCAACCGAAGGCCGGTCCTAGCCAAGGCAACCGACCAACTAAGCCAACGGCGAAGGTTCGGCCCGGTACCAGTTCGGATGCCCCCCTCAGCGTAGCGAAACTCAATGCCTGGATAAAGAACGCAATCGAGCAGACGGTGCCAACTTTTTGGCTTGCAGGTGAAATAGGAAATCTCAATCAATCTGCCTCGGGCCATGTTTACTTGACGATCAAAGATGCAACAAGTCAAGTCTCGGCTGTACTCTGGCGCTCAACGTTTGAGCGGATCGGTATGGATCTTCGAGAAGGAATGGCAGTTTTAGTGCAGGGACGTATCGAAGTTTACGGTCCACGCGGAACCTATCAAGTGATCATCACTCGCATGGAGCAGCAGGGGCTCGGTGCATTGCAAGCCGCGTTTCGTCGACTGCATGCCAAGCTAGAGAAAGAAGGGCTGTTCGCTGTTGAACGCAAAAAACCTTTGCCAGCCTTTCCTATTCGCATCGGCTTTGTGACTAGCCCAAGTGGTGCAGCGATTCATGATTTTACTCAAGTCCTGAAGCGTCGTTGGCCGGGCGCAAGCGTCTTGATCATCCCATCGCGAGTCCAAGGTGAAGGGGCAGCGTTGGAGATTGCAGAGGGCATCCGGGTCGCGGCACTGTTGAAACCAGCTTTGGATGTCTTGGTGGTGGGCCGAGGCGGTGGTTCATTGGAAGACCTATGGTGTTTTAACGAAGAGGTGGTCGTTCGCGCCATCGCAGCATGCCCGCTGCCAACAGTGTCGGCGGTTGGCCATGAGATTGATGTTACGCTTTGTGACTTGGCTGCAGACGTTCGCGCTCTCACGCCGTCGGAAGCGGCAGAGCGAATCGTTCCCAGTCGGGATGACGTATTCGAAACTCTTGCAGCGGTTCAGCGTCGACTTGATTCACTACTGCTTCATCGATTGAGTCAAGCTGAAATGAGATTGCAATCGATTGCAAGTCGACCAGTGTTGCAATCACCAGAGAGATTGCTAGAGACGCCAACACAATTGTTAGACGACATGCATGAATCGCTGGACAACATGATCGACGATTTAATGCAATCCAGGACGGAGCAGCTGGAACGCGTATCCCAAGTTCTCGATGCGATCAGCCCGCTGAAAACGCTGGCGCGAGGATATTCGGTAACCCTAGACGCCAATAGCGACAAGGTAATCATGAGCATAGAACATGTGAAACCGGATCAACTTATACGCACCAAGTTAAGCGACGGCGAATTCCTAAGCAAAATCGTTTAACCCCGAGTCACAGGCGACGGCTGCACCCCGCCAACTCGATCCAAATTGACTGCGTCGACGTACGGCCGTCGCCTACGGCTCGGGGTTAAACGAGTTAGTGCTCTACTACTGCTTTGCACGGAACCGTTTCTTGGCGGGTTGATTCGCTCCGCCTTGGTGTAAGATCAACTCGGTCACCAAGCCTTTGGCGCCTCTTACGAAAGTGACTTGGGCATCTACTACTTTCAAGAAGAACTTCGCTTCTGTTTCTGCGAAGATCTCAAACTTGGGTTGCCCTGTCGCTTGAAGCATTAGTCGATTTTCCTCCTTGGTAATGGATATCACGAACGTCGGTAGCAGTTCATATTCTCCAACGTAACTGTCGAGGACCTTGGAATCCACTTGGATGGTCTTTCGCTCCTTCTTAGCTGAAACAGTATTCAGCGGGTACCGACGGTCCAATAAATGCCGTCCGATATCGTCGATGTCCAGGGCTGCATTGGCAAGCACCACCACACCAACGCCTCGTTTCTTGTCGAAGCCAATGAACGAATGATAGCCACCGGTTTGGCCATTGTGCCACACAACCTCTTCGCCGAAACTTGGAATCTTGTGCCAACCCAAAGCGATGGACATGTTGGGAGCACCAGCTTCGGCTCGCGTTGCCTGTTGCAAATTCATGGCATCCAATAAATCGGTCTTCGTCTTGCCCATGTTGGCTTCAACGAATCGCAACATGTCTTTAACTGTCGAACGGATTGCGCCCGCGCCAGCAAGGGTATTCAAATCCCAATTTTTCACCTCGGACAAGCTTTGATCGTGACCGAGTGCAAGCCTCTTCTTCATGTCGGGAGTTAGGGCTATCGATGTACTCGTCATCCCAAGTGGCTTACATATCCTTGTCGCAACAAGCGATTCAAAGTCAGTTCCAGCACGCAATGCCAACACGTGGCCAAGCAAACCGGCCCCCAAATTGGAGTACTCGTACTTTTCACCGATGTTCCTCGTTAGTTTGCATCCGGAAAGGAATGCGTACATGTTGTCAACCGTGTAGTCTGCGTAAGGGTTCTGGTTGTCCGTTGGTGAAAAATTGGTCGGCAAACGAGGCAAGGCCGACGTATGTGTGGCGAGATCCAACAGCGTAATCTCACGTCCTTCTCGCGATGGCATTTTCACGGTCTTTGGCAAGTACTTTGAAACGGGATCGCCTAAAGCTACTTCACCGCGGCACACCATGTCTGCGAGCAATAACGAAGTAAAGACCTTGGTGGCTGAGCCTATTTCGAAAACTGTGTCGCCATCTGGCTTGTTCGTTTGATCGTTTTTGTTTAGCGATCCATACCCCATGAACTGATTTCCATCTGCTTCGACTAGGCCAACCACAATGCCCATGCCCTGTTTTTCGATATCGATTCGCTTCTTAAGAATCTTTTGGACTTGATCGGTAGTCCATGCGACCGGTTCCGACTGTGCAGAGACAGTACTAGTTGCGAATGAAGCCAGCAGTATAGATACGACTTTCAAAATGGAATGATTCACAAGAGCTGCTCCACAGGTGTGTTCGGGTTAATTGCATGGCATGATCTCGCATTGTAACTAGTTAGAGAACTGCTGACGACGCTGAGTTTTTGCGAGTCCGACAAAGCGAAATCCACTAGTTGTTGCCGGGGGTAGCACACAAGCAGAACGGCAGTGCCTCGGCGGTCGTCCGACGTTGAAAAGGATAGGCTTGCGGAGCACCGCGAAGGGTTTGCACTGCACTGCTGCGCGTTTTCCGCGTCACCCTAGGACCTACTGCGACGGTTTTTCTGCATCTTTTTTTGCAATAAACGTTGAAATCAAAAGTGACATTCAACAGGCGAGTCTAAAATCAGCGCACGCATCGCGAGCGGCCTTGACCAAGGCCAGACCATCGAGCCAAGGACGTTAGGATGACGACACCGAAACCGCTTCAACCTCCCGTGCGAAAGTATGTTGGCTACGCGTGCTTAGTCGTTTGGCTTTTTGCTTTGCTGTTTGCAATTTATGAATTGAATGCGGCGGTTCCGGCAATGCGCAAGCAAACGTATTGGTCGCATATTTGGGCCACGCCGGATTCACAGCGCAATCGGGTCTCCGTTCATCTGGCTTCCACGACAGGAGTATACAGATCACTGGAATACGACTTCCAAACTGGAGAAATTGAAATCCGTTACGCCCGGACAAGGCCGCCGGAATTTATTGCCGAGGGGACTCGATTCAAGGTTAAGCGAGTGCCATCCCAAAGGAAAGTTCGCAAAGCCTTTCTTGTACCAGACAATTCACCGCTGGAGCCGCAACCTTGGCTCGCGACAGAACTGGATGAACGCGGAGAAGTTAAAAAGACCTTCCGGTTTTCCATTGGAGATTGTCGTGCCAACTACCCTATAGTGTTGTCCGAGCGATTCGCAGTAGCCGTGGACCTTCAAAATATCAACGTGGTTGATCTCGCAAGCGAAAGTCGAAATCTTCGATCCTATTCGTTCCCATCGGAGTTTACGGATCAAATATTCCAGTTCGGTTTGAATCGTTTTGGAAGAGTTCGTCGAATCGGTGACAATCGAGAATTTGAGATTTTTGAGTTGTCGCGCCAAGGAGATGTTGCCAAGATTCAAAGCTGGCAGATAGGGCCAAAGCCTGCATTTAGACTGCCCAGTGAGCTACAAGATAGGCACTCGACCGACCTCTATCGATACCGCAATTTGCTTTATAGTCGGTCACCGATTGCCAACGCGATCGATGTGCATTCCGAAAGCGGCGAACTTCTATTCACATTTGAGATCGCGGGTTTTGATTTAGCTAAAGGAAACTGGGATTGGGACGAGAATTTGATTTGCTGGGAAGAAAAGCGGGGTGAGTTATCTTACTTTGACATAGAGAACCGCGTCGGGATACAGATACCTTCGTATCTATCTGCTCAAAGTTACGGGAAATCATATCGAATCGGCATGAACGACAAGTTAATCGTACTTGGTGGTTTTATGAATTCCAATGCGGCAGCAGAGCAACTAATCGTTGTCAATCGTAAGACTGGTGAGATAGTAAGCCAATTGCCCCAGAATCCACACTTCAGCTATTCAATCATGGAGACCAACGGCAATACTCTGCTCGTGGAAAGTAGCTTTCGCTGGGGATTAAGTTTTACTAAACGGGACATCCTGAATGGAACTGCCATCGAATCTCATTTTCCACTCAAGAAATGGCTTGCTTGGATCGGATTGGTAGTTGCTGCGACGATCGCGTGGGCCATTGCTTGGCTGATCTATTCCGCAAGGCACGGCGGAAGCGCTTGGATGCATGTCTCGTTGGTTGCTGGTGTGCTAGTTGGTATCGCGGTTTGGCGACTTCAAGCAACCGGCCAACCGTACGATAATTCCCGATTGCCATACGAATACGCAACAGGCATCTACTTTGGTCTTCTCTCGGTTGCGTGCATGCATGTCGCGAATTCCCGAAAGAACTTGATAAATGTGGTTGCGCCGATGTGCATCCTCATCGGAAGTGGCAATTGGATGATCGCCAATTTGATGTGCGAAAGTATATATCGTCCAGCGGCCGGTAACCTCGCGATAAATTCTATGTTTTCCAGTCAACGAGTCCATATGGCGCTTGGCTATCTGACGGTAACCGCATCGATGGTTCTTTCTACTAGTTTCTTTCTTTATGGCTTGGGATTGAAAATCGGAAACTCCCAACGACCCGAAGGAAAGCCGCTTGGAAAGAAATCGCAGTTTTCAATTCGCGACTTTTTGTGGCTCATCGTTTTGGTTGCATTGGTATTTCAGCCACTTGGCATTTCCCAGCTCAGCTTTCGCTCCTTTTGCGATGTCCCATGGTCCATTGTGATTGCCAGTTCCTCGATAGGCACGTTGGCGATGGCAATCGCGATCGTCTTAGCACTATGGGGAAATGCAATTGTCAATCGCGTTGGCTGGATCGTAACCGTTTGTATTATTGCGGCTCTGGTCGGCGAGTTCATGGTAGATTTTGCCGTTGGCAAAGCCATTCCGTATATTCATGATTTGCGAATTGGCAGAGCGATTGTGACGGCAACTGCTGCGACCTTCATTTTCGCCAGTCGATTTCGAATGGTCGCACCGGGGCTGTGAGACCTACGATAGGTCGCACCTGCCGGGTACGACTTTGCACTGTCCTAGCGACTTTGCCTTGGCAAATGGTCTCGTGGCGAATTGCATTGAGGCCGCCTCGCACGCAGGTTCACCACCCAATCCCGTAGTCTTCACCGTGGTTGCTCGAGCCGCCCCATAATGTTCCGTGCTTCCAATCAAACCAAATGGCATTGATGGGACCAGAAGTTCGCTCTTGAAAGGTCGATTTGTATCCCATTCGATTGAGGTCCTTCCGAACCCAAGCGGGAGTTTGCTCATTGAGCGTCAGGCCACCAGGGCTTTTCTCGTGGGCGCCGAAACTGGAATGCATTTGGAGCGTCTTGAAACTCGGCGCTTCGCATGCTTCCTGCACGGTCATGTTGAACTCGACGATATTCAAAAAAAACTGGATGAGCAGTTGGTCTTGTTCATCACCCGCTTGTTTCGCAAATGACAGGTATGGCTTGCCGTCTTTCATGGCCAATGTCGGCGTAAGCGTAACTCTAGGCCGTTTGCCTGGCTCGACGACGTTGAAGGGGTTCTCGCTTTCGTCTAACACGAAGGACTGCATGCGTTGACTAAGGCCAATGCCAGTGTTGCCGGCAATGCAGGCTGGAACCCAACCGCCACTTGGAGTCATACTCACCACCCAGCCTACTTCATCAGCGGCTTCGACGGAGGTCGTACCTGATTGAAAGCTCTCTAAAAACTTTTCGTCCGAAAGTGGATTGCCCAAAACGTGTTTTCTCGCATTCGAGTCGGCCCATTTGTTGAGTGTATTAACAAATGGGTTCACCTTCCCTTCGAACGGATATGGGTCGCCTGGCCCAATCTTAGGATTGTTTTTAACAGGATCGATAAGTTTGCTTCGCTCCTTTGCATACTCTTTCGACAAAAGCCCTTGCATCGGTTCATCGGGAGCAAATGCTGGGTCGCCGTAATAAAAATCGCGATCGGCGAAAGCCAGATTCATAGCTTGGTAGAGCGTGTGAATGTAGTTGGTCGAGTTGTAGCCCATTTGCTTTAAGTCGAAGTTCTCGAGGATGTTGAGCATCTGCAACATGACGGGGCCTTGGGTCCACTGTTGCAGTTTGTAGACCTCGATTCCTTTGTAGTTCGTCTTGACGGGCTCTTCGATTTTCACTTGCCAAGTAGCAAGGTCTTGTTCGGTGATAAGCCCCCCTTGTTCTTGGCAACTGCGTGCAATCTCCTTGGCGATATCTCCTTTGTAGAAACGAACATTGGCTGCGTAGATCGCATCCTTGCGAGACATCCCTTTCGCGAGAGATTCTCGCTCTGTCTCGGCCAACTTTTTAAGGGTCTCCAGCAGATCTTTCTGAACAAAGACTTCGCCGGCGTTTGGAGCTTCGCGTCTTTCGTCGAGGTGCGGTAGAAAAACCTTTTTGGAATAAGGCCACTTTTTGATCTGTGCTTTGCCGCGTTCAATCGAGTTGGCGGTTTGGGCTTCGATCGGATAGCCTTCGGCCATTTGAATCGCAGGGGCCAGCACTTCCGCGAGACTCAACCGACCGTACTCAGCAAGCATGGTCATCAATCCTCCTGGCGTTCCGGGAGTGACTGCGGCGAGTGGACCGTATTCTGGCGGGTACTTCATCCCTTTGCTTTTGTAGAACTCAGCGGTTGCTCCGGTTGGGGCGACGCCGAGCGCGTTGATAGCGATGACTTGTTTGATATGTGGATTGTAAATGAGGGCTTGGGTTTCGCCTCCCCAGCTCAGGACATCCCACATAGTGCAGGTGGCTGCGAGCATTGCGCAGGAAGCGTCGACAGCGTTTCCACCTTTGTTAAAAACCATCGCGCCAGCAGTCGCTGCCAGGGGTTTTCCTGTTACCGCCATCCAATGCAGACCATGCAACGGAGGTTTTTGCGTGGTCACGGGCAAGTTGTTAAACTCTTGGCCGCGGGCATTCGTTGACAGCGACACCGAGAGAAGAAAGAACAAGAGTTGTTTCATGACTTTATTTCGTTTTCTTGTAAGGTACCGCTTGGCGAACTGGACATAGTTTATAGTGAGGCTCATTCCAATTGCACGGAAAGTTACCAAAATATCCAATGATGGATCGAGATTGGGCAATTCGATTAGACTCATTGCAAGACGCACCCAGCGGGTGCGACCTACCTCCTACCCAGGTGAATCCTATGCATATTCTTAACGGCAACATGATCTTCCACCGCGCACGCTTGTTTTTCGCATTTGCATGTTCGATTCTTGGTGGTTCGCTCGCAAAAGCGGTTCAATCGAACGACCAACCCAATATCGTTTTGATCGTGGCAGATGACCTTGGGATTTTTGATCTAGGTTGTTACGGACGACGCGATCACATTACTCCCAAAATTGATAGGTTGGCGAGCCAAGGGATTCGCTATACGAGCGCGTATTGTGGGCTATCTATTTGCTCAGCATCGCGGGCTGCACTGATGACAGGTAAGTCGTGTGCGAGATTGCATCTAACGACCTTTTTGCCAGGTCGGCCAGATGCCGAGTCTCAGTTGCTGTTGCATCCCCGCATTCAGTCTCATCTACCGTTGGCCGAGACGACTATTGCCGAATTGCTACGAGGGGCTGGTTATAGAACAGGGTTGTTTGGCAAGTGGCATTTAGGAGGTGGCAAGTCGGGGCCGTTGGAACAAGGATTCGATGTAGCCATGGAGCCGAAGGGGAACGGTGCAATCGACGAGAAGGAGGGGGGCAAGAATGAATATACGATCGTCGATGCGGCCATCGCATTTTTGAAATCACAGAATGACCTGCCGTCGTTTTGCTACATTCCTCAGCACTCGCCGCACGTCGCATTGGCTGCCCCCAGGGACTTAATCGAAAAAAACGCCAACGCCTTCAATCCCTTGTATGCTGCCACCGTTGAGTCACTTGACAAAGCAATTGGTAAATTACTAACCACGGTCGATGCGATTAAGCGTCCAACGATTGTGATCTTTACGAGCGACAATGGTGGTCTCCATGTGCCCGAGGTTCATGACTTGCCGGTGACGCACAACGGTCCCTTTCGCGCTGGCAAAGGATACCTTTACGAAGGTGGATTGCGGATCCCCCTGATTGTTCGATGGCCGGACAAGATCAAGGAGGCACAAATCGTCGACACACCAGTATCGTTGATGGACTTGATGCCGACTCTCATGGAGGTAGTGGGCTTGGAACCGGGAAAGACAGTTGGACCATTGGATGGTGTAAGCTTGAAACAAAGTTGGCTTCAAGACGTTGCGACATCCACAACGAAGGAGCGTTCGTTCTTCTGGCATTTCCCGCACTACACCAATCAAGGCAGTCGGCCAGCTGCCGCAACACGACAAGGTAATTGGAAATTGATCGAGTACTTGGAGGACGGCGCAATCGAATTGTACAATCTCGAAAAGGACGTTGGCGAAAAAAGTAACGTTGCGAAAGGCCAACCTGAAACCGCGACTGCACTGACGGAATCGCTTCATCAATGGCAAAAGCGATTGGGCGTGCAGTTTGGAGTTCCGAATCCGAATGCCAAGCCAGAGGTTCATAAACAACTTTACGTCGATTCCGATCCGACGCGACTCGACGCGAGCCCCGGCGCCAAGACGGTTGGGGAAAAATGGAAGGCATGGCGAGCCGAGATGAACCGAGTCGTGGCGGGCAAAAAAACAGAACTAAAAGATGCAAGCAAAGAGATCACGTTAACGGCCGCAACGGGTACACCGCACGGAAAGAAACTCCGGTATGAGCCAGAAACGTACAAGAACGTGCTCGGCTATTGGACCGAAGTCGACGATTGGGCTGACTGGGATCTCACTATTCCAAAGGACGGAACGTATGAAATCGAGGTGCAATGTGGCTGCGGATCGAATAACGGTGGATCCATCGTTCGATTGGAGATTGGCGACGAATCGCTTCAATGGACAGTCCGAGACACCGGTCATTTTCAGAACATGATTATCGATAACATTGGCTCTATGAAACTCAAGGCTGGCAACAATCGATTGGCGGTACGCCCTCAAAGCAAGAAGGGGGCAGCCGTTATGGATATTCGATCCATTGTGCTTCGACCGATTGCCGAATAGCGTTGAGATGATCCTAATCGCCAATTCTTTGCTCCCATTTTTCGCCAGCCATTTTTCTGCCAGAAGAAGTCCTCGTTGTTCCCTCAACCCAATCTCAATCCTAATCTTGTTTTGGCAAAAAAATGTAGGGCAAAAAAATAACGAATGAAGCTGGACGATTGATCCTAATCCTGGGCTGTTAAAAATTCGGTATTGCAGCGTTTTTCGCTTGCGCAAGTTTTGTTCCGTGTGAGACCCCAGCGGCCTCGTGCCGCTTGGTGAACAAGTTTAGCAAGCTAGAGGACGAGACCGACCGATTCGAAAGACCCCTGTGACCTCGCGTCACGGGTGAATCAGATTCTTTAGCTAACGAAACTTGCGAACCAGTCGGACAAGCCGACTGGGGCGAGTGGAGTGGGTACGCGAGATTCTAGCTGCTAATCTTTGCTCCAGTCGGACGAGCCGACTGGGGGCAAGACAGTATTGAAGGAACAAAAGCGACCTGTCGAAAAGAGGTGTCAACCCCAGTTTTTTAACAGCCCATCCTAATCCCCAGTTCTTTGCTCCCATTTTTCTGCCAGCCATTTTTCTGCCAGAAGAAGTCCTCGTCGTTCCCTCAACCGAATCCCAATGTGACCTGGGTCCGGAAACCCACAGGCTAAAAACTTATGGCACTAAATCGCAACTCCCATTTACAACCTGATACCATTAACCTTATGAATCGTTTATTTCTCGCTGTATTTTTCGTTATCGTAGTTTGTCCGTTTGCTTGTGAGAACCGACTCGATGGCAATATGGTTGCAACGTCCGTCTTTGTAAACGATTGCATTTTCATTAGGTCCTTTGAACATCGTATTGTATTCGCCAATTCTAATAGCCGTCCCTTCCAGGGTGCAGCGAGAAGAATTCAAGATCGACGTGTCGTTATCCCGATTGACTTAGCCGTGGCGATGTTGAATGCATTCAACGTCGCCCACAGTTCGGGGTTAAACGATTTAGACTAGTGATATCCATATCCATTTTACCAAATGAGACATAAGTATGGCTGCGGAGAACTACTCGCGGTACCAGCAATCGGTCATCCGCAATTACTACAACAACAAAGACAATGTCTCGCTACAACGTGCGCAGGAGTTATTGACCGACCTTTACCTGGCAGAAGGCAAGAAGCGTGACAAAGTCTGGGATAGCCTGTTCATGCACTTGGAACGAATCGGTGTTCCCGCCGATCAGCTGCAACACTTAAAGGAAGCCAAAAATCCAGAGTTGGTGGCGCAGTTGATACAGAAGAAGATTTAGGCTAACGACTTCACGAGACAGGCTACAGGAACGCACTTTACACCTTGACGCATCGAAAGCCGACGTGTGATGCGCCGGTATCGATATCTCCCTTGCCTCGCGTCCCGATCATGTAGCGTGCGCAGTACTCGTTGCTGCATAAGAAAGCACCGCAGCGATGGACAAGTTTGGAAATGCCCGGTTCTTCGGGCTCCATGGTCGGTTGGCTTGAATGGTTTGGCAAACTTATCGAATGGCTTCCGTGGAGGGCTCGCCCATGAAGTACGCACCCGAGGGTATCCGCACCATCCCTGGCGGATCGTCCCACGCTCCTAGCGAAGTCACAGAAAACCAAACAAGGCCAGCAATTACAACGCATTTTGACAAGATGAAAGGTTGAGTATTGGATGGTGCAGGCATTTAAAGTTAGCTTAAAATACGCCATCACCAAAATCGCGTTTGTCTGGGTTGGTAGCTGTGTTGGCGCTGTTCGTTTTATCAGCGTCCAGGAAATGCGGCTTTGGAACGGATGACGATTCCGGACTGGCTTGGGGATTGGATTGGATTTCTGAATGCGTGGATTCGACGTACTCATCATCATACCTAGATTTGTAGCCCGGTTGTTTGGCTCTGTCCAATTCCACCATGTACTCATGGATCACGGAGTTTTGGATCATGTCCCTACAAGCCTGATTGATCGGGTGGGCTATGTCGGCGTACATTTTGTTCGATCCGCCCCCTCCCTCGACCTCGCGGACGTCCTGTGGGCCTCTCAAACGTGTCCCACATTGGTTGCAGTAACTGCTTCGGAGGTGATTCTTGTTGCCGCATTTTCCGCAGCGCGCGGACATCTTTCGGCTAGGCATGGCGACAAATGGTCCGTTCACTCCCTCAATGATCTTCAAATCGCGAATGACGAACGAATGATCTATCGTGATCGAACAAAAAGCGCGAAGGCGATCTTCCGACTCTTCCATCAATTTGATGCGGACCTCGGTTATTTCCATGGCGTTTACTGCACTCCCTTTCGTCGCGAGTTGGTAAACTCACGATTCGTTTCTAATTCCCTTTACCTGCTTTTCGATCCCTGATGACTGCCACGATTGTGCGTAATATGCTCGCATCCCTCCGTTGCTCCGCAAATCAGTAACTATCTTCTCGGCTTGTTCGCGTGTGGAGCACAAACAAAACCTTGCCGAACCACTGCCCGACATGCATTGACCGTGATGGTCATACCGGTCGATCCACTTTCTCGCCCTTTCGATCCAGTCCGTGGTTCCTGTTGCCGCCGCTTCAAGTCGGTTAAACATACCCCCACCAATGGCATTTACACCCCCCTCTTCGAGGCAACTCAAGAGCTTGTTAGGTATCTGGCGTTGAATCTGACTTGAATCATTATCTAGCGCCGCAAAAACCTCCTTGGTTACGCACCCGCGCGGTGGGTGTGCGATTACAAAATGGAGTGGATTACCGCAAGTCAACGGTTCGACGGTTTCACCTCTACCCGTGCATCTGGCGAGCCAAAAGCCCTCTCGGTGCCCCTCTAGGAAAAAACTGATGTCGCTTCCAAGTTTGCTTGCAATGGTTCTCGCTTTGTCAAAATCATCCGATTTCCCCCACAGTAGCAGGCCAAGAATGATGGCGGCTGCAGCGTCCGCGCTTCCACCACCCAAGCCCGCTCTCGAAGGAATTCGTTTGATCAATCTAACATTTGCGCCCAACCCGCTCTTGCCCAACAAGGAGCGTAAATTTTCTAGTGCCCGAACGATTAAGTTACTTTGATTCGCTGGAATGTCCCAAGCGAGATCTTCCTCATCAAAGCATTGACCGAAGCCCTTAGGAAACTCGATGAAAAGTTTAAGCAGGCCATCGTTTCGGTGGGTGATCTCCAGCTCATCCACCAGCGAGACCGCCATCATCACAGTATCTAAGGAATGATAGCCATCGTCCCGCTTACCTAGAACTTCCAGGAACAAATTCAATTTGCAAGGGACCGTTACTCGAAACCCGTCCAGCGATTTTTCGATAATCATGGACCCATGCTTGGGATTGGTAATCTGGAAGCTCAGAAACACTTTAATCAATCGACACAATGTACGCAGTTTGCCTATTCAGGTCAATCTATTAATCCCCTCTGGAGCGTTGATTGCGTAGCCCTAAGAAGTTCTGACTTCACCCAGTCGTCCGATTGGTTTGCGGTTAAGAAAGACGGAAGTCAAACCTTGTCGCTTACAACGCTTGTGTCTTTAGTGCTTGTTTTGCCATGCCAAACTTTGGTTTGTGTCGAAGGGACGCAGGCCATGATGAAGCGATTGTGCCTGAGGGTCCGATACGTACTGTCGTAACGCTTGCGAGGATCGAGCGTCGTTTAACTGTTTTGCTTTCATTTTCTTTGGATCTGAATGCAACTAGTTCCCGTTTTATTAGAAATTGTTCCGACTGCCATGATAAATCGCGCACAGCTTCGCAAATGGATAGTTAGTGGATGCCTTGCTCTATCCTGTTTATCCGGTTGCCGGCCAACTGAGCGATTCCGTGCTTGGCGCGATAATTCGGAGGTTTCCTATTTTCAGAACTACATGACGCAAATCGAGCATCCCGATGTGAACACTCCGATCTCGCCTACGGTCGCGCAAAGCCCCTCTCCTTTGTCTGTTCAAAACCCAAGCGAATTGTCAACTTTTGATTTAACACTACAGGAGGCCATACGAGCGGCATTGCAAAGCAGCGAAGTTTTGCGATCTCTCGGCGGAGCCGTCGTGACAGCCCCTCAGGGGCAAGCGACACAAATCGATGCTGCCCTGACGGACCTAAACCCACTATCGGGCAGCCAGGCTGCGCTAGCAGCCTTTGACGCGCAGGTGACGTCTCAATTGTTTTGGCAAAAGAACGATAGGCCACAAAACAATAGTTTTGCCGCCATCTCTGCCTCCGTATTAGGTCAGACAACAGGCAATTATATCAATCAGATTCAGAAGCGAACGGCCACGGGAGCTCAGTTTGCACTTCGAACGAATGTTCTCTACGACAGAAACAACATTCCGAATAAGATCTTTAATAGTAGCTTCACAGGCTTCCTTGAAGCGGAATACCGCCAGCCGCTAATGGCGGGTTCGGGTACCACCTACAATCGTATAGCCGGTACCTCCATAGTGCCTGGAACGTACAATGGCGTACTCGTCGCTAGAATCAATACCGACATATCTTTAGCCGACTTTGAAGCGGGCGTATTGAGACTTATCAATGATGTCGAAGGCGCCTATTGGGAGCTCTACTTTGCCTACCGAGCACTCGACGCTCAACTTTCAGGTCGCGAGAGTTCGCTCAAAACTTGGCAACGCATCAATGAACTACAAAAAGTCGGCTCAAGAGGCGGCGAAGCGGATGCCGAAGCTCAATCCCGATCGACTTACTACTTATTCGCATCGCAAGTGAACGATGCTTTATCTGGTACATCGGGACTATACTCCTCGGAACAACGTTTGCGCTACATGATGGGGCTAGCCCCAACCGATGGTCGCTTGCTAAGGCCATCCGATGAGCCTCTGCAAGCCGAAGTCGCATTCGATTGGGAAGCATCCTTGTGCGATGCCTTAACGCGACGCGTCGAAGTGCGAAGGCAGGAATGGACGATCAAACGACGCGAACTCGAGTTGATCGCGTCTCGCCTAAACAAACGGCCTCGGCTCGACGTTCTGACTCAATATCGATGGAGAGGATTCGGCAACCATCTCATTGGTGCTCGGGATCCTAACAATCAATTCGAAAGCCTCACGCAAAGTATTTCCGAAGGCAACTTTCAGGAATGGCAGGCTGGTCTTGACTGGGCCTACGCAGTTGGACTTCGACAAGCGTCGGCGGCCGTTCGACATGCTCAGTTGAATCTAGCCCGCGACATGACCATTCTAAAAGAACAACAACTTCGCATTTCCCATGACTTGAGCAATGCCTCTCGTCAAATTTCTCGCAGTTATGTTCAATTGCAAATCAATTACAATCGAATCGAAGCGGATAAATTGCAAGTCGAAGTGCTACGCAATCGTTACGAACGCGGATTGATTAACATCAGTTTCTTGTTGCAAGCTCAACAGCAGCTCGCAAACAGTACCAGCGCTTTCTATCGTTCGTTAGTGGACTACAATCTCGCCCTTCGCGATTTCCATCGTGAAAAGGGTTCCCTGCTTAGTTACAACCAAGTTAACTTGTCCGAAGAAGCTCTCGACGGAGCGATGCAACAAGCGGCATATCAACGCGGCCGGCACTTTACACCCCGAGACAATCCAGAAGATGTGACGGTCCGCAATCGAGTTAGTCAGGGGGCATTCAACCCAACAAGCGTGGGCCAGCCTGTCGCACCAGAATCGATTATGTTGGAAGTCTCCGACCCGATTTCTAACCCATAGGACTTCATCCACGAACCGATGTAATAGTGAGCAGGCGGGCGAGAGATTGCGTTGCGTTTTTAGGACGCCAAAACGGCGAGCCAAGGAGACAAGCCCCGTCTGCTCGAAAGCTGTTCGGGGCTTGCCCGCGACAGCTTGGTTTTGGCGTCCAGCAGCGTGTTGCGAGTTTGTATTAGCAGTCGCGATTCCGTTCCTTTGCCCTCCTCATTCGATGACAAGTCTGAAATGAACTCGAGGCATGCCTCGACCATATCGGAATCCCATTGAGTTCCCGTTCCGCGTCGAAGGATTTCTATCGCCCTTGGTTGCCCCAGCGCGTTTCGATAGACCCTCGATGACGTTATGGCATCGCTGATCGATACACTTATGTCGTGTGAATCCTGTCTATCCATGTTCGTTTCTCCAGTTATGTCGAGCATTTAGGATTAAGTTGCTTCCGATGACTAAGTTCGGAAACGTATGTGCAGGTGCTTAGGACCGTTCGATAAATAACTGTCCAATTTCAAACGTGGCGTGAGCTTCCAGCTTGCGTTTTTCTCCTCGCAAGCTGGAAGCTTACGCCACTCACGTGCGCTGAAACCGATTAGATCATTGGTAAAGGGAACCGATTTGTGCGACGTCCCTCGGTTGACTTCAATGACGAATCCGATCGGCTCAGACTCGCCGATTGGGACCAGCGCATGAATGCCATAAACCGTTGCAAACCACAGTAAGCTATCGCGCACAAGACTTCTTAATGGTGGAGAACTAACGATTTTTCCAATATCAACGATGTTGCGAAATCGCAACGATGGAAAAAAACGTTGCCCATTGTCAACCATCTATGTTGCAAACTAACAACCAATTCCATTTTACGGCGCCTCCTTTTTATTGTCCATTTAGTTTTTCATTGAGTGCAGTCAAGCGTCATTTCCTTGTAAAAGGCGCTTCCGACAGGGCTTGGATGTCGTTTCTTTGCTAAACCCATGCTTCCTAAATCAAAATTTCGGAATGCAGCCTGCATAAGTAGCAAACCATGGCAACTCAATTTCGCCATCGCACGCCATCTAATTTTCATATCCCTGTTCGAACTGCCAAACGATGAATATCAAAGCTCGAGTAGATCTTTCGATTCGATGGCGATTCCTTCTAGCAACGGCCTGCACATCCATTTTGGCAGGATTGGCCACGAAACAACTGGTTGCACAGGAGCAAGAACAAAACGACTGGCGTCGAACTGCAAAAGGTTGGGAGTACGCACATGCCATTCAGGCAAACCATTCACCTACTTTTCAACCCACTTCCATTTCCGAACCACCTGCCATTAGTTCGGTGCGTCAATGGCATCGGATCGTTTTGCCGATCGCTGCGAGTAGCTTTATTTTAACCTTTGGTTCTTGGCTTCTCCAGGGGATTCCAAATCGAGGGATCGTGCGGCGAATTGTTTAACCCGCGATCTCGATTTGGCTCAGATCGCTTAAACGCGGCTACCATTTGATTTTTTTGGAATCAACCAACGGCTTTGCGTTGATCCTGGCTCTCCCCCCCCTTGCAACGTAGGGCTCATTCCATCAAATTGGAGGTTCGTCCTAGGAGAATTTCTTCTTAGGCGAGCGGCAGGCTGAAATCTACAAGTAGCATGGCCCCCTGGGCCGTGCGAAACTCGGGCCAGAGGCCCAAGCTACGGTAAATCAACTCCTGCCGCTCGCCTTAGTGCCTCGAATCTGAGCCATCAGCGCGTATTGCTGGCCAACCATGAGTAACAATCTTTTTCAATTGAACAACCAAGTTGCTGTCGTTTTGGGGGGCACTGGCAGCTTGGGTGGATCCATGGCCGAAGCGCTCGGTGCTGCGGGTGCCAGGGTTGCAATTCTCGGCCGAAGCGCTGAGAGAGGCATGCATCGAGCAGAACAGATTCGTCGCGATGGCGGTGAGGCTGTTTTCCATTCTGCGGATGCATTGGATCGCGGATCGCTCGCCCGAGTCCGAGACCTCATCGAGAAATCACTCGGTCCGGTGGATATCTTGATCAATGCAGCCGGCGGTAACCAGCCCGAAGCAACCTTGCAACCAGGCGACGACTTTTGCAATTTACCGATAGACGCTTGGCAAAAGGTTTTTGATTTGAACCTAATAGGCGGGACGGTGTTGCCGAGTCAAGTGTTTGCCGAAACGATGCTTCTTAGGAATTCAGGCAACATAATCAACGTCGCGTCGATGTCAGGCATTATCCCTTTGTCCCGTGTCGTAGCTTATTCGGCTGCCAAAGCCGCAGTGATCAACCTGACTAAGTTTCTAGCTCGGGAATGGGCATCGCGTGGAATTCGTGTCAATTGCATAAGTCCTGGATTTTTTCCGGCGGAACAGAATCGTGGTTTACTTTACAACAAAGACTGCAGCCTTTCTCCGCGTGGCCAACAAATCATCAACCACACTCCCTCAGGCAGATTTGGTTACGCACATGAGCTGGCGGGAGCGACCATTTTTCTGGCGTCATCGTCGGCCTCGTCCTTTGTAACCGGTCATAACTTAGTCGTGGATGGTGGGTTTTCGTCAGCGACAATTTAATGTTCAATTTCGGACTGGCATTTGTACCTGGTACTTTTTTCCTCGGATAATCTTTTCCTCTGATAGTCTTTTCCTCTTGGAGAAATAATGGCTCAACTAAGCATTCGCACCGATTCCTTCGAGCTCGATTTCCTCTCGCTCGGCGCACTGGTTCACCGACTGGACCCAGGGATTATCCCGTTTAGAAAAGCTAGGTCGTTTGATATTCATGTTTCTGGCGGGGAATACAACGTCGCGGCAAACCTTTGCGATTGCTTTGGACTCAAGACTGGCGTGGCGACAGCCATGGTCCAATATGGAATCGGCGAAATGGTTCAAGCCCGCGTTCGCGAAATGGGTGTAAAACCGTTCTACAAGCATTTCGAACACGATGGAGTTCGCGGCCCAAACATTGCAACGGTGTATAGCGATCGCGGTCTAGGAGTGCGGCCACCTGTCGTCTTTTACAATCGTGCCAACGAAGCCGGTGGGATGCTGAAGCCTGGTGACTTTGACTGGAAGGCGATCTTTGGTTCTGGAGTTCGTTGGTTTCACTCGGGCGGTATTTTCGCGGCTCTTTCGGCAACGACATCGGAGCTGATCGTCGAGGGGATGCAAGCTGCTAAGGCGGCTGGTGCGGTCACCTCGTTTGACTTGAACTACCGAGCCAAACTTTGGGCAACTATCGGTGGCGCCGCCAAGGGACAAGAGATGATCAGCAAGATTGTTAGGAACGTAGACATGTTGGTCGGCAATGAAGAGGATCTCCAAAAGGGGCTTGGAATCGAAGGCCAAGACGTAGAGTCCAAGACGGCACTTGATCCCGATTCGTTCTTCAAAATGATTGAGCGGGCCGTTACGAAGTTTCCAAACGTCAAAATGGTTGCGACGACCCTACGCGAAGTGCACTCGACCAATCGGCACGATTGGGCTGCCGTCCTTTGGTACGATGGCGAACGCTATGTAAGTCCAACTTGCTCGCTGGACGTGGTGGATCGAATCGGAGGTGGTGATGGTTTCGCTGCAGGCCTCATTTACGGCATGCTTTCAGGCAAAGAACCAGAACAAGCGTTGCGACTCGGTTGGGCACACGGTGCATTGTTGACAACGTTCCCTGGGGACACCACGATGGCGAAGCTACCTGAAGTCGAACAACTTGCCAAAGGCGGCTCGGCACGCGTTCAGCGATAGCCTCAATTCGGGATTTGCCATGGTGGTTGTCAGAGCGGAAGGGTAACCAATCTACTAGTGCCTCGACTAATTCTAGTGCCTCGACTACTTCGATTTCGTGGGTAGTGGATCTTGTTAAAGATCCTATGCCGCAAGGATCTTTAACAAGATCCACTACCCACTGCTCACCAAATCAAAGTGGATACGGTACTAGTCTAGCGTTTCGCGTTGCATGCCACACTTTGTTCCAGGCCTGCTGTGGTATTTTTGCAATTTGGTATCCTTTGCCTTGCCAACCGTCGATCTTCTCTGGTGTTCTCGACATGGTTGGGCGAATACCATAGCGCTCGGTCCGGGAGACTTGGATGAAAAATAGATCTGTTGATGTTGGAGGTTATACGCAGCCGATGGTCCATGCTGAGCACAAAGAGCTGGCGACATGGGTCATGGAAACGGCAGCCCTTTGCAACGCGGATTCGATTCAATGGTGTGATGGCTCACAAGAAGAATGGGACCAGCTTACCGCCAACCTTGTTGAGTCCGGTACTTTCATCCAGCTCAACCCGACGCTTCACCCGAACTCGTTCCTGGCCAGAAGCAATCCATCGGACACAGCTCGCGTTGAGGACCGCACCTTTATTTGTTCACTTCGAGAGGTGGACGCTGGTCCGACCAACAATTGGCATCCTCCAGAACAAATGCGTCGCAGGCTGACCGACAAATTCAAAGACTG
Organism: Pirellula sp.; assembly: GCA_043757445.1. GTDB lineage: Bacteria > Planctomycetota > Planctomycetia > Pirellulales > Pirellulaceae > JBKCUI01. Next base: position 10,390 of record JAYVPJ010000115.1, on the reverse strand, counting down.
CATGTCCGGCAGGACAATGTATGTGGTCCCTTTTTGCATGGGACCACTCGATAGTCCGTTGGCTCTCATTGGCGTCGAGCTTACGGATTCGCCGTACGTGGTGGTCAACATGCGGATCATGTGCCACATGGGTTCGCAGGTTTTGCAAAAACTAGGGAGCGATGGTGACTTCATTCCGTGTCTTCATAGTGTAGGCAAACCGCTTGCCGTTGGAGAGCAGGACGTGCCATGGCCATGCAACGACGAAAAGTATATTGTTCATTTTCCTGAGTCGCGAGAAGTCTGGTCGTATGGAAGTGGCTATGGTGGAAATGCTTTGTTGGGCAAGAAGTGCGTGGCCTTGCGAATCGCTAGCGCAATCGCCCGGGATGCAGGTTGGATGGCAGAGCACATGCTCATCATGGGGCTTGAATCTCCTGATGGTGCCAAGACGTATTTAACGGCCGCCTTTCCAAGCGCATGTGGTAAAACCAATTTGGCCATGATCGTGCCGCCAAAGAGTTACGGTGAACAAGGCTGGAAGACGACCTTGGTAGGAGATGACATCGCTTGGTTATGGCCAGGGAAGACTGGCAAGCTGCATGCGATCAATCCTGAGACCGGCTTCTTTGGGGTAGCGCCCGGCACCTCATGGCATTCGAACGCAGCCGCCATGCAAGCGATGGCCAAGAATACGATTTTCACCAATGTCGCATTGACCGATGAGGGTGGCGTTTGGTGGGAAGGGCACTCTGAGCCTCCTGCACATTTAATCGATTGGACGGGGCTTGATTGGACGCTGGGCTGCGGGCGGTTGGCTGCACACGCTAATTCGAGATTCACTGCTCCGGCCGGACAGTGCCCGAACATCGATCCTAAATGGCAAGATCCAGATGGTGTTCCCATCGATGCGATCGTATTCGGTGGCAGAAGACCAACCACGATGCCGCTGGTCTTTCAGGCATTCGACTGGACGCACGGTGTGTTCTTGGGAGCGACGCAGGGGTCCGAGACGACGGCGGCTGCGATGGGCAATATCGGAACGGTACGTCGGGATCCGATGGCCATGTTGCCATTCTGTGGCTACAACATGGGTGACTATCTAGGCCACTGGTTGAACATGCGGAAGAACATTCAACGGCTGCCTCGAATCTTCCATGTGAACTGGTTTCGTAAGGATGCACATGGGAAATTCCTCTGGCCTGGCTTTCGAGAGAATTTGCGGGTACTTGAATGGATCGTTAAACGCTGCCAAGGAAAGATCGCGGGGCATGAGACCCCCATCGGCTGGACGCCCGACTGGAAGAGTTTTTCGACAGAGGGCCTCGACGGATTTAGTAAGGAGCAATTTGATGCAGTCATGCTGTTTCGAAGAGAAGATTGGCTAGCCGAGATTACGAATCAGAATGACTTCTTCTTAAAACTATATCATTCCATGCCAAAAGAATTGATGTGCCAACGGGAACTACTAATGGCGAGAATGGCATGAGTGTAGGTTGTTAAACGCGATGGCTGTAACTATCCCACCAAAGCAAGGCAGCACCCGCGATAACGCGATAGATCGCAAATGGAGTGAAGCCATGCTTGCGGACCCAATTCATGAACCATGCAATCACCACGAAGGCAACCAGGAAGCTAGTGATGAAGCCTGCCGAAAGCGCTGTCCACTGTCCGCTTGTAGGGAGCCCATCGCTGAGTGTATGTTTGAGTAGTTTGTAGCTGGCGGCCGCAATCATTACAGGAATCGAAAGGAAGAAACTAAACTCCAATGCTGCGCTTCGCGAAAGCCCCATGAGCTGACCACCGGCAATGGTAGACATCGAGCGACTAGTACCCGGAAACGCAGCCGCCAGGATTTGAGCCAAACCGATCACTATCGCTTGCTTCAACTTCACTTCATCGATTTTTTCGGTCGTCGTTCGTTTGCTGCAATAGAGATCGATGAAGTACATTGCGATTCCGCCAACGATGAGAACGGTTCCAATTAGCTTAAGGCTCTCAAGGTTGTCTCCCATAAACTTTTCCATGAATTTATCGATTAAAAAGCAAGGTATGGCCGTTACCACGAAGCTAATCATCACCAACGCGAGTGGGTGCTTGAACCATCTGGACTTGCTCGAGACGACGCCATCGGTTTTCACCCCAGCTGCTGCAAACGAAACGACAAATCCCGTCAGCCGCTTCCAAAAATAGGCGATAACAGCGAGGATAGCTCCAAGCTGAATGAACACGGCAAACATTTTCCAAAAACTGTCTGTACGATCCATGCCGAGGAATTCTTGGGCAATGACAATGTGCGCCGTTGAACTGATCGGTAAAAACTCTGTCAATCCCTCGACGACACCTTGGATGATGGCTTTGACGAAATCGGTCATGAAATAGTTCAAATCGAAAGGTGAATGGCCCGCTGGGCGGTGTGAAAAAGTAGCATGGCCCCCAGGGCCGCGCGATAGGCGTATGCCCCCCGGACGGTCTGAATCTCAACACCAGGCCCAAATCAATAGAAGCACTATGTATTACGCTAACTTCGACAATATGAAAAAGGGTGTTGTAACGACTCTATTGACATCGATTTTGTAAGAAGTCAACGCGAATGGCAATGATCGTAGCGGTTGTTTCAATTGCAACCTGGCAGGAATTAAGAGGTAACCAAAACCCCTTGATACAATGCATCCAACGAATCTGGCCTCGAATGTGGTGTACGCAGCTTTCCAGTTCGCTAAAATGCAATTAGTCTGAGGATGACCTTGGGATTTCCTATTTCAAACGCGTACACACTGATGTTCCATATTTTTAAAAACTTGTTGATCGCATGGATCGTATTATTGCCAGCAGAGGCTAACTTTGCGGATGGCCCGATTTCGGAAAACCGCAGTGATGCTTTGCTGATCCGCGAAAGCTTGCAAAAGCAATACAAAACGCTTTGGGATGGCATGTCCGCTGATGCCAAGGATGGTTATCACAATTTGGTTGACAACACGTACCTGCCTGCTGATTTCGATGAGGCCGTTCTCGCGAAACTGGATGGGCTCGAACATGCATGGAGTCTTTCGGACGCACCTCTTCTTTCCAAATCTCGTAGGAACACATGGACCGCATACGGAATTGCCCCTCGTCCTGACGATCCGACCAAACCGCTTCAATACGTCATGTCCAAGGACAAGCAGTATGTCATGAACTGCTTCGCTTGCCATGGCGGCAACCTCTTCGGTGCAACCTACCCCGGGGCTCCCAATACCACGTATGCACTCGAGACGCTCACCGAACAAGTTCGGAAAATCAAACTATCTTTCCAAATGCCTTTGGGGCATATGGATATTGGTTCCGTGTTCATGCCACTTGGAAAGACCGTGGGCTCCAGCAATGCAGTCATGTTTGGTGTAGCGCTGATGAATTTTAGAGATAATGACCTCAACCTACATATCGATCGTTCTCCGGCCGAGATGGTCCACCATGACATGGATGCTCCCCCCTGGTGGCACTTCCACCGAAAGCATCACATTTACATCGATGGTTTTGCAGAGAAGGGTCACCGAGGCCTAATGCAGTTCATGCTCGTTCGGCAGAATGGCCCAGAGCAATTCAAAAGCTGGGAAAATGACTTCCGCCAGGTTTACGAATTCATTTCCGAGTTGCGACCTCCCAAGTACCCGCTTCCAATCGACAAGGTTAAATCCCAGCGTGGCGAACAGGTCTTTTTAAACAACTGCGCGTCATGTCACGGAACCTATGGGGAAAAATCGAGTTACCCTGAGCTGCGCATTCCAATTGAGGAGCTTGGAACCGATCGAGTTCGATTGGAAGCACTTAGTCCACTCCATCGAAAGCATTATGGAAAGAGCTGGTTTGCCAACCTCGGCGGGCAAGATACCCTTTTCGTTGTTGATGGCTATGTGGCCCCACCGCTCGATGGCCTATGGGCCTCTGCCCCTTATTTGCATAATGGCAGTGTTCCAACGCTATGGCACATGTTGCATCCGGACGAGCGACCCAAGCTATGGCGTCGAACCGAGTTGGGATTAGATACCGAAAAGATGGGGCTTCACGTGGACTCGACGAGTGCAATGCCAAAACGCATTAAGCCAGCGGAACGACGTTGGTATTTCGACACAACTCAGCCTGGAAAATCGGCGGCTGGTCATGACTATCCGAACGCGTTAATCGAGGACGATAAGATCGACTTGCTCGAGTATCTGAAGTCGCTGTAATCGCAGAGTAGAACTGGGGGCGACGATGTCGGAGCTTGCGACTTCAACTTCTGTCAATGGCTCAAAGCCCGGTATGTTTCCAAAGAAAAAACCAAAGGGACACAGCTTTTGTTTGGGTGTAGTCGAATACCTCGCGAGCGTTTCATGACTGGCCAGGTTGCGAATTAAGCCTGTTCACGGTCCGGTCGGCGTCAACTGGGCTCAATTCATTCGAAAATGCGCAGCAGCTTACTCGCACCCTTTTGAGTGATCACGACTCTGTAGAAACAGCCTTGAACGCGATCGACTAAACGCGGCTTTGATAGAATTTGCGCCGCGTCTTTAGACTGCGAGCTTGCTCGATACTGGTGGGTTTGCCAGCCACATTTTTGAATGTCCGACCAAAATCCTTCACCATCTGCGACCACAACTCAGCGTCTATTCCTAGACGGTCAAAAATCATTGGGGCTGCCTCAGGCGTCGAGCCTCGTTTACCTGAAATCGTGCTGCGTGCGAGCCAATCGAGGATCGTCAAATACTCCGCCTCGGCCATCGCCAAAAAGCCTTTGTCGCTGCAACGCCTCTTGTTACGGCTTGGCTGAGCCCCCGACGGATCACGGCGCTCGTCGATCGATATCGGACTCAGAAAATCGTCCGTTCGATGACAACTCGGACTTGATTCGTTGGCATCGATCGATCGTTCCGAGTTGGCTTTAAGCGAAGCGATTCTTCGTTGGACCGAGGTATAGTCGCTCGCTTCCAGCGTCTCGGCTAGGTCCGCTCGGATCGGATTCAGGTCCACATAAGCTGCACAGGCTAGCAATGTTTCTTCGTCAAGAATCCGCACCGCTTTGTATCGACTTTGCCAGAACCTACCGAGCCCTTCGCCCTCTTCGCCGTTTGCCCGCAATGCAATGTATTGACACAACAGCCGCATCCACCATGAGATATTGCTCAAGCGAGATCGCACAGCAGCCAATTTGACCGGATCGTTTCGAATGGAGTTAAGGTCCCATTCGGTCGGTTCGGCAGAGACCGAAACAACCTGCCCGTTCACTTCTCGTTTGACTTTGCGTTGAGGGCATAGCGTCCACCATCTGCGAGCCACCTCGGTGTCATCCCAAATGGCAACGACATCGGGCCGTGAGCGAAGCACCAAATGGAAATGATTCGAAAGGCACGAAAACGCCAGCAAGTCGATTCCGAAATTAGCGGCGAGAAGTTTGAGTTTATCTTCGATCCAGCGTTTGCGGTGATCGAAGTTCTTTCCGGAGTAAGGGTCATCCCCCATCAAAAAACAACGTCGGACGGTCCTAGCCATTGTATGGACGGCAACAATTTCAGAAGGATCGAAAATTTCCGCCCTGGACAATCTCACCATGATTCACTCCGCCGAAAGAGCCGATAAACGCCGGAAAAATCCCAAGATAAGGAATCCCAATCCATATCGCAACTACCCACCCTAATAAATGCTGTGTCCCTTGTATTTCTTTTTCGAAACTCCTAACAACAAGAGAGGATGGCGCCGTGAAACCATCGGGCAGGTCGAACGAAACAATAGCATAGCATGTTTTGCACCCACTTGAGCATTGCAAGTTAGCCAAAAATCGCACGCCTCCGTCTTTCGTGTTAAAATCGGTGACTCGAAAGACCTGCCTCACTAAAGGAATATGATTTGATGAATCGGCCAGCTCGAATATGTCCCTGCAGCCTTATCCTTCTTAGCCTTGTCCAAGCGATCGCAGCAGCCACCGTTCAACAAGACCTGTCGCCGGACGTGATCTTCCATAACGCGAAGGTCGTTACAGTTGACAAAGCGTTCTCCATTCGACAAGCAGTTGCATTAATCGGCGAGCGCATTTTGGCAGTAGGATCAAACGAAGATGTATTGCGACTCGCGGGCCCAGGGACTCGTCGCGTCGATTTAGAGGGGAGAACAATGCTCCCTGGATTGATCGACTCCCACGTGCACGCAACTGCCGCAGCCATGCACGAATTCGATCATACCATCCCAACGATGCAGACGATCGAAGACGTATTGAACTACATCCAGAGCCGTGCAGATATTCTCGAAGACGGTGAGTGGATCACCGTGAGCCAAGTATTCATTACTCGATTGAATGACCAGCGATTCCCGAATAGGCAGGAATTGGACCGCGTTGCTCCCAAGAACCCCGTTTTCTTTCGAACGGGCCCAGATGCAGCCCTCAATTCCATGGCACTAAAACTAAGCGGAATCGACAAGGACTTTCAGTTGCCTGAGGGGATCAACGGACGAATTGAGCTTGACCCGGTGACCGGTGAATTGACTGGAATCATACGCAGCGCCGAAAAATTCTTGAAAGTGCCTGCGTCCGGCGCTAAACCGAACGACGCCGACCGCGTTACGCGACTGAAACAATTGCTTTTGGACTACAACTCAGTTGGTATCACAAGTATTTCGGATCGCAACGCCACGGATGATGCGATCACACTCTATGAATCGCTCAAAGAATCTCAGGATCTAACCTGCAGAGTATTTCTCTTTTATGCAATCAATGCGGCCGAATCGTTGGAAACGATTTCGCAAAAGATACGCAAGGCAGCCGAATCACCCATGCATGCCTACAACAACCAACTGTGGCTTCGCGGTGTGAAAGTGTTCTTGGATGGCGGTATGCTAACTGGTAGCGCTTACATGCAGAAACCATGGGGAGTCAGCAGTATTTATGGGATCAATGACGCCCAATACCGAGGGGTTCGATACATCGATCCGGAAAAGTTGTACCAAATCAGCAAACTGGCGTTGGCCAACGATTTGCAGATGACGGCTCACTCGGTGGGCGATGCAGCGGTTGAGTTGCTGGTGAACACGTACGCTACGATTGACCGAGACGATTTCGAGGTTCGAGACAAACGTCCCTGCGTAACGCACTGCAATTTCATGTCACCGGAAGTGATCGAAACGATGGCAAGGCTTGGGATCGTCGCCGACTTGCAACCCGCATGGCTGTGGCTGGATGGCGCTACGTTGCGCAAACAGTTTGGCGATGTTCGGATGCGTTACTTTCAGCCTTACCGCACGCTGTTTGAAAAACAAGTGATAGTCGGTGGAGGCTCGGACCACATGCATAAAATTGGAAGCCTTCGTTCGGTAAATCCTTATAACCCATTCCTTGGAATGTGGATTGCATTAAAGAGAGTGCCGCGTGGAGAAGCGAATGCGATCCAAGAGGCACAAACCATTTCGCGTGAGCAAGCCCTTCGACTCTATACGATCAACAATGCTTGGCTATCGTTTGAGGAATCCAAAAAAGGTTCGATTGAGCCTGGTAAACTGGCTGATTTGGTGGTACTCGATACCGATATATTGACTTGCCCATCGGAGCAAGTGAATGACATTCAGGTGAAGCAAACGTATGTAGGTGGAAAGTTGGTGTACCAAAAGCAGTAGCAGCGGTAAGGCGTCCGGCAGGCAGCCGACGGCGCTACCGCGGGTACCTTTGAAGGCACACTACGCTGAACCAAACCAAGCGACGTTGGACCGATGCAAGTGGTAACGCGTTTGCTTGTCAGGCATGCAGGTTCCATTAATCCAAACTCGGCGCAAACAGACTTGGTTTTACGAAGGTCGATGGCCAACGAATTCTTCCGTATATAGGTGATTGAGTCCCCAACGATGACGTATGGGCAACTATCGCCGTTGAATTCGATTCGCTTCTTTGTGGCCAAACCGAGGTTTGGATATAATTGCCAACATCGGGACGAAAAAAATCACTGAAATCGTCTGTCACAACTCTTCTTTCTCGGAGTAGCGATGCCTGCAATTCACTGGGCACGTCCAATCCTTCTACACTCAGCCAAATATCCGAGCGTATTGAGTCGATAAACTCCGATAGGTCTCTCGGACTGATTTTGCAATTGCAAAGGTCGATTACTTGTATTGTCTTTGGGATGCAATTAGCCAGCTGTACGATCATTTCCGTCCAGTTTCGCAACGTAGCATCCGTTACGGCTGTCCCGGTCAGACCTAGTGCCTTTAGTTTGGTGAATTTGCCTATGTCCCTCAATTGCTCAGGGGTCATTCCGGAATACGCGAGTGTTAGCGCTTCGAGACCGGTGCCAGCCTCGATAGCCTTAAACTCCTTGTCTTGAAATCGAGGGCCACCCGCTGAGAATGTCTCCAACCTGCCCAATCCCTCGATCAGAGCGTCCGCAGGCCATGGAGCAAACGTTGACAGCCCTCGCAGTTCTGGCGTACTTTGAATATGAAGAGACTGCAAGGATCGCGATACTTGAATCCGATCTGATAGTTGCGGTAGATCCAGAAGGCGCACGACCTTTGCCGCTCTCCAATCACCTTCCATGCAACTTTCTAAATCCAAAAAAGATTCCAATTGAATGGAGTCTGAAAGCAAGGCGTCCCCTTCCATTCTCTTCAGTTTTGGCCAAATTCGCAGCGCGTCTGCGACATTCAATTCGGCGAGTTTTAGTTTTGGCCAAATCTCAAGTAATTCCGCAACGCTTAATTCCGATACTCTTGCTAACTCCCTCAATAAAAGCCTGCGTATCCTCTTCCGACAATGCTCGAATCGAATGGACTTCGCATTCAAGCGCCGGACAGCCCTGTATGCGAATGCTTTCGAAGCCGCCAACATTGAAGGTAGCCTTCCGCAATGCCCCTAAATTTTTGAAACTTAAGTTTTGAATCCATAGATTGCCTTGTACGGTATTCTGATTGCGCCAAAAGCCCTTCCTTCGAATCAAGAGGTCCGTGAAACTTGGTAGGTCATCAAGATTCAGATCAAAGGCTTGATGCTCCACGAGAGACAGGGTGCTCAATTTGGGAGCGTTCGATATCGACAGACTCACAGGATTTCCATCGATAAGATCGTCGACGTCCATACACTGAACCTCCAGTAGTTCTGGCCAACCATCTAAATGGAACCGCCGGAGGTCGCTACGGGTCGGGCGAGGTAGTCGCAAGTATCGAACAGACTTCATCCAGGATTCGAGTTTGGGATCTTGAAGCTCGATGTTTGTATGTCCGAGATGGACGTAACGTAGTCGAGGCATCTCACCCAAGGTGACCATACCTGCGTCGGTGATGTTGGTATTCGTCAAATTCAACGACTGCAGTGACTTCAACTGTCCAATTAATTCGGTCGTACGTACATCTAACTCACGACCAGAAAGCCGCAAGTAAGTCAGGTGTGGATTTCCCAAAAGCGGTTGAAGATCGCTGAGAGAGTAACTTGAGCCCGACAATCCGAGCGATTGCAAGTTGGGTAGCGCGATAATTTTCGACAACAAACTACTCGTTGGATTGTCTATGGATACTTCCACGATTCGATCCAGTGGCAGGATAAGTCGAAAGAGAGGGTCATTTGGAAGCCATGATGGCAAATAGGAGGCTTCCATTGCGGCCCCCCCATCGTTCCGAATCCATTGGATGAGCCTCTGCGATTCAGAATACCTAGACTGGTTTCTTACAACATAACTAAATACGCTCGCGACAAGGGTCGTGACCATGAGGAGATCGGTCAAACTCCATCGCCAACGGATTCCAGGTTTAGGCTCTTGCGATTCGCCACGAAAAGTCCCACTGTACCAGCATGCAAACAAAAAAATAATCGCCCAAAAAACGACGTTGCCGATAAACGGAAGCGAGTCCCATGCAAACCAAGTCGGCGAATTCTCACAATCGAATCGCTGATAGAAAGTCCAAGGAAAGCCCGCTGCCCGGTAGGACACATCATCGGTCCCCTGAATCGAGGAGTCGATCGTATTGTTCGTCGATTTCCCTAAAGCGAATTCGCGATAGGGGTGGACCCAATTTGCAAACGTAAAAGTGAAGACAAAGACAGCGGCGAAGATGCGCCGATCGGCAAGCATAAAAAAGTTGGCCTCAAAAAATCATTAGGAACTTTTTAGTTTTTCGATTCTGCGCCGCTGGTTCGTATTTTAGCGGAGTTGCCCAAATCTCTCGGTTGCGATCAATAATAAATTTTTGCTTTTTGCACGGCCTCGATCATAAGTCGGGCTGAACCGCACGCTAGCGCGTTGCGGCTGATTAGCCGAAGGGCGTTAGCCCACGGTTTTCGGCCCATGTTGTGATCGATGCTTTTTGCGCAAGTTACCGACAGGTAAGCACGCGTGAAGAAGTATTTTGGCATAACATGTAGCCGACGTCGCTCCGCGACTCGGCAATTCAGTGTCGCGGAGCGACACTGCCACAACGATCG
>JAYVPJ010000114.1:0-22420 GCA_043757445.1 Pirellula sp. | reverse complement strand
TGCGACAGGCGATATTACGGTCCAAGAAGTCCGTTTCAATTCAACATTGACCGCCAGAACCGACTTGAGCCAATCCGATCTCGTCACGACCGACGCCGCAGCGATCAAGCTTCTTAGTTTGCGTGGCGATATCACCGCTAATGATGGCAACGCCAATGGCTTTGCCGTTCGGGCTGGAGGTGTCGGTGATGTGCTCCTCAGAGCGGCTAGGGACATCGTAATCAATAGCGATATCAATGGCTCCACCGGCCGCGTCAGTTTGATCGCCTCGGACGACATCGACCTCAATGCAAATATTAGTACAAGTGGTGCTGGCACGGTCTATCTGCTCGCAACCAACAACACAGCCGACGCGATCAGCGGTGTGGACATGCAATCTGGTACTTCGGTGCGCACGGCTGGTGGTAACGTCCGTGTCGTGGCAGACAATGAGGGTGATATCCTCCTGTCGTACATCAACGCAGGTTCGGGTGACGTTAGCTTGCTAGCTGAAAGATCGATCCTTGACAACAACGCGGCAAGTTTTCTCTCGGCAATCGCGCTATCTGGCCAGAATCAATTAGCACTGGTCAATGCCGGTGGTCTCGCAGTCGGCGATGAGATCGTCTTGCAGGCGAGCGGGAAAGTTAGCGAGTTGTTCACAGTAACCGCCATTGCAGGCAATTTGGTTACGCTTTCGGGCAATTTGACCAGCAGTTTTACCCTTGCTAGCGGGTCGCTCGTTGCTGCGGTTAACGTGCGAGCCGACGCGTTGCGTATGGTAGCGGATGCCGCAATTACCAACGCCAGCAACCAAGTGGGTACGATCGGCCAACTTAGCAAAGCGATCGACACCTCGGTCAATACTTTGTCCGGTCGAAGCGCAGATGGAATCGTAATCCAGGAATTCAATTCGGTGACGGTCGATGCGACAGGCGATATTGCGGTCCAAGAAGTCCGCTTCAATTCGACGTTGACCGCCAGAACTGATCTGACCCAATCCGACCTCGTGACAACTAATGCTAGCCCGATTTCATTGATAAGCATGAGCGGTAATATTACGATCAAGGACGGTAACGCGGATGGCTACGCGATTCGGGCAGTCAAGCTAGGCGTTGGAGGTATTGTTGAAGCAAAGTCAGATATTACGCTCAGGGCATTTCAAGGTTGGATTGACGAAGGAGACAATACGTCGAGAGTCGAGGGGGCGAAACTAACACTTGAAGCGGGCAAATATGTTCACCTGGGAAATGCTGTCGTGGATAGCCTGGTTGCAAGGGTTGGCACCAATGAAACACTGAACAAGCTTGGAACAACAATACAAATCGTGAACGCCAACGCCTCGCACCAAAGCGATGTCTTCTTGAACAGTTTAGACCCGTTGAGGACTATACCTCTTTCCCATTCCCAGTTTCAGTTTGAAAGCAAGTATGCGGGCGACGGATACTCCTTGTTCTTGGTAAACCAAAAGGAGCTTGATGTATTAGGAGTATTGGCGGGTACGAGCGCTAAACCAAACGTCTATATCGAGACTCATGGCAGCTCAAATTTGAATATTGCCGGTCCAGTTATGACGAGTAGCTCCACCAACGATGAGGGTGGAATTGTGCTTGTCGCGGGTGGCAATTTTTCTTTAGCCAACACTGGCAGACTAGTGACACAAGTGATGGGCGGAGCACCATTCAATCAGTTGATTGATAAGATTTCGTTTGATCGAGCTATGGGTGATGTAACTTACCTTGATGCACATTTCTTCGACGGCGGGCAAGGAATTGAGCCTGATAGTGTACTCATGACAACGACGCAATTCGTCATCTCGGAAACGCAAATAGCCGTCGAGACGTTTGATACGAGAGTGCATCAAGGAGTTGCGTTGCAATATGGTACTGCCGATGAAGCGGGCTTCCAAATCATCATTGGGTATGCGGACGGAAAAACGCAGTTGTTTAATGACCCGACTGCACCAGCAATCAAAGGCTCTCCAAGTTCAGACAACACCATGGCTGGAGTCTTCGTCCGAAGTGACCCTTTTAAAGAGGAATTTTTGATCGCCAATCAAATGTTACCAACCAACGCGATCATTCGAAGATCGTCAGACTTTTTCATCTTTGAGAATGCGTCTAAGGTCAATGGGTCCACGGTAAAGGACCTGACCTTTGAATACAAGCCCATCTTGAACGTCTTCTCGAGAGGTGTTTCGATTGGGTCCGTGCCTGCAGATTTGCCGATGGCCAAGACGCCTGTTCCCGGTACGTTTATTTTGCCCGTCGAGCTCTTAAGTCCTATCGTTTTGCGATCGCCTGATGTCGAGCTCGCCGCGACCGTGGACAAGTCGAAGACAGTGACCATTTATCGGATCGACTACGAAGACAAGAACCTTGATGGGCAGCCAGACTACGATGAATTACCATCATCGGCCGATGTGCTCAAGAAGCTGGAAATTAAAGAAAACAGAGATAGTGGAAAAGAAATAAAGACAGCGGACGGTGGAAGTCCGACTCCGCAGATAATTGACGCTAACAAAGCAGACTTACTTAAAGATCCTCAAGCCCGCAGTGGAGCCTATGCCATTGTCGAAAAGGATTTCGATGGTAAAGAATCCGTACTCGAGGTGTTCCCTGTTCGCGATTGGGATACACAGGCTCCCCAAGATTCCAATGAGCCACCACTGCTCCCAAGCACGGACGAATCGGTAGATAAGCTCAAGGGCGAAGAAGACTTGGTGATTCCAAAGCAGTTGCCTAAAGATAGTTCGGCCTACGTTTCTCCAGCCACCCAAGACGTTGACGAGGCATGGGTTGCATCGACAGAATCAGCCTCGATTTCCTACGAATCGTCCGCGTCGAAGGCTAGTTCTCGATTTGCGTCGGTAGGGCTGCTTTTTGGGACGCTCTGGATCGCACGTGAGACTTCCAGGACAGAAACATCATCGACTAGCGACGTGATTCATGAGTTCGGCTCGACTGGATTCAGCAGTCGAGATCGACGCAATCGAAGATTGCATTCGAGACTTAGCAAATAACCGTTTAGAATCATTTGTATATTAGATCAACCTAGTTTGTGAGTTTAGTGGAGAAGAACAATGAGCGTCTGCCCGAAATGCAAAAGCAAAGTTAAGTCGAGTGATTCCAAGTGCCGCAAATGTGGCGCTCGCCTTAAAGTTGTGGAGAAGCCATCCGGCACCTTGGACGCTGGCCAATATCTTGATCTGCAAGCCGAACAGCCCCCTGCCTCCAAACCAACCGACGAAAGCGATGCAGCTGCATCGCTGAACCACTCGGTCGAGCCAGTGTCAACAGACGAATCGGCGAAGGCAGAGGTGACGGCAGCGTCGGGCGAGATGCCGGCGTCGGACGAGCATAAGACTTTGGACTTGCCGTCCGAGGACAACGACCCCGGGCCAACCATGGATTCTGGCACTTTTGTTTATAGCGATAGCGACCTAAACAGAGCGATGGGGAAAACCGGAACCGGTTCATCGGGACAACTGAAACGTGTATGGGAAGAGGCCATCGGGTCGTCCGGTAAAGACTCGCATCAGTCATTGCGGCACGAGCGCGCAGAAGCATCAGACTCCGTTTTCAGTCGTGTATCTACTCGCGTCATCATGGATGCCAACGCCGAGGAAACAGAGGGTGCTGACTATGTAATTAAAATCAAACTCGGCGACGGTGGGATGGGTATTGTTTTCTCGGCAAAGCAAACAGCCGTGAATCGAATCGTTGCGATCAAAACGATCCGAGCTGAAAAACGCAATGAAGAAACGACTCGCAGGCAGTTTTTTTACGAAGCTGAAATCACTGCCGGTCTTGATCACCCAAACATCCCACCCATCTATGAACTCGGGCAAACAAAAGATGGAGTGATTTTTTACTCGATGAAGTTGATTGACGGAACCGAATGGCAAGCCGTTATCAAGGAAAAATCGCGAGAAGACAACCTTGAGATATTTTCCAAGATGGTAGACGCCGTGGCTTTTGCACATTCCAAGGGTGTGATCCACCGGGATCTAAAACCGGCCAACGTCATGCTCGGTACGTTTGGTGAAGTCTATGTGACCGACTGGGGATTGGCCGTTGATCAGGCAAAGAAAAAGCCAGGCCCGTTTGGTGGAACGCCGGATTTCATGGCTCCTGAAATGGCGCTCAATCAGCGAAGCAAGATCGGAAAGCCAAGCGACATCTACCTGTTGGGTGGAATCCTATTTCAAATCGTCACCGGCGGGCCGCCGCACATTGGCCGGACCTCAATGGACCGCTTGAAGGCCGCCACTCGAAACGAAATAGCTCCAACCGACAAAGAAGATCCATTGCTCGAGATCGCTCATCGTGCAATGGCCACCGAACCAAGCAATCGCTATGCATCCGTCGAGGAAATGCGGGAAGCGCTTCAAGAGGTCACGCGGCACGCTGAGAGCATTGCGTTAGCCAATCGTTCCGAGGATTTGGCTGAAGCGGCTGCTGTGTCGAAGGACTACGATCGGTTCACACGTGCTGTGTTTGGATTTCGCGATGCGATCGAATTGTGGGATGGCAATAAGCCTGCAGCCATAGGCTTGCAAAAAGCCAGGCTAGCCTACGGGCAATGCGCGTTCGACAAGGGTGACTATGACTTAGCGGTTCAAACGCTCGATCGAAATGAAAAGGAAGAAGCTAAGGTTTATGATAAAGCCGTAAAGGCAAAAATTGTCGTCCAGCAACGGGAATCGAGATTCAAGGCCCTGATGCGAACCTTCGCCGTTGCCGTACTTGCTTTCCTTTGTATTGCTACTGGACTCGCTGGTTTTGCGATGTTGAAATGGAGAGGCGAGGCAGTTCAGGCCGCAGAGGCCTTAAGAAAAACAGAAATTGCCGAATCTGAAGCAGAAAATGCAAGGATCTCGGAAGGGAATGCAAAGAATTCGGAAGCGAATGCAGTAATCGCCAAAACGGCGGCCGAAAAAGCCGAAGCGAAATCAAAAGCGGATGAGATGATTGCACGGACTGCCTTAGCGAAATCAATAGCAGACGAAAAGATTGCCAGGGCTGCCGAGACGAAATCAAAAGAAGATGAAATGATTGCACGGACTGCCGAATCCGCTGCGAAAATTTCGGAAGCCAAAGCAGTTGCTGCTGAACTCATCGCTAAAGAGCGTGCCGCGAAGATTAAGCTTAGCGATTCAGCTTCAAAACTTGGTAAGGCCAAACTTGGGATCGAGCAGTTGGATATCCAAAACTCAAGCGGATTGCTATCGAGTATCCTACAGTCGTTAAATCCAACGGACGAATCCGAGTTTGGAACTAAGATCCCCAAATTCGATACATTCGCATTGCAACGTGCCAAGTTGTTGACCAATGCTGACCTCCCACAGCAACCGATTGGTTCAGCCACCACGGCGATGGATTTCGCGACAAACGCAAAGGTTGCGGTATTTGGAACTGCCAAGGGAATTGCGAAAATAGTGCGCTATGAAGCCGACAGACTCGTTGTCGACGATGCCGCCTCTTATAAGTTTCCTGACGGAGCCGACGGAAACCCTGTCAGGATCGAGGGTGTTTCCATTTCTCCAAATGGGGATGAAGCCATCGTGACCACAACCACTTCGGACAAAAAAAGCAGTACGACCTATTTCTGGCCTTTGGCAGCGAAACAAACGCCAATCGAAGCGAAGTCGCTTGCCGCATGGTCTTTTCAAACGGTCAAGTATAGTCCAGACGGTACCAAGATCGCCGTCGGCATCAATAGTGGAATAACCATATTACCAGCAGGGGGAAAGTGGGCTGGTCTCGCTTCGAAAAACGGATTGAATTTCCCAGATGTGCGAGGTCGTTTAGAGGAAATCCAGTGGATTGACTCCGATCGCATTTTGGCCAGGTCCAATTTTAACGGGAAACGCCAATTGTTTGAGATGGATATCAAAACCGAAAAGGCTCGATTGATCGAGTTGCCACCAGAGCTTAAGGACAGCCTGACGGCCGCGGTATACCTTCGGAATGGAAATCGAGTGTTGCTAGCAAGTGGCGATGGAACATTGACTTTAGGCGAACTTGTTCTAAGCAGTCAGAGTGCTGACAAGAAGGTTACTTTGAATATTGCCAAAGACAAACTGCCGCCCAAGCATCGCGCTGCCATTTCGCGATTGATTGCAAGCAACGATGGACAGGAGGTCATGTCGATTAGTGACAAGGAGCCGGTGGCGCATGTTTGGTTAGTCGATATCAAAGGCGAGATGACTTATGACACGTATCTGACTGGAGTTCCGAGTCAATCCACATCGACTCCCAATCTGGTTAACGCACAATTTATCTCCAAGGATATGATTCTTGGTGTAGATGATTCCGGCACAACGGTTGCTTGGAATGTTGAACGTCAAAAGCAACGGCGCCAACTGACACGTATTTCTGAGGCCGGTCGGCAAGAGGAATACGCGGAGCCCGTCGTTGGAGTTTTCGGTCGCGGCAATAGTGATCAAGCGATTTCGATTACCGCCGATGGTGTTGTCGATCTTTGGAATTTGCAAACCGGCAAAACCAAGAAGATGGATCAGCAACGATGGAGTTACTTTGGTCATACACCCGGTGCGTTGTACGTTGATTCGGCAGTCGATATGGACCAAGGGGTAGTGATCACATCCGCCAAACTAGAGAATGCGGAAAAGCGGTACTTGACTGACGCATCGCAGGACTTTGAGTTCTGTGTCTGGGACCAAAAGACCGGTAACATGCTTCATCGCTGGTCAATCAAAAAAGCGATAGACCAGAACGGGAAAGCCGAAGATATTGAACCGCGAATTTCACTTCTTAATGATGGCAAAGAGATGTTGATCTCTAGCAATTTTGAAACGCGAATCGTAACGCTGGATGGACGTGAGGTGTTCACACGCCCGAATCTTGGGACGGTCTTTGCTGTAACCAATCCGCGAGACAAGTCGCTTGTCGCCATGATCAAACGGTCTGGATTTACCTGGCTATGGAATCGTTCTGATGCGAATTCTTGGCCATCGCCATCCACCATTTATTTTAGCACCGAAGACAAGGATGGATTTCCTCTCAAGGGGGTCTGGTCGCAAGACGGAAATCGACTCTTTGTTGCGTACACCGACGGCTTCGTGAAAGCTTATGATTTGTTAGGGCAGAAGTTCTCTGGTGTTGTCTGGAACAGTGAAGTTTCGGAAGACAACAAGAAGCCAAAAAGTCTTTGGAGAACTGGCTTTCACTACGATATGGATTTGGCAACTGCTCGCGTGGAGAATTCGATCGACCGGCTTTTCGTAAATGTAAGAAGTACACAATCTTTGGATTCGAAGTTTGAAGGGGCCTATAACGGGGCCGTTTTTGATTTCCCAATGGGCTCTGCGAAACCGCGAGTCATGGAAGTCTCTGGCCAGGGAACCCGCTGGTTAGGCGACGTCACGGACGGGCAAGCGACCCTATCTCGCAAAGTCCACAATGGTTTTAAGCTAAACAAGGAAAACAGCGATAGCATACGGGCTCGGTTTAAGTCTGGCGACCACACCTTCGTATCCACGAAATCGGGAGTCGTATACGACTTGCAAGACCAATCCTCGCAATTGAAAAGCCTCGGCAATACGACGCTGATCGATTCGAGTAGCAATCGCGATGGAAACATGATTGTGACATTGCACAACGACGGTTCGCTTTGGCGATTTGAACTGACGGATGAGGATGTTCCAAATTGGAAGAAAATGGATTTCAATGCAAATGGATTCAAAAGAATCCTATTGTCACCCAATTCCAAACAACTCGCATTGTTGGATACTACTTCCAATACGCTCAAGGTTTTAGATGCGGTCACGGGAGTTGCGATCCAAGAATTTGACAACATTGAGTCGGCAATATGGGACCCGACTTTGGATGCTTCGTTGGCGACCTGCAGCCAAGACGGAAAACTCGAAATTGCAACGGGCAATGAAAAGAAGGATTTAGGTAACGCGGACCTCGCAAATGGTGCCAAGGTGAAGTCACTGAACTTCTTTGTGGAGAACTTCCAAAATCCGGAAGTAGCCCAAGCGCGGTACGTTTTGGTTCATTCCGAGGTTCAGAAAGACGGGCAAGGCGATAGTTATCTGCAATTCATCCGAACAGTTCCAAACGCACAAACTCCGAAGAAGATGTGGCCAATTGGTGGAGGCGTTGAACGGATCGCGACTTCAGCCGTGGATTCCATTATTGCAACGGGGAACAAGGCAGGGACGCTCACCATCTGGTTTGCATCGCCGACTTGGGATAATCTAGAGCAGTTGTTTGATCTAGAAGGACATCGAGGCGCGAGCTTCAAGAGTCTCGCATTTAGTCGCGACGGTCAGACGCTCATTTCGTCCGACAGCAACAAGCGGCTATTTGGCTGGCTTTCCAAGGACAAAACAAAAGTTAGTACAAAATAGACTGACCAACATAGTGAATAACCAACATAGTCGATAAGGGAGTAAAAATGACGGAGAACAGCCTCAATTCAGATGGATCGATATCGAGGGTTTTGTCCTCCGAGGAGACCAGTTCGAAGCTGCTAAGTCAACTTTTGGAATCGACATTGTCGCAAAAGAAACGGGCCTTAAGCGAGCAAGAGTGGATCTCATTGCGAGAAGTTGTAACGAGTTCCAAGAATGGACCGATGCCATTCGAAGAGCTCGTCGTCGCGATGGTAAAGGCATTTCTGATAAATCGATTGGGATCTACGTTTCGGACTGGGGATGCGTTACACTCCATGTGCAAGACGATTGCGAGAACGCTCTGTAGCGATCCGGCGTCGCGTCAACGCATGGTTGAATTCCAAGAACAATTGAATGGGATTTCTTAATTGTGAGTCCTGAAGCTTCGTCCGCGACGTCCGAGTTAATCGCGGAGGGGCGCGCCTTGGTTCGTTCGTTAGCGTTTCGGATTTATCGCAATGTACCGATAAAAGTAGATGTAGAAGATTTAATAGCGTATGGCGAATTAGGGTTGGCGGAGGCAGCTCGCGACTTTGAGCCCGAGCTTGGAAACCAGTTCAGCACGTTTGCTTATTATCGGATTCGCGGCGCCATCTACGATGGGCTAGCCAAGATGACCTGGACGAGTAGGGCACGTTACCGTCGCATCCGTTACGAGAGTATGGCGAACCAGATTTTGGAGTCCGAGAAGGATAAAAACGCTGGACAGCCCCAATCCTCGGAGCACAATCAGGAGTGGTTTGCTAGAACGACTGAACAGCTTGCGATGGTTTATTTGGCCAGCGGCGTGGAGTCTGAGGTAGACAGCTTGGCACTGGCTGAGGATCCCTGCGAAAGCGCACCCATGCAAGTCATGCACCATGAGGTTAGTGACAAGCTGCGGCAATTGGTGAAAAAATTGCCACCACCGGAAAGCCAACTGATTAACTTGGTTTATTTCGAGGGGTATACACTTCGGGATGCCGGCAATGTTTTGGGGATTAGCAAATCATGGGCGAGCCGGTTGCACGCAAAGATTCTCGAGAGTCTCGCCGGTGAGATGCGACGTATGGATTTGCACGACTAAGGAGTGGATGGATGTCGATATTGAATTTGGAAAAGCTGCTAGCTCCTATTTCAGAAGAACAGCCATGCGGTTTGTCCAAGGAAACGAGCGAAAACCTTGACTTGGAGGCGGCATTCGGTTTGGTGCAGTTTGCCGCCGATATCGCCCGAAAAATTGAAAAAGCTAAAGCCGAGTTGGAGTTGTTGGCGCCTGCTGTAAGGAAAGAGGTGATCAAAGATTCGGCCGGGCGGTCGAACGATCCGAAGAAAGATCCGGGGTGGCCGGCCATAGCGACTCAGTGCTGCGAGATTTTGGAATCGAAATCGAAAGATACTCGCGTTTTGGCTTGGCTGATCGAGTCGATGGCAAGGTCTTACGGATTTCACGGATTAAGCGAAGCCTTGGAGGTGAGTGCCGGCTTAGTCGAAGCGTATGGCAAGGAACTACTGCCCCATTCCTCGGAAGAATCGGTTTACGCATTGGCATTCTTGGACAAACTAAATCAGTCGTCGAGCCTCATTGATGGGCTTGGACGCGTACCTCTTTCTCGCGACTCGTCGGTTTGCTTTCGGGCCAAGTTGATCGCTCGGCATCTCGAAGGATTGCCGCCAGACCAAAAGGACGAACTGCTTGAATCTGGACTACTGCTCTACGACGACATTGAGAAAGAGATAGAGCAATCAGACGAGGGTGATTTGCGAGAGTTCTTGTTGGGCATTGAAACGTCTATTGCAAACGCTGAACGGCTCGATCGTGCGTTGGCGAATCAGTCCGGGAAGGCCGGCTGCGGTTTTGGTCGAGTGCTTTCCGAACTCAAAACAATACAAGAGTGGTTTAAAGAGCTCACACAAGCAAAACTCGCTGCAAGTGAACCATCGGATCAATCGGATGATACTTCGGATGGGTCGAATGATAACGAAGAGAACGATTTGGATCGGTTGACCAAGCAGCCTGGAAACGGCAAAGTTGGGAATCTACAATCCCGCGAGGAGGCGCTTAGTCAGCT
This sequence comes from Pirellula sp., assembly GCA_043757445.1. Classification (GTDB taxonomy): domain Bacteria; phylum Planctomycetota; class Planctomycetia; order Pirellulales; family Pirellulaceae; genus JBKCUI01. The sequence goes on along the minus strand of JAYVPJ010000114.1, from coordinate 11,962 downwards.
TCTTAAGGTTGCTAGTTTTTTTCGCAAGACAGAACCTCATTCCCCCTTATCGTACACCTTAGAGCAAGCGGTACGTTGGGGGAAAATGCCGCTTCCGGATTTGCTTATCGATCTTGTACAAGACCCTACTGTGCGAGCAGAAGTATTTCGTCGCATGGGAATTGTCGAAAAAAGTGTGGAAGGTACTGAATAAGCTTGCAAATTTCACTGCCCGCGGTTATGTTTATGGCCTCTTTAGAAGCGTTTTTCTACCATCCGTTGTTTTCCCAAGATTTGAATGATCCGAGGAGTCTATGAGTTCAGTTCATGGCAAATTGAGTCGCGTTCGGAAACCGCGAGTCCATATCACCTACGACGTGGATATCGGCGATGCTACAGAAAAAAAGGAACTGCCATTCTTGATGGGAGTCGTCGGCGATTTTTCGGGATCTCCAATGAAAATCAACGACAAGGGAGAGTATGAGGCAGTAAGGCTAAAAGATCTGAAAGAACGAAAATTTATTAATATTGACCGCGATAACATCAACGATGTTATGAAGTCGCTGACACCTGGCGTAGGGATGGAAGTTGAAAATACGCTCAAGGGTGATGGGTCAACCATGAAAGTGAATTTGGCTTTTGAATCCATGAAGGATTTCGACCCGGCCAAGATTGCGAGTCAAGTTCCCGCGCTCAAAAAACTGCTGGAGACTCGTGCGCAGCTTAGTGAACTCCTGACCAAAGCGGATGTCAGCTCAAACCTAGACGCGACATTGGAAGAAGTGCTAAAGAACACGGAAAATGTGAAGGCTCTAGCCGATGAGCTTGGGATTGGCAAAGAACAGCCGCCTGAGTAGTTTTTTGTGTTAGCTGATATAGAGAAGGGTATTCCCTTCCTGTTTCTCTTTAATTCTTTGGATTCGATTAGCTAGGGTTAGGAAATTTACATGGCAGAGACCGAAAAGCAATCAAGTGCCGCCAGCGAAACAACAACGGAATCCAAAGCTGGATTTCTCGAGGCAGCCATTAAGGCAACTAAGCAAACGGAGAGGTCCCATGCAGAAGCGTTGCTCCGTACTTTTGCGGAACAGGCGTTAAAAGGGACGGTGGCCTTTGACAAGAACATTTCCAAATCCATTACCAAAGCCATCGACGGGATCGACGATTTGGTGTCCAAGCAATTGGCAAAAATTATGCATGATCCTGGATTCCAAAAGCTGGAAGGCTCATGGCGAGGGCTTCAGTACTTGGTGATGAACACTGAGACGGGGACTCAACTTAAACTGAGAGTGTTAAATGTAAAGAAACGAGAACTGCACAAGGACCTGGCGGATGCGGTCGAATTCGATCAGAGCCAGCTTTACAAAAAGATTTACGAGAATGAGTTCGGAATGCCCGGCGGTATTCCGTACGGTGCGTTGGTTGGCGATTATGAATTCAAGAATCACCCTGACGACATAGCCATGCTGCGGAATGTTTCGTCCGTAGCTGCGGCAGCGTTTTGTCCGTTCATCGCCTCCACCGGATGCGAAATGTTCGGTTTCGATTCCTGGACGGAATTGAATGCTCCTAGAGACATTGCAAAGATTTTTGATACACCAAGCTATATCAGTTGGAGAAGCTTCCGAGAAACCGAAGATTCTCGGTTTGTCGTTTTGACAATGCCTCGAACCTTGGCTCGTCTTCCCTACGGTGCTAACACCAAGCCAATCGATGAGTTTGGTTTCGAAGAGGTTCCACTTGGAGCAGACGGAAAGCCAATCACCGTCGAGCACAAGGAATACTGCTGGATGAGTACGGCATTTGTGATGGGGTCGAAGTTAACCGACGCATTCGCCAAGTACGGCTGGTGCACGTCGATACGTGGTGCTGAAAACGGCGGCAAAGTGGAGAATCTTCCGACCCACGTTGTCAAGGCCGATGATGGCGACGACGAAGTGAAGTGTCCAACAGAAGTGCTCGTCCCTGATCGACGCGAAAAAGAGATCAGCGATTGTGGTTTTTTGCCTCTCTGTAACTATAAAGAAAAGGATTTTTCCGTTTTCTTCGGTGGCCAGACGACACAAAAGCCAAAGAAATACGAAGGCAAGGACGGTGACTACGCGACTTCGAATGCAGCCATCAGTGCTCGTTTGCCGTACATCATGGCAACCTCGCGAATAGCACATTATCTCAAAGTGATGGCACGCGATTGGGTTGGGTCGTTGATGGAACGCGAGGATTGTCAGCAGAAACTCAACAACTGGATCATGAACTACGTGACAGCCGCAAGCAAACCATCCGCTGAAGAAAAATTGACCCACCCGCTAGCAGATGCCAGTATTGAGGTAGCCGAAGTTCCGGGACAACCGGGTTCGTACACCGCAGTTGCTAAACTGCGACCGTGGTTGCAATTTGAAGAGCTGACGCAATCATTGCGACTTGTCACAAAGATCAAACAGGGAGGTTAAGGCGAGCGATTCTGATTTCATTGCCGTAGCATGGGCCGGGCCGGAGTTCCACACGGCCAGTGGCTGTGATTTTTTTGAATCCGAAGAAAGTACTCATCACACTCCGTGTGATGTTGCCTTAAAAACCAACGGTTTTTGAACTGCGAAAATCACACGGAGTGTGATGGGTACTATAAAATCAGAGCCTTCCAGCGGGCCATGCTACTGGTCGATTTAAATCTTCTGTTTGGCGAACCATTTGTTTGGTTTTTGGACCTGATTGTTCGACGTTCTTTGTGAAGTCTTTTTGATAAGTGGGTCCATTCCTGTATGAGTTTCGCCACACCGGAATCGGAGCAACCGACGGAGAGTGTTTATCGCGAACCTGACGTTCGCGATAGGACCGATCCAGGGGAACCCGCATCGGCTAACGTCAAGAGCGGGTCACTCCTTCTAGAATCCCTCCTTGTCGCTGGGCGATCTAGACCGGGGGACGAGAAACATGATCCGTTAAAAAAGTTCTTAGCCGAAGATTCTTGGGCTAAGAAACTTGCAATGTGGTTCGGAGTAGACGACCTCCGGAAGTGGTCGCTCCCGAAGACCAAGATCGTGCAACAACTTGAGCGGGATATCGCAAAAATTGACCGGCTTGTTTCGGCTCAATTGAATTTGATATTGCACAACGAGAAGTTCCAAAAACTCGAAGCATCTTGGCGAGGCTTAGACTATTTAGTTAGTTGCAGGGAAAATTCTGCGAAGGCTCCAATCTTAATTCAGATATGGAATATTACATGGGCGGAACTCCGTAACGACCAAGAGGGTGCCGTCGAGTTTGATCAGAGCCTATTCTTCAAAAAGGTATATGAAGAAGGGCTCGGACAACCAGGTGCTTCCCCGTTTTCAGCGGTACTAGCGGACTTCGATATTCATCCAAGACCGTCGCGAGAGCACCCCTATGATGACATCGCCATTCTTCAACGGCTCTCGGAAACAGCTGCAGCTGCGTTTTGCCCATTGTTTATCAACGCATCGCCAACCATGTTTGGAGTGGACAAATTCTCTGAGCTGAGGCAAACCTTTGACTTGGAAAAGCTTCACAGCAAATTGGATTATTTGAGATGGCAGCAGTTCCGTGACAGCGAAGAATCTCGATTCGTTTCTGTTGTGATGCCTCGTATGTTGTTGAGAAAACCGTATCGTCCCGAGCATCTTCACCATTTTGGATTCCCTTTTATGGAATTGCCGGAGTCGACAGAGGATCATCTTTGGGCAGGAGCAGTTTACGCGATTGGGGAAGTGCTGATTCGCTCCTTTGCTGAGTCTCGATGGTTTGCAGACATCCGGGGAGTCGAGCGCGGTGTCGCTAGTCGGGGACTGGTACAGGGACCAACAATCGATGAGTTCAGCACCGAATCCGAGGGCGTTGCTCCCAAGCCGCTAACCGAATCGCTCATTACCGACATGTTCGAAAGGCAATTGGCTAAGCTTGGGTTTATGGCATTGTGCAATTGCAAGGACACGCCGTTTGCTGCCTTTTACTCTTGTCCATCTGCTCAAAAACCGCGTCGTTACAACAGTCCAGAAGCAACTTCCAATGCGGAGCTTTCGGCTATGACCAATTACATGCTTTGCGCCGCCAGATTTGGTCACTACGTCAAGGTCATAACTCGCGACAAGATCGGTGGGATTATGGATGCGGTAGAGATTCAGGATTTCCTTTGCGACTGGTTGATCGGCTATGTCAATCGCGATCCGGAAGCAAGTCCACGTATCAGGGCTGAGAGGCCTTTGCTCGACGGATCGGTGCAAGTACGTTCCAAGCCTGGACGTCCAGGCGAATATGACTGTGTCATTCAACTCGAGCCATATCACAGCTTTGATGATATTCGTGCTTCATTAAAACTGGACACCAAGCTCGTTAATCGCAACAAAACTACTTAGCACAGGTGAAAAACGATGAATTCCGAATTATTGTTCAAAGATGGAAAGCTTGGTGATGCGCTTGACGCTCAGCTGGCCATAGTCAAAAAAGATCCCTCAAATACCAACGCTAGATTCTTCCTGGCTGAGCTGCTTGCGTTTGGCGGAGAATGGGAGCGAGTCGACCGGCAGCTTGATTCGGTTGTCGTTCAGACAACTGAAAAAATGGCCATGTTGCCAATGCTTTTTCGGCAGCTAGTACGAGCAGAAGTGATTCGCGAACAGGTTTTCAATGAGGGTCGCGTACCCGAATTGGTTGTCCAATTGGACGAGGTCAGCAAACTGCAATTAGAGCTTTGTCTCGCCATGCGTTTGGGTCAACAGGCGGATTTGCAACAGTTAGTTGAAAAAGTGCAGGCCGCTCGAAAACCTGTTAATGGGGTTTGCGACGGCAAAGCATTTTCGATAATTCATGACTTGGATGATCGTCTTGGAGGTGTTGCAGAAGTGCTTACGGCCTCAGGAAAGTATTTTTGGTTACCTTGGAGGGATATCCAATCGATCGAATTCTCTAAGCCAGAAAGGCCTATCGATTTGATTTGGCGCAAAGCGACGATCAGCGTAAAGGGCGGTCCGGACGGCGAGGTCTATTTGCCAACACGGTATCCGAATCCCATTGGCTGGAGGGAAGAACAGAAACTGGGTCGGACAACCGACTGGGTCGAGCATGCCGGTGGGATTGCGACTGGAATTGGGCAGCGTACACTCCTCATCGAAGAGGATGGGGTCCCCTTTTTGGAAATTGGACAAATCCAGATCGAAAGCGAATCTAATGCGCAAGAATCGGAAAATGGATAGAAGCATCGCCCTCTCGGACGTGTGTCACTCGGCCGTTTGTAGTTTGAAGACACCCTAGTCCTTAAGCAAAAATTTACCATGAGTCGCATTCGCCCTGACCAATTGTTGCTCCCAAGCGTGTTCGATCGGCTGCTCGATTTTGATCCGACCAATCGATTCGAAACCAATCGAGATAGGACGCAACTGCTTCGTGATTTAAAGATGAGTGTCCGCCGCGATCTCGAGAATCTGTTGAATACTAGAGTTGGATTTCAAGTGTTCCCAGCCACTTTTCGACATCTTGAAAAATCGATGTTCAATTACGGTGTTCCTGATGCCAGCACAGCTGTTCTGGATTCGTCCAAGTCGATGCAAAAATTATGTCAAAGTATCGAAGATGCGATCCGCCGTTATGAAACTCGATTTCAGAGTGTTCGAGTGGAACTCGATTTGGATTCGAATTCCAAGGTCAGTCGCATCATTCGCTTTGTTATCTACGGTGTGCTGTTTGCGGAACCGGCACCCGAGCCAGTCACTTTCAGTTCAAAACTTAATACGATTGCAAGCGAGTTTCGCGTCGAGGAAACCTCTTAATGAGCGAGCGACTGTTTAGTTTTTATAATGACGAGCTTGATTTCATCCGAGAAGAAGTTCGTGAATTCGAAGGGCGCTTTGCTAAGGTTGCTGCGAGATTAAGGCTTTCTGCAGATTCGGTAGAAGCGCCGGAAGATCCGCACGTGGCTCGACTGATCGATTCGTTTGCTCTACTCAATGCGCGCTTGCGTCTCAAGATCGAAGACGAATTCCCCGAAATCTGCCAAACGATGTTGCAGGCCTTGTACCCGCAATACCTTGCTCCCGTTCCGTCGGCCTCGATTTGCCAATTTGAATTAGATGAAGTTGGTGGCGAGCTAACCCAGGGCTTCCAACTGAAACGTGGTACCCAAGTCGAAACCGACGAAATTGACAGTCAGACTTGCTACTTCCGAACCTGCTTCAATTTGGAGTTATTTCCACTCAAAGTGGTTCGGTCCGAGTACGTCAAACCTCCATTTTCCTTTCCAACAGATGCTACATGGTCCAAAAGTGTTGAAGCCGCCATTCGCATTGATCTCGCACCAATTTCCCGCAAAATGGAATGGCAAAAAACGAACATCAGCCGACTAAGGTTTTTCTTAGGTGGAAGCAGCAATTGCGGCAATCATTTGTGTGAGGCCTTGTTGAGAGACGCGCTAGGCGTTGGATTATTCTCAAGCCGAAACAAGGAAGGTGTTTTCTTATCCCGCAACTCGATCTCACAGGCCGGCTTCGAAACGGACCAAGGACTTCTCGACCATGATCCAAGAACGCTGTCGGCATATCAGACAATTTGGGAGTTCTTTGCCATTCCGGAAAAGTTTAGATTCATCGAAATCGAATTCGGTTCAGCCTGGAATTTGGTGGCCGGCGACAATCTTAGTATTGTTGTCTTCTTGAAGAAACAGCATCCGATCATTCAGCGTCACATGACGAAAGATGCGATTTTGCTGGGATGTACACCTGTTGTAAATCTTTTCGAAAAGGAAGCAGAGCCAATTGCGTTGAACGAAAAGCAGGTGGAGTATCGAGTCATCCCGAGCTACCGTACCGCGACAGGCATGGAGGTACATTCCATCAAGTCGGTTACATCTACACGACCAGGTGGTGAAGAAGACCTAACCTTCTTGCCATTTCATCGTCCATCGCATCAAGTAAGTTCGGCGGCCGTTGATCGGTATTGGCACGCATCGAGACGCAGACGAATTGCGGGCGATGTCGTTGGTGATCGAGGTACCGAAGTTTTCTTGACGATCGTCGATCTCCATTCACGCCCCAAACCATCTGATGAGTGGACACTGCATGTCAAAGCAGTCTGCTGCAATCGCGATCTTGTTTCTAAACTGGGCATACAGTCGCGACTCCATTTTACCGGTGGACCGTGCAAGGTCGCCTTTCGAACTTCTCCTACGCCTACCCGCCGACCGATCGATCGAGATGATTGGATTTGGCGTTTGATCTCGCATCTCTCACTCAACCACCTATCATTAGCTAGTGACTCGAACGGTCAGTTATTGCGAGAGATTTTAGGGCTCTACAACAGCAATGATCAAGAAGAGTTCCTTAAAGCGGTCGATTCGATTGGGAAGATCAGTTACAAGAGATCGACTGCTCGAATTCCCGACACGGGGAAAGGGCCTGGAATCTGTCGCGGAATCGATATCCTTCTTCAAGTAGACGAAGAGCGACTGGAGGGCATCGGAGCATTTCTCTTCGCGAGCGTTCTAGACGAGTTCTTTTCGGTTTTTGCGACCATCAACTCCTTTACTCGCTTGACTGTCTATGCCAAGGGCGGCAATCAAATGCTATACGAGGGAAGAGCACGATCCGGCACGAAGTTCTTGATGTAGGATTTAGGTTCATTGCATGACAATTAACACCCGTAAAACGACGACAGAGGAACTGTCACAAAAAATTCATTCGGTTAGCTTTTGCCAGTTCTTGCGTTGCCTGCAAATCGAAAAGGGAACTCGTATTGGCATGGAAGCGGAGTTGTCCAAGCAATCTTGCAAATTGGTTGTCGACTTGGACGCGAGTTTCCCCGCCAATGAACTTGCAGCTTGGATGCAATCGGAAACACGGCCAAAATTGGCGGTTTCGTTTTTCGGATTATTTGGTGCGAGCGGTGCGCTCCCTCATCATTACACCCAAACGATCATCGAGCGCTGCCGACAAAAAGACCATACGCTTCGCGAGTTCTTGGATATCTTTAACCACCGTCATTTGTCCTTGTTTTACCGAGCATGGGAGAAACATTCTTTCCCGGTTGCCTTTGAAACAGCCAGTGCGAGCAAAACAGAGGATACTGTTACAAAAGCGATTTGGGGACTTATTGGCAACCGTTTCATGGCTTCGCGCAATCGGTTGGCCGTAAAGGATGATTACCTTCTATATTACAGTGGGCAATTTTCGAGCTCCCGACCGTCTATCGAATCGATACGTGCCTGCGTGCAGGACATGACCGGCATACCAACAGAAGTTGAGCCATTGGTTGGTCAATGGTTGATACTGGACAAGTCCGAACAATCTCAAATCGGTTCATCGCCGAATGGAATATCCATGGGAAATAGTCTCGGCGTGGACAGTATGGCTGGTGAACGAATTTGGGATGTTGAAAATCGTTTCCGAGTAACTGTTGGACCCGTCGATTGGAATACGTTTAACGAATATCTACCAAGTGAACGTAGACTAAGGATTCTAGCGGATTTCGTCCGCCGATATGTCGGACCTCAGTTTGATTTTGACTTTCGAGTTCTGCTGAAAAAGGAAGAAGTAAAAGGGGTCGTCCTCGCCGAAGGTACGTCGGCTTGCTTGGGATGGAACACTTGGCTTGGCAACTGGGATTCTCCACTTGACGCCGGGGATGCTCTATTTGAGCTGCCGGACATTTTAGTCGCTTAAGGAATGCTATAATCCGCCTTTTCAAAAGCGGAATGATTGTTAAACAGACGATGGAGCGATTAACCTAAGTGTCGTCAAACAATCGCCCTTCTATTCAACGCAAAGGACCGATTAAGTGATTGAGATTGACCTAAAGAAGCTCTTCGACAAATTGAGCCCTATTAGCTGCCGAACGCTGGAGTTAGCAACTTCGCTGTGCATGACTCGCACGAACTACAACGTGGAAATTGAGCATTGGTTGTTCAAGTTGACTGAGACTCGCGAATCGGATTTCGTTCGGATACTGGAGTCATTTGCCATTGATATTGGGAAGCTGCAGAAGGACCTAACACGCACGCTTGATCGCCTCAAGACCGGCAACGCAAAAGCTCCGTCGCTAAGTCCAGAAGTAGTGGATATCTCGAAAGAGGCTTGGAGTCTAGCCACAATCGATTACGGGGCAGGGCAGATCCGCACTGGACACCTAATGATTGCTCTGCTTTCAAACGATGGCATGCGGAGATCTGCCTTGGGTGCTAGCCATGAATTTGATAAAATCAATGTAGCAGCCCTTCGTAAATCGATTGTTGAACTTTGCGCGGACACGGCGGAGGATCGCGATTCGGTTTCCCTGGCTACTGGGACTCGAGCTAGTACTCCATCTGCACCAGGAGAACGTCGGCAATCTTCGCCTTCGCTTGATCAGTTTACAATCGATCTAACCGCCCGCGCTCGAGAAGGCAAACTCGACGCTGTGCTCGGGCGTGACACTGAGATTCGACAAGTAATTGATATCCTTCTTCGCCGACGCCAAAACAATCCCATATTGACGGGCGAGGCAGGCGTTGGGAAGACTGCCGTCGCCGAGGGGTTCGCCCTCCGAATTGCATCTGGAGATGTTCCCGAGCCTCTTCGCGAAGTCGTCCTGCGAACGCTCGATCTAGGGCTCCTCCAAGCCGGGGCTGGTGTGAAAGGCGAATTTGAGAATCGACTCAAATCGGTAATCGAGGAGGTCAAATCGTCGACAAAACCTATCATTTTGTTTATCGACGAGGCACACACTCTCATCGGTGCAGGTGGATCAGCTGGACAGGGTGATGCAGCCAATTTATTGAAACCGGCTTTGGCCCGCGGTGAACTCAGAACACTCGCCGCCACTACGTGGGCTGAATACAAGAAATACTTTGAACGAGATGCTGCACTTGCAAGACGATTCCAGGTTGTCAAGGTCGAGGAGCCAGCAGAATCGGTTGCCGTCGATATGGTTCGAGGACTAACTAAAACACTCGAGGCTCACCATAAAGTTAGCATATTGGACGAAGCAATCGTAGATGCGGTCAAGCTTTCCAGTCGATACATCAGTGGAAGGCAATTGCCTGACAAAGCGATCAGTCTCATCGACACGACATGTGCGAGAATCAATTTAAGTCAATCGTCGACACCACCCGCCATCGAAGACGCAAACCGCAAAAGCAACCAGCTGCGTTTGTCGAGCGAGATTCTAGAAAGGGAGTCCGTTACAGGAACGGATCATAAGATAAAACTTGAGTCTTTAGCCAACGAGATCGCGACTATTGACGCTGAAATCCAGGCACTAAACGCAAAATGGGTGCTCGAAAAGGAATTGGTTGCCAAAGTTCAAGCGATCACCAGCACGCTGCAAAAAAACCACGTGTTACAAAAAGAATTGGCAAAAGCTCCGGCAGGGAACGGTGCCAGTTCGCCAGCAGTGGTCCCAAATCAGGCCACCGCGACGCCAGCTTCCACGGACGAATTGCTATCGCTCAAGGCACAGCTTCATGAATTGCAAGGTGAGTCGCCGTTGGTGCATCCATTTGTGGATCGGAATGCTATTGCCGAGACCGTTGCAGCATGGACTGGTATCCCTGTCGGTCGCATGATGTCAGATGAAATCAACACCATTTTGCACTTGCACGAGCATTTGCAAAAGCAGGTTGTTGGTCAAGATCATGCAATGATGCGTATTGCCCAGTCCATTCGAACCTCGCGAGCTCAATTGAACGATCCAAGAGCCCCCATCGGCGTATTCATGCTTGCCGGAACGAGCGGTGTAGGCAAGACAGAAACGGCCATCGCTTTAGCTTCGTTGCTCTACGGTGGCGAACAAAACATGACCGTAATCAACATGTCTGAGTTCAAAGAAGAGCACAAGGTTTCGTTGCTGATGGGGTCCCCACCTGGCTATGTCGGCTACGGCGAGGGGGGCGTGCTCACAGAAGCCGTTCGCCGCAAGCCGTATAGCGTGATTCTGCTGGACGAAATGGAAAAGGCCCATCCAGGCGTTCAAGACGTCTTTTATCAGGTCTTCGATAAAGGCACGATGAAGGACGGCGAAGGTCGAGACATCGATTTCAAAAACACCTTGATCCTGATGACCACGAACGCGGGAACCGATGTAATTAAAAGTATTTGCTCGGATCCTGATACAACCCCAGAGCCAGATGATTTCATGCAAGCTATCTTCCCTGAGTTGCTTAAGACGTTCAAACCTGCGTTCATGGGGCGTTTGACGCTGATTCCATACTACCCACTCGCAGAACATGTCATTCGAATGATCATCGGACTCAAGCTTGGAAAAATAGGAAAACGGCTCAAAGAGAACTACAACGCCACTTTTTCATATGGCGACAATCTGGTGCAGGTGATTGGCGATCGGTGTAAAGAAGTGGACACGGGTGCTAGAAACATCGATCACATCTTGACAAAGTCGCTCCTGCCTCTGCTTTCGGCGGAGCTGTTGAGTCGCCTCGCTGAAGGTAAGGGTATAGGTAGCGTCCAGGTAAATGTCACTCCAAATCTCGAATTCTCCTTTGCAATTGAATAGCAAATCTGCATTTGGCGAAATCGGAGGCGACCCGCGTAGCGTATCATTAGCAGCTGGCCCGAGTGCCAGAAGGCCCTGCTGCAAGTTGATTTCAGTCTGCCTTTCACCAAGTTGACCACGCATTGACGAACGTAGATACGTTCGCAAATGCGTGTATGGTATCTCTGATGTTGCTGGCTGCGTTCAAGGCAATTGCAGGTACTAACTAAGTCTTTGGTATTTTGAATTCAAATTCTTTTTAAGAAAGTAGGCAACTAATTAGGGACAGCGACGAGAACTTGTATGTAAGACGCTCAGTGCAACTTCGCCTGGCGTCGCTAAATCCCACAGAGTCGTTCAGACGAGTAAGGTACAGAACATGTCAGCTTACATTAAATTCGATGGTATTGACGGCGAGTCCAAAGCAAAGGGACACGAAAAGTGGACCGACTTGGAAAACTTTTCGCAAGTGATTCACAAGGCTGGGGCTGGAGCCACCGGGGCTGCACGACGACGC
>JAYVPJ010000113.1:0-64190 GCA_043757445.1 Pirellula sp. | reverse complement strand
AACATGTAGCCGACGTCGCTCCGCGACTCGGCAATTCAGTGTCGCGGAGCGACACTGCCACAACGATCGAATCAAAGAACTTCTGCCGTAGTGCTTAGGTCAATCCGGATGGGACTGAAAACCGGGATGGAATGCGCTGCGATTCCATTCCAACGATTCGAAGGATGTTTCATGAATGCGATTCGGATCTAGCAACGGTCTTTTTCGCCAGGAGGACATGGTCTCGACACCGCGCTCTTCGCTTACTAAATTCGCGTCCGATCCAAGCCCAATCTGTTCTAGACCGCCATTTCTCAACTTGACCGTCAAGTAGTCAGATAGAGTCAACGCATCGTAAACATTGTCGGTTCCTCGCAGATCAATCCATCGCGTCAGTTCATTTCCTTCGTTGCTCTGTTCCCATATCTCCCAGTCATCGCATTCCAACGCATTCCACTCGATGTACGACCTGCTGCCTGCGAAAATACATTCCTTGGCCGCGCGTACAAATGGGATGGGAAAGGGCTGTGAGTTGCTAAAAATGGCTCGCATCCAAGCTCTCTGTGTATACGCCGTCAGATTGCGAAAGTCCATTCTCAATGGCATCCCTGTCCGCATTGCGGTTCGACTCCCGTTCATTTCAAACATGGAACCCGCGATTGCCAGCCAGCAATTTACCATTTGCACTTCCGTCCGTATTGGACTGGGCATTCGCAACCAATCACATTGCCCTCGTACGGAAAGCTGATTGCAACTTATCCGAGCGGGGAGCTTTGCAACGTTGCTGGATGTCGAATCGACGAATCCATCTTGCATTGCGGAGTCGATCACGATGACCGACGGTAATATCGATCCTAACGCTACCATGGTGGCGTCTAGCCCACCTGAGGTGTATGGATTTGGATCAAGTTGTACCGTGAGGGAACAGTTTTTGATTTGGAGAAAGGCGCTGGATCGAACCGAGAAGAGCGAGCGTCGCCGAGGCATCGAACTCGCTCGCCAAATCACGTCTAGATCCTGGAGGGCGAGTTGGTTGCTGATGCAGTCAAACCAAGCGAGCGATGAAACGGGATCGGTTGCCGATTCCGAGCCATCAATGATCAACTGGTTCCGTTGTCCAGCATCGCTTTGAATGGTTAAATTGGAATGGACGGACAAGGTCGACTTGAGACTGACCGTCGAAATGATCGGTGAGGACGCCTTGATAACAATCCTGTTTATCTGCGACTGGTTAGTCGAAAGTTCCAGAGCTTGTTCGAGCGATCGAACGATGATGGCGCCCTTATCTCGATCCATTGTTGCGCTGGGATCAACGATAACTGTATTTCGATCGGTGGCATCGTCGGGTAGCGGAGTGGCAATCTTCGATGGTAGGCTCGAGATAGGCGTTCGAATCAGTTCACTCGGGTTCGAGTCACGGTCGGTTTTTGAAATGCTATCGCCACTTTGAATATTGGATTTCTCGGACAACGAGGAAACCACGTCGGGAAAGTCAACTTGCGGAATACGAAATGTAGCACTTAAATGACTGCTACTTTGAAGCCAAAGAGTCGTGGCGAAGATTGCAGCCATCGATATTAAAAGCGGAAGTGTTGCCTCCAACCAAGTGCGTTGTGCGGCCGCAGGCAAGTTAACTATATTGTCCGACGAGCTCGCCCAAACCAATCCTTCCAACTCGGCAAGCGTTCGCAGATCGTGAATTAAATCGATGGGTTCGCGATAACGATCCGATGGCTTTTTGGCCAACATCTTACGCAGGATGGCAATCATGGAATCGCTTATGTCCGAGCGGAACAGACGAGGGTCCTCCGGCATCTTGGTACCGTGCATAAGCAGTTTTTGAATCGCGGTTCCCTCAGGAAACGGTGGCTGTCCGGTCAGCAAAAAATAGAGTGTGCAGCCAAGCGAATAGATGTCGCTTCGAACATCGGCTTGTCGAGGGTCGTGCGCTTGTTCGGGTGAAATATAGTCAAAGGTTCCGAGCGTAACGCCGCTTGCAGTAAGATCGTTTGCTGGTTTGTCGAGGTCGGTCGTTCGGGCCAACCCCATGTCGACTAGTTTCGCTTGGCCCGCTTGCGTCACCAAAATGTTTGATGGCTTGATGTCGCGATGGACCACCTTTCTTTCATAGGCATGTTGCAAGGCCTCTGCAACTTGACGGGTCAAGCAGACTGCATCATCGATGGACAGCAACCCCTTCTTCAATACCAGTTCGCGAAGATTGGTACCTTCCACGAACTCGAACACGATATAACTCCAATACTCTGTTTCTCCAACGTAGTAAACGCGGGCGATGTTTGGGTGGTCTAGTTTGGCCGCACTCTGTGCTTCGACTTGGAATCGCCGCATGGCTTCGGCGCCACGATCTGCAATGGGAACAACCTTGATGGCTACCTCACGATCCAATTTCGTGTCGCGACCGCGAAACACAGCCCCCATTCCGCCGGTACCCACCAGCGACTCGATTAGAAAATGATCGAGCTGTTGTCCGATCAAATGCGATGCGGATTGCCGGAATCCTACCAGCGAAAAAGGCGAATCGTGGCCCGGGATTAAGCTAGGTGCTTCGAAAAGATCGTCCTGCCGAATTACCGTTTTTTCTGGGTCAAGTCGCGAGGCTTCAGCCCTTCGATTTGGCTCAGGCTGGCTTTCAGAAGTCGATTCGACAGATATTGACATGGGAATTCGCCAAGGTGATCGGTTTCCTGCAACGCGCAACGTTTCCCTATTCTAGCCTAGATGCTCAAGCGTTGCATTTCCAAACCTGGGTGTAAAAAGTCCGATGGCTCAAGTCGAATCGATCCCTAAATCCCCCAATCGTGCTAACCGATCGAATTTTCAGCGTCGAATAACTGCTTTGCCGCTTTGCCAGCCAAACAGTTTGGACGGAATTTAGTGACGATGCGGACTATCGAAGTCGCTGCCAGGCGATTGCAACAGAGCAGAACAGTTGTCCCAACTGTTCTGCAGCAAGTACAATCTTTACTTCATCGCCTCACTATTTTCTGTGGACTGCGATAATGCCGAGGCGCAGGGGCGGGAACAGTTGAGACCACTGATCTACAATCGCTTCCACCAGAGTTTCATTTTGACAGGAAGATTATGGAAAGAAGTATTGGCAACGCAAATGGATTCAATCGATTCATAAATGGGTTGCCCAAGGCCGAGTTGCATTTGCACATCGAAGGTTCGTTGGAACCGGAAATGATGTTCCAATTGGCAGAACGGAACAACGTCCATTTGCCCTTTACGAGCATCGAAGCCCTTCGTGCGGCTTACCATTTCTCCAATCTTCAGGAATTCCTCGATCTCTATTATCAAGGGGCTGGAGTCTTGCAAAAGCAAGAAGACTTCTTCGATCTTACCAGGGCCTATTTTTCTCGCATTCATGCGGATCGAGTTCTGCACGCCGAGATTTTTTTTGACCCTCAAACGCATACCGGTCGTGGATTACCATTTCGCGTAGCCATTGAAGGGATATTGGCGGGGATGAATGCGGCTAAAAATGAATTCGGGATTACCTCCAAGCTCATTATGTCATTCCTGCGGCATTTGGATGAAGCATCCGCATTTGCCACACTCAAGATGGCCGAACCGTGGTTGGAGAAAATCGTCGGAGTGGGGCTTGATTCGTCGGAATTGGGGCATCCGCCTAAAAAGTTTGCAAGAGTATTTCGAGCTGCGAAGGAACGAGGACTACTGAAGGTTGCGCACGCCGGAGAAGAAGGCCCCCCCGATTACATAATCGAAGCACTCGACCTATTAGACGTCCAGCGTATCGATCATGGCAATCGCGCAATGGAAAACCCCAATCTGGTCACACGTTTGGCTAGATCCAGCATGACGCTGACAGTCTGTCCGCTTTCAAATCTAAAGCTATGCGTAATTAATGAACTGCGAAACCATCCGATAGGCCGCATGCTGCGTGAGGGTTTGAGGGCGACCGTCAATTCCGATGATCCGGCTTACTTCGGAGGATATATGAATGAAAACTACAAAGCGATTGCGAACGCAGGCGTGGTGGATCGCGGGGATCTGGTTGCTTTGGCCCGAAACAGTTTCTTGGGTTCGTTTCTTTCGCATGAAGACGTACGTATGCACCTTGACGCGATCGATGCATACGTGGCAACATGTTGAACTTGAAACCAGCATTAGGCGTGATTGACCCGTTTGTCGCGGCACTGATGGCTATTGTAGGGGTGGCAACCGTGTTGCCGTGCAGCGGACGAGGAGCAATCCTATTCGAGTTGGCGGCCAACGCTGGGATCGTATTGTTGTTTTTTTTGCACGGGGCCAAGCTATCGCGAGCGGCCATCGTGGGCGGGATGCTTAATTGGCGACTCCATCTGTCGACGTTGGCAGTGACTTTCGTATTGTTTCCAATCTTAGGCTTGATAATGATACGCATACCTGGTCTCGATCCGGCTTTGGCGGCTGGGTTATTGTATTTGGCATTGCTGCCATCGACCGTGCAGTCCTCCATTGCGTTTACCGCTATGGCTGGAGGAAATGTCTCGGCAGCGGTGTGTGCGGCCACCATTTCCAATTTGCTCGGGATATTCTTTACGCCCGTTTTGGTGGCGATTTTCATGCAGGTTCCGGGAGTTCGGGTGCAGGTGACGTTGGATTCCGTGAAAAACATTGCATTGCAGCTGTTGTTGCCGTTTGTTATTGGGCATTTGCTAAGGCAGGGGATTGCGGTTTGGATTGGTCGGCATAAGAGCTTGGTTGGTGTTGTGGATCGCGCGGCGATTTTATTGGTCGTCTACACTTCGTTTAGTGCAGCTGTGGTTGCGGGGCTTTGGTCTCAAGTTTCCGTTGTCAGTCTATTCGTCATGTTGGCGATCAGTATCGTGCTACTGACCATTGTTATGTCTGTTTGCTGGGCAATAGGTCGTTGGCTTGATTTCGATCGCGAGGATTCGATCGCCCTGCTTTTTTGCGGTTCCAAGAAAAGTTTGGCATCGGGCGTGCCGATTGCAGGCACTCTGTTCCCAGCCACACAGGTCGGACTAATCCTGTTGCCGCTCATAATCTTTCATCAGGTTCAATTGATTGCGTGCGCGATGATCGCGAGGGGGATTGGCCGCAACTGGAAAAACAATTCCCATCGAAATAGCCTGTTAGAGCGAATTGATTGAGGAGGTCCCTGGAATTTACAGATTTTTCAAGTTAAAAAACCTAGACTTAGGTTATGTCCACTGCATACGATACGTGCGTGCAAGCGAGAAGGATTCTCGGGACGAATCAAGTAATTGGACATCGCGTCACTTGGGAATCTTTTCTCCTGCTTGATTTTTCACCGCAATGAATACTGCACGAAACCCGGCGTTTGGGATGGGGAAGTTACTATCGAGTCCGACCTCTCAGGCCGTTCTTGGCGTTCTGGTTTTGTTGGCTGTGTGCTGGCTGGCAATTTATGTGATGTCAAGATTGCGCGGTTCCAACACTCAGGACGTACCGTTGGACGATCTAGTCCGAAAGAATTTCGAAGAAATGCGGAGTGGAGGTTACATAAGCGACGCAGAATTCCGAAACATTACATCGTTGTTAGAAGAGAAGCCTCGTTGGCCCTCTTCTCCAAATAAGAATCCGATTAACAACTCGATCGTCGAAGATAGTGAAAAAAAAAGTAACTGAATCTTGCGGTTGTGTGTGTTAGACTTAAATGAATTCATGAAACCATTCGGTCTGGGAGGCCGAACCGCTAGGAAGAATTCTCCTCGCAAACTTAGGTCAAAACCAATCGGCTCGAAACTGTGGACAAGGATGCCCGGTTCGATTCAAAACCCCCGACTCTTCATTGGGCTTTTTGAAACAACCAATCGAGCTTCCACATAAAACTGTCCACCCTACCGCCACCGATGAGCTTTCGGAGACTTTTCTTCACTGCTCAGAGTATGGCCAATTAGTTAAGGAGTCGAGAATGCCCTCAAGTAAGGATGTCATGGCTAGTCGTCGCAATAGTGGCGGCACCAGCAGCGGTAGTACCACAAAAAAGAACGCATTTTGTTCGTTCTGTCGCAAGAGCTACCGAGACGTAGGTCCTCTCGTCGAGGGTCCAGGGGACGTTTACATTTGTGGGGAATGCATTGAGCTTTGCCAGTCCATTCTGGATCAAGAGCAGCGCCGCCGGCCTTCGTCCAAAAAGTTGTTTAGCGAGACCCCTACACCCCGTGATATTGTCCAGCATCTCGACCAGTATGTAATCGGGCAAGTGCCCACGAAGCGAGCGTTGGCGGTTGCCGTCCACAATCATTACAAGCGATTGACTGCGGGTTGGAACGGTTCGGACATTGAGATAGAAAAATCAAATATCTTGCTGGTCGGCCCAACCGGAAGCGGGAAGACATTAATGGCTAGGACTTTGGCGAAAATGCTAAACGTCCCATTTGCTATCGGTGATGCAACGACGTTGACGGAGGCCGGTTATGTCGGTGAAGACGTCGAGAACTTATTGTTGAAATTGCTGCATGCCGCGGACTTTGATATCGAATCGGCTCAGCGGGGAATTCTCTATATTGACGAAATCGACAAAATTGGGAAGACCAGCCAGAATGTCTCGATCACCCGAGATGTCTCGGGAGAAGGTGTCCAGCAGGCGTTGTTAAAAATGCTTGAAGGGACGGTTGCAAACGTACCACCTCAAGGCGGAAGAAAGCATCCTGAACAACAGTACATCCAGCTCGACACGACCAACATCCTTTTCATATGCGGCGGGACGTTTGTGGGGATCGATGATATCATTCGTAAGCGACTTGGCAAGAAATCCCTTGGCTTTGGGCCGGGATCGAGTGTTCGTGAGGAAGGCGACGTAGCGTCGTTGCTAGCTCAAGTACAATCGGACGACATCTTAGAATTTGGGATGATTCCAGAATTGGTTGGCCGTTTACCTGTAGTTACGTCTCTTTTGCCGCTTGACGTGGCTGGCCTTATCAGGGTTTTGAGCGAGCCAAAGAATGCGTTGTTGAAGCAGTACCAGGCCCTCTTTGGCATGGAAAACTGCGAGTTGCATTTGACGGAAGCCGCATTGAAAGGGGTCGCCCAAAAGGCACACATTAAGAATGTAGGAGCTCGAGGACTGCGTGGAATTATCGAAGATGTGATGATGGACATCATGTTCGAATTGCCAGATCAAGAAGCGGGCACTGTTTATACCATCGACGTCGATGCTGCCGACGGCAAGCTAAGGCACTACAAAAGCGTTCCACAACGCAAAGAAAGTGCTTAGCGACTTTGGGCTTCGTCACAGCTTAGTTTTACGGTAGCGAAATTCGCCTAGAGTTTCGGCCTTGTCCGGCTTGTCCCCTACCATGCTTGTTTTGGCTCTCCCGCAAAACCGAGCTCGAAACCACGTTGGTACCTTCGTACTAAGCGCAACCATCTACAAACGCCAGCCATTCTTGAGCAGTAGTTGAATCGGTTTCAAGTGTTGGCACTCGAAAGGCATCGATATGATGCATGCATCGTGCATTCCAGCCCTCGCCAGATCCCGCCAAGATGGGTTCGGGATAAAGCGGCTCCTCTGAGTACCAAAGCCGATTCATCTGCGTTACATTCCAAGCCCTTAGTTGCTGACCATAGTAGTCCGTGCAATCTTGCGAGAACCGAATTAATTTATTGTTCTGAAGCACTGGCCTGCCCCCCGGGCGAGAGGACGAACGCGAGTAACCACGAATGCACGGCAGCCAATGTGATCTCCACGGACCAAGCGGATGTGGTGCATGGTAGAGTTTCAGTCCATACGATCGCCAACCTGCAAAAATCCAATAGCGATCGCGGTGTTTCACCATGGAACAATCCATCAGCCGGCCTCGAAGAATCGTCTTCTCAAATTCCCATCGATGCGGAAACTCGACGGCTCTATACAAATCGACTCGCTTGACCGATTTCGACTCTGGCATCATGTAGACTTGGCCATCGTGTTCGAACACGAACGGATAGGACAAATGATGTGGTTGCCTTAGTACAATTCCCAACGGTTCCCAGACGGTCAGGTTTGTGCTACAAGACGCACCGATAACAGCAATGTCCGTCCCCTTTTGAAACAGCTCAAAGAATAAATACCAAACTCCGCCGCGAAAAATTGCAAATGGGTCCGCAACCGCCCCTCCATTCCATTTTTCGAAATCACGCCCAGTCACAATTGGGGGCAGCATGGCCTTCGGTTTCAGGCAATCTAAGTTTGAACCTCGCAGTAAACCGATGGCCCAAATCCCTCTCTGATGAGCCGCGTCATTATCCATCTCGTCGACTTTGACTCTGGAGTACGAACTCGAGCAGGTAATAGACGAGTGTCGCAACGGCTTGCAATGTCGCAGCCACGTAAGTCAGTGCGGCCGCCGTTAATACGCTGCTCACTTCGGAGAGTTCTTGACCATTGATAATCCCAAGTGAAACCAATTCTGTCTTGGCTCGTGAACTCGCGTTGAACTCGACAGGCAAGTTGATGAGCTGAAAAAGTACCGTCGCGGAAAATCCGAGAACGAACAAAAGCATCGCCCCCGTTGCCAGTTTGCCCATCCCCATCGCCCCCAATCCAATAGCTGCCATCAGGAAGACTTGGCTCAACGAACTACCAAATCCAGCCACTGGAACTGCAAGATTGCGTACCAGGAGTGGTGCATAGTGCTTAGCATCTTGAATCGCATGGCCAACTTCGTGAGCAGCGATTCCGACAGCGGCTAATGAGTGCCCTTGATAAACGTCGGGGCTCAAGCGAACGACTTTCGCAGACGGGTCATAGTGATCGGACAATTGGCCCTGCGCCTGCTCTATTGAAATGTTTTGAAGTCCATTTGCGTCCAGGATTCGCCTGGCAGCCATCTCTCCGCTCATTCTGGCTGGAATTTTGCTGGTGCGCTGATAAGCCGAACGAATCATCCACTGTGCCCCGAACGCAAGCAGCATGGTCGGTACCGCAAGCAGCAAATACATCAACATGGAAGGTTTCCTCAGGGAGATTGCAATCTGACAGTCTAAATTAGGACCCCACCTTAAGATTGCACTTTCCGTACCACAATCGCTGGCTATCCCACATCTGACCAAGCCCCCGAGCTGTCGCAGGCGGCTCGGGGGCTGCGCGAAATATAGCAGTTAGTAAAAAATGCGTTGATGCGAGTTTTGTTCATTCTGCGATCTGACCCTTCAGGTTGGTCGGGCTCTGGTTGGTCGGGGGCTTGTCCCCCACCAACGTTTTTTTCGCGTTCTAACGGCCGACACTCGGCCTTTTGAAAGGGCAACTATTTTTTCACTTCTTCCAATTCACCGCAGTCGCGAATTTTGATGATGGACTTGGTCTTTCCGGATTCACTTCCGAAGCTTTCTATCTTCGTAACGATGTCCATGCCTTCGAGAACGCGCCCGAAGATAACGTGCTTCCCGTTTAGGTGAGGGGTTGGAACGGTAGTGATAAAGAACTGAGATCCGTTCGTGTTGGGACCTGCATTGGCCATACTCAACACTCCAGCAATGTCATGACGAAACTTGAAAGCCTCGTCCTTGAACTTTTCTCCGTAGATGCTTTCACCGCCCGTTCCGTTGGCCCTTGTAAAATCGCCCCCTTGTAGCATGAACTTGGGGATTACTCGGTGAAAAAGACTATCTTTGAAGTGCAAGGGTTTCCCTGATGCACCCTTTCCCTTTTCTCCCGTGCATAAACAACGGAAGTTTTCGACGGTTTTTGGAACGTCGTCACCGAACAATCCCATTACGATGCGTCCGGCATCTTTGTCGTCGATCGAAATATCGAAAAAGACTTTTGTAGTGACTTTTCCATCTTTTGGGGAATCAGCGGCGAGAACCATAGTGCACATCGAAAGTAAACAGGGAAGAAAAAACAAACGGGACATTTTCAAACTCCAAAACGAGTCATCGTACAATCGTTTGCGTGGACGAGCTGTCCAAAACACAATCGTCGATAGTATACCTAAAGCCGTCGATTGGTGGGATAGCCTGCCAGTGTGTCACGCAGAAAACGAAAGGCCTGAAGCCAGAACAAATTATTGATCGAACGGCCTTAAGGCGAGAGGCAGTTGAAATACTACCTTGGGCATCTCTTAGCACGGGCGTCTCGCCCGTCAAAACATGGGCGGGACGTCCATGCCACTTGGTATATTTGTTTCTGCCCCTCGCCTTAAGCAGCCCCGCCAAATAGGCGGAGCCGAGGCGACTGGGCAACTGCCATGCTTTCCAAGGATTTGGTCGGCATGCTTGCAATCATTGCGGCGGCGCATTCCATGTCATTCTTCGACGCCTTTGTCTGGTTGTTGGTCCATCGATTGGCTCCCCAACCTGCCAGAAGAACTTGTTCGCCCGTTCCAGCACTTCGAATTGCCAATTCGATTGCCGTCTCTCGATTGGGAACGATTTGAACGGAGGCCGGATATTCACAACCGTCCAATACTTGCCACAGGGCTTTTTGTCCGGTTCGTGTCGACTGCCGGCTTTGAGTCAAAATGACTCGCGAAGCCGATCGCTCCAAGACCCTCCCATATGCTGCTAACTGTTCTGCCGTCGCAGCTTCTGGAACTTCGGCTACGCAAACGATTGGATTTCCGTGCTTCAGCAACGCGTGCATCGCAACCGCCAAACGGTCGGCTTGATCGGCACTATCGATGTAAACCGGGCAACGAGCGGAGGTCGGGACGCGTTGCAATCGGCCTGGAATTTTGTGAAGACGTTCGATTCCCTGTACGATCTCAAATAACTCAAGGCCGAACGCATAGCCTACTGCCGCCGCTCCGAGCATATGCCGCGCGTTATGGTCCCCGAGCAAAAGACTTGTCAGTGGCATAACGCAATGGCCAGCTGAAACCATCATGGACTGTTCGCCCGGCAAACTGCTCAATCGTCTGCCGCGAACGTCGGCGACCGCATCGAGCCCATATCCGATCGAGTGCGGCTGATGACGTTCTATCCAACGGTTTAGTCTCGCATCATCCGCGTTGTATACCACAATACCGTGTTGCTTAAGCTGGCCGACAATGCGATGCATTGCGTTTTCGATGCCACGCGCTTGCAAGGAATCGATGCGTTGCGATTTCCGAAGCCCCGTGAACAAGACAACGTCAAACTCGACTCCGCTGGCCGCATGGGTACGCAGCATGTCGTCCGTCAATTCGATGACCGCGGCAGGTGTTTGGTTGTCCGAACTTGTCTCGAGCCACTTCGCTAAATGATTGGCATCGGCATCGGAATGAGCCACGAGGCCCGCGTCCTCGCCATCGCTGGCGCCAAGGGAAGTATAGTATGCGACTCGATTCCCTATTTTCTTAAGCATTGAGGCGACCATCAGCGCCGCAGTGGTCTTTCCGTGGGTTCCGACAACAGCGATCGTGAGCATCTTTTCACTCGGCTTGCCTGCTAAGGCATGGCAAAGGCGAGCGAACGCTTCCCGCACGTCCGATACGATGCATTGTGGAACACTCGATGGCAGGAGCTGCTCGGTGAGAATCGCCTTGGCTCCGCAGTTGATGGCATCGACGGTATCGCGGGCCACATCCGACTCGCTGTCCAAGCCGATCGCGAAGACGCATTCCATGTTTGTTCGGTCGATCGTGGCGAGGCAAGCATCACACCGGATGTCGTCTGCACCGACGATTTGCGCCGATGGGAAAAGTTGGCGAAGTGATACGGATCGATGAGAGTTTCGCGACATGCCAGTGGCCTCCTTGCCAGTTTTGATTTGTGTAGTCAAGGATCATCATGATCCAAGACTCGACTTGCGATGTGCAATACCTAACAACGTGTCCCAAACCAGTGGTTCCCGTCAAGCCGAAAAAACAAACAAAAAAGTGGCGTTTCGCTAGCATTCCAGTATCGCGGGCTGACGCAAACACATCGTCGAACGAATCGGAGCCGATAGCCTTTTTACCCAAACCCTGACACCCATAACTGAGGGAACGCAACCTACAGAACAAGTCGGTACACCAGAGTGAAAAGTGTTCACACCTCGAATAGTCGCCTAATCAACCATCCTTGATCTTGAAACGTTTTGAAAATCAGCAGTGTGCTGTGGATTCGACGCATCAATATCGCAAACAAACCAATGAAAATCATGTAACCAAAAAGAATTCCAAAAATTGTGGCGACCGCCACTTGCAAATCCAGGACTTCGTAGTCGACCGCGATAACAATTCAATAGGTGCCTGGCAAGTGCCTGGCAAGTGCCTGGCAAAAACCGAGTCCGCAAAAACCGAGTCCATGTCCCGGCCAGGGGGGCCATGGTGCCCATGTATTTCCTTCGGAATGGAGAAGAAAAAACTCGAAAAGAACCATAAAATCTGAACAAATTCGATTTGTTTGGCGAACTTGCTCGTTCCCCTAGTTGATTTTTGGATAGCAGTTTGAGTAAACTGCAATTGTGGGCTGCGAAACGCGTCGTGGCGACTGTTTCAGTATCGATGCTGCCCTGTTCTTGGCTGAGCGGTAGTGGAGATCTGGCTCTTATCGAAAGGAGGTGACTTAGTGAAATCATTCTGTACTGGCCAAAGGGGTGAGGCGTTCTAAGTATGCCGGCGGGCTGCATAGGACACGCAGCCTCAACCCTACTCGCTTCAAACCGACGAAACAACGTCGGAACTTGGCGAGCAGTAATTTAGTCCCAGCCTGGGCTTGCAGGATGTCTGCAAGCCCAGGTTCTTTTTTTGGATAGCGTGGGTCGCAATTACGATAGGACGAGTCTAAGGCAAGCGGCAGAAACAAACATACCAAGTGGCGTGGGAGTTCAGCCCATGTTTTGACGGGCGAGACGCCCGTGCAACGCGATGGCTACGGTAGGATTTCAACTGTCCCTCGCCTAATTGCGGTAAAGTCGATGTTCGCGAATAAAAATTTCCACAGCAGGCGGGATTTGGTAGCGAACACTTTTGCCGGTCCGAATGCGATTTCTTAAATCGTACGAACTGATTTCGATTTGCGGTGCTGAAACCTTAGATTGGATGATTTCGTTGAGCCGCATCGAATCGACATACGGCTTCAAAGCATCCCAATGCGGATCGCCAACTCCGCCTCGTGAGATGACGCTGGGCGTAACCAATCGAAAGAGCTCTTGAGGATCTCGCCACTTGGAGATGTCCACTAAAGCGTCACCGCCCATCAGTAAAAACAAATCTGAACCAGGAGACTCTGCAGCGATGGATCGTACCGAGTCGATGGTGTAGCTAATCCCCCCGCGATCCAATTCACGCGTGTCGATTTTAAACTTGGGATTGCCTCCGATAGCCAGTTTAACCATCTCCGTCCGGTCCTTGTTACTAGCCGGAGCACTGCCCGTTTTGAAGGGAGAGACGTTTGCGACCAGAAATCGCACATGATCTAACTCCATCGATTCACAGCAAAGCTCAGCCAAAAGCAAATGGCCAAAGTGAATCGGATCAAACGAGCCGCCGAAAATACCAATTCGAGTCGCCATCAATTGTTACCGCATTTTACTATCGCGCATCCAGTTGTCCATTGCCATGGTAACAATGGATTGACTCGGTTTGATAAAGACGATTTCTGCGTTCCCATTCGAATACAATGACCAATTGCGATTTTCGTTCACTCTAACTTTCACTTGATGGGTCATGGGTTGCAATTCCCCTGACCGTTTCGGATTTTTTTTCCCCGAGCCAACAGCATGGCTCATCTTTGCAATTTCAACAACCCTACCAGTAAAGATGCAGGTCGGGTCTTGGGTAAGGCAGATACGAACATCTGTCCATTTACTTATTCCTGAGATTTGTTCTTCGGTCAGTCCGCATTCGATCATCGCTCCGTTGTCCTGCACTATCCAGCCGATCAGTGTGCCGCGATCAACCTGCCTACCAATCGACGATTCAGATGTCCAGTGAGATGAAATTGAGCCGTGACTAGCCGTTCCCAAACCAAAAGCAAGGTCCGTTGGGCTTTCTGGATGTTCCGGTGGTTTGGCGTTAGCAGGTTCAAACCAACCCGTGGTGGGTGCGAGCACAGTTAGACCAGATTGCTCGTCCCCTTTTCTTTCTAACTGTTTCGACAGGAGCGCTCGCTGTGAAACAAGCGATGGCCGCTTTTCCAGAACGAGAGTATCAAAATAGGCACTGCGCTGGAGTGTCTCGAGCTGACAATCGATTCGCATCAATTGCGTTTCAAGCTCGAATATTTGTTTTTGGAGGGCGGGATTGTCCAAGGTGAGAATCATTGATTCGCCTTCGACCAATGCCCCTTGCCGAAAATCGAAGATTTGATCAAGCCGCCCGGGTACGCTAGTGTAGACCGGGTGGCGGTCACCCAAATGCAGCGTACCGCTCGAAAGTGTTCTACCGGGCAGCGGCATATTTACCGCCCAGGCGTTCAATAGAGATACCGCTATCCAGCCGAGCCAAACTGCGCGGCGACTTATGCTACGACGTCCGACGTTCGAGTTTTGCGTCAACGACCATGCAGCCATTGCTGTGATCGTAGAGCAACATCCATAAAGCAAGATTAGTCCGAGTCCCAAGCCGGCCAAATGCCATTGGCTTGCAACGAAATACACCATCGTTATTAGACCCGCAATCAAGAGGACTCGATTCAAGCTTGAACCAAGCCAATAGAGCACTAAGAAGAACGACATCCCATCGGGTTCGCGGCGGGTTCGCCCGTTCAATATCGCATCAAGCGTCTCGAATGATTTCTCCCGAAGGTTTTGAGTGTTTAGCCAATCGCAAAGCACAAAATACGCATCGTACTTCATGAGAGGATTGGCATTGAAAAGCAGCGTAGTAACGGTGCAAACGAGCAGTGTTCGCAATGCCAAATCGTGTGCCCAACCGGGGTGCGTTGACAACCATAAAATAGCGGCAAAAAACCCAAGCACACATTCTGTATAAATCCCCGCCAAAGCGATTCCCATGCGCGTCGATCTGCTGCCAATTCTCCATGCATCTGTGATGTCAACATAGGGACAGAGCATCCCAAAACTAAAAATCAAGCCAGCATCTTTGCAGGCAGCGCCTGCGCGCTTACAAACAACCGCGTGACCAAGCTCATGCAAGAATCTAGTCAAAACAAATATTACTCCATAGCCCACTAAGAATGCAGGTGAGCGAAGCGATTGGAAGCCAGGAAGTTCGGTAAGAAGCCTATCGAATCGCATGCCAACCAATGCGATCACCAAACCTATCAGTCCCAACCAAAAGCAAATAGCTGCACCCGAGTATAACCACCCTAGCCGTGGCGCAACGTGGGACAGCCAACGGTCCGGAGAGCCAAGCGACACTTGCATCTGTGTCAATTTTCCAATCGCCGAGCCCAGCCAACGAATGAATGCCAAGAACCCGTTTGCCTCTCGCGCTTGCATCTGCCGAGCAATGACTGACCGTGAATGGAACGAGCCCGAGACGGAATCTTCGGCTCGAGTCCAAAATTCGTAGGGTCCTATTTCGGCGGTGCTCGATGAATGAATTGCGCGTAGCATCCCGCTTCGTTCGCACTTGGTGATGAGTTCGCGAATTTGCGGCAGTTCGATTGTCTGAGGAGCAAATTCTTTATTGAACCGATTTCGGACGGCTTCAAGAGTTGACTCGCTTTCGAGCCAGTTCAGCAACTGATGCTCGTGTTCCCCACATCGAAAAATCCGGCGGGTCAACGGGTCTTCCGCGATCCAGTTAGGATGCATCGATTGCCCATCGATTTGCGACTGCCAAGCGATGTCGCGGCGAAGCCTAAAGCCTGTCCTATTCTGTTGTGGATGCATTGGATTGCTAACCGATGAGGTCATTGAGGCTTCTGCAATTGCATCGATACGGACATGCCAGGCCGCAACGCCCAATCGTCGCCCATCTTTCGATTCAGTACCGTAGCGTGCACGCGAATCTGTCCAGCCGAAGTGACTTCCGGATCATAGGATGAAATGAGGCCCGAAAAAAGGGACTCGCTTGTGCCGGTCTTCAAAATCACCTTAACGGGCTTGGCACGCAGGCCTGACGGGTCGGTCTGGTGCATGTTGATGAAGCAATCGACTCGAACCTCGTCCAAGCGAATGACCCTGACGATCGTAGTGCCAGCCTGCACCCATTCACCAGCGCGGTGATCTATCCGATCCACCGTTCCTGTAAAGGGTGATCTAAGAGTCAATCGATCTGTTTTCAATTGGCTTAAAATGACGGCGGATTGTGCGAGTTTCGACTTTAGTTCTCGTTGTTGTTTGGCAATCGTACTCTGGATGAGTCTAACCTTCGCTTGCTCGGCTGCGAGCTGCTTTTGTCGAAACTCCGTCGGGCTTGCGTTCCCCTTGGCTGCCATTTCCTCATACAGATCTGCTTGCAATTTGGTTTCCTCCACAACGGCTCCTGCCAGCCGTATTTCGCTTTCATCCTGGGCTTCCGAAGCGGCGACTTGAGCTTGAAGTCCGGCTGCGCTCCGTTCGAGTTCAGCAATTCTGCCGTCGAGTTTTGCAATGACTTGATTGGCCTTAACCGTATCGTTTTCTCGCACCTCAAGGCTTGCAATGACGCCTGACTCCTGAGATGGAAGTTCGACACTTTCGGCCGCGAATACAACGCACTTGTCAAATTGTAGCCAGCTGCTTTGCAAGGCCTCTGAATCATTAGACGCGTACTCAACCTTTGGCACACTTCCCTTTGAAACAGGAATGCCAGTTGTGTTGCGAATGGAATGATCCTTGACCGGCTCTTGCGCAGTCACTGTGTAATAAGCTGCTATCACCGCTATGACCGCTATGACAACCATTAAGTTTCGGATGATGGATCTACTCCGGTTGCTAGTTGACCACGCTTTGGCGATCGTAGCTACGGCCGCCAGAGCGTGGATATCCTTGTTTCATGTTGCTCGTCGACTAAATCCAAAGTTGGACTCGCGACCATACCTTGTGCACAAAATCCTTCCCAAGGGCCCATAGGAGTGGACCGCGACCGACGGGTATGCTTATCCTTGCCGTAGCACCCGCAACTGCAACTTGGCTTGGGAGGGATTCCGCATCCACCTCAAATCGCAATCGGATCATGGCAGCGTTCGGATCGGAAAGGAACTCGCCAGGTGGAAGGCTTTCGATTCTCGGTAACGATCCTTGACGCATGTGAACGGGAAGCTGGATTTGAGGCATGCCCGTCATGGTGGCGATCGGCGAATTCTGAAGATGGTCCATCGCGAACCGAAATTCATTCGCATCTCGCTCCGGCAATTCGGCCTCCAATATCCAAGTTGAATCGGATTCATGCAGCGACAAGAGCCATTGGCCAGTCCTCAACGGTCGATCTCTCAAACTATCTTGGATGTTCCAGGTAGAAACAATTCCGTCGACGGTGGCAACCACCAATAGTGAGTCTAATTGCTTTCGTAGCCGTGCAAGTTCCTTCCATTCAAATGGCCGAATGCTTAAAATCGATTTGCGTTCCCCTTCTAATTCGTCTTTCTGTTGCGAACTAAGAGAGGTCTCACGCAGTAGTCTGGATTCGATATCCTCGAGACGTTGGCTGTTGCGAAGCTGCATAGCAACCGTTTGTTCGTACTCGGATGTCAAGCTTGGAGATTTTAAACGAATGAGCGGATCTCCTAACTTTACTGTCTGTCCATGCTCAACCAATACCGCTTCGACGGTAGCGTCCATCGGCGCATAAACGTGCTGTTGAACAAGAGGCACAAGAACCGCTGTAGCATGCAATCGTATAGGTACAGGCAACGCCAGGATGACTGACATTATGGCAAGGGAAGTACACCATTTCGCTACTCGCGGCCATGTCGTAGGGTTTGCGATCGACAAAATATTCCGATTTATTGAATGGTTTGCCTGCAATGCACTCTTCCACCAAGGGAGCTGAAGTGCTGAAAGTCCTAGCCTAGCTATCAGCCCGCATTGCTCAAAACATCGCGTTGGCGGCTTGTCGATTCCCGACCAAGTCAACAATATGGCTACATCCTGTTTGCAGGGTATTCGTACCGAGGTTGGATTGGAAGTATGCATGTCGCCATGTGTTGAGTCTGCCACGACTGCAATCAACGGTTTGATCCACTGTAAATCGGAAATCGCAAAGGTGTTGAATAGACGGGTCAAATCGGGATCTCGCTCGTCCACTCCAGCCGGCAATTGCGAAACATTCATCGCACCACCCATTCGGAACATGGCATGGAAGGTAGTCGAAACGCGTTCGATTTGGGCAATCCCATCCGCTCTTCGATCGATATCAACGAGTCCAGCGGCACCAACCACGCGCCATCTACGCAAATGCGATTCTCGTCGCAACAAGAACGCGTGTTCAGAATGGGCATGTTCACGGATCGTTTTCAGCAATTTTGCCACGCCCAATTTCGGATCCATGCCAATGGCTAAATCGTTCATGGTATGCTCAGCCAGCGATAGGTAACCGCGATCGCGTTCGAAGACTCGCAACCGATGGGAGCGAAAGTAATCGCTCATTAAGTCAGCCATTTGCGCTACGAAACGAAGGTAACCCCGCTGACTTGCTGGCCCACCACTTGGCGACTGAACAATTTGCAGCCAATAGTTGCCGTGATCTTTTTGGATCAACAAGGGTGCGTAGATCAAGAGTTCCGACGTTGGATTTGCTGGTCGATCTCGATTGAGCAAAGCCTCGCACGGAGGGATTAATATCGGTTGACGTTCGCGTGCAACAGCATTCAGGACGCATGCATGGGAAGCAGACGGTTGCTGCCGTATCGACTTGCTCTCGGGAACTTCCTGATCGTGTGGCGTCGATTGTGTTGCCTTCCGCAGTTGAGATTCAATAAAATCCAGTTGTTCAAAGGTTGATGATTCCTCCGGTGCATCAAGCCTGACATGCTCACTAGCGGAAGCGTCCAACAACGATGGGGGCAGATTGAAATCGCTAATCAATCGCCAGTTTGAATCGGGGAGTTGCTGCCAAAGGGCCGCTCCCATTGCTCCCATGGCACTTGCGATTTTCGGTAACACAGCGGTCACGAAGTCATGCGGCGCTATGGGGGCATGAGCTAATGCAGCGATGTTTTCAACGACCACTCGAATTTGATCTTTGGTCTTCTGTACAAAGGCATTGTCAAGAGCCAACGGACTTCGCCGGTCCTCCAATGGTTCAACAGAGGACCGCTCCATCCCAAAGCTAGAAACTGGCAAAAAATGGTTGCGCAGATTTCCAAGCTCGGTCGCTAAATGCTCTTGAGGCAAGGATTTTTGGGCATTTGTGTCGGAGGGTCTGGCCATATGTTGTTGGCATATCAGAATTGCCAACGAAGAACAAGTCGAATGGGCAGATCAATTTGCTAGCACAATCCTTTGAGTAAGCCTGTCCACAGGCTGACGATGCAACTGAGAATGTGATTAGGCGACCAGCCAATAATAGAATCAGAGAAACGGCATCGTGAAACCTCGGTCCACTAATTAACCTGCACAAACGATTCAGCGAAAAAGTTCAGTAGTTTTTTTCTACCTCACCGTGATGGCGAAAAAATGGATCGCATGGTCGCAACACTCGTGATCTGCTTGCCATCCAAACATAGTGGTGGCGAATTGATCGTTCATCATCAAGGCCAAGTGCAAACCATCGAGATGCCCGGTGCTGCTTCGGGATTGGAAACGGATTTCGCTGCGTTCTACGCCGATTGTCAACATGAGGTTAAGCCGCTCCTCAGTGGATATCGACTTTGCTTGACCTACAATCTCGTTCTCGCCAAACCTCGTAGCGAGACAGTGGCGAAGGCACCTGACTTTAAAGATGCGACCAAGCTAGCCGCCCTTGTACTATCGCAATGGGAAACGAAAGCGAGCAACAAAGACGATTCCCCGAAGAAGCTCGCCGTGATGTTGGATCATCGTTACACGGAAGCTGGCCTGTCGATCAACACACTAAAGGGAGTCGATCTAGCGAAAGCAAATGTGCTATTTGAAGCGGCTGAACAATCCAACTGCGATGCGTACTTAGCTTTGCTCACGCTTTACCAAAGCGGCGAAGCCCTCGGAGGCGACGATGACTACAGGTACGGATATGGTTCACGACGTAGCTACTATTCGCGATACGATGACGAGGATGAGGATAGCGACAGTGATGAAACGGATTCCAAAGGCGGGTCGGAGCATGAAATGGGCGAGATCTACGACACCAGCTTGAACGCTAGAAACTGGTCGGATCGAAAAGGAAAAAAGGTCACTTTAGGCCGAATCCCGTTCGACGAAGATGAGATTTTGTCGGCAGATTCGTTAACCGCGTCCGATCCGAGTCGAGAAGAGTTCGAGGGCTACACGGGCAATGCAGGAATGACGTTAGAACGATGGTATCATCGTGCTGCGATTGTTCTTTGGCCGCGAAGTCACCAGTATCAAATATGGTGCGAGGCGGGGACTGACGCCGCGATCTTTGGCCTTACTCAAATGGTGAGCAAACTTAAGAAGGCCAAGAAAGGGCAATCGGAGCTTCTAACTGAGTGCCGCAGTTTTGCATCCAATGTCATCGACTCCTGGGTTCCTGGTGATGCAGGAACTCAATGGGACCCTAGCGAGCCTAACATACTTGAAAAAGAAAAACTAGATCGTTCGCCAATTTGGGATTTGATTTTGAAACTCGATGCTCCAACGTTGATCGACCGTCTCATCGAAGAGGTTATGGTGGCGGATCGCAGCCTCTCCTTTTCAACGGCTTTCCTTAATGGTATCGCAGAACTAGGATCGAAACAGGTTGAGCAATCGATCCATTCCATGATAGCCAAGAGCAACAAAGTCACACTCGAAAGAAACGTTGTCATCTTTTTGAAGTTGGCAATGTTGTCCAATCAAGGTAAGAGCCTCGCGGGCCTCTGCAAGAAGATCGCTGAAGTTCTAGTTGAGGCAATTGAGCGCACTGACTCAACAGGCGTGCAGTATTGGGACGCGCCGAAAATTGATCGTGCGGGTTTACTTGTCGCCATGTCCCACTCTTTAGTCATGCTCGAGAATGACAAGCTGCTGAACCGGTTCCTCAGTTGGCAATCGATTCACTCCAGATACGATTTGGTTGAAGTCAACATTCCGGCTGCCATCAAACTAATGACGCTTCTCAAGGATCGCGTTAAAGGGAACAAGCCAATTCGGATGTGGGTGGACAGTCTTCGGAAGGAACTAGAATCCCGAACTCGCGAAGAGCCGGCGCAACCAACGAATTGGAGACGAGCAAGCAAATTGAGTTGCGATTGCGCGGACTGCATCCGATTGTCAGCGTTTCTGGCTGATCCAACACAACCCGAAGCGAGGTTTCCCTTGGCCAAGCATCGACGTCAGCACTTACATGGCATCATCGACGGGAATAAATGTGACTGCACTCACACGACGCTTCGCGTCGGCAGCCCTCAAGTACTTGTGTGCAAGAAAACGACTGCCAGCTACGAGCAAGCATGCAAGACCTATGCTGCGGACCTGAAGCACCTTGTCACGATCCGAAAGCTCGACGACTCACTGAGCTAGGAAGTCGCGTTGCAATTGGCTCGAGGCTTCGTTTGAGTCTCAGTGCATTGCCAACAACGGTGATGTCGCTGGCCCCCATCGCAAATGCAGCCCACAGCGGGCCACTCTCGCCGAGTAGCCCGAATGCAGCCAACGGGATCGCTAACGCATTGTATAGAAATGCGAAAAATAGATTCTGCTTGATCGTTTTTAGCGTAGCTTGAGACAGTTGGATCAACTCTGGAACTGCGCACACTCGATCGCCTGGTATCACAACGGACGCAGCCTCCATGGCGACGTTTGTTCCAGAAGCGAGCGCTACGCCGAGTCCAGATGCGGCCAAGGCAGCAGCGTCGTTTAAGCCATCACCTACCATGATCACGTCTTTGCCCAGTGATTGAATGTGTGTCGCTTTCGATTCCGGAGTCGCTTCGTAAATGACATCCTTTGATTCAAGGCCAAGAGTATTTGCGATCGCTTGTGCAGAAACCTTTCGATCCCCCGAAAGAATTGACACGTTGATTCCTGAATTCCTCAAGGCCCTAACGGCCTTTACGGCGTCGACTCGAAGTTGATCATTGAGCGTCACGGTTCCAATGCAAATTCCATCCACAATGATCTTCGACGTCGCAAGTTCGTCACGCTCCACGACGATCCTTTTTCCTTCGACCTCGCCTTGCACGCCGCTACCTGGAATAGAAAGAAAATTATCGACAGGTAAAAGGGTTAACCCGCGATCCTGCGATTCGCTTACGATGGCCTTCCCAATGGGATGCTCGCTGGGTGCTTCGACGGATGCTGCCAGTTGCAAGAGACTATCTTCTGTGTAGCCGGCGTAGGGAGCAATTGCGGTAACTACTGGTTTTCCCGCAGTCAACGTCCCAGTTTTATCAAAGACGACCCGCCTAGCTCGGCCAATTCGTTCCAGTGCCTCGGCATTGCGGATCAATATTCCGCGTTGGCTAGCAGCGCCGGTTCCAACCATGACAGCCATCGGTGTTGCCAATCCCAAAGCGCACGGACACGATATGATCAGAACAGTTACAGCCGCGATGACCCCTTTAGGGAAATCGCCGATAAGCCACCAACCCAATAACGTCAGCGTGGCAATCAAAAGCACCGTCGGCACGAATATCGATGAAACTTGATCGGCCAACCGTTGAATCGGCGCGCGACTGGTTTGCGCTTTTTGCACGAGCTGAGCAATGCGAGAAATGGTCGTATGCCGACCATCGACACTCGTCTGTACGATGAGGCGTCCCGTTGTATTCATCGAGCCTGCAACAACATGGTCACCCGGTGATTTTTCGACAGGAATCGACTCCCCTGTTACGATCGACTGATCGACCGATGATTGACCCTCGACAACCACTCCATCGACTGCAATACGTCCGCCTGGTCGAACGACCAGCTTCCAGCCTATTTGAACATCTGCACTACGCACCATTTCCGTGGAACCATCCATCGCCAATCTTTCAGCTGTCTCCGGCTGTATTTTCAACAGTTCACGGACTGAACTCCCGGCTTTGGCGCTCGCTCTAGCTTCAAACCAATGACCGAGGCTAACAATTCCGAGCAGCCCAGAAGCTTCAGCAAAGTAAGTCGGTTGTTCGAGCTTCAAGAACATCACAATCGTTGAGTAGACGAAAGCTGTTGTAGCCCCAATGGAGATCAATGTATCCATGTTCGTTGTCCAATGAACGGCCGCTTTCCACGCAGACTTATAGAATTCAAGGCCTGCAAAAAGGATCACCACCAACGCGCCAAAAAACATGGTCCATGGCATCCATGGGCCATGCCAATGCATTGCGGTGGCCGTCCAGTGGAGTATTTCCAACGGCGCCCACAGCCCGATCCCGACGATTGCCCGGTGGCGCCAAGTTCGTTCGTTCGATTCTTGCTGCCTTTCAATCTCGCTTTGCTCGTCGCCGGAATCGCTTGACTCGATCAACTCCGCTTGAAAGCCTCGCCCCTCGACGGTGGCAATAACTGATTTAGGCGTTAGATCCCGACCCTCGACTTCGGCTGTACCTGCCGCGAAACTGACGCTAGCGGTGATCACATCCTGGCGTGCCTCAAGCGCTCGCTGTATACCTGCGGCACAACCTGTGCATGTCATTCCAGTGACCCGAAGACGGATGGCTCCAGGGCTGGCCGGCTTGGTTACGATTGGCAATTCTATCAACCCACACCTTTATTCCATTTCATACGCATTGTATTACGCAATCGCAATCGCAACCGGCATTTCCGTGTGCACCCGTCGGGCACATCTCAAGCAGAATTGTACTACGAAAAAAACCAGGAGTTTGGCGTTCCTCGAGAATCATCCCATGTATGGCATTCGTCGCACATCCTACCAGCCCGGATTATTCATTGGCCATTTGGCCAAAACACAATGGCTCTCACTTTGTAGATTTTGAGCCTCAATGCGCTAGCATGAGGGCCGGATTTGCAGGTGATTGCTTGACTTCCGGACCGCACGCTAGCGCGTTGCGGCTCAAAGTGAGCGCCATTGGGCGTTAGCCCCGGGTCGCAAAGACAACTGCGGGCGACCGCCCTCCGGCTAATGAATAATCCAGTCTAGCAATCCACTACGTTCACAGCCAAGCCACCCAGGGATGTCTCTTTGTATTTGACCTGCATATCAACCCCGGTTTGTCGCATCGTTTCAATGACGCGATCTAAAGAAACAAAGTGCTTGCCGTCACCATACAAAACCGCCAATCGGGCTGCGTTGATTGCCTTGGTCGCACCCATCGTATTCCTTTCGATGCAGGGAACTTGCACCAACCCAGCAATTGGGTCGCAGGTCAGTCCGAGGTTATGCTCCATGCCTATTTCTGCCGCGTTCTCAATCTGCTCGATCGTGCCTCCCATGCAGGCAGCCAATCCGCCGGCCGCCATGCTGCACGCAACTCCTACCTCGCCTTGACACCCCATTTCCGCCGCAGACAGCGAAGCATTTCGCTTGTATAGTAAACCGATAGCCCCCGCTGTCTTGAGGAAGCGATGGACGCCCGCTCGATCAGCCTGCGGATAAAAGTGCACGTAGTACGCCAGGACCGCTGGAATAATCCCAGCCGCTCCGTTCGTTGGGGCTGTTACGACTCTGCCACCAGCGGCATTCTCTTCGTTGACTGCCAGCGCAAACAGACTTACCCAATCCAATTGCTGTAACGGATCGCTCGAAGCGGCAACCATCGCTTTCGATTCCACTAAAAATTTGCTCGGTGGGATTCTTGATGAGCCAGAGGGGAAAGCTTGTTGGGACAGTTTGCCGAAAATGTCAGGTGCACGGCGCGGGACTCGCAATGAGCCGGGCAAGATTCCAGATGCTAAGCAGCCGCTATCGATGCACGTGCTCATGACAGCCCACAGTCGATCCAATTGAGCGCCTATTTCCAACTCGCTTCGTTGAGTTAGCTCATTCCTATGGATGAGAGCCTCGATCGATAGCTGTCCGCTTCTGCACATTTGCAAGAGTTCGAAGGCGCTGCGAAAGGGATAGGGAACCGAATCGATCGAGGCGTTTTCCGTTACCTGCGGAGGCTGGCGGAACTGTTGCTCAAACTGCTGTCTCGAATACACAAAACCGCCACCAGTTGAAAAGTACTGGTCCTCGAACAAGCTTTCGCCATTCGTTGCAAAGGCTTTGAATTGGATCGCATTAGGGTGCTGAGGCAATACTTCTTTCCGAAGCCACAGCAAGTCCACTTTTTCATCGAACGGTAGATCGATGCAACCGTTGAGCAGCAATCGCTTCGACGCTCGAACTTCGCTGGAAGTCGATTGAATGATTTCGGGCGCGGATCGATCCGGTAAGCAGCCTGCGAGCCCGACCAAGATGGCTGTGTCGGTCGCATGCCCGATCCCGGTTAAAGCCAGGGAACCATAGAGCTGCACTTGCACACGTGCGATCGATTTGGATGCATCGCCTGGCACGTGTATTCGCTCGATACATTCCTTGCCGAATCGAAACGCAGCAATCATAGGTCCGACGGTATGCGAGCTCGAAGGACCAACACCAACCTTGAAAAGGTCGAAAATACTGTACATGCATTAGCCCTTCTTTTGTTTTTCGTGATACAACACAGTCGCATCCAGCAGCCAAGTTTGGTGCAACCCACGATAGGTCACTCTTGCCGAGAGTTACCGTGAGCTGTTAATACACTCTCAAAACCCTACGCAGCGATGCGACATGCTCGTTGGGGAACCCTGTGGGCGATTGAATATGATACAGATAAGCACGCGTGAAGAAGTATATTGGCATAACATGTAGCCGTCCTCGCTCCGCGACTCGGCAATTCAGTGTCGCGGAGCGACACTGCCACAACGATCGAATCAAAGAACTTCTGCCGTAGTGCTTATCCTAGCGGAATTTGCGAAAATTCATTTACAGAATGTCATTATGTGACCGCCCGTCGCCTTACCACTCAGGACGAGCCTGGGCTGTGCGACAAATAGCGATTGGTGAAAAATGCGTTGACGAGTTTTGTTCCGTTCTGCGATCTGGCCATTCGGGTTGGTCGGGCTAGCCATTCGGGTTGGTCGGGCTGGCCATTCAGGTTGGTCGGGGGCTTGTCCTCCACCAACCTTGTTTTGGCGTTCTAACGGCCGGCACTCGCGATTCGACCCGCTCCCCTCGGCTTTGCCCGCCTCTGGCGGGCAAAGCCGGGCAAAGCCGAGGGGAGCGGGAGTTGGGACACCCAATTTTAGAACGCCAAAACGCGTCCGTCGGGGGCAAGCCCCGAACGGATGGGCTAGCGATTTCGACTAACTCTACTGTTGTTCGAAACAAAAAAAACTCGATATAAATCAGAAAGAATTATCGAAACTGCTATATGTCTCACAACTCAGTACCAGCCCACTACCATGGAACCAAGACAATTTACCATTCCAATCTCTCGCAACGTAGCCGAGTACTCAGCCATCCTGATTTGGTGGCTCCTAGTTCTATGGCTCTTGGTCTTGGGGCAGATCGGAGTGGGCGCCTTGACAGTGATTGTAATCCTCGGCTGTTGGACAAAAACCGTGCTCTTTAGCGCTGAAAATCTGAAGCAGCTTTACGAAGCAGCTCAATGCAATCTCGCACACCATCGATTCCTCGTACTAATGGGAATCAACATGTCGCAAATGATTCTGTCGTTTGCTTTCGACTTCCATTTGCTTTTTAGCATCAACAGCGAATGCTTCACGGGTGTGGCCAAGGACGTCGGGCATGTGGAGGCATTGTTTGATTTCTTTTATCTGAGTACGCTCAATTTTTCGTTCTTCGGTTACAGCGACATTCTCCCTCAGACCGTAGCTGCCAAGATTGTCAACTTGACAGAGATAGTTCTAGCATTCATGACCGTGATTTTCCTCTTATCAGACTTCATCAGCTTGAAGGAGTCGATTAGGAATCGAGCCTCATTAGGGCCGGAAGAACGAAGACTCGAGAGCTAGGATCTCCTGATACCGTTTTTGGATTTCCTGGTTGGCAATACGAGGGAGGTTCTGAGCCAGGACAATGCTCTCCATCGTGTGAACTAAACGACGAAACTGCACATCTCTCAATTCGACGGCCGTGGTTCTCTCCCGTGAAAGCCGGCGATCCTCTATGCTCTTCTTGTAAGCTTCAAAGCTTGGGAGTTGCCGCATCTCGCCAAGTATCGATTCTCCGTCTTGTCCACGAAGCCAATCGAGTTCTTTCCAGTCGTTTGGATTTTCGAGGTCTGGCCAACTATCGATGATTTCTTTTTGCAATTCCCTGCGTCCCGAATTCCGAGGACCGCGTCGGCCCGGCCCACCGGGACCACGCCTGCCCGGTATGAATCGAGACTGCTGATAGAGTTCAGACTGCGCTTTATTTTGCTGAAAGACTTCCGCAACCTCGCTATCCAATGACAAACCAAGTTGCGATGAAAGACGTTCGATGGTAGCCCTCTGTGAAGGCGAACCTAACATGGAGACATCCTTGAGGCGGTCAGTGAAATAAGCTAAACCCTGTTCTCCCTCAGGTTGTTGACCGTCGGCAGGGCTACCTTGTATACGAGTCGACTCATATCCGGCAATGCGACTGTGGTATCGCAACAACAAGTCACTGCTCCGAAGTGGGATATCGATCGTCTGGCTGGCGCTTACCGCGTAAGCGTGGGCCTCATCTAATGAGACTCGTCCATTTTTGTCGCTATCGACTCCTTCTGCTTTTTTTCCCGTTCGCGAATGACCTGCGAATGCCCCCAAAAATAGCTACTATACTCCTCATCATTCTCATGCTAAGGGATTGCTTGCGCCAACAGGTGATCGATGTGTTCATCGGATCTTTGCCATTGCCTGCGCCCCCATGAGCGGTGACCTGCACGTCCGCTTCCGAGTCGAAACCATCGGCAAAGAAAATCTGATGATCGATCGCAGGCGGGAAATGTTGGCTGACGATCTGTTGAAAGAAAAGTACGTTGGCTTCGAGAGATGCCTGGTTGCCAGCCGGTTCATACCCTCCTCCAATCGTCAAAAGGTAGTCGTTCGCTAATACGCAACGTTCCCAATGAGAAGGTATGGCAGACAATGCAAACAGGATGAACGCGAGGAGCGATCTGAGTCGAGTGAAAATTATTTTCTTTGAGGACAATTGGTTGCGCGGGGTTTGCATGTTCGATTGCTAGATTTAGCCAAGGTAAGCACGCGTGAAGAAGTATATTGGCATATTATGTAGCCGAAGTCGCTCCGCGACTCGGCAATTCAGTGTCGCGGAGCGACACTGCCACAACAGTCGCCTGCAAATCCGAAAACTATTGGGCCTTCGCAATGCAAAAAAGGTGCTTTTCGCCACGCAAGAACAACTCGTTTCCAGCCGGAGACGGTGTTGCGTCCATGGGCTCTTCCCAGATAACTGGCGAAGCGGAGCTACGACCCGGAATCTCGACTTTCCATTTGACGTTTTTCGTTGCGCTCCAAACCGTTGGCGGAGTTGCGTTGAGTGCGACTCCGTTTCCCTTTGGCCCTCGCCAATGCCCCCAATTATCAGCTTGCACGAAGGGGCCAAGGCACACACACAACAAACTGACCAACGCGATTTTCTTCATGGTTAACCTTGCTACGGTTTTAAATGCTCGTGAAAATACTCCCAACGCAGGGAACTATAAGTGCTGCCCACACCGTGTTGAAATTCGGGATAGATCATCATCTGAAATCTCTTGTCGGCGTCATTCATCGCTTTGGAAAGCTGCCATGTCTTGGCTGGATGCACATTATCATCTATGAGCCCATGCACGAGCAACA
Source organism: Pirellula sp. (assembly GCA_043757445.1). Lineage (GTDB taxonomy): Bacteria > Planctomycetota > Planctomycetia > Pirellulales > Pirellulaceae > JBKCUI01. The sequence continues at coordinate 35,581 of JAYVPJ010000113.1, read as the reverse complement.
GTTTGCCCGTAAGTTTGCCAGCAATCTTGTTGCATGAGCCTGCGTCGTAACCCTCCGCATTCTCAGCCGGAGTTTGCATGTAACGCTCCGTATAAATGGTGTCGTAATTGCGAAAGTCCGTGACTGGTGCGCCGGCTACTGCCACTTGAAATACATCAGGGTATCTGAGTAGCGACAATGCCGACATGTATCCTCCATAGGGATGGCCATAGATACCAACTCTATCTCCGTCGACATACGGACGCTGCCGAAGGAACCTCACACCCGCAGCTTGATCGTCCAAGTCGGGGACTCCAAGCTTCAAATAGGTCGCGCTTTCAAAGGCCTTGCCTCGCCCTGAAGTGCCGTGATTGCCAATCTTGACAACCAAGTAACCCAATTCGCAAATGGGATTGGCGGCGGAGTAACGTGTAGAGATACCGACGCTCTCCGGACCTCCATAGACATCTATCAAGAGTGGATATTTTCGAGACGAATCAAAATGCGAAGGTTTATGGAGCGTTCCGTAGATTGTAGAAGTGCATGGATTCGATATGGCATGGAACGTCAACTGTCTTTGATTTCGATAAACTCGATTGGGAATCCCCAAATTATACACGCACTTTTTGGTCCCGGGACGTTCGAAGTAGGCACGATGTAGGTCACTCTTGCCGAGAGTGACTCTGCAATACGGGCTCCAAGTGCAGCATGCGTGAAGGCGCACTAGGCAGGATTATTCATTTGCCGGAAGGCGGTCGCTCACGGTTGTCTTCGCGACCATAACGGGGCCTAACCTGACTTTCTAGAATGCCAGATCTAAACGCGAACTCCATCGGAACAAAACTTGCGCAAACTAAAACCGGTTGCAATACCAGTTTTTTAACACCCCAGGCTAACGCCCAATGGCTTTCACTTTGGAAATTTTGAGCCTCAATGCGCTAGCATAAGGGCCGGAATTGCGGGTGATTACTTGACTTCCGGCCCGCACGCTAGCGCGTTGCGGCTCAAAGTGAGCGCGATTTGGCTAACGCCCTGCGGCTGATCAGAAATGATCCTGTGAAAAATCCGGGACTAGGCAGGTGCGAGACGCTGAAAACATCCTCCAGCCTCTCGATGGCTGCTTGTGGATCCTCGGCACCTGCGAAAGGCGATGGCCCGTTGCTATGGAAATTGCAATCAAAGGTTCTAGGCTGGACCAGGCATGAGCCTCGGGGCGCGGGAATACTCTGCAGAAAAATCATCCAATCTCTTAATTCTCAAGTTTGCTTAGTTGTATAATCTGCATTCGCACTCCGTTCGCCAATTGATTCAATTTCAATGTCACCACAATTTGATTCATCTGCCATGACGACAAAACGACAAAACGGACCGGCAGTGTAGTGTAGTCTTTGCGATCTATAGGATTGTTTTCCCACTTTTTTTATTGACGATTTCTTTAGGCCGAGCAAACTGCCAAGTTGCCACAGATCCGGTTTCGGGAGGAGGCGGACCAGAGCCAGTTGTTACCGCGTCAGTATCGGTTACTCCCGCAGAAGAAGTCCCGATGGGCACCAAGGTCTACCTTGAGGCCATCACCAACAGTCTGAATCCAACTGCCTTTTATTGGTACTCAGCATGCAATGGTGTTAACCCGTGGTATCATTCGGTGGAGTGGGTCGTACCCAAGATTTTCGATTGTCGCCCGACTCCAGGAAACCGCACGTATCGAGTTTGGATTCGCCCCGAGCTAAGCGCTGAAAAGGTCGTCAAATTTCGAGAACCAGATATGGCTAAGACGACGATTTCAAATATTCATAACACCCAGGGCGCGCCGCAACCTGGCTCGAATGCGCGCTTTTGGCAATTCCAACAAACTAGATTAACTTGGAATGGCCAGCCTCTCGGACCGTGCGCAGAAGTCTGTTACAAAGAGAGCTGAAAAGCGACATCTCTTATCAAGCGCTTTGATAGACTAAACGATTGGTTGGTTGATGCCCCGGCGACTTGCGTAAAGACTGTATATGGAAATCCAAAGGATAGGCAAGAGAGAACAATGAATTGGGATAGCCCCATTCTTTACGATCGCATTTCGGATTATTGGAGTTATGACGATTGGATGTCATTTCAGGTGTTCCCTATTGGAACAGTCATTGCGAGGTGCGTGCACAACTACGAATTCTATGGCACCAAATGTGATTCTACCCGATGGTCTTTAACGACTGAGATACGCCTAAAACTCGTGGTCGAAGAATTGAAAGTGGGGGGGCAACCAGTACCCCTACCAAACTCATCTCCACCTCGAAACGAGCAGATGGCTCGCTGGGTGATCGAATCGCAAACTCCGCAACGCACAAAAAGGAATAAACCACATGTCAATAAAAACAGTCAGTCTAATGGCAATCGGGGCAGCAATTTGTGGCGTCTCAATTGGGATCTCATTCATGTTTCCGGTTACTATTGATTCACATACACAGGTTGCCAAAAACGCTAAGGCCTCAATTGCGAATGACGAACAAATAGGATTCGCCAACTCCGATCTATTGGCGGATGCTACTCCACAAACCCCAATTCAACCCGAACATTCAAAGCAAGTTGCGTTTCAGACGTCTGGGGGAGTCGAACATGATGATCCCTTTTTTGTATTTGACCGAACCATCACGGACCCAGAAATCGGTAATGGGATGCAGAGATTTGGATCACAAAACAAGGTAGGCGTTGAAGCCTCGGTGATGAATGGACACGCGAACCAAGTTGATGACTTTCTGGTCATCGGCGCAGCAAATGCGGCGAGAGCTCAGTATCTTGCAGGAATTGGGCAACCCTTAACAAATCCGCAATCAAAATGGAGGGTAAGTATTGAAGAGATAGGTGTCGTTAATGGCCAGACACGAGTAAGTGTTGTTGCTGATTCAGGAACGGATGTTAACTTTCAAGGACTGAGAGCACAGGAACAGGACCGTCTGCTTGAGGAACTTTGGAGTCTCGATTTGGTCGGTTCGAATCCGATTTTACTGGACCGAACGCAACGGTGGTTTAACGGTCTACAGACCCACCAAGAATCTCCGATCACGATATATTATCCAGCACATTTTGGACCCTTGAGCGATGGAGACACGGAGACAGACATGGGGAAGATTGGTCCGCCTTACCCATAGCCATGGGAGCATCTCCTTTTTTGGTCTGCTCTTGGGGCTGGGCTGTTAATAAACTGGTATTGCGGCAATTTTCGCTTGCGCAGCTTTTGTTTCAAAGTACGGTACTTCTCCGCCAAGTGATTGCAACTGAGTAGAACAGTTGTCCCAATTGTTCAGCAGTTAGGATCGTTCGATCAGCAAATGTCCAAGTGTCGCCTTTTGCTCCGCAAAAGTAGCGATCTCCACGCGACTTTCGCGGAGCGAAAGGCGACGCTAATTGATCGAACGATCCTTAGTACACTCTTTGCTTAATCGCGTAGCCATCTTCGGTGGGCTGTTGGCTGCGATACTGCCCAGACGCAGGGCGGGAACAATTGAGACTGTTCTACTATCGCTTCCGCCACCGGTTGGATCAATATTTTTTTGCCCCTAATTTTTTTGCAAAAATTCTTCCTGGCAAATCCTTTTTTCGGCTTCTTTCGTTCCTTTCGGCAATCTCGATATACCAGTGGTCTCAGGCAATGGCTGCGGCTGATTTCAATGAAACGCCCATCTCTTTTAGTACGATTTCAATTGCCGAGACAAGCGCCGCGACATCGGATTTAAAGATCCTTCCGATGTTGCCGATGCGGAAGCAGTTCGCATTGGAGACCTTGCCCGGGTAGATCACGAAACCACGGTCATTGAGTTTTTCGTAAAAGATTTCAAAGTTGAAATTTCTGTCATCGGGAAACAGAAACGAAGTGATGATGTGACCTTGTTTTTCGGTTGCCAGATATTCTTCGATGGCGAGGTTCCGCATACCTTCCAAGAGCGTGGCGCAATTGGCTTGGTAGCGTTTTTCTCTTCCAGGTACGCCCCCCTCCATTTTTAGCTCCGCAATTGCTTGGCGGAAGGCGAGCATCGTGTGCGTCGGTGGCGTGAAGCGGAATTGACCACTTTTTTCCAATCCCCGCCACTGTTCGTAAAGATCGAGGCTGAGTGTTCGAGACCAGCCAGCTGTTTGTTCCAAGGCCGAGCGGCGGGCGATACAGAACGAAAATCCCGGAACGCCTTCGATACATTTATTGGCGGACGAAACGAGGTAGTCAATTTCACAGGCTTGAAAATCAAATTGAGTTGCGCCAAATGCGCTCATCGAATCGACAAAATAAATTCGCTTGTGTTTTCTAACTACCGCGCCCACTTCTTCGATGGGGTTCATGATCCCAGTCGTCGTCTCGCAGTGGACAACGGCCACGGCCGAAATACTCGGGTCGTTGCTTAACACACGCTCCACGTCGGCTGCGCAGATGTATTGGTCTTCGTCATAGCTCAAAATAGCCGTGGGAATTCCGTGCACGTCCGCGATTTTCTGCATTCGCTGGCCATACGCGCCATTCATCACGATCAGCCACTTTCCATTGCGAGGAATGGCGCAGGTCATCACCGCTTCGATGCCGAATGTTCCACTGCCTTGCACTAGTACGCATTCGTAGCCGCCGGATTGCGAAACGCCGGCGATGTTCAAAAGTTCGTTGCGAATTTCTTGCACCAAACCAATGAATTCAATATCCCTTGAGCCGAGGTCTCGCAACATCGCCTGCTTGACGGTTTGGCTTGTTGTCAGCGGGCCGGGTGTGAAGAGTGGTTTGTCTTTTGAAGTCGGCAGATTTTTCATGATTGGGATGGGTTCGTAATGGTCGTGTATGGATTGGGATGAAAGAAGGAATCCGCCTCGGAGAGGCAGAGCTACGTGGCTCGACAAGCGTGTGTCGAGAATTGCTGTTGCTGCACTACCAAGGCAAGGAAAACGTTTTGACGTAGGTCATGTATTTCATAGCTTCGATGACCCCTTCTTTGACTCCAAGTCCTGAATCTTTTACGCCGCCAAAGGGGGAACATTCGATTCGGTAGCCAGGGACCTGATTGATATTGACTGTCCCGGTTCGGATGCGGCGAATGCATTCCAAAGCGTGTGTCAAATTGTTGGTGACAACTCCGGTGGAGAGTCCGAATTTGGAATCATTGGCGACTGCAATGGCGTCTTCGATATCGGCCACGGCGATGATTGGAGCAAGTGGACCAAACGATTCTTCTCGAATCATCACGGCGTCACGTGGCACATCATCGATCACCGTCGGTTCGAGCAAAGCACCTGTACGTTTGCCTCCCAACAAAACCTTAGCTCCGCCCGCCACCGCCAATCGAACACGATCTTCAAGGACCTTGGCCGCCGCCTCGTCGATCACCGTTCCCACTATCGTCCTCGGATCGGCAGGGTCGCCGCAAACGTAGGTCGCTGTTTTGGCTACAAATTTCTCGGTAAACTCGGCCTTAATTTTTTCGTGGATCAACAACCGCTTAACCGCCGTGCAGCGTTGACCGGAATTTCGATAGCAACCTTCGGCAGCGAGGCTGACGGCCATCTCCATATCCGCGTCTTCCAAGACAATCAGTGGACTGTTACCGCCAAGTTCCAGACACAGTTTCTTATAACCTGCAATTTTGGAGATCCTTTTTCCGACCGACGTGCCGCCAGTAAACGTAACCAACTCGATACGCTCATCGGCAATCAACGGCTCGACCACGGTTGCGATGTCTCCAACAAAAATGCTAAGCATATGTTTGGGCAGTCCAGCATCGTACATCAACTCGATCAGCTTAATCGCAGTTAACGGAGTCTTGTCGGACGGTTTTACGATCATCGGAACGCCCACCGCGATTGCGGGTGCGATTTTGTGAGCGACTTGATTCAAAGGATGATTGAAAGGGGTGATCGCAAGCGCTAGTCTGAGTGGTTCTCGAGTCGTGAAAATTTTCCGCTTCTTGCCTTGCGGAGAAACGTCGCACGAAAACATTTGACCGTCGTCTTTGAGAGCTTCACTGGCGCCAAATTGAAATACATCGCATGCACGACCAACTTCGTATTGGGTTTCTCGCATGCAAAGCCCGGTTTCCAGTCGGATCAAGTTCGCGAATTCGTCGGCTCGATCCAGCAACAATTCGCGAGCGGTGTTTAGCACGGCTGAGCGATCATAGCGAGTCGTGTCGGACCCGCCGGCCAGAGATTCCTCGATCAGACTGTCAATGTGATCGGAGCCAAGTTTGCTGACCGTTCCGACGAGGCTATTGTCGTAGGGATAGTGAACCAAAAGTTGCGAATCGGTGTTGATTGGCTGGCCGCAAATATAGCAAGGAAGCTGGAAGGTTTTTTGAGTGATGGTGGACATAGAATTTGTTTTGGAAGTTATCTGAAAAGTTGGAAGTACCATGTGGGCGAGTCGCTCCGCGACTCGCCTTACTAACTTATAACCACTCCGTTGCACGCGAAATCGAAAATGTCGAAATTGCGAGGATCGCCCTGCGATTTTTTGTAATAGATTTCGTTCAGCTCATGGGAAAGAACCATCGGTACCATTTCTTCGTAACGTCCACCGTGTGAGCGCAGCTGGCCGGCGAGTTGTGCGAGGTCATGATGCGCGGGTGTGCGACCGATCACGAAATCGCGATTGGATAACACGAACAGGTCACCAATGCGGTCGATCGGAAGCTGCAACTTTGTCGCTGCCGTTTCACGCGTATGCACTTCGGCAACGCCCTCCAAATTCAATACCCAATTCGCAATAGCGCTCCGGTCGGCGGATTCCGGCAGATAAACCGTGACGGCTGAACCAAGTGCACCGTGATGTTTTACGTACGGATCCGTAATGGGGCAGATAACCGTGATTCCATCGCCGAATTTTTTTGTTAGCTCGGTTTCTAGATAGACGACATTCGGATTGCCATGGGCGTCACACTTCGCGTTCATTCCGTGATCCGCGGTCGCGGCGACAATACAGCCGAGACGCAACAGTCTTCCAATCTCTTCATCGATTCCACGATAGAACTCCAACGACTCAATGGCTTCAGGAGCATATTTGTGTTGCATGTAATCCGTGAGGGTCAGGTAACAGAAATCGGCAAGGCCAGCTTCGATCAAATAGACGCCGGCCTTGAGAACGTATAAACTTGCGTCACCCGAATAGATTTCTGGTTTCGGTCCGACATGGCTGATGATGTCATCGATTCCATTGACTGCCATTGAAAGTTCATCGGCGCGTTCGGTGGAAAAAGCGATGCCGGTCATGTTCTTGGATAACAGCTCTCGCAATTTATCTTTGGCCGTCACCATGGCGACTTTGCGTCCGGCGTTGGCGGCAGCCGCCAAGATCGTTTCGAGTCGCAGAAACTTCGACGAGTTTGTCATCACCTCCTTGCCGGTTTCGGGGTCGATGATGTAGTTGCCGCCTATCCCGGTCTGGGATGGCGGACAACCTGTCACGACGGCCGAGTTGTTGACGTTGGTAAAGGATGGGAGTGCGCCTCGAACCAACGAACGATGGCCCGTCTCAAGCATCCTTGCCAGATTGGGCATAAAGCCTTTGGCGAGCGAAACCGAAAGATACTCATCTGCGCATCCGTCGATGCAGATGATCGCAATAGGGACAGCCGGAGGATGATAGGCCCGTCCATTGACTGAAAATTTAGCGTCAACGATAGTTTGGGTGGTTGTATTCATTGATGATTGAAAAAGGGTAGGTAAATGAGGCGAGCCTAAGCACGCGTGAAGAAGTATTTTGGCATGATATGTAGCCGACGTCGCTCCGCGACACGGCAATTCAGTGTCGCGGAGCGACACTGCCACAACGATCAAATCAAAGAACTTCTGCCGTAGTACCTAGTCTATGCGATGGCACTAAAAAAGGTGTGGCGATGGCACTAAAAAGGTGGGGCTGATCCATGACGATCGACTGATATTTTTTCCATTCGGCAACCACGAATAGAGTGCGTGTGGTAGTCTGTTTCAATTCCATGTGGCAAGCCTTTTTGGGCCGGCCGGAGGCGGATGCCCGAAACCCATTTCAGTTTTTCGAAATAGCGCATGCGAAGTTTGTTCGACAACACTCCGGTCAAGTCCGATTTTCAAGTCCCAGAATTTGAGTTCCCCTGCGAGGCTCGCGTGGTCATCGTTGGCGGAGGAGTTGCGGGAACGTCATTGGCTTACCATTTCGCTCGGGCTGGCTGGAGCGACGTGGTCTTGTTGGAACAAAACCACATTTCATCCGGCACGACTTGGCACGCGGCTGGGATGGTGGGTCAACTGCGAACTAGTTCGGCACAGACCAAAGTCAACAAAGCCTCCACCGAACTTTATTCGCGGCTGATGTCCGAAACGGGGCACGATCCGGGATGGCTGCAATGCGGCGGATTGCAGATCGCGTCTTGCCAAGAACGACTCTTTCAACTGCAGCGGAGTGTCGCGATGGCCAACGTCAATGGCGTCGCAGCCGAAATGATATCTGCCCACGAATGTGCAAATTTTTGGCCGATCATGCGGACAGAGGACCTTGTGGGAGGAGTCTATTTGCCGGGCGACGGCCGTGTGTTGCCCGGCGAATGCGCGAAAGCCCTGGCCATGGGCGCAATGGCAGGGGGAGTCAAGATTTTTGAGCAGCTTGCCTTGGAAAGTTTATTGTTCACCGAATCGGCCAGCGGCATGAAACGGTTTAGCGGGGTAAGGACCAACCGCGGCGAGATTCGATGCGAGTGGGTTGTGCTGGCCGGAAACATGTGGCTGCGTCAAATTGGATTGTCCGTTGGCGTTGATATCCCGGTTTATCCTTGCGAGCATCACTACGTTATCACACGACCGATAGAGGGTTTGACACGTAATTGCCCGTGCGGTCGAGACCCGGATGTCGGCAATTATTTCCGAACACTTGATGACGGGGCAGTGAAGCTAGGCGCGTTTAAGAAACGGTCGAAGCCTTGGCAAATCGGCGACTCCGTGCCTAGCGATTTCGCCTTTCAACTACTTGAACCCGACTGGGAAGATTTCGAACAACCGTTACGCGATCAATTGCATCGTTTTCCGACTATTAAGCGGGACGACATTGTGAAGTTTGTGAATGGTCCCGAAGCCTTCACTCCGGATAACAACTTCATTATGGGGCAACCGTTTTGCACCGAGGGTTTGTTTGTAATGGGAGGATGGAATTCCGCTGGAATCGCATGTGCTGGTGGAGCTGGAAAGTTTGCCGTCGAGTGGATCGAGAATGGCGGAATGACACTCGATTTGGGCTCTGCTGACATCCGCCGGTTCATGCCCTTTCAAAATGGCCGCAAGTATTTGCAAGAGCGAGTTAGCGAAGTCCTCGGACTTCATTATCAAATGTCGTGGCCAGGACGGCAAATGGAAACAGCCCGCGATGTTCGTGCCTCGGGACTGCTTGAGTTTCACAGACAACATAACGCTTGCTTCGGAGAAACCGCTGGTTGGGAGCGACCGCTTTTTTACGCGGCGGCCGGAACCGAGCCAAAAATTGCTTATTCGTTCTTGCGACAGAACTGGCATGAGCAGGTTACGGAGGAAGTCAAGACGTGTCGTGAGTCGGTCGCGTTGCTCGATCAATCAACGTTTGCGAAGTTCGAATTGTCTGGCCGCGACGCATTGACATTGATGCAATATTTGTGCGGAGCCAACATGGACGGCCCCATTGATAAAGCCGTCTATACCGGCATGTTCAATTCGCGAGGCACGTTCGAATCTGATTTAACGGTGGTCCGCACCGGGGACGATTCGTTTTATATTGTCACCGCTACCGGACAACAACAGCGAGATTTTGACTGGATCGTGCGCCACATCGGTAACCTTCATGTCGAGTTGGCTGACGTGACGACTGACTGGGCAGTCGTTTCGATAATGGGTCCGCAATCTCCCGTGGTCTTGAATCGCATGGCTCCCAATGCATTCCCAATCGAAGAGGTTGGCTATGGCTCCGTTCGAAATCTATCCATTGATTCGATTCCAATCCGAGCATTGCGAATTAGTTATGTCGGTGAGCTGGGGTGGGAACTGCATGTGAGCGTCGATTCAGTACAACGACTAGCAAATAAAATCATGTTGGCTGGTTCTGAGTTTGGTATTCGGCCGATTGGCAGTTATGCGATTTCCGCCATGCGAATCGAGAAAGGATTTCGAGCATTCGGCCACGATTTGTCGCCTGCGGAATCACCGCTGGAGGCAGGATTGAGTTGGGCCATTGATTGGGATAAAGATTTCCTAGGCAAAGCGTCTTTACTGGAAAAGCGTAAACAACCTTTGGATCAGCGCTTGGTTTGTTTCGCGCTTGAGGATCCATCGGTAACGCTTTGGGGAACAGAACCGATTTTGATGGGTGGTAAACGGGTGGGCTACACGACTAGCGCTTGTTTCGGTCCGACGATTGGGACTAGCGTAGCGATGGGGTATGTCAAACATCCGACAGGCGAATGGCTGAGAGCAAGCGACCTTCAGTCCAACTCATTTGAAATCGTACAACTAGGCCAACGCTGTCGCGCGAAGGCCTCATTAAAACCGTGGGTGTAACGATGGCTGGGTATCTTCAATGCGAGCGGCGGTTTAATGCTACGGCAAACGTCTGCTACCTTCTGGCTTGTAGATTACTATTTGCCATCCGACTAAACACAACCCGAAACAGAAAACATGACACAATCAACGGCGCCATCGCGAATTAGCCATTGGATCGAAAACAGGCCGCAGTGGATTGTGGTTCTTTTCGCAATGTTCGCTGCTTTTGCGGCTTATCTGAGCATGTATGCGTTTCGTAAACCATTGGCCGCCAACAGCTATGAAGGCATCCAAGCATTCAGTCTATTTGGGACAGCATTTGACTACAAAGCGATTGCGTTGATTTCGCAATTGTTAGGCTACATGTGTTCGAAATTCCTAGGCGTAAAATTCGCTTCGGAAGCTCCGCTTTCGCGGCGTGCGATTTATGTTCTGGCCTTGATATTGTTTTCCTGGCTGATGCTCGTTTTGTTTGCGGTGACTCCAGCACCTTACAACCTGATCTGGCTCTTTTTTAACGGTCTGCCGTTGGGGATGGTATGGTCCATGTTGTTTGGAATCTTGGAGGGTCGAAAGGTAACCGAGTTTCTTGGATTGGCGATGAGCATTAGCGTTGTGTTTGCTTCCGGCTGGGTCAAATCCGCAGGCCTGTGGACGATTCAAACCTGGGGTGTTGATCCATTTTGGATGCCAGCGGTGACCGGGCTACTCTTTGTCCCGCTGTTGTTGTTGTCGGTCGGCATGTTGTATTTGTTGCCGCCGCCGAATGCGGAGGACATTGCCTTGCGCACGGCGCGGGCTCCGATGAATCGTCAAGATCGCATTCGCTTTTTCTGCCAATTTCCTTGGGGTGTCGTAGTCTTGATAGGTGCTTATGTTTGCTTAATGACGTACCGGTCACTTCGCGACGATTTCATGGATTTGATATTGGCGGATTTGGGTTATCAAATGAAAGCGTCTGATTTTGCCCAAATTGAAACGATAGTTGGCGGAATGGTGATACTAATTTTGCTTGGGCTGTCATTTTTCAAGAGCAATCGGCGGGCTGTGGTCGCGAATATGGTCATCATCGCAGTCGGTGCGGTACTGACCGGAGTATCGACTCTATTGATCCACCAAGGTACGATTAGTCCAAGAACCTTTTTTGTGATCAATGGGATCGGACTGTACATCGCCATAGTCCCCTATCAAAGTGTCTTGATCGATCGTTTGCTGGCGAGCATAGAGACGGTAGCAACGGCGGCCTTCTTGCTAGCGGCGGCCGACGCAGCGGGTTATTTAGCAGTGGTAGGAGTGTACATGACCAAAAACGTCTACACCGTTATTACGGGTGCTCAAATCAATTGGGCGCAAATGCTCATGATATCGAGTATTGTGATTTCAGTCGTCGTTCCGATCGCGATGGCTTTTTGCGGCGTTTACTTTGGCCGAAGGCAGTTAAAGCCCGTCGAGAACTAAGTCACCGTATGGCTCCTGCCATTACACTTCTTCTGATCGTGGCTGGCTCGGCGAGTTCTAGCCATGCCAAACCACGTGAGATCTCGTCGCTAAATTTTTGATGCGATTGCGCTAGCAACTTAGAACGGAAAGAAGCATCGTAGTTTACTTCTGGCTTCTTGGCATAGCGTTGCATCATGGGTCCGGAGATTAGCGATGCGACTGCCGTATGGATTCCGAAGTGTTCAAAGGATGTTTGCAAATGCAACTCAGGCTGACTCAGGAAATCATCAAAGTCAAGCCAGAGTGTTTTTTCGGGTGACCACTTTGCAGCCTCGGCAAGAGAAACCATTTCCGTTAGCCAACTCATGGCGACGCACTCCCCTGGCGACATTTCCGAAAGCCTTAGTCCAGTCAGCAATCCCCTTCGGTGCAAACGTTGAAGGCGTGGTTCTGCTTGGCTGGTAATGTCGCTCATAGCACCGTCGAGCAAGGCCGGCAAAAACGTTTCGGGTTGTACGTACATGAGTAGCCCGCGTGAGTTCGGGACTGTCGACAACAGTGTGACGGCAATTTCGCTTACGAAACTGGTTGCCTTGATGAGGGCGGTTTGCTCCGACTGAAATGTTCGGGACCAAAGTCCGAGGAAGGCATCGAGTCGATCGAGGTATGCTCCCTGACCTAGCAGTCGAAGGATGCCCGGTTCTCGAACGGAGAAGCAAGCTGCATGTGAGCCAAGAAGTCGTGAAAGTAGTGTCGAGCCTGCGTGTGAGATGTGGAAGATGAAGTTGCATCGTTTTGGCAGAAATGCTGCGGCGCTCTGAAGTTCGCTCCACGGGACTAAGGCATGGCGCATTCCTTGCCCCAACAATCGGCCATCTAAAAAGCTTGCGGCTTCGTAATCTACCTGAGCCAAATTCACTAACTGAACTAGGTTGCCGGTCGGGTCAAGGTTTAATGGAAAGAGCGCTGGGGAATCGGCCAACGCTTCACGTAGCGTTGTTGGAATGGTCATTTAGGCTGGCCGCCAAGCTGCGTTGAATGCGATTGAGACTCGCTCTGAATCGATGTCACTTGGGTGAACAAAATGGTAGAGCCAGCTTGGGAATAGCACCATCAATCCTGGCACTGGTCGAACAAGAACGCGTTGACCATAGGGCGAACCAGGTACATCGACCATTTCGGTGAAAGGTCGTGGGTCGTAGAGTTCAAGCACCCCACCCATCGAATTGGAGGAGCCCATACCGGTAACGTAATAGCATCCCGACCAAGCGCTATTGGGATGGTTGTGCATCCGATGGTAATTGCCGCGGCGGCTTATATTTCCCCAGGCGGAGACGCGGAAACCGCCTCGTGGCGGGGCAGCTCTGCCTGCGACTTCCGGCAATTGGCCGGTAGCATGTACCATGCGATTGAGGGCTTCCGATATCCAAGTTCGGAGTTTTTCCACCTCCGATGTACCCCATTCGAGCAAGTCGCCGGAGGAATGCCAACCGCCGAGATTTGCATAATCATTCGAAGGCGTGCACGATTCACGCTCCAGCAGGGTTCGCAGCAATGCAGCGTTGGTCGCCTCGGTTTCTGAGATTTGAAAGCGACCTATTAGGGTTGGAAAGGCAAGTGCAATTTGATGGCTAATGGTCGAAGCGGAGGTTTCAGGCATTGCTAAGGTTGGATCCGTGTTAAGGCGAAATGACAGCAATTTGACTTCTCAATGTTATCGTTTGCAACGATCGAAAACATGACAAGGAAGCGATCTTCATTGGTCGTAGAAAAAATCTGAATCCGCACGTTTTTTATCAGTTCGCAATGCGCCAACAACACGAAAGTCCCACTTTAATTACAATTGGCAGACTGGCTTGCTTTTTACGATTGCGTTCAATCCCATTGTAGCATGGCACTCCGCGCCACGCTTCGCCCACAGCGAGTCGAGCTAATCCAACGATAAGCTAGGGAGACATCAAACTCAAATTTTCGGATTTCAATGTTCGGAACCATCACCCGCTCGGAACCATCACCCGCTCGGATGCATCACGCGGAGCGTGATGGGAACGTACTCATCACGCTCCGCGTGATGGCGGGAACCCTAAATCTTGACACTTACTCTGATAACTTACGCTGAAGCTCCACTAGGGACCAACGGCCCAACAATCAACGATTTGGATCGTAGACGAAGACATGCCTACTAACAGCGAATACGACTTAAATGGAACACAGGTTTGGCCAACCATGTTCTTTACTCGCCGCTGGAATTTGTACGCGCAGGAAGGTCCTAGCGTGTTAGCGTTTTTAAAACAGCTTCAGGCAGAGCAAGCCAAGAAGATCGATAGTGGCGTCGCAGTGGGAGCCAAATCCGCAGAGGGACTTTACGAAAGCAGATTTGATTTATTTTTGCACCAAGAGGAGAGTTTGCGGAAACTCGTTAAGTTCATCGAAGGCACTTTGGCATTGGCCGTTTGTGTTGCGAACAACCAGGAATCGCTTCCTCAGGACGTCCAGATAGATTTCATTGATAGTTGGTATCACATAACCAACGATGGTGGATTTCATGACGCTCACGTCCATCATGGATGCTCATGGTGTGGGATTTTCTATTTAGAATTGGGTGCTAGTGGTCGTCGCTACGGGAATTCCGCACCCAACGGCGGCAGTCGTTTTTATTGCCCATTCAATTTGGGTGGCAACTATCGTGACTTTGGCAACAAGTACCTCACCGCTTCGGTCGACCCACCAATTGAAAACGGATTGCTTTTGCTCTTTCCCTCTTACTTGATGCACAGCGGACTGCCCTACCGCGGAGAACAAGATCGGGTCGTCATCGCCTTCAATGCGCAGTCGCACGTTAAGGCAGGAACGATTTCCGCCCGCCACCTGGAGAAAATCAACTAGCGTCAACATTTTCACACCTTATTCCTCGAATCTTCTTTAACCGCAATTTGCTATCTAAAGCGAAAATGCCTACCATAACGGTCCTACTAGATCTTCTTACCCTGATACTCTCTTATATTTTGGAGCACGACAATGTCGTTTCGTAAAAGCCATGCCGCATTCAGTTCATTGGCAAGTTCGTTAAATCGCCTTGTTCGTTCCAGACAGAATCGACGCGTTGAACAACAGCGAAAGTTTGCTCGTAAGCGATTTCTAGAGCAACTCGAACCACGTAATCTGATGGCGCTCAATATCTTGAGTGTTACCCCAGCCGACGGCGCAAACGATTGGGCGCTCAATACCAACCTGACAATCACCTTCGATGCGAATGTAGTCAAAGGACAAGGCAACATCCACGTCGTCCAAAATTCGACAGGCACGTTAGGGGTTGCAGTAGATGTCAACTCCCCGACTGTTACGATTGCCGGCGCTACCGTTACCGTGCCCCTCCCAACGAATTTGCTTCCCGCCCAAGCGTATACCGTATATGTCGATAGCGGTACTTTCTTGGACACGACGCTCACGCCAATAGTAGGCGGAACTCTATTGACTCAGAACTTCGATTTCCTGCCATTGAATCCATTCGATGCTGGCATCACGGGAGGGGATGGTACGGACTACACACTCGTTCCACCGCTTAACTATTCGGTGGACAACACAGCCAATGCAACGGGTGGACTTGCTCCGTTCCGAGGTTGGAGCTTCATGGACAAGAACTCTTGGATTGGTCAAGCGGGCGATCAAGCGCGTAGCGCCTTCACCAAGGGGGTTGGTACAGTTGCACTGGGTGATCCGGATCAATTTGATGACGCGGCTAACAGCGGTGCATTCAACAGTAAATTTATTTCTAGGCCAATCAAGTTGACTGGAGTCGCCGCAAACTCGGTGGTCTTGGAGTTTGATTCCAGTTTCCGCCCAGAGAATACTCAAATCGGTACGCTCGATGTCCGATTTGATGGCGGTGCATGGACCAATATACTCACTCTCAATCCAGCGAACACAAGCAACGATGGCCCAGGTGCTGGTGTGAATCCAGTCAATCTCAATGAACACTTGACCTCCGGTATTGCCACCGGCGTTAGTACAGGCGGCACAGGTAATGGCAAAGGCGCTGCACCGTTTAGAAGCATTCAAAATCCTGCCGGGGCCGCCAACATGGAGCTTCGATGGGGCGTAACGGGTCAGAACACTTGGTGGTGGGCGATTGACAATCTACAGGTCAAGGGAACAGTGACTGGTACGCCTTTCTTAGGAGTCAACAGTTCGACATTTTGGAATCTCGACATTCCCGTTCTAACCATGGGAATCGACAAAGCGAGCATTAGTGAGAATGGTGGCACGGCAACGGGTACATTAACGCGAAACGGCTCAACCGCAAACGCATTGACTGTCAACCTAGTGGCTAAAGATCCGAGCGGCGCTGCGACCACACGGTTGAGTGTTCCTCCAACGGTAACGTTCGCCATTGGTTCGTTAACAGCAACGTATCCCATTACGGGAATAGACAACAACCTCGCTGATCGAACACAAACGGTAACGATTACGGCAACGGCCACGAACTTCGCTCCGGTTTCTAAGAGCATCGATGTGATCGACGATGAAGGGCCGAAAGTTGTGACGTTGAGCCCGCCGGACAACGGGCTTGGATTTGATTATAGGAGCAACCTTTCGATTACCTTCGATAGCGCGGTAAAAAAGGGAAATGGTTCTATCAATATCGTACGAACCAACGGCAATTTGCTGGTCGTCAGCCTCCCGGTCAGTTCAGCGGCCGTGACGTTTCAAGGGGGTGGGACTTCCGGTACCACCGTGATTATTGACCCGCCAGCAAACCTGGTCGGAGGTACAGACTATTACGTACTTGTGGACGACGGTACCTTCGTCAGCAATACACCGATTGCACCACCTGCGTCGGTGAAAACTGTTTTGATGACACAGAATTTTGACTTGATGACTCTGGGGGCTCTCACACCACCTGTCGGAAACGGTCAAAACTTCACTAAGACGCCTCCGCCTGGATTCACAATCAATGATGGGGCTGGAGCAACTGCAGCGGGCGGCAACGCCGATTTCAATAATTGGGGCTTTTTCAATAAGGCCTCTTGGCTCACTGCAACCGGCGACGGCGGACGCGGCGGCTTCTCTGCCGGCAGCGGAGTCATTGCGGTAGCAGATGCAAGCGCTTGGAATGGAGCAACTCCAAACGAAATGGACGTTTTCCTATCGACAACTCCGATCGATTTGGGGGCCTCAGGCGTAGCCGCAGGTTCCGTATCGCTCGAGTTTGATGCGACCTTCAGGGACGCATTGCCTGCGCTCGGAATCATCGAAGTTTCCTATGGTGGAGCCTTTATTGAGTTGGCGGAATTCGCATCCACCGCAGTCGGTAGCACTCATGTTGTCATCAATAGCGCGGGCGAGACCGGCACTGGTCTTCTTCATCTAGCAAACTTAGTCAATCCTGCGGCCGGAAACATGCGGTTCCGCATCAGCTTTCAGCACACCCGGGGCGGATGGTTTGCCGTCGACAATCTCAAGGTCTTCGGTAGCTTGCCAGCCCTCGCATTTCAGGGAATCAACAATCCAGCGGACTGGAACTTTACCGCTGTCGTGCCCACTTTTTCGGTCGCTATCGACAAGGCGTCAATGAGCGAAAACGGTGGCACAGCAACTGGAACGGTAACTCGCAATGCGGCCTCGGCCGTAGATATCACGGTCCTTTTGAGCAGTAACGACACTACCGAAGCCACTGTACCCGCGTCGGTCGTCATTCCTGCAGATGTTGGCGCTTTCACCGGTAGTGCTTCGGTTACATTCCCAATCACCGCAGTCGACGATGCCCTTAAAGACGGACCTCAAGTTGTTGTGATTACTGCGTCGTCAGCGATCGTCCCGAGTTATGTGTCGGGTACTGCATCGATCACCGTTCTTGACGACGACTTCCCGAAAACAACGGCATTCAGCCCAGCCGATGATTCCACGGCAGTTCCGGTGGGAACGAACCTTTCGGTAACCTTCACTGAAGACGTAAAGAAGGGGAACGGCTTCGTTCACATCATTCGCGCTTCGGATGGAAAGTCAGCTCAAGACATCGACATTCAATCTTCTGCTGTAACCATTGCCGGACCAGTGGTAACGATCAACCCGCCAGTTGATCTTGCTGGCTTGACGAATTACTACGTTGCATTTGATAACGGAGCTATTCTCAACAATCTTCTGACTGTGATTACTGGTACTCCGCTATTAAGCCAAGACTTTGAGTTGATGACTCTTGGACCAGCCGTCACGGAAACGGTTGGCTTAACGCCGGACGGTAAAGACTGGACAGCGACACCGCCAGCTGGGTACGCCGTCGACAATTCGTTGATGCCACCGGGAGGTGTGCCAGAATGGAGGGGTTGGACTTTTGCAAAGAAGAGTTTCTGGGAAACCGAAGGAGGCCAAAACCGTTCCAACTTCACAAAAGGCCAAGGGACAATTGCCGTTGGTGAGACAGATGAATGGGATGATTTACCTCAATTGAATAACAGTTTCAACAGTTTTTTGATTACCACCCCAATCAACCTTGAAAACGTTGTTGCCAATACTGTCGTGCTTGAATTTGATTCTAGCTTCCGCCCAGAAGGAGCAATGTCCGCGACACTTCCGCCAGACAATCAAGAAGGCATACTCCAAGTAAGCTACAACGGTGGCACCACCTGGAATGAGCTGTTTAGATACAACAGGACCAATACGGATGGTTCTGCGACGGCCCCCAACGTAAATGAGCATAAGGTTGTAAACGTTCCGAATCCGGCCGCATCGCCAACTGGTAGTATGAAGTTCCGATATGGCCTGACCGGTACCAACGATTGGTGGTGGGCCATCGACAATCTCAAAGTAACCGCGAGTACCACAGGTCTTGCTTCTCCTGGAATTGCCAATAGCGATGCGACGACATGGAATTTCGCGACGGCTGCGGCGCCTACTTTGACGTTGTCGACTCCAGCTTCTCCCATCTCCGAAAAGGGTGGCGTTGCGACAATCACACTTTCTCGCAACGGAACCGCTGGCAATTTGGACGTAACGTTGACCAGTAGTGATCCAACATTGGCGACTGTACCGACGACGGTAACTATTCCAGACACTCAATCCTCAATAACTTTTGCCGTGACTGCGGTGGACGACCTGTTCGCAGATGGCCTCAAAAACGTAACCATCACAGCGTCTACGACCGCTCAGGTCGCAGGTAACAATTACGTTAGCGGGACTTCCATCGTCCCGATTGCGGACAACGAAGTTGGAAATGTCGCGATTACGGAGATCATGTTCAATCCGGCCGGTGCAGAACCGAAAACGGAATGGATGGAGCTCTACAATCGCGGTACATTCACGCTCGATCTTGGTGGTTGGTCATTCGACGATGAGGACACTACCGATTGGGGAGCTATTCCTGCGGGAACTTTGTTGGCTCCAGGGCAATTTGCAGTCGTTTTCAATAGCTCCTTTGGCTCGATTACAGAAACAATCTTTCGAACGGAATGGAATGTTCCGGCGGAAGCCGTTGTGGTTGGCGTTTTCTGGGGCAATTTAGGCAATACTCCATCGGCTGTTGGTGTGATCGACGAGAATATTGTGTTTAGAGATGCGGGTAACGTACCATTCGATACGGTCAACTACGACGATGACGGAACGATTTGGCCAGCTGCAGCCAATGGTCCAAGCATCTATCTAACTAGAGTCTTTGACAACAATGATATTGGTACGAACTGGAGGAGTTCAGCTGTTGGCGTGAACGGGGCAATCAATCCGACCAATCCAGCAGGTGCTACATACAACGTTGCGGACATTGGTTCTCCAGGACGAGGTCCAGTGGTAAGCAATACTGCATATTACAAAGGCTCGGCCTATGTGACTCCCGTTCTTGACGGAGGCTTTGACCCTTCGAAGCGGGTCGCCAAGGCCGGTGCTGCAGCACAAACAATGACCTTTGAAAACGTGAGCAACTACACTCGCGGTATCAACGGCTTGATCGTAGATGTACCAGGACTAACTGCAGCAACGCTAACGGCGGCAGACATTCAATTGAAAATGAGTCCGCAAGGTTCATTCGATGAAGCCACAAATCCGCCTAGCGGTTGGGCTGCCGCTCCCCCGGCGACGGCAATTGTTGTTACCCCCGGGACCGCGACCGCTCCAGCCCGCGTTCGATTCGAATGGCCTGACAATGCGATTGAAAACCGCTGGTTGGAGGTCCGATTATTAGCCAACGCGGCGATAGGTGTTCCCGCCGTCCAGGAGTTTTACCTTGGCCATTTGCGAGGTGATATCAATGGAGCGTTGATTGGTGGAAGTTACAATGTTCTGAACGCGGACTTATCAGCGGCGCTGCCTGTAGGTGGCGGAGGCTCGCCTGGCGCGGTATCTAGCATTCGCGACGTCGACAAGAATGGGTTTGTTTTGAACAGCGACTTCATCGCTATTCGTCAAGGAATTGTCAACGGATTGGCATTAACAAACATCACGATTCCCGCGTCGGGCTCCGGAGCCGCGCTACCTAGAGGTGCGACCAGTGGAATTGGCGCACCTCCAGTGTCGCCGATTGAATTTGGTCAGACAACGGATGCAGCAAGTTGGGTTGTTTCTAATACTAAACAGACATTCCAATCTACAAGCGATCTAGTTCTTGCCCTTGCCGGGTCTATAGGCGACACAGTCTTAGGTTGTATCGCAGAAACAACGATTGCTGCCAAGTCGGCATCGACCCTTGTGAGCAGCAACGTCGACGGTTCAAATAATGTTGAGCGTGCTCAACTGGTCGACGACTTCTTCTCAGATTTGGATCGAACATTCAAGCGAAAGAGATAGTTCTGCGTTTTTTTCGACGTGTGCGAGTCTGATTTAAGACTCGCATGAAACAGTTAAGCGAGTCTCTTCGAGACTCGCTTTTTTTGTTTAACCTCGAACCGTAGGCGACGGCCGTACGTCGACGCAGTCAAGTATTGCCGGGCTAGCGGGATACAGCCGTCGCCTGTGGCTCAGGGTTAAACAATGGCGAAATATTGAGAATTTCATCCGCGAAGTTCTTGTTAATTTGGGCCGGATAGTGGGAAAATCAGTATCTTGTGCTGGAATACCCATTACAATCGGAGAAGTCAACATGACGGGAAGGTACGCACTTCCCAATCCGCCAAGTTAATTTGCTTTGTTAAGGAGGTTCGAATGAGAGTTGCTCTCGCCTGTCTGCTGGTTGTTTGCAGTTGGACACAATCACAGGCCGCAGTGATTTTTTCGGTTCAAAAAGCGACACCCGGCACTATTGATCTTGGAAGCAGTGCGGTGTTCAATATTTTTGCTAGGTCCGATACTGGAACAATTTCCAATCTTGCAGGAATCGATTTTTTCATCGACGCAGCTGACCCGGGTTTGTCAAACGGTATATCAGCTGGAGGGCGATTTAATGCGGGTACATCGAACTTCTTCCCAGCGGGCGTAGGTGGATTTCAAGCATTCAAGGACTCTACTGCTGCCGCCAATCCTATTACTTTTTCTCGTCAGGTATTCAGTGGAAACAATGGCGCTGGTCTAACGCTTACCGGCGCGGATACTTTACTAGCGACCATTACGCTAGGCACTGCTGCCACCCCTGCCTTCCCTGGCATCCCTGCTAGGCCAGCTGCGACACCTGGTACTTATTCATTGAGTCTGAGCAATCTTGCAGCTGTTGATGCAGGTTTCAATGCATTGCAAGTAGCTGGTCCAGCAGCCCCCCTACGCTACGAAATAGTTGCAGTACCGGAACCAAGCGCGATGCTGTTGGTAATCGGCAGCGTTTGCTTGGTTGGCGCGCGGCGGCATCTAAAGAAGAAGAAGGCAGTTTAAGCTGTCGTGAAGAACTAGAAAGCGATATGAAGCCAATTCAATTCGGATTGGTTTTTTTATTAATAGCACGATCGCACGCACGCCCAGAGGTTGTGATTTTATGTGGGAGTGTCGCTCCGCGACTCGCGCTCATTGATACCAACGTGGCGTAAGCTTCCAGCTTGCGATGAATCACTGATGGCAAGCTGGAAGCTTACCCCACTTTTCAGGCTGACAACGCACTAGATTGGACGCCCTGCCGGACTAAGCACCACTTACCGAGAGTGACCTCCGCCTAAGAGGCATCATGCTCGTTGATTCTATTGATCAATTGTCTCAGTCGACCGATGCTTCGGCGGTTAAAATGCATGTGGAGCCTTGGCAATTCCTTTAGTTCTGGCTCGTTGGCTTCCTCGGGCAATGCGTCGCGTTGCCCGATCTCGCCAGAAACCAAGATGTCTTTGAACTCCTGATTCATGGAAGCTATTTTTTTGCTGGATAGTTTCGCGTTCAATCGAAGCACGAGCAAGTCGTTGACATAGCGCATGCTGTGGTAAACGTGATAAAACAGGAGAATCTCATCGACGGCCTGGTCAGCGCTATCGGTCACGTAATACAAATGAACGTCTTCCGGGCTGATCAATTTTTGGCTGAGCAACTGTTCCTTGAAAAATGATTCAAGCCCTGTCCAGAATTTCCCACCTGGCTCATCCAGCAACACCAATGGGAACATAGATTGCTTGCCGGTCTGCAAGAGTGTCAGTACCTCAAGCGTTTCGTCGAGCGTGCCAAATCCACCGGGGCAACAGACCACGGCACTGCACTCTTTAACAAACATCAATTTGCGGGTAAAGAAGTATTTGAGCGTTACGAGTTTTGCGTCGCCATTGATGAATGGATTTGCAGACTGCTCGAACGGGAGCATGATGTTGAGGCCCATGGACAGTTCTCGCCCCGCACCTTTGTGTCCAGCTTCCATGATGCCGCCCCCAGCGCCCGTGATGATCATCCAGCCTCGTTCTGCAATCTTTCGGCTGAAGTCGACAGCTTGGATGTAGTTCGGATGATCCGACGGAGTTCGGGCCGATCCGAATAGGGTCACCTTTCGTCGTCGGCGGAACGGTTGGAAAACTTTGAATGCGTACCTTAGCTCTCGCAATGTGCGACTAAGAATCTTAAGGTCGCCTCGAGTGGTCCCATCCAAATAGAGGCGATCCACCGTTCGGCGCATCATGTCGATTAGATCATCCCTTTCGAGTGCTGACGGCATTTCGTCGGCAGGTTGGGGGCGAGCCTTTTCGTCTTCACCGAACGCTTCGGGCTGGATGGGTAGTTCGGGGACTTCATGGCTCATCAAGTTTTGCTTTCTTCTTGCCTTGCTAGATCGATAGTGTCCCAAGCGGACAATACACTTTTGGGCAGTGATTCTTCGACTATCTTTTGTTTTTCGGTATCCAAGAGGGCCATCTGGCTAATCGCATCGTCGTAGTTAGAAAGCCGTTCACCCAGTACGCGACCTTTGAGGTACCCCATTTCAATGGAGGCAATCGCTCGAATGACGCCATCTGACTTAGCATCCAAAACACTCCGGACTGTTTCCAGAGCCTGCGGATATTTCTGATGTTCGATTAGTAGTCGAGCGGTCTGAAGCTTTGCTTTTAATTCATAGCTTAGGCTCATTGGATCTTGTGGCGGAAAGTTAACGGAGACCGCTTTCCAGTGCTTTAAATCGTTTTCTATCAGAGCCAATGCATACTGCCTTTCAATCGTTGATTGACGTATTACACCAGCAGTTGACGTAACTTGATTTTCAAGCAGATCGTCGCGAAGAAAATAGGATGTCAAAACAAACCCGGCCAGAATAGTTACAACCGCAAACGCAATTCTTCGACCAACGACTATAAGTCGCGACGGTTTTCGTTTTTTCGAGACGCTGTTATTCCTGCCGAGCTTTTGAAGTTCCTGAGTGACGTCGAGATTGCTGAGTTGCTGATGCTCGATAATCAGTCCAGTGAAAGGAACCATTTGATTCGCTTGACCTGCCAAGTTGTCGTCTACCACCTCCTTCAACGCACGCGCCAACTCGACCGCAGATGCAAATCTTTCGTCGGGATTCTTTGCCAATAATCGATGAACGATGTTCACTAACGCCTTCGGCAGATCCGGCCTAAGTTGTTCTAGTCTCGCGGGTTCCGCTTGCAAATGCTGCATGGCCAGCGCTAATGCGGTTTCACCAGAAAAGGGCGGCCGCCCAGTCAACATATGATAAGCGGTCGCACCCAGAGAATACAAATCACTACGCGAATCAACCGACAGTCCTTGGATTTGCTCCGGACTCATGTACAGCGGCGAGCCAAGCGCAACTCCAACGGCAGTCAAATTGAGCGACTGGCCTCTGGCTCGCGCAAGACCAAAATCAGCTACCTTGACCTCGCCATCGGGTGTTAGCAAAAGGTTGTCAGGCTTGATATCGCGATGTACCAATCCAATCGATGCAGCCTTTTGAAGGGCAGCCGTTGTTTGCCAAAGAATAGAAATCGATTCGGCCAACGGCAACGCGCCGCGGCGTTGCACGTAGGCAAAGAGATTGCTGCCAGGAACGTACTCTTGAGCAATATAATGGATCGATTCATATTTGCCGACATCATATACCTGTACGATGTTGGGGTGCATCAGCGAAGCAACCGCCCGCGCCTCTTGCAAAAAGCGTTGCTCGTGATCGCTTGACCCCACGAAGTCGGCTCGCATGACCTTGAGCGCAACATGTCGATGAAGCGATTCTTGAAAAGCCAAGTAGACTTCCGACATTCCACCCACACCCAAGCGGTGCAATATGGAGAATCCGGCAATGCTCTGGTTCGTTAAATCGGTGGTTTCCGCATTCGTGTTCATGTTGACTTCGTTTCAGTTCGCCCTGACTCCCATCGCAAGAGAATTCGGGATTGCTCATTCGCTTGCACTGCCACAACGACTTGGCCATCAACTACCGATAGTGTATCAAATTCTCGACCTTGGCAATCCACTCGAAACGCTTCTACGACGCGTCGAAAGAAACTGAGTTTAGCCGATCCAAACTTCCCTCGCACTTCACGCAGCCAAAGGCAAGCATCTGCTGGCTGCCCAGTCCAAAGCTCGGATTCCCCGACTGGCAACCTATTCGGCTCCAAAACCGGCCGAATGTCGTCCCAAGCGAGGTTTACATGCGACAAACTGCATTGAGCAAGCCAAGCCCCTTGGTCCATTTCTTGAGGAGCTAAGAAGTCCTCCACTATCCAAGGCGAATCCATTTGATCCACGGCTGTTTCGTACGCTCGCGGCCAATCCAAACCAATTGCGAATCTTGATCGCGTGCTTCCGTCGATACCGATCGGAAGGTATGAATTCAAGAAACGTGAGCCCGACCGACGATGCGCACTTAACCCTTGCGGAGCGATGCAAATACGGTGATCTGCGTCGTCGATTTCGATCAGTTCAATGGTGCCTTGAAACGGAGCTTGCAACTTGCCTTTGATTCCTTGAGACCAGGCTGAAATACTGGCTCCTTCATTTTGCCAAGCCGTTCGCCATACGCAACTACAAGAGTCAAGCTTCAGATTTTCGGCGACGATCTCGATGACAACCCAACGCGATCCCTTCCACAGGCTGTATCGGGTCGTGACTTGAACCAACGTGCCATCGACGTTTTTGGCGGATCCCGTAACCTCGACGATGCCCACTAGCGGAGAGGCCTCCACCAACTTGAGTCGAATATCGAACAGCTCAATACAATCCGCGTCATCCCATTTGCGCATCACATCTGCTGGGCCGCGCACCAGCGAAGTCATTCCACTCATGTGGCTGCCTCGCTTATTTGCTATATACACCGATCGCAAATGACCTTTCTTGGGATCGATTTGGATTTCCATAAACTCATTTGCGAGTGTCCAATCGGACCCTGCAATGCCCGATCTCGCTCCAGCAACTCTCTTCCAAAAAGGTGGTTTGGTTAACGATTTTCCAACCGCGTCCGGATTCGATTTCCCCGATGGCAATGCGCGAAAGCGAACAAAGCCAAAGGGTGGTAGGTCTACGATAACTCGCGATTTCCCATCCTTCGTTTCCGAAGCAAAAATCCTAGTGCACGATGCAGCATCAACGGTACCTGGAATATCACTCAAAAAAACTCGCTGAGGAGCATTCGACGGATTGACCATCAAATAGGCTCGATCGTCAGACGATGTCATGCCCTCTCGTTTCAAGTCCCTCGTATTCGCCAAAGCCCGTTGTATGCGTGCCATTAGGTTTGCACGCAGCTCGACAATTCGCTCGGCAAGCCCATTGGATTCAAACGAATCATCAAACCAACTATCTACTTGTGCAAGCAGATTCTCTATTTGACGTTGAGCTGTTTCTGTCTCATCCCTTTTGTTCGATGACTGATTTGCAACTTGCCACCCAAGGTGATGCAGAGACCAGAGACGCTCCGCTTGACTCCGTGCATGTTCGTATCCGATCAATCGATGGTGAAGCTCATGCTGTTCCTGGACCGTTTTTGGAGCAGGAACTTGGAACGCATGGCTAGGAAAACTATCGCTTGAATACGGTTGGTTTGTGGATGCAAAGTAGTCTTCAACGGTGTGGAATTTCCCAAGTGCAGGCGTTCTCGCGATAGCCCGACGAAGATCATCCAGCGCCACCAAACGAATTCCTGGCCAGTGCGCTAGAACCAAAGTCGGTGTGTGGTGGTAGTCCAATTGAGTTGAAAGTTTTGAGGCCAAGTCGATATAGCTATCTGCATTCGCCGCATCCAAAACGTGGCCAAGCACCGTGTCGAGTGATTTCCCATCATCGGAAGCCTGCCATCGTATCTTGGCTTGGTCTTTCTCTGGTACTGTTCCACCCGACCAAGCAGCCAACAACGCACCTGAGTATCCAAATTGAGTTAACCAGATGGGCGATGAAGCTAGGAATCCAGGTTGGAAACGGGTAAAGACCTTGGGCGCAGGAAAGCCCCGTTCCCAATAAGATCTCAAACCACGTCCAAGCTCACGAACAATAGAGGATGCAGACAAATAGGCGTGAGGGCGTTCTTGCTCAAGACCTCCGACCAAGGAGCATTCCTTGTTCGCTATGCGTTGACTCAGCATAGTCGCCGCGTCAACATTCTTTTCCTTCAGACTGCCCAACAGCTGCGAGGTGGCGATGACATTGAACGGATGTTCTACTTTCAGTTGACGATCAAGCGATTGGCCGAGTGTACTCGTCGCCAACAATACGACATCGAGCAGGTATGCCTGTTGCGAGCAATAACGGTCCCGTTCCTGGGACAAGGAGTCAAAGCTCGCTTGCAGCCAACGCTCCGTTTCTTCGGCGTCTTGGCCAAGGGATGCGCGAGCCGCCGAAAGCACCTGTTCCGTGAATATGATCCAGTCGATGTTCCACGAATAGCGAAGCTTTCTTGCAAGGATTTGGACCTGAAGCACTGCGTATCCAAGGGCATAAAAATCTTCGACCAGCAGCGGTACTTGCTGGCTCGACTCAACTTGGTCTTCTCGTGAAGGACGGAGAGATGCAATGAGTGTTTCTACCAATTGGGGCCGCGTCAAGAATTGTGATTCGATGATCGAGCACTGGTTCATTTGCAGTTGCTCACGAATCGGAACTTCTAATTTGGACTTGGATACTTCTGGGCATAGAACGAGACTGGCATTTAGGTCCAATGAACTGCCATCGGCTTTTTTCCATTCAGGGAGCGTGCCAAGAGATTCCAGGAGTCTAGGATCCCATTGAGCGGTCCAGCCGCAGAGAAAATCGGTAGCCAGCTCATGGCCCATTCGGGCGGGCAAGTCTTCCAATGCCGAGCTTGGAATTACGAAGATCGATCGTTTCAGTTGGGTCATTTGCTTGTAAGAATGCGAGAATGGTTGTCAAGAAACCATACTACCACAAGCACCCGGATTCGGAGCTAGAAACACAATGAAATCATTGGGGTCGTTTGCTTGTAACTTGGCGTCGATCACAATATGGGCCGCGAACCGCGGGCGAGCGCCCAATGGCTCGCACTTTGTAAATTTTGAGCCTCAATGCGCTAGCATGAGGGCCGGATTGGGAGTAATTACTTGACGTCCGGCCCGCACGCTAGCGCGCCAGCGGCTCAAAGTGAGTGCCCTTTGGCGTTGGTAGATTTCAGCCTGCCGCTCGCCTAAGACTATTTGTCCTCACCGATCCAGACGACTGTCGATCGATACATCAATTCGATTTGACGATTGGCCGGTGCGAATGGCCCATCCAATTCCGGATAGACATCCTTCGGCGACTCTTTCGAAGTATCCAAAAACATGCGCCATCGGATTCCTCGTGTCTGAGGTGGAATTGCGAAAACCTTCGATTCAGGGGTTCCATTGAGCATGATCAGTATGTCCGTTCCGAAACCGTTTGGGTCATCGACCAACGACGGTCTCCCGAGCCAACAAATAAGCGTGCCGTCTGGGGCGTCCCAATGAATCGGCTTGCCGGTCGATTCAAACCAACTCACATCAGGCACACCTCGGTTGTCCTGAGGACGTCCCGTTAGAAAACGGTCTCGCCTCAGCGATGGCTGCAGTTTACGGAACTCAATCAATGCCTGAGTAAATCGCAGGATGTCCGGATGCGCTTCCAAATGAGCCCAGTTGAACCAAGAAATGTCGTTGTCCTGACAATAAGCATTGTTGTTTCCCCGCTGTGTTCGCCGCACCTCGTCACCCATCAAGAGCATTGGAACACCCTGACTAAGCATTAACGAGGACAGCATGTTCTTGATTTGGCGAACTCGAATTGCTTCGATGTTCTTCTTTTTGCTTGGGCCTTCAACACCGTAGTTGTCGCTGCAATTGTTGTTGTCCCCGTCTCGATTTCCCTCGCCATTCGCGTCGTTGTGCTTGTCTTTGAAGCTCACCAAATCGTTCATGGTAAAGCCGTCGTGGGACGTCACAAAGTTGATGCTGCAATACGGTGCCCGACCAGATTGCTCGTAGAGATCCGACGATCCACTCAATCGAGTCGCCATGGCTCCCACCATGCCGGAGTCCCCCCGCCAATATCGCCGAACATCGTCTCGATAGCGACCGTTCCACTCAGCCCAACGCAAATCTCCAAACGATCCCACTTGATACGCACCCGCTGCGTCCCACGCTTCGGCGATGATCTTCGTATCAGCCAACATGGGGTCCTCCGCAATCAGATCCACCAGCGGCGGGTGAGGCATGAGGTTTCCATAGCGATCGCGAGAAAGGATGCTCGCAAGATCGAATCGGAAACCGTCCACGTGATAGTTATGCACCCAATGTCGCAAGCAATGGAAAATGAGTTCGCGGCAAATTGGATGATTGCCATTGAATGTATTGCCGCAACCTGTGTAGTTGCTGTAATGTGCGCCGCCAGAATTCAAGATGTAATAGACTTGATTCTCAAGTCCCTTGAAAGTCAACACAGGACCTCGCTCATTCCCCTCACAGGTATGATTGAAGACCACGTCGAGAATCACTTCGATGCCGGCTTGGTGCAAAGCCTTTACCATTTGCTTGAACTCGAGGACTTGAGCCCCGGGTTCTTTCGACGATGCGTATCCGCGGTGCGGTGCAAAGAAGGCCATCGGGTCGTAGCCCCAGTAGTTTGGCCTCTCCGGCGAATTTCCATGAACGTCCAGAATAGGAAACTCATGGACCGGCATCAGCTCAACAGCGGTAACTCCCAAACTCTTCAAGTAAGGAATCTTTTCAATCACTCCAAGATAGGTTCCAGGATGTTCGACATTCGAGGACTTGCTTTGGGTGAAGCCCTTCACGTGCATTTCATAAATGATGCTATCGCTTAGCGAACGGCGAACATGCCGATCGCCCTCCCAATCGAATGCATCATCTACGACGACGCATTTCGGTGGGCGAATAACACCATCGGTCGTGTGTTGACAGCATCCTGCCAAGGCTTTAGCGTAGGGGTCAATCAAGCGTGCGTTGCTATCAAACCATTGCCCGGATTCTGGGTCGAACGGTCCGTTGGCTTGAAGGTGGTAAAGTTGTCCAGGTTCGAGGCGAGGCAGGCAAATGCTCCACACGTCTCCCCAACGATCGTTGCGTCGATCGAATTCGATCACTTCGGATGGTTCACGATCATCTACGTGCTTGTATAGCAAAAGCCGCATAGCAGTCGCGGACCGACTGAAGATTGTAAACTGAACACCACGTTCGGTGACGTTCGCTCCATAAGGCAATCGATAAGCAAATTGTAGTTCAGGTAACGGATGCCGCATGAGCATGTGACGATGAGTGTCCTTTCCAGTCCAGGATGGGCGGGTTAGTTGACTAGGCAAACCAACCTTAGCACGCTGAAACTCAAAAACTGGAATGGAAGATGGAGGAAAGACCGAGAATTGTACCACAACGGGTACACCTTGTTTGAGTAGCAAAACTCTGCCTTCGGCACATGACCTTGATCGTCAAATCGATTGCTCCAGTTACAACCAGGTCCTAAATTTCCAGACTTGCCTAACCAGAGAAACCAGCGAACTCTCCATCGAATGGATAGGCCATCAAGATTCCTTTGAAAGCCTTTAAAGGGGACGTAGTTTCCTTAACTGCCAAGAAGCCACCGAGGTCGTTCAGCTTTGCACACCGCTAGCACATCTAATGCAGTGTGGCACGCCCAGAGGCTGTAATTTTTTGTGGGCGAGTCGCTCTGCGACTCGTACTAAGGCGAGGGGCAGAAACAAAAATACCAAGTGGCATGGGCGTCCCGCCCATGTTTTGACGGGCGAGACGCCCGTGCAACGCGATGGCCGAACTTACTATTTCCCGGCCATCATTTTTTGAATCTCTTGCAGCGAGGTCATGCCTAACGCACACGCAAGTATCCCCTCCTCTTGGAATCCAAGATGCCCCTGCTGTTTTGCATATTGCCTAATCGCATCTGGATTGGACGCTGACTTCATGATGACCTGTCGCATTTTTTCGTCTATCGTAAGCAACTCAAAGATACCCATTCGACCAAAGTAGCCTCGACCGTTGCACTTCTTGCAAATTTCGATCTCAATTGGATTCCCCTTGGCATCCACGCGTTGCTCAGGCGGCGGCGGGATAGTTGGCTGAAACAGTTTTTGAACCCGCCCAGCAGGTATGCCAAGTTTTTGAAGAAGCTGCGGCGTCGGTTGAAAGGGTTGCTTGCACCGTTCGCAAAGGCGCCGGACGAGGCGCTGATTCAATACACCGGATAACAGCTTGACAATACTCTTTGCCTCGGGCTTGTAGGTACGAAGTAATTTGACAATGGCATCTGCCGAGTCCGTGGCAACCATCCGCGTGATGGAATGCTTACCAAGTTTAGTGATCTGATCGATCACTCGATCCGCAATATAAGAATTGATCAGAGATGGCATCACCAATACATCCGGCTGCCTAAGCAGCATTTTTTCAAACTGTTCTTCTGGACTATCGCCAACGCCAAGTTCAAAAAAATTCTGAAATACGTTGATGATCTCTGGATCTGGGTCAGCCTTGTTCTCTAGTGACACATAGTCGCGAACGTATTTGTCGGCGGACTCGAGTGAAATGCGCCAGGTCGTCGGCAGACCTTGGCCTGGCGGTCCACTAATTAAGACGATGCCCTTGTCGCCATTGAGCATCCGACGAAACGATTCTTGCATGGCATCTCGCATGCCGAGGTCGTTCAACGTCTTGATGGTGGGTTTCTTGGTGTCTATTTGAAAAAGGACACGTTCACCTGATTGTACGCCAGCGCTGGTAAAGGAAATAACCCAATCGATGTCCTTGAAATTCGTTGCGAATTTCGCCTCTTGTTTGGCTCGTCGTTCCGCTGGAATGAGGCCAAACATTTTTTTATACACAACCAAGGCTGCATCACCGGTCGGTCGATCCATCGCAGGCAGCGTTTCCCAAACGCCATCGATACGGTAGCGAACCAAAGCGCCCTGTGCGGAGTAGTCCATCAAAATGCGGTCCGCCCTGGCCGAGATCGCGTTTGCCAAAACGACTAATGCGACCGGATAGCCCGGCAATTGACGAGCAGCAATCATCAAGCCTTGGGCTTCGTCTTTAGGAACCCCAAACGTCTTGACTTCGAGGGGTGGCAGTACCACATCTTCGCCACCAAAGGAAAGTGGATCGTTTGTAGGCTTCGCTTTCTTTCTTCCGAATATCATGTTGACCGCTTGTGCAATTCACTTCGCAAACGTGAGTGGATTAGTTGAGTAAGGTCCGAGTATCACACGGCCCAGGGGGCTATGCTACTCACACGGCCCAGGGGGCCATGCTACATCTTGCCTATCGCCCTAGTTATATGATACCAGGTTGACTGACGTTGATTCCTTTGAGCGCCATTTTGAGTGCTTCAGGATTCGGAGCTACCTCGAAGGCGGTGGGTCGATCGATCAATCCGTCATCGATTAGCTGTTTGAGACTCATGGTAAAGTCCTGCATCCCGTCCTGAGCGCCGATTCGAATTGCATCCGATAGCTTTTGATCTTTGCTTTCCAAAATAAGTTTTCGAATCATGGGTGTGAAGAGCATGATCTCGCAGGTGGGCACACGACTGACATCGTTCCGGATCGACGGAAGCAGCTTTTGCGCGACGATCCCTTTCATATTAAAAGCCATCGCATTTCGAATAGCCGTGTGCATCGCCTCTGGAAAAAGGTCCAAGATACGACCGATGGTAGATGGGGCTGTGGAAGCGTGAATGGTTCCAAATACCAAGTGCCCTGTTTCGGCTGCGTGAATGGCCGTCATAAACGTTTCTTGATCTCGCATCTCACCGACGAGAATGATATCTGGATCCTCTCGAACCGCGTGCTTCATAGCGATATTAAAATCCAAAACGTCCGTGCCTACTTCCCGCTGGTTGATCAGGCATTTATCCTCCTTGTAAACGAACTCAATCGGATCTTCAAGAGTCAAGATATGCTTCCGATAGTTGCGATTGATCCAGTTCAGCATGGATGCAATCGTAGTACTCTTACCCGAGCCTGTCACACCGGCAAGCAAGATCATGCCTTGGTCGAACTTGCACAAATCCTCGAGGATTGGAGGGAGAAAGAGCCCTTCGAAATTGGGGATGAAATTGTTGATTCGTCGAGCGACCAACCCAGGTCGCCCAAGTTGTTTGAGCATGTTGACTCGGAATCGCCAATTTTCACCATCTAAATTGACGGTGTAGGAAAAGTCGGCTCCTCCCTCTTCCTCAAAGATCCGTCGGTTTCGATCATCGAGCATCGGAATCAGTAGGCGAACCATTTCTGCGAGGTCGATAGGCGGCCGATTGAGTGTTTTAAGGTCCCCCTTGCATCGAACAATCGGTGGAGTACCAACTTTCAGGTGCAAGTCGCTACCCTCGAGCTTGACGCAGGCTTTGAAAAGCTTGTCGACCTCTAGCTCGCGTTTTTCCACGAGCAACGATGCCGCCAATTCCTCAGCGCTCGCAACAGGCGCCGATTTACTTGGGGCAGTTGACGCTTTTGTGTGTCCCATAAGTCAATTTTCGAACCGAATACTGAAGTGAAAAAAGCTGCAACTAAAAAGTCTGTCGAATATGTCGATCCAGCGTGACTCATCTATCGTGACTCAATTGAACAGGAATTGGAATCACAACCTGACTGGAATTCCACTTTCCGCCATCATGCGTTTGGTTTGTCCAATAGAGAACTCCCCAAAGTGGAAAATACTGGCAGCCAGAACTGCATCCGCTTTGCCTATCAAGATCGCGTCTACCAGATGTTCCGGCCGACCCGCTCCGCCGCTTGCCACCACTGGGATTTGCACACGCTGGCTGACAGCCGAAGTGATCGGCAGATCGTACCCATCCTTGGTTCCATCGCGATCCATGCTCGTAACAACAATTTCGCCCGCACCTAGCGCTTCGACTTGTTCCGCCCAAGCGACCGCTTCGAGCCCAGTCGGGGTTCGTCCACCGTTAATATGAACTTCCCAGAACTCTTTGCCGTTTCGCTGAACGCGTCTCGGATCGATGTTGACCACGATGCATTGCGAACCGAATCGTTCTGCAGCTTGCTTTACAAATTCAGGGTTTTTGCAGGCAGTCGAATTGATCGACACCTTGTCACAGCCTGCTTGAAGCAGCACTCGAATATCTTCGAGAGTGCGAATCCCACCCCCGACCGTCAACGGCATAAAGACCTGTTCTGCGGTTCGTCTTACGACATCGAGCATGATTCCGCGGTCTTCATGGCTGGCGGTAATATCCAGAAACACCAATTCATCGGCCCCCTCGGCCTCGTAGCGCTGAGCGATTTGAACCGGATCACCTGCGTCTCGCAAATGAACAAAGTTCGTCCCTTTGACGACTCGCCCCTGATGGACATCGAGGCAGGGAATGACGCGTTTAGCGAGCATCTCAAGCTCTTCCTGATCTTGCGGCGACCTGCAGGTCCAGATCTCGCTGAAACTCGTCGAACAAATAGCTGCTGTCGTGCGGACCCGCGGACGCCTCAGGGTGATATTGAACGCTGAACGCATCGACACTCCTGTGGCGAACCCCCGCAATCGTCTGGTCGTTCAGATTGCGGTGCGTGATTTCGAAACAGCCGGGCAAGTCCTTTTCGTCGACTGCGAATCCATGGTTTTGCGAAGTGATTTCCACCCGGCCCGTCCTGCAATTGAGGACTGGTTGATTGGCACCGCGATGGCCGAATTTAAGTTTGAACGTTTTTGCTCCTCCGGCAAGCGACAGCAACTGATGCCCAAGACAGATCCCAAAAATAGGCGTCTTCCCAAGTAAATCCTTGATCGTCTGAATCGCATACCCGAGTGGTTCCGGATCGCCGGGACCATTGCTCAGAAAGACTCCGTCAGGCTTGCAAGCCAAAACTTCTTCGGCCGTCGATGTTCCGGGCAGGACAGTGACTTTGTTACCTCGCTGAGCCAAGTGCCGTGGAATGTTCCATTTCATTCCATAGTCCAGACATACCACGTGGGGCTGTGATTTTGGAGCCAGCGATTCGCTCCCGTTGATCGCCAATGCATGGAGCGATTCGCTCCATTGCGTCGTCCCAGGCGGCATCACTTCTCGAACTAAATCACGGCCAACTAATCCTGGACTCGATCGAGCTTTTTTGACTAAAGAAGCATGATTCATGTCAACCGTCGAGATTATCCCCTTTAATGCACCCTGGTTGCGAATCCTGCGAACGATGGCTCTTGTGTCGATTCCCGAAACAGCAACAATTCCGTGCTTTTTGAGGTACTCCGGTAGCGATCCATTCGACCGAAAATTACTGTGAAGTCGGCTGCATTCACGAACGACGAATCCAGCAATTCTTGGAAAACCTGATTCTCGATCATCATCGTTGACTCCAACATTTCCAATCATCGGATAAGTCATCGTCACGATCTGGCCGCGGTAACTCGGATCGGTCAAAATCTCTTGGTAGCCAGTAAGGGAGGTGTTGAATACAACCTCGCCTTCCATTTCGCCATCCGCACCAATGGAGACTCCCTCAAAGACGGAGCCATCTTCAAGTGCGAGAAAACCGGGATTTCCTTGACGAAACAAAGCAGCTTACCTCAGTCGAAAGAGAATGACTTGTGCGGGTTCAAACCTTCAAAAATCATACCCCAACCATAGCATACCCACCAGCCTTGAAAACACTTGATGCTCGCTGCCCCTGCGTGCGATGAGCGAATCGTATCGCTGCCCCCTTGGGCTGTTCAGGTTCGGGCGGGCTTTTCAGGTTGGTCGGGGGCTTGTCCTGGGCTGTTAAAAAACTGGTATTGACACGTGTTTGATTGGGATCGTTTTTGTTCCGCAGGAATTGCGATGAATTAACGAAGTTCAAGGGCACCACTGGCCTCGGAGGTCGTCCAGCGTATTGGCCAAGGTTTTCCCGAGTAAGTCACCCTCCCTCGGGGAGGGTCGGCCTTGGGCC
>JAYVPJ010000112.1:0-6040 GCA_043757445.1 Pirellula sp. | reverse complement strand
ACAGGCTTGCTTTTTGCCCTATGCGTAAAATTCCGGGGTTTGGGGCTGGCCCCAATGAGCACTGTTTCACCCACTAATTGTGCGGAAGAGCCAAACAATTTGCACCTTTCTTATCACTTTCAAATGCCGTTTCAGTCTATCAGAAGCATCAGTCCTAAAGCAAGCAGCCAGCGCCGGCGTCCGCAGTGGGTCAAGGACCAACTTGTGGAAAAGCGGCCGATGGCAGGATCGAGGCATGTCTGCGTGTGGAAGGGACGATTGCGCCTTAAAAGGTCGATACAGTTTTGGTACTATTGGACAACGACACGGGTAAGAGCGGTATTGTTTTCAAGCTCACTTAATCCATCTAAGGTTAGGTACACATCTCGATTTGCAGTGTAGCTTTTCTGATTACTTTGTGTTCGAGCATCCAAATAGGTCATTCTGGTTGGTAGTAATATTCTCAACCGGTTTTCGGCGACGTCATTGCCGAGAATTACCTGATCCTTATCGACATCGAAGACATAAGTTTAGGTGCTTGGCTCGTGGAGTAACGTCCGACACGTGAAAATCTCAGGAAACCAGCGATCTTGGCCCTTAGGCTGAAAGTACTTTTCGCTTTTCCATTCTACGATCACCCTTCCTGTTGAATCCATTTCTTGAATGAGTGGAGTGACGAATCCCCGGCTTGGGATGACATTCAATTTGAAAGCAGTCGGCAAATTCGTTGATTGAAATGATTGAAAACGCCCCGTGATCTCAAAAGTTTCAACTTCAAATTCATCTTTGAGCTGCCTAACATTGACATCACGAACAAACTTGGTAACCGGTGCATCTTTGAATGCAGCGACTTGAGCAATGGTTCCGTTGATTCGCCCAAATTGCATTGGATCTTGGGATCCGGCAATGGACTATGCTGGCATCAGTCCCCGCGACGTTGGGCGGTGTCGCGACTTGACTCCCGAGCGTATCAAACAACAACTCCGCCGACTCTGTACGACCGGCTACGACCTAGGGGCTAAGGTGATTCGCAGTCGCGATGGAGCGCTCTACAGCGCGGCGATACGCCACTTTGGTATCTGGCGCGAGGCGTTGACGGCCGCTGGAATTAACTTAGCAAACGTCTCTCATCGCCGGCCCAAGCACCTCGATCGCGAAGGTATGTTGCTCTGGCTTCGAAGCCGCCAAGCAGCTGGACAGACCCTCATCTACAGCGAAGTCTGTTTGGAGAACCGAGACTATGCCCTCGCCGTCCGCCGCGAATTCCGCAGCTGGGCCAAGGCGATAGAAGCAGCCTTTCCGCCGACCGAGACAGTTGACGGCTAGCTTGAGCGAAGTCTGTTTAGAAAATCGCGACCACTCCCTCGCCATCCGCCGCGAGTTCGGCAGCTGGCAGAAGGCGATCGATGCGGCCGGTTCTCAGTACGACAAACAACTTCATATCACTGTTACGAAGGAATCGTTGAAATGGAGAATTGCTTGAAAGCCACAGCGCCAGCCTCATAGTCACAGTTGGTGCGGGCGATTGCTTATTTCCAACACTCGGCTCAAGACAGACAGGAAACCGGGATCGCGATCCAGAAGGATCAGGTCCGCCAGTGGGCCCTTGAAAAAGGCGTCCTGGAAGACGCACCGTCCCGAGGCGGTACGGCCATACCGAGCGGAGGAACGTCAAGAAAAGGCTTCGATCGCCGTGGAGCAAGCAGCCAAGCGTCGAGTCCGTAGCGAACTACGGAAATCAGTACAGGGCTAAGCTGGCCGGCGAAGCCCGCCGCGCCCGGTTCCGACGTCAAAAATCAGCCAAAGACGCGTGTACGCTTACGCTAAAAGCACACTTCGCGCACCCTTGAATTCCCACCAACTTTATTGGTTCTAACCTCTGGGGCATGATGTCCGTGCCATAGAATTCGGGATTGTCCGTCGATCTTCTCCGTTCCATTCAATGCTCCGGGGCCATTTTGTTTAAGGAGTACAACAGATTGCCCATCGATCACACGAAACGTAAAATGTGCAGTGTTGATTACTAGGTCTGATTGACCATTTAGTTCGTCAATGATTACTTGCTGGACAACAAGACAACTTGCATTGACGGTCGACTGGCCGTCGATCTTTCTTATTCGCAAAATTCTCGCCACGCCCCTCAGATTAAGCGTTGATTGCCCGTTGACTTCGCCAATGGAAAATTCGCCTTCTGGCTTATTTATGGAAAGGTTGTCAACTGTCGCTTGACCGTTGACCAACGGAATATCTTGGCCAACGGCAATACTGCAAAGGGACACGACAACGGACACGAGTAACAAACTGGGAATCTTCAACATATTCAACTACTTTCAAATTCCAGGAAATGTAAACGGGTGTTACGACTTTAAAACTTCAAGGTACAACACGTTTTTTTGAGTGTCGCGATATAATTGATAATCAGCCATTTGCTCAGAATCAATTGCGGCAAGAAACGCTTTCATCTGCGTCTCATCGCGACAAATAAGGTGCCAATCCATAAAACATTCCATGTATCCGCGACCATGGTTATCTGGAACGAAATTTGCGATAAGCAATCTGCCCTGGCTCTGCAGCATTTCAAACATCGTTGCAAATAGACGCTTGCCTAGCTCATTTGATAGATAGTCGAAAAGCCCAGCAGCATATACGAAGTCAAATCCGGAGAACGTAATTCGTTTGCGAATTATTTCCAGGACAGAGCTTTGAATTACTTTCACTCCGAGCGGTGTCATCTCACGGCGGACGAACTCAAGACTTGCAGCGTCCTGGTCCAAGGCTACAAATTCGGCGATTAGACCTTTGCTGATAGCTGACGAGGATTGGCATTCGCGGAGGTGACCACACGCGATTGACAACACTTTTGGATGAGATCGTGATGCAGCTATGCTATCAATTTTCTTCGATAGAATATCGCGACGTTCGACAACGCTAATTCCGTTAGGCAAGCCCGTAGTACCTCGAAAAACAGAACGACCAATTGAAGTGGTATCAATTGGCGGTTCCCCTGAATAGATGTAGTCGAGCATTTCAGCATCGCCAGCGTAGCCACGCGGCTTTCGAAACGCTCTCGATGTGTAAGGGTCTTGTAGAAGCAGTTCCAAAACTGGATGACTCCGACACGAGGCAATTACTTCTGACACCCATAGATTATCGCTCAAAGAATTGCGAAGAGTTCGAAGTCCGTCACACAAAACAGCAACCGCTTCCGTGCCATCTCCTTTCAAAATACGTTCTTCAACACTGTTCAGCAAGTGAACCAATTCAGTCATATTCCTTGGTGTCTTTCAATTGTTCGCGATTGCGAGGAAATTTTTTGCTTACCATCTATTGGGCAAAAAGACGGTTGGATTCACATCATTCAATCCAACGTCCGATTCATATCTACCAACTCGGTCGAACAAATTTCGAACCGTGGATTCAAGTACTGCAAAGTCACAGCAAGCGAAGGGCGGAGGACAGTCGACTCCTTCTATGCTGAAGGAAGATTTGGTTTGTAACAGGCCCTCCTCCAATGCCTTTATCGATTCGATCCCCAAAGCTGCCAGAGCAGGCTTTGCAACTTCACGACCATATACCGTAGGTCCAAAAAGTCGGGACTCGTAAAGCACGTTTATAAAGGCATCGTAATTCGGCATTATTCGAGCAGCAGGCATGACAAAACTGCGGAGGACCGAAACCATCGCTTCCATCGATTCTTGAGGGAAATAATAGAGATGCACTCTCGCAAGAGCAAGAAAAAAATCATAGTGCGCAGCTTCGTCGAATGCGATCGTAGTTGCAATTTTCGTGAGTACAGGATCGTATGAATTCTGGTCCGAAACAGGGCTAAAGGAGGATCTGGTTAAAGCTGCAGTTTTCAGGTAGATCAGCTGAGTGGCACGCTCTTGAAACACTGTATAGAAAAGCATCTCAAGCGGCGTATCAAATGGGGCAGTCCAGGCGTTGGCTCGTAGTTCTTTTGTATACTGCTCTATCTGAGTTGGCGTTCTCGCGCGGCTGTGTAACAGCACATTCCTCCATAGGTCCGAATGCTTCTCCTCCTCGGAACCCCAACGAATCTGAAATTGAGAATGCCCATACGAGCTTCTTGCCAATCGAGTCAATTCTGCGGTGTAGTCGGGCGCGTACTGCTCCACCGCATAGTATCCTTCGACAAGGTTAATGATTCGTTCGCTATGGTCGTGCCTAAGCAATCGCCAGTCGAAAGACCGATCGGGATTCCAATTGCGAGATTGTTGAGACTTACTGATGTACCATCGATAAAGTGCGTGACAAAATCGGCCTACTAGGATTTGCCGGGAGGCCCGGTTCAGTGGCATGAAATCCTTTGGATCAACACTTGCGTTTACTCCTTTTGGCAATCCCAGGAAAGCATCATTTGTGTTCAAGCATCGTTCCGATTCTGCAAGTTGACGGTAAGCATTGTCAGGCGAACATTTTCTTGGCAATCGCTGTTGCTTAACATGCTGATGCCGTCTGTCTGGGTAAGAAATTTTTTCATCAAGCAAACCTTAAAGTTCTAGTGGGTCATGTTGCGGAAACGAATCGAGCCAACTTTTTCGGCCACCAAAGGAGTTGTGTGCAGTCAGGCGTTAAACTGCCCCATATCTGGGACTCTGCAAAAACAAAGGGCATGGTCACATTGTTTGGAATTTTTCTTCCTGTATTCGTAGTTATCTGCTTCGGAGCTTGGTCACTTTCTTACAGGACCGCAATTTCTAAAATGATTTCAGGTCGTTTCATTTGCGGGGGAGATTCAATCGACTTAATATCTAGTCCTTTTGACGATCGGTGAACAGGAACGGAATAGGAACCGAAACTGGGCATCCTCCCTCGAAATCCATTTCTTCGTCGCATGGAAAGAAGAATTTATGACTGAACGAGATACAATACGAAGTATCAATGTTTGCGGTGATCGCATTCGGTTTTTTCGCTGCAAGCAGGGACTTACGCAAGCAGAGTTGGCTCATCGTGCAGGGTATTCGGATCGATTGATACGAAAGGCAGAAGGTGGTGGCAGCCTGAGCTTAACTACACTGGCGGATATCGCCGATGCACTTTCTGCGGCCAATTGCATTGTCACGGTCGACGATCTGCAGAGCTCTCCTCTCAATGTTGCGAGGCAGTTTCTAGAAAGCTACGATTTACACTACAACTCAATGCTCGAACACAATGCGCAACTTTTTTCCTCCGATTTTGTCTTCAATAGCTCGGGTGATCCTGCATCTCCACTTTTTGGTATCTGGCATGGCATCGAGGGACTGCAAAAATGGTTGAATCTGATAAGCTCAATGGTTGCACGTCCCAATCGCGGTGTGCTGAAAGTTACTTATCTTGCTGATGGCGAAAACGTTACAGCACACTACACGGATGTTTTCGCTGCATCGGAGGATGATCCCAAGGAGATGTGGGTCAACTTGCATCTTAAGATTCGATCCGGGCTGATCTACTACCTAAGTAACCAGTACGATACGCATCTCGCAAGTAAACTTGAGCTGGCAAGCAAAACGGAATGACCTTAGTTGCTGCGACAATGCCGAGACGCAGGACGGGATCGATTGAGGATAATCGTTTTACTATCGCTTCCGGCAACTCGAATCTGTTAAGCTCGATGGTTGAATTCCCTAACTTCGGAGTGATGAACTTCGCGGAAATTTTTTTCCCGGCGCATTCTTAAAATTAATGTGACCGATCGCCAGCGGCTGCAGAATCACAGTTATGGTGATTGCATGACAAATCAAGATTCGGACAGCAATGAGTGCTTGAACAAGGCGAGCCTTGGCGATGAGGTTGCCCGTTCGCAGCTCCTCGAAAAACATCGCGATCGCTTGAAGCGGATGGTGGCGTTGCGCATTGACCGACGACTCATGAAACGGATCGATCCATCAGACATCATTCAAGAAACACTGGTGCTGGCCGATCGCAGACTTGATGCCTATCTCCGAGAACGACCGATCCCTTTTTTGTCGATTCCGGTTTCGGATTGAGCCATTTTTCCGGTTGGCTGGCGCACACCGGAATTGCTCATTTCCGACGTGATGCTACGGTCAGACTCGGATTT
>JAYVPJ010000111.1:0-6057 GCA_043757445.1 Pirellula sp. | reverse complement strand
CCAGCTTGATAATCCTCTTGAGGAACGTTTGCGAGCCGATCACCCAATCGTCCAGAGCCTCTTTCAGTGGATTGGCGACGCCGGCAGAAAGTCCCTGCTCGACGCGCGGTCGATTGCCGGCACAGGGATTCAAATGGAGATAACGGCTGAGCGTCCAGTAATAGCTGGCGTCCTCCACCGCGAATGATTTGTAGCGTCCCTGAAACAGATGCCCGGTTCCGGTTCGTTGATTCCGTTTGGCGTACCAGTTTGCATAACCGCTCAGCCAATGTTGCATCCCGCGGGAGAGGTTCGGCCGCGGGGTTTTGAGCGACAAATGTAGATGATTGGGCATCCAACAAAAGGCCACGACGATCCAGCCCGAACGCAAGACCTTATCGGGCTAGGCCTTGGGTCAGTCGTTCATAGTGCCCTGGATCGTGAAAAAACGTCTGGCGACCATCGCTCCCAACTTGAAAACCGAAAACCAAGCCTGACCCCTAACCCCTGCCCCTTCTGTTCCAATTGAGAACGCAGTTTTGCGGAACGGGGTGTGTCGCTCCAAAATCCTCTTGCGGCGATCGGTACAATAGAGTCAGGGGATTTCTTGATTTTTCTCAAGCACTGCAACAAGCCTAAAACATCATCGTGTACCGCTTTTGACTGACCGACCTTCAGAAATTCTTTCGACTTACTTTCTGAAATGCTGATCTTTCCCTGCCCGCCATTCATGTGCCAAATCTACTTGGCGAGCCACGACCAGAGTCGCTTGCCGGATGAATGGAGCGCGAGATCCGACTGCTTGGTCGGATTCGCCCATGTTCGCTCAACCCCAGTCCTCCACTTGCCCCTCAATGACGAATCGATTTGCGCCTCGTAGCTTTTTAGCGTGATGCGGTACCTAGTGACGACGTGCTTGAGTTCATGAATCTTCTTGCCCACGAGTATCGATTTACCAAATCTCTCGCTGAATTGTGCTGCCAAACTATTGGGTTCGGCGGCTGATAATTTGCAATGGGTAACGTCAAAACGCGGAAAATCCCAAAGGCCCGCCCACCGCTCATCCGGAGCACAGCGACGCATCAGTATTCGCCCCTTGATGTCGCGTATCACTAAGGCTGCTTCGCGCAATTCGGTGTACTCTTTGGGTCGTTTTGGCACAGGGATAGTTGTCTGCGAACCAGATGCAAAAGTCGGACAGAGATCCGTCAAAGGGCAAATCGAACAGAGGGGATTCTTAGGCAAGCAGATTTGCGAGCCGATCTCCATGAGGGCTTGGTTTAGTTTTCCGCTGCCTGTTCGCGAGGGCAAAACAAGTTCGGCAAAGGACCAAAGATGCAATTGACCTTGCTTGGACGACGTCTCATGCTGGAGGTGGAGCAAGCGAGCGTAGAGCCGTTGGGTGTTGGCTTCGACAATGGGCTGCCGTTGGTCCCGGGAAAAAGACAAGATAGCGCCTGCCGTGTAGCGACCGATTCCAGGCAGTTTGCATACGCTCCCGTAATCCGTTGGGAACGTTCCTTTAAGCTCGCTCTGGACCACCTTCGCAGCTTCGTGCATTTGCCTTGCACGACGATAATAGCCTAGTCCCGCCCAGTGGCGATATACATCGTCAAGAGGAGCCGCAGCTAACGATTCGACGCTAGGGAACGATTGAAGAAAGCTGGCATAATAGGGAATAACGGTAGCAACCTGGGTTTGTTGCAGCATGATCTCGCTCACCCAAATTTCATAGGGATCGGACGTTTGGCGCCACGGAAGTGGTCGTCCATTCTCCGAATACCATTTTGAAGTCAGCCTTCGCAATCGGGCTAAATCGTTTTGCTTCCAAGTTTGGATTTCGCCCAGCATTACCGATCTCTATCGGTGCTTTCTCGTTTGCCAAGAGTAACGGGAACTAGTTTTTTTTCACGTTTAGGCAGTTCGCGTTTGGGTTGTTCGATCTGGGGAAATCCGCCCTGTCGAAATCTCTGTTGCAATTCAAATGGCGAATCTTCGTTGCGTTCCACTTCAAGGATGACCTGTTCCCCATCGGCGAAATTGGCTAGCTGCTTTCTCAAGTCTTCGAACAAGAGGATCGGAACACCGTTTACAGAAAGCATTTTATCACCGCGCCGGAGTTTAGCCCGCTCGGCTGCACCGCCAATTTCAATCCCATCAATAATGGTTGAATTTCCAAGTGCCCTTACACCCAGGAAGCCACCTCGCGATACAAAGAGCTCAACTCCGTCCAACTTAGATTTGAGCGATTGATGGCCACTCTGAGTCAGTTTAGTTCCGAAGAGATAGACATTCCCCCACACTGGTAGGCTCGTAAGCATCTCTACCGATTCGTCGCTAATGGGGGAATAAACTATTTCAAGTAAATCTAGGTCTGGGGCATCACGAAGAACAGCTAGTCCTTCTATGTTGAGTTCGGTATCAACGAGTTGCAGTTTCCTTAGATGAGGAAGACCTATCACTTGTTGCAAAATCTCGCGGCTTATCTGTGGGCCCTCCAGCCGAGCGAAGGTAACGTCGGTTAACCATTTTAAGCAGGCGAGGTCCGCTGCGTTACCCGTGAACTTTCTGTCAATAATCAGTGGTTGCCTTAAAGACATCCTACTGCTCATTACTTGTAGATCGCGATCTCGTATTTTTGCCTTGCATTCGTCGAGCAAATCGAGGGCGACATCTCGTTGTTCGGCACCTATGACCTGAAGTATTTTTCCGGCGCGAATCGATTTGCTCGTTGTTCGGGATGCGGCTAATTCATTGAGCGAATCGAAGGCAAGTTTACCCGAATCGCTGTAGGGTTCCGCGGCAATCG
Source organism: Pirellula sp. (assembly GCA_043757445.1). Taxonomy (GTDB): domain Bacteria; phylum Planctomycetota; class Planctomycetia; order Pirellulales; family Pirellulaceae; genus JBKCUI01. Next base: position 3,269 of record JAYVPJ010000111.1, on the reverse strand, counting down.
ACGAGAGGAATTGAAAGAGACGATCGGCTCTTTCGCCGGTAGCATCGTTCACTGCCAGAATCACAAAGGGAATCGAATCCGCCTTGTGTTGGCTGAGCCTCAGCGTTGCAAGTTGACGAACGGAATAATCCTCGGACCCGAGGTCTTCAATCCAGCCTACTATTTCCTGTTTAGAAGATTTGGGTTCGTCTTCTTTCGCCGACAGGAGCTGTGCGAAAAAAGATAAAGCCATCCAAACCAATGCACCGATTGCAACCTTACTAAATCTCCGATTGTCCAAACGACCGCTTGCCTGAAGTTGCATAGTTGGTACACAATGCGTCGGCATTCGATTCGATGGTTGATTCAAATTGAAGTTCATACCGCGTTTTTTACCTCTGGGAACTAATTTGCAGCTCCGATGGAACACAGTTTTATAGCATGGATCAAACAACGAGCAGCCCGTTTGCCCAAGGTAAAGTTAGGGATCGGTGACGATTGTGCCCTGATCGGCCTGGATTCATTGGATCTAGCCAAATCCGATTTGGCAATCACGACCGACTCGCTTTGCGACGGAACACATTTTATACTAACTGAATGTGGCCCGCGGGCGGCAGGTAGAAAATTAATGGCAGTCAACTTAAGCGATTTAGCCAGCATGGCAGCTACCCCGATCTCCGTTTTCCTCTCACTTTGCCTGCCCAAGGAAAACGCCGGTGACCTTGCAGCCGAAGTGTTTGAAGGAGTCTACGAGTTGGCTGAAAAGCATAAGGTTGCAATTTCAGGTGGCGACACCAACGTGTGGAATGGGCCATTGGTCCTACATATGACAGCCATTGGAAAAGTGGCCGCGAGTGGTAGTTGGTTGAGGAGCGGAGCATCCCCTGGCGATGCAATCCTGGTTTCTGGTAGTCTTGGCGGTAGCATCCTAGGAAAACACTTGAACTTCGAGCCTCGGCTCGAACTCGCTGCTGAACTCCGTAAACTTGGAATGGTGTCAGCGGCAACCGATATCAGCGATGGTCTTGGAATTGATCTGCTCAATATTACAGTAGCCAGCAAATGCGGGGCGGAGGTTTGGCTGGACACGGTTCCAATCAGTAATGACGCAAAAGTTTGCGCTCAAGAGTCCGGTCGAAGCCCACTTGCTCATGCCTTGGGAGATGGAGAGGACTTTGAACTACTGTTGGCCGTGCCACAGGATCGATTGGCTAAGATGCCAAATGATGTAGCAGGAGTCCCTCTAACGCATATCGGTACGTTTGTGACCCGAACTGGTCTTTGGTCCAAGGACAAGACCGGCGTCAAGCAACTCTCGCCTCGCGGTTATGTGCACGGCGTGAACTAGCACGAGCGGTCTAAAAAGCGGACTTGGGGCAATCGAACTATCGCCGTATCCACATTGAGTTTGTGAATAGTTGGTAGTGGATCTTGTTAAAGATCCTATGCCGCAAGGATCTTTAACAAGATCGACTACCAACAGAATCGAAGTAGACGAAGCACTAGTGGCAAATATTGACGTTTCTTTCTTGACCTGCCTTGCTCAAGATATCTCCGGCCGACCATTTGACTTGAATTTTAGCATGACCTCCACGCTCTCTTAACGTTATATTCATCCGTTCTTAACAAATGGCGGATACCCTTCTGCAAAGAAAGAACATGGAATGTCACTGCATTTGAGTCACGACCTATCGGAATCGCACAAATCATTACTCAAGCTATCCGGTAGCGTTGAGGACATGATTGCCTCGGCTGTACGTTCGTTGGTTGAACGGCGAGGTGCCTTGGCTGCGGAGGTGATCGCTCGCGATAGTCAGATCGATCGTAGCGAAGTACGAATCGAGGAGGAGTGTCTCAAAATGCTTGCGCTTCATCAGCCTGTCGCCGCCGACCTACGACGAATTACCACGATGATGAAGATCAACGACGACTTAGAACGTATCGCAGACTTGGCCTGTAATATTGCTCAGCGAGCGGATAGCTTGGTTTCGTATCCCGAATTTCCGATTCCACCAGGGATTCATGAAATGGCGATGATGACCACATCGATGGTTCGACGAAGCCTGGACTCGTTCGTTCAACGCAACACTGAACAAGCCCACGAAGTGATCGAAGAAGATGATCGTGTCGACGCAAAAAACGTCGAGGTTATCGAAACGCTTACTTTACTCATGTCGAGAGATAGCTCTCAAATCACGGCGGCCTTGCACTGTTTCTCAGCTTCTCGTCATCTGGAGCAGATCGCAGATCACGCGGTCAGTATCGCGGAAGACCTCATTTATATGGTCGATGGTGTAATCGTTCGCCACCGACAAATACTGCTTCGTTCCAACGCCACCTAATTTCGTTGCACTTTCCTCGTACGCAAATCCTTCGATGCCAAAAAGCAAAATACTAGTCGTTGAAGACGATCGAGCTCTGTCCGAGATCTTGGTCTACAACTTAGAGAAGGCAGGATACGAAGTTTTGAAATCCATGGACGGTCGGGACGGACTGAATCAAGCGCAATTGCGATTGCCTGAGATTATTTTGCTGGATGTGATGCTGCCTATTCTCGATGGAGTCGAAGTCTGCCGTCGTCTCCGCGCAACGCCTGAGACCGCTTCTGCCACGATCATCATGCTAACCGCGAAATCCGAAGAGGCAGACCAGTTGATCGGCTTTTCGGTAGGAGCGGATGACTATGTTAGCAAGCCGTTTAGTGTTCGTGTTCTTTTGGAACGCATCAAGGCGGTAGCTCGTCGCAAATCGATGCCTGCGCAAGACGACTCAGAGACTGTCGCGAGGTTCGGAATTATGCTCGACCGACGTCGATATCGAGTGACCGTGGACGAGCAGAACGTCGATTTGACGAAGAGCGAATTCAAGTTGCTTGATACGTTGATTCGCCAGCCCGGAAGAGCCTTCGATCGATCGGAGCTGATCGACTCAGCCCTTGGCGAGGACACGCTAGTCTTGGAGCGCACGATCGACGTCCACATTCGTGCGCTGCGTAAAAAGATTGGCGAAAAGGCGGACGCGATCGAAACAGTGCGCGGTGTTGGGTATCGCTTCCGCGAAGACTAAGGAACAGTGAATTAGTGCCGTCCATTGCTCAAATTTTCGTTTAAACCCGTTTAACCCCGTTTAACCTCGAGCCGCAGACGACGGCGTATTCTAGCCCGCCAACCGTTGCCACTCAGGCCAGTCTTTTCGACACTTCTCGCTGATCGCCACCGCTGTTACCCGCTCAACGAAGTTGGGAGGGTCGAAAAACGAGCCGTAAGCGAGTTTTTCGGGGAGGGCAAGAT
>JAYVPJ010000110.1:0-22999 GCA_043757445.1 Pirellula sp. | reverse complement strand
CGATTCCCATCATTCGTGCTATTCGTGTTATTCGTGGTCAGGACGGAATCGCGGTCAGGACGGAATTTTGACCACGAATTGAACGAATAGCACGAATGGTAAACCTACTCGGGATGCACGCTGTACGTTGCTTCTTCGGATGCGTTGGTATTGGCAATGACCTGAGGGAGCTTTGACCCAACCAGCATCCCAAAAATACTCGCTAAGAGTCCAGCCAACTGGCCCGGAAACTCTTTCCCCCAGGCCGGGACCAAGGTCAGGGTGAGCCAAACACCGACTCCCAGCGTGATACTCAACAAGGCCCCTTGGGATGTAGCCCCCCGCCAGTAAAGGCCAAAGGCCAATGGCACAAAAGCACCTACCAAAGTCACTTGATACGCAGAAGAAACCATATCGTAAATCGGCTTCCCTTCGACAGAAATCGCATAAGTCAAAACCGTGGTCGCAAAAACAAAGATGCTGATCCGCATCGCTTGCAGGAGATGGCGATCGTCCAGACTAGGCCACATATGCCGAAGAATGTTCTCCACGAAACTGGTCGAGGGTGCAAGTAGGGTCGCCGATGAAGTCGATTTGATCGCGGAGACCAGGGCGCCAAAAAATAACACCTGCGCGAAAAAAGGCATGTGATTTAAAATTAGGGTTGGCAATACTTTTTGCGGCTCATCACCCTTCAGAAGTTCAGTAGCCGCGTCCGGCATGATAATCAAAGAGGCGACTACCACAAACATGGGAACAAAGGCAAATACCAAATAGGAAAGGCCCCCTATCACGGCTCCATTGCGAGCCGTATTGGCATCCTTGGCCGACATAACGCGTTGGAAAACATCCTGTTGTGGTATCGATCCGATCATCATCGTTATGGCCGAAGCAATGAAGAATAGCCAGTTCTTCATCGTTGGTTCGGGCAGAATGGTAAACAAATCGCGCTCGCTCGCCAATGCGAACACTTTGCTTGCTCCACCCGCTTGTCCTGCCGACACCCAGGCGATATACGACAAACCGATCACCAATACTATCATCTGAATGAAGTCGGTGTAAACCACCGCCAGCATTCCTCCCATGATGACGTAAATAAGAACCAGGACCGTCCCAATCACCATGCCGACCGATGAGCTAATAGCACCGCCAGAAAGTATCGAGAACACCAATCCGAGGGCAGTGATCTGAGCAGCTACCCACCCAAGATAGCTTAATATGATCAAGGTCGAACATAGAATTTCGATCACGATGCCGTATCGATTTCGGAAATAGTCTCCAATCGATAGCAGATTCATTTTGTAGAGTCTCTGAGCAAAAAAGAGACCGACGAAGACCAAACACATCGATGCACCGAACGGATCCTCAACGACCTCCTTGAGGCCACCGTTCACGAATTTTGCAGGGATTCCGAGGACGGTTTCAGCGCCGAACCAGGTCGCAAAACTAGTGGTGACAACCATAATGAGCGGTAACCGATGGCCAGCAACCGCAAAGTCAGATGTGTTCTTGATCTTGGAGCCAGCCCAGGCACCTATCGCTAATGTCCCGAGTAAGTAAAGGAGGACCAAGACAAGAAGTGCCGTGTTCATTCAACTCGATTCCGTTATGGTTCTAAATTTCATTCCTCATCCCCAGCCCTTCTCCCCGGACGATCGGGGAGAAGGGAGCAAGAATCATTCGTAAGAATGGCTTGATATCGCAAGTCATGCGAAACAGTTGAGGGCAACTGTTCTACACTCTATCCGCGTTCGCTTAGAAACTGGAGTGGGATGAGCGTTCCGTCTTTGTCGCGGCAGTCCATTTCCAAATATTCGGGAAAGAGCGTATCGCTACCCAAGATTTGGACACTGACGCCGGCCGACTCTTCTAATTGGATCATCTCGCGACGCTTGCGATTATTCAGGTAGCCTGCGACATTTTCGTTGACACGCACAACCACCTTGGAGGCATTGGGCATTTGGCAAGCCATCATTAGCAAACGCTCGACTTCGATCGACATGCTCTCGGCAGTCTTGACCAAGCTGCGGCCTCGGCAGCACGGGCAATCCTCATAGACGCTTCGTTTGAAACTGGGACGAATGCGTTGTCGCGTCATTTCGACCAGGCCAAAGGGACTGGTTCGAAGGATCTTGGTCCGAGCACGATCGCGATCCATTGCATCGCGAAGCGTCTTTTCCACCTTGCGGCGGTGAGAGTCTTTCCGCATATCGATAAAGTCATTCACGATGACACCACCTAGGTCGCGAAGTCGCAATTGCCTGGCGATTTCTCTGGCAGCATTCATGTTTAAATGGAACGCGTTGTCCTCTGCATTCTTGTCACCTCCGCGGAAGTTTCCGCTGTTGACGTCTATCGCTACCAAGGCTTCGGTTTGATCGATGACGATCGAGCCACCCCCTTTGAGCGGAACAACGCGTTGATGAATGCGACCGATTTCCTGTTCCAGTTTGTACTTGTAGAAAAGCGGTTCGCGACCTTCGTACAAATGCAATCGGTCAGCGACGCGAGGCATGACGAGCTCGACGAATTCCTTTGCTCGCAGAAATGCCTCAGGGTGATCGATGACCACCGAATCGATGTCTTCCGTAAACGTATCGCGGATCGTTCGAATGAGAATATCGCTTTCTTCATAAACGTCGCACGGTGCAGGCGTTGTTTGAACGCGTTTGACGATGACTTTCCAGAGTCGCAGCAAATAGGCGACGTCTCGAGAAAGTTCTTTCCGGGTGCGTTCGCAACCTGCCGTTCGGACAATGAAGCCGACCCCCTTGGGTAACTTCATATCGAGCATGAATCCGCGGAGCTTGCGACGTTCGTCCTCGTCTTCAATCTTCCGGCTTACGCCAACGCGTCCCAAAGCGGGCATCAGAACCAAGTAGCGTCCTGGGATGCTGATGTAGGTTGAAAGCGTCGGGCCTTTGGTCCCCATGCCTTCCTTAATGACTTGCACTAGGACTTCGTCGCCACGTCGAAAGATCTCTTGAATGGGCGGCTTGAAGCGGGGCCGTCCACTACGCAACTTGTTGCTTCGTCGAGGTCGCCCTCGGTTATTGCCACGAGGGTCACCAGCCTCCTCTTCGGAGTCGTCATCTTCTTCGTCAGCTTCGTCTTGATCATCACCTTCGATGTCGTCCTGGCCCTGGTCGTCATCCACGCCAGGGTAATGTCCTTCCATCACCTCTTCGGGATCGTAGCCGGCTTGGCGAAAGTACTGTGCCTCGACGTCGCTGATATGAAGAAAGCCATTGCGGCCGACTCCAAAGTCCACGAACGCCGCTTGAATGCTGGCTTCGATATTGACAATTTTTCCTTTGTAAATATTTCCGACCCAGTTGTTTTGGCTGGTTCGTTCCGTGTAAAGTTCTTCTAGAACTCCATCTTCCAGCAATGCAATCCTGCATTCCTCGGACTGGGAGACATTGATGAGCATTTCCTTCTTCATCGGACTGGATTGTTCCTTTCGATTATCGTCATCCGCGTTAGGTTAAACTCGGTTCGGACTCAGCGAACGAGCACCTGGTTGGCTGGTGACTATTGTTTTTTGTTATTAAGCTTGTAGTACGATTTCGGGCACGAGCCCTGCTAGTTGGTTCATCAAGAAAGCGTCGACTTCGCGGGCCGTCGAAAGACGAAGAGCTCGCCAAGCCATGGCTTCGCACTGGCCGATAGTGACCGAACGAATTGCTTTCTTTAGGATCGGGATTGCGGCAGGAGCTAAGCTCAGCGTTCGAATCCCCATTCCGACCAGCAAGAGTGCATAGGCGGGATTATTACACATCTCGCCACACACGCTGGTCGACTTCTTTTTTTCTGAAACGATCTGTTGAGTCCTTTGGATCAACCGAAGGACTGCTGGATCGCACGCTTGGTAGAGGTCGGCAACTGAGTCATTGCTGCGATCTACGGCAAGCGTATATTGAGTCAAGTCATTGGTTCCGATGCTCACAAAATCGATTTCGTCGATAAATCGATCGAGCATGAGAACTGCAGCAGGGACTTCGACCATCATCCCGACTTGAACTGCGCATTGAATGTGTTTGCCTTCCGACGCCAGATCCTCCGACACGGAGCGGAGCAGGAAGCGTGCGCTTCGCAGTTCATCCAGTGTGGTGATCATTGGAAACATAATGCGCACATCCCCCAAACAAGCAGCGCGAAGTATTGCGCGGACTTGAATGCGAAAAAGCGCTGGGTTTCGAAGGCTCAAACGGATGCTTCGCAGACCGAGAAAAGGATTGTTTTCTGGTTCCGCCAACATCGTCATGCCCATTTTATCCGCACCGAGGTCGAGTGTGCGGATGACAACGGGCCGGTTCTGCATATCGCGCACGACTTGTGCGTATGCCTGATAGTGTTCCTCTTCTGTAGGCTCTTGGTCGTGCCCGAGATAGAGGAACTCTGTTCGATACAGGCCGACGCCATCTGCTCCTCGGGCGACGCACGAGAGTGCTTCGTTGGGGAATTCGACGTTTGCCATCAACTCGATGCGGACACCATCGCTGGTGGACGCTGGTAAGTCGCGAATCTCTTCCAATTGCGTGGCGATCGATTGTCGAAATCGCCTTCGTTGCATGTAGTGATCGCGAGTTGCTTCGTCAGGCGAAACGATGATGCGGCCCAAATGGCCGTCCACGATGACTTCATCGCCGCTTCGAATGTTATGTAGAAAGTTGCCGACACCGACGACGGCTGGTATCTCCATGCCGCGAGCGACGATGGCGGTATGGCCGCCAGGACCGCCCGCTTCAGTACAAATGCCAAGGACTTTCTCTCGATCAAAACCAGCCGTTTCACCGGGGGTTAAATCGTGGCTGACAACAATCGCTTCGTGCGGCAACTGCTTTAGCGTGGCGGTAGGCTGACCGGTAAGCCCCTCCAATAAAAGTCTCTCGACGTCGCGAATATCGGCGGCTCGTTCGGACAGGAACGTGCTCGTGGCTTTGCGAAAGGCTGAAGCATATTTGGTAAAGACCTCGCTGACTGCATATTCAGCCGAATAGGTCTTGGAGCGGATGAGGCTTTCGAGTTCTGACTGCAGATGCGGGTCGTGCAGGATTTGCTGTTGGGCCGAAAAGATATTGCCGAGTCGTTCGCCGAGTTGCGCGGTTGCCGATTGTCGACTTGATTCCAATTTATCGTAGGCTTGCTTGACTGCGTCGACGAGCCGCCCCCATTCGCGTGCGTCTTCTCCGACGGCGACTAAGCAACGGTTAATTCGGTAGCCCTCGCGATCAAACACGAGAGCTCGTCCAATCGCGACACCGGGCGAAACCGCGATGCCTTGCAATTCCAGCATGCTGAAATGATCTATCTGGTTTAGTGGTTGCTGGAAGCAACCGATTGTGCATTCAATACGCTCATAAATCCACGAGATTTTTGAGCCGTTAAGTCGATTGTTCGACGTTGAGTTCATCAAATTGTTGGTCGAACATCAATCGGATGACGCGAATCGCTTCATCTGCGTCCGGTCCCTGCGCTCTAAGCACCAGCTGGGATCCCTGAGTGGCACCAAGAGTCAAAAGGCTCAAAATGCTACGGCAGTCGGCAATCTGTCCAGCCCGCTCCAGCTCGATCTGGCATTGAAAACCAGCTGCCGCGCGAACCAGTTTGTCCGCAGGCCGCATGTGCAATCCCTCAGGATTGTTGACGGTAACCGTGCAATGTTGAATGGCCGATGACATACGTTTTGAAGCGATTCAATGGTTAGCTGCCAAACTGATTTCCGTCAGCTTCGTCAAGTAACTGGGAAATATCTTCGATGGTTTTGGATTGACGTAACAAACGGCAAAACATGTCATCTCGCAACTGTCGCGAAATGTTTTCTAGAGCCCGTAAATGATCGCCAGGGCGGTCCGGAGGGGACACCAGTAAAAAGAACAGCGAAGCAACTTGGCCATCGAGCGATTCAAAGTCCAAACCGCTCGGGCTCACGCCGACCGTTCCGATGAGTTTTTCGACGCTAGCATGCTTGGTGTGAGGGACGGCGACTCCACGGCCGATGCCGGTGCTGCCCAATTCCTCACGTTTCATTATTGCTTTGATGATGTCGGCTTGGTCCGCTGCCTTGATGTCGCCCGCTTTTACAAGCGATTGGACCAATTCTGTAATGACACCTTCTTTTGTCGTCGCAGTCAATTCTGCGCAAATTGCTTTCCGGGATATGAATACGGAGAACTTCATTACTTAATGGCCCTTGCAACTAACCTGCGATTCCAGCTGCATTTCGAATGAAACACGAATTGGGAACCGAAACGTGGAATGGATAAAATATTGGACAAAAAACGACAATTCGCAAAGCCTAGACTTCGTGGTTGCCGGTGTGTTTTACAGGAGTAGCCTTGTGGTCGGTTACTTTTTCTTTGTGTTTTCGAATTTGCTGCTCCACTTTGCCAATGGTCAAGTCCAACGCTGCTAGGATCGAAGCGGCTTGAGCGGTGGCCACGAAATCGGGTGAATGTTCAGCAGAAACGTTGATTTCGACTGTCGGCTTGTCCAAATGTTCAAGATCTACGGTCACTTCGATCGCATTGATTCGATCGAACAATCGCCGTACTTTGCCAGCTTTCTCAATAATGATTGCTTGGTCTTCGGGCTTTAGGTGGCCATGGCGAGCTGAAACGTTGACTTGCACGGAGGATCTCCACTAGGAGTAAGAGAAGTTGAAAACGCAAACTACAAAACCTACCCGGTTGACCGGAACTTGGAATGGTAGATCCTGCGGAATTGTAACCCTTTCCAGGAATGCCCACAAATCCTAGTTGGCTAGGTTTATACCCATTCTCGTCAAGTTTGGATCTACCGGGCCGTCTATTTTAACAGCAGAGGGCCAATATTCATCCGGTTCGCGGTCGTTTACGCCATAGAATGGTCGATGCATTTTCAACATTGTGCAATCTCAAGATGTCCGATCGTCGATCCACGGTTATCAAACCCATTTAGGAACTCAATTTTAAAAATCTTCCGACTTCCTGGGTACGGCATTCGAGGAGAGCTCGTAGTTCGCTTCCGGTTCTTGCACTGACGCTGGGGTAAAATCGACCGCCAAGTAAACTTCATCTAGGACAAGTGAGCATGCTATGGTTGGCAATTCGATCCTTGAGGCGAGCCCTTCATGCACTTCACGCAGGAAACCGTCGGGCGTTCGCCGCATCACAATCGCAAGCGGTTTATCTTGCTCTAAAAGTATGTATGCTGGAAGTGAGTCAATGGACAAATAGGCAGTCAGCTTCTCGTCCAAATCGATCGCACGCGTCGAGGGCGATAGCACTTCTATCACGACCACAGGCTTGTTCTGAAAAGTCTCCGTGGCTCGATTGCTTTCGCAGACGACGGATGCATCCGGGTAGTAAAAACAAGTCCCCCCGCCATGTCGTACTCGAATCTTGGTATCTGAGTTGAACGGTCGACAAGTCTGGCCTTTAAGTTGACTCCAAAGAATACCCTGTACATTGACTGAAACGGTATTATGACGAATCGTGGCCCCGGTCATTGCTCGGATTAAGCCGTTGATGTACTCGCTGCGAGTCGACGACAAATCCTCGGCTTTCAAATACGCATCCGCTGAATAGAACAAAAGCTTTTCTGCGGTACTCATTATTGCTACACCTTTCGATTCCATGGACAAACGGATCAAGCACCGAATTATCGTGTTCTCTCCTAGTCTAACCGAGGATTCGCGTTGCGAAAACAAGTTTGCGTTTGGCTTGTTACCCGGAGCGATCCGCCTGTCAAGAAGATCGTCCAGCCTTCGGCCCCAGGTAATTCAAAGCATCTCGAACTGTGTGGCACGCTCTGAGGCAAGAAGGGCGCGTGAATTGCTAGAGTATTTGCCTAGCACTCATGCCCATCGCATTTGCTCTGAGAGGCTGTGATTTTTTTTGAAACACAGGTAAGGCGAGTCGCGGAGCGACTCGCCCACAAAATACCACAGGCTCGTCCTGTGGATCATCATCTTTCGTGGCTACATCAAGCAACTGACAAACTCACTATACTGACACGACGCTCCGCCGTCGTGATTTCTGCGACGCGGAGCGTCGCACATCTAAGATGTTTAATGCACGGGCCAGAGTCGTAGGCTATTTCGTTGTGGACGTTTCATTCGAACATTAGAAACCAGGGAAAGCATAATGCCGAACCAAGCCATACGATCGTTTCTAACTTGCGTTTGCTTACGTTACTTACTCCTACTCCGATTGCTTTTGGCTCATGGAGTTGGAACAAGTCTTCTTTACTCGCAATCGATTCAGACGACCGGTAGAGAGGATCGCAAGAATCAATTGAGTTATCGAGTGACTGCAATTCCATTGGAACTCGGTCCTGAAAGGTTGTGGGTGGAGGCTGAATTGAGAAACGATTCCGACAAGCCGATCACCGTCTTTTGGGACTCTACCGAGCCTTCGATCTATCAATTCGATATTGTGCACGAAGCAACCGGACGCAGAATCCCCGTTGGACAACGATTCTTCACCAAAAACACTGAGCCACATGCTGGTGAGCAGCAGTACTTTAAAACTATTGAGCCAGGAAAATCGTTGAAGAAACAAATCGCCCTCGGTGGCTGGCAATCGCAAAGATGCTATTTCCGCCAACCTGGTCGCTATGTGGTTCGCCCATCGTTGCATGTCGTCATTAATAAAGTGATAGCCCCTGAAACAGGGACGGTCAAGTTGCTCGATGAAGCGTGGACTGGAGACCTAGCGGCGGAATCGTTTTCGATCGACTTTCCTCTCGTGCGTGATCAGCCTGGAGTAGGGTCGAAGATCGTTGGATTGGTTGTCTCACATGACGGGCAGCCCGTCTCCAAAGCAATCGTTACGCTTGAGTACTTAGGCGACATCAACATCCCTTCAAAATTAGGTGGATTCTGGGACCAAATTTACTGCGACGAAAATGGCCGTTTTGAATTTGTTTGCGTTCCGGACCAAGTTGACTTTCAAATCGGCGCGTGGCATCCTGCGCATTCCTCCGCGGGCCGCAAATTTGCATTCGCAGACTTCAAAAAAGGCGAGCAGCCCATCATTACGCTTCCGAATCCAGTCACGATTCGAGGCACAGTTGTCGATTCAAAAAGGCTCCCGCTGGGGAACGTTCGCGTGTCCTGCCTACAGGCCGAAGTCTATACAGACATGAAAGGGAGGTTCACTTTCGTAGTACCTGAAAAGAGCATCGACCAGGGGGTTGTAGTTGATCTTTGGCAACCCGGCAGAGTGCCAGCTCAGCAATCGGCAACACCGCAAATTGCGATGAGCGGTGAATGGGAAATTGAGATAGTCAGCGAGGCAGAATTGAATGCTGCTGGGCATGCCACTTTTATTGACGGAAGTCCGCTTTCCAAGATGAAGATCGAATTGAAGCTGAGCACTCTGCAATCGGAGGATCGGGGCAACGACGATAAAACCAACCCAACACATACGCTTTCAGTTGAGACAGACGAGTCCGGTAGCTTTCGAGTTGTACTACCGTCGAAGTCCGCGTTCCAAGGCATTGCGATCGCGAAGCAGCAAAGTGACACAGGAGCTACGCGTCAGTGGGAATGCAAGATTCCGAGTCTTGACCGCGCTGTACCTCTTTCGCTCCAATTCGATAACCGAGGCGAAATTGAGTTCCACCTGTTTGGTACGAGTTCACTGCCTGAAACAGCGAAAATAGTCCTTAGCCTTAACTCGGTCAAATATGGAAACAACGTAGTGTGGGAGCGGGTGTCGGTCCGTGAACTTAAAAAAATCTACCAGAGTCTCGAGCCCGGCGAGTATCGGATGGAAGCGACGATTGAGAATTCTGGTATGGATTCCCAATCCACAAAAGTAGTTATTCCAAATGTTGAGCCTTTTATCGGGCTAGCCACCATAAAGTTCCCAAAACTAATCTCCTGTGGAATCAAGGCAACGTTGCTATTGCCAGATGGAGTAACACCAGCTCGCAGTATTGCCGTCCATGTTTCCGGCAATCGATACTACAACCGAAAGTTTGTAACGGACGGAGAGGGAAAACTCGATGCAACTTTTTTGCCAATTGGAAAGACTCGGCTTACGGCATATGGCGAAGGACTTTCGCCTAAGGCCATCGAAGCAGAAGTCACCGCTGAGCAAACGACCGACCTTGGCGTTATACGACTCAAAAGCGAAGCGGAAGACTTTGGGTGGCTTGAGGGCAGCATTGCTTTTGAAGGTGGTGGATCCGTCGGTGGTTTCGATCTTGGCCCCTACGGTGCAGTAACTTCAAATCCTACGGGTAACTTTGGGCCGGGGTACATGTCGCATCAGGCTGGCACGTTTCGGACCAGAGTCCCCGAAGGAAATAGCCAGATTTTTTTTGACGTTTATGGTAGTGGAAGGCCAACAATAAGTGGCATAAACTTGATTGGCGCAGAGGTAAGACGCAAACTGATTTTGAAGTCGAATTTTGAAGCGGGAAAGACACTACATCGTGAACTTACAGTTCCGCGTCGCGAAAGCTGCAGAGATGTGATCATCCGATGGAAAGGGATTGACGAGCCGCATTTAGCCATTGCAACAGACTGGCGTAACAATACTCGATGGGTCTATAGTTGGAGAGTAAGAGGGCACTTCATTGATAAAAATCGCAAGGTAATCAAGCATGAAAGTTGTACAATTTCTAGCTTTCCGACCGAACAGGCATTTATTCTTGCGACGGGCTCACACGGAAAAACTGATCCAAGCAACATGTCAAGTCCCTACAATCTTTTTGCGATAAAACCGGTACCGGCAGGTCATTCGAACGCCGAAGTTGATTTCGATCGAATCGAGCTCGGTTCGATGCTCATCGCAGTGGTCGAGGAGAATGGTCATGCGATGGATGAATACATTCTGACTTGCCATGCGCGATTGGGAAACGAGAAGATTCCAGTGTTCATCTATTGGTTTGGTAGGCAACCCATCCAGTTCGATACGGACTTTAGCTTGATGGTGACCAAGTATGAAAATGGGCAAGTACTAGCGCCAAACTTAGGTGCAGCTAAGTATCTGGTCACGGTTTCTCATGCCGATTGGGAGCACGTGATCGAGATCGATCTGGCCGCGAGTACGAATCTATCGATTAAACTCCAAATCGATGCGAATGGAAAATTGATCGACAAGAAAATTGTCCCTGTCGGCATGCTTGAGAAGCAATAGCCAGGCAGCCGAAGCCACAGGCTTGCCCTGTGGATCGTTGTGTTTTGTGGCTACATCAAGTGAGTAGTTTTTCGCCCATCGCATTTACCGCATTTACTTTGAGAGGCTGTGATTTTTTAGAAACGTGGGCAGGGCGAGTCGCGGAGCGACTCGCCCACATGCTCAGTTTTGTTGTTTTTCAAAGTTCAGCATAAGTCGAATCTGTTCGTACGAGACACTCTGCTGTAGTTCCTCAAAAATCGGTTTCAACTTTTCTCGGCCCACGCGATCGGCGGCAGTAAGGATGCGTTGTTGAAGATCCGACGGAAGCCAGCAGTCGATCGAGGCGATAGGCTCCTCTTGCATCAGGTCCAATAAATGCGACACCACAGTCCCCACGGTTATTTCCGCTTTGTTCGCGATCTCCTCGAACGGACAACCGGAACGGAGCATCGGGTAAGTGATCGATTTGGTCCCAGTACCGCCAGCCCTCACAACTCGCGACCGCGAAACGGAGTCATTGGCTAGCCCCTGCTTCCACTCGACGTCCAACGGAATAGCCGACGCCTCGCAATGCTCTTGGATGACTTCCAAAAATCTATTTCCATAAGCGGCTAGCTTGACGCTGCCGATCCCAGAGACCTTGAGCATTCCATCCAAAGTGGACGGTCGCTGTGCGCTCATTTCCAAAAGTACATTGTCGGAGAAAATAATAAAAGGTGGCACATTCTGTTCGTTCGCCAACGTCCGCCGAATCGCCTTGAGCTTCTCGAACAGCGGTTTGTCCGCGTGTTCGAGCGCTTGGCTCGGCGTTGCCGTTTGCTTGTGATCTTTTGTTTTAGTAGCCGCTGCTGTCCGTATCAATCTTGGCTCCGCATCGCCAAACAAAATGGCCTTGGAGCTGGCGTTCAATTTAAGAATAGGATACTCCGTGCCTTCCAGTTCCAATGCGCCCTGACCAATGAGTTGATAAACCCAATCCCTCAACTGGGCTTTGGGAATTTCCTTGAGCAGGCCATAGGTGCTCAGTTTGTCATGCCCGCGTTGCAATACGATTTGCGTTTTCGCGCCAAGCAATATCTCGACGACGTAGTTCACACCGAACCGTTCTTGTACCCGATAAACGCAGGACAAGATTTTTTGCGCTACGATCTTTGCGTCTGGAACGTCGTCGGTATCACCTAAACAAATATCACAAGCGCCGCAGTTGTCCTCCATATAGACTTGCCCAAAGTATGCCACCAAGGCTTTGTGACGACAGACCGGTGTTCGGCAATAGCGAGACATTTCCTCGATTTGATTTCTCGATGCGTTGATGATTTCCACACTCGCACCAGCTTCGACGAGACTCGCCTCGGTGATTTTCTTAAGGGTAATCGCATCACCTGCGCTATGAAATAATACGCACTCGGCCGGCAAACCATCGCGGCCTGCTCGCCCCGTTTCTTGTTGGTAGTGCTCAATCGATTTGGGGATCGATGCGTGCACAACAAAACGAACGTTGGATCGATCGATACCCATCCCAAATGCAACGGTCGCTACCGCCACATCGACTGCCTCAGTGAGGAAAGCTTCTTGAGCTAGCTTGCGTTCGTCATGTGACATGCCGGCATGGTAACCGACGGCAGAGAACCCCTTTCGCTGAAGGAACTCTGTCACTGACTCGACGTCCTTGCGGCGCAAGCAATAGACAATACCACCCGATCCTCGATGCCGTTGGCAGACTTCTTGGATTTGATCGTTGAGGTCGAGCTGAGGCAAAACGCGATAAGTCAAATTGGGCCGATCAAAGGAGCTGACCAAAACGCGTGGTGACTTTAGTCCGAGCTGATCGATGATGTCTAGTCGCACTTTTTCGGTGGCTGTTGCCGTGAAGCCATGCATGGCCGCCTTCGGGAACGATGTCCGAAGACAGCTCAGCTGGCGATACTCGGGCCGAAAATCATGTCCCCATTGAGATACGCAGTGCGCTTCGTCGATGGCGATCGTGTGCACGTCATTTCCGTCCAGAAATCGAACGAAGTCTTGATTGGCCAGCCGCTCTGGCGAAACGAAAAGCATACGCACTTGGCCGGAACGAATATTCTGGGCAGCGTCCCGTTTCTCAGAAGCAGTCAGCGTGCTATCGATTCGAATTGCGTTCACACCAACTTGCTTGAGCGAATCAACCTGGTCCTTCATGAGGGCGATGAGCGGTGACACGACGATTGTCATTCCGCCCTTGAAAATTGCGGGAGCTTGATAGCAAAGCGATTTGCCACCACCTGTGGGCATGACCACCAGGGTGTCTCGCCCCTCCAGAATGGATTCAATGGCAGCGTGCTGTGACGGTCGAAGGCTTTCGAAGCCCCAGGTTTCGCGAAGCAGAGAATAAAACCGGTCCGGCAGGCTACCAGTCGGTTTATTGGTCGACGTCGTGGCGAGTGCTGAAGGCATATGGTTTTCCTTTTGTTCGTTTGCCGTCAGGATCAAAACTGAGAGAGAAACTTGAATGTAGCATAGCGATCCCAATTTTGGGGAAGCCTACCGCAGGGCGTGGCATTTTGCAAAATCCAATCGAAATTAGCGGAGCTCATAGAGCGGTTGCCCTTGACGATTGGCACTGGTCGGCTTTATTTTATGGGATTCTTGGGAAAGGGTACGAACTTACCCCGGGGCGGCCTGATGTTTGCACATCGCGACCAACCAAGCAAAACGCCGATGTAGCTTCAATTGGTAGAGCACCGCATTCGTAATGCGGGGGTTGCGGGTTCGACTCCCACCATCGGCTTCCAAAATGTTGAGCGGCATCCAAAAATACTGGGTCTGAATAAACGAACGCCAGTCGACAAATAACTAATTGGGGATCTTAGAGCAAATGGTTCAAATGGCGACAGTAGATATCCGAGAGATCGTTCTTTCCAATCAGACATTTGGTCCACAGGACATTGATCGATTGATACGAACAATCGAAGACGATCTTACTCAGTGCGCGCTGTTACGCGATGCCGTACACGAGCTCCAGCAAACCCCGAATGCTTCTCCTGCAACCTTGACCCGGTTGGGAGTATGCATGTATTTGATCGGCAAGTTCGAGGACGCCGAATCAACCCTCAAGCAAGCCGATGGGGGCGCATTGGCTCAGTATTACCTCGGAAAGAGCTGTTTTCAGCTCGAGGAATACGAGCGGGCCTTAGGTTATTACGACGCGGCTGAACGGTCTGGATACACACCGGAATGGTGTCAACTATCACGGGCCGAAGTATTGCGTTACGTAGGCCGCAAAGAGGAAGCGTTGAAGCTGCTCGACAATATTTTTGGATCGGTCGAACAGCACGCGGAATATCCGTTTCAACGCGCGGCGACGTTGGCATCCATCGGAGGTAATTTGACGGAGGTGATCGCTCTTTACCAGCGAGCGCTTCAAGTAAATCCACGTCATGCGGGCGCGCTTTTCGGCTTGGCGTTGGAGAACGACCGAGTCGGTAATGATCAACATGCGTTCGAGCTGTACCAACGTGGTGCCGGAGTGATTCCATCGCATGTTGGGACGCTACTAAATTTAGGCATCATGTACGAAGATCGGAACGATTACGCCCGCGCACAAGCGTGTTATCGCCGAATTTTGGAAACGCAGCCGGACCATAAGCTGGCAGTACTCTACTTGAAGGATGCGGCCGCAGGCGGAAATATTCTCTACGACGAAGACTCGCAGAAAAAGAACGAACGTCTGGCACAGCTACTCAATGTGCCCGTAACCGATTTTGAGCTTTCGGTTCGATCCAGAAATTGTTTGCAAAAGATGGGTATTCGAACGCTGGGTGATTTGACTCGCGTATCGGAGCAGACCCTGCTCTCCAGCAAAAACTTTGGCGAAACATCGCTAGTTGAAATCCGCGAAATGCTCACGGCCCGCGGATTGGGATTAGGTCAGTTTTCACACGAAAAACGAGAAGCGGATCCACCGTTGGATGTCAGCGGAATGACTCCGGATCAGCAAATGCTACTCGACCGTCCGATTTCGGAGTTGAATCTTTCGGTTCGTGCCCGCAAGTGCATGGTTCGATTGCAGCTCAACACGATCGGTGAACTCATTCGCAAGACGGGTGACGATTTGCTTGAGTGCAAGAATTTTGGCGTAACCAGTTTGACCGAAGTGCGAGAAAAGCTCGAGATCATGAATCTCAAACTCAGAGGCGATTAACTGGTTTACCGAAACGTGGATGAACTCTGTGCGTCCCTCCTGCGTAGCCAACGGAACGATTTGCTGAGTCGTTAACCTTTACTTGTTCGTCAAACATGCGTTGTTGGACGAGCAAAACGCGATATACTCGTAACCTGGCCGAAAGGAATCGTTTCGGCCAGCCATCGAGTTCGTTCCCTCTACGATAAAACAATTGACTTAAAATGCCTGAACCAAGTGCTAACTCCTCAGTGATGATCGAGGCTGAGGGGTTGTCCAAGTTTTATGGTCCGTTCGCCGCAGCACGCGATGTGTCCTTTCAAGTAAGCAAAGGCGAGCTCGTCGCCTTCTTAGGGCCAAATGGTGCTGGAAAAAGCACGACCATGAAAATGCTGACGGGATACCTAGCTCCCAGCGAGGGAGTCGCTCGTATTGCAGGACACGATATGTTTTCCGACCGGATCGCTGGTTCCATTCGGCTAGGATACTTACCTGAGAACGGTCCGCTGTATCCCGATATGACTCCGCATAGCTTGCTCAATTTTTTTGCAGACGCTCGCGGAATGGCTACCGACTATAAGAAAACTCGTATTGAAGCTGTGATAGAACTCTGCGATCTGAAGTCGGTTATTCACAAGGCCATTAGCAAGCTTTCTAAGGGTTTTCGACAGCGAGTTGGCATGGCGCAAGCGTTGCTGCACGAGCCGGAGGTTCTTATTCTCGACGAACCCACCGCCGGTTTAGACCCGAACCAAATTCGCGAAGTGCGAAACACAATGAAGAAACTCGGCGAGACGAAGACGATTTTATTGTCAACGCACATTTTGCAAGAGGTCGAAGCGATGGCCTCTCGGGTCATCATGATTAACGAAGGTCGCAAGGTCTTCGAAGGAACCGTTGACGAATTGAAGAAAGTCAAGGGTGACATATCCGCGGCGTTCCACCAGCTCACGGGCGCTTCGGCTTAGGGTCAATGGAAAACAAAAAAGTGTCGCCAAGAAATTGGTTGACGCGAGATTCAAACGTAACCGATCCAAGCTTTTGTGATTAAGGAATACTTCAAGTGGCTCTCGTTCTCACCGCATTGATCAAGCTGTTAGTGCTCGACATTGTTTTCTTGGCTGTGATGCTCGCATTGGTGGTCTTGCTTGCTCGAGGTCGTCGCGTCGCGTATGCAGTCCTCAAGCGAAACTTCTATGGTTACTTTTCAAACCCAACTGGTTATGTCTTTCTGTGCCTGTTCGTTTTGCTGACGAGCATGGCCGCGTTTTGGCCGCATGAGTTCTTTAGTTCGAATCTCGGCACGCTAGGGCAACTGAACAAGTGGTTTACATATATCATGTTGTTTTTCATTCCTGCCATCACGATGAGCATCTGGGCGGAAGAAAAACGCCAAGGAACGGACGAGTTATTGCTGACACTGCCTGCCGATGACTTTGACATCGTCGCGGGCAAGTATGTTGCCGCCTCGGCGATCTATACCGTCTCGCTCCTTTTTTCGCAGCTCTCGACATTTATTGTTTTGGCTCTGTTAACCCAGGGTGAAATCGACACGGGTCTCTTCTTTACCAATTATATCGGTTATTGGTTTATCGGCTTGGCAATGATCTCGATAGGCATGGTGGCGTCGTTTTTGACAAGCAATCTTACGGTGGGATTTATACTTGGAGCGCTCTTCAACGCTCCCTTGGCTTTCGCGTTCAAAGCGGACACCATTGCAAATCGCTCGTTTGCTCGCGAGATAAAGAACTTCAGCATTCAAGAACGATTTGACGACTTTGGCCGAGGTGTCTTGAGCCTCTCTGGTATGTCGTACTTTCTGCTGGTTGCAGCCTTCGGCGTT
The DNA here is from genome assembly GCA_043757445.1 of Pirellula sp. Taxonomy (GTDB): domain Bacteria; phylum Planctomycetota; class Planctomycetia; order Pirellulales; family Pirellulaceae; genus JBKCUI01. Next base: position 5,901 of record JAYVPJ010000110.1, on the reverse strand, counting down.
TACCTGTGTATGGTGTTAATTGGAAAACGACACTGGAGTGGCGGACGTGATGGCAATACAAAGCTGGCTCACTTCCTGACCCGCATCGCATTGCTGGGAGTGCTCGCGTTTGCGGGCAGCATGCTTTTCCGAAATCGGGATCTACTGCGACTGGACGCAACCGAAATGAAAGTGAGTTCGCTCTCTCCTGTCACCACCGAAATGATTCGAACACTCGGGAAAGACCGCGATATCGTAGTCGACGCTTACATTTCGGATGAGGTTCCTGAGCAGTACGCAAAGATCAAATACCAAATCGTTTCGTTGCTCAAGGAGTTTGAGTCAACCGCAAGCTCCTCTGGAGTTTCTATGCAGGTACGAATCTATGATTCGATCGTGCCATCTAGCGATGAAGAAAAGATGGCCGAGCAACAGTATGGAATCATTCCTCAGATGATTCGCGTTCGAGAGCGCGGAGCCTATTCGGACCAACCTGTCCTATTGGGTGCCGCATTTCGAAGTGGTTTACAAAAAGTGGTCATCCCTTTCTTCGAACCTGGGGTACCAGTCGAGTACGAACTCGCTCGATCCCTCACAACCGTCGCGAAACCTACTCGCAAGAAACTTGGAATACTCAAGACTGACGCCAAGCTGATGGGCGGTATGGACATGCGTTCCTTTCAGTCCCAGCCCCAGCAACCCATCGTCGAGGAACTTGCCAAACAGTATGAAGTGATCGACGTGAACGCGGCCTCACCGATCGATACGGAAAAGTACGATGTATTGTTGGCCGTTCAGCCTTCGTCGATGGGGCCCGAGGAAATGATCAACTTCACCAACGCCGTCTCCGCTGGCGTGCCTACCGCAATTTTTGAGGATCCGGTTGTAGCGTTGGATTCGATTCCTGGGACCGGTGATCAAAAGCAGCAAGGTGGAGGCGGCATGATGGGGATGATGGGTGGCGGTGGACAGCAACCCAAGGGTGATATCCGTCCACTTTGGAGGGCTCTTGGCATCGAGATTCCTGGTAGGCCAGGGATGCAGGGTCTCTTCACGCCAGACATATGTTGGCAAGAGTACAATCCCTATCCCATTTTGGCTGAAACGTCAGAAGCGTCAAATTTGTGGATATTCGCTCGCGAGGAAGCACCTGGCGCCGAGAACGCACTGAGCGATGATAGTGAAATAACCAAGGGCCTTAAGGAGATAATGTTTCTGTATGCAGGCGTTATCGTTCCGGCTAAAAACTCTGGACTGAAATTCACTCCGCTGGTTAAGACAGGCCAAATTGCAGGCACGATGCCTAAGTCCGAAATTGAAAGCGTTCAGAGGTCCGGTCTTAGCCGCGCGACTGAATTACAAATTAGGCAAGGTGCCAATCAAGGCGAACAGATTCTCGCTGCATTGATCGAAGGCGAAGAGACACCGAAGGACGCGCCTTCATCCTCTGTAAAGCGACCAATCAAGGCTGTCTATGTCGCTGATATCGATTTCATGTCGAGGACGTTCGTTGATATCCGCAATCGACCACCCATGTTGGAGGATATCAATTTTCAGTTTCAGAATATCACTTTTGTTTTGAACACGATCGACGTCCTAGTGGGCGAGACACGATATCCTCAGGTCCGCCGACATATTCCAACTTATAGCACTCTGAAACTGGTTGAGCTTAAGGCAGATGAGGCTCGCAAAGAGGAAGCGAAAAAGCGTACGGACTATCAAAGCGATTATCTCAAAGCGGTCGCTACGGTAGAAGATGAAAACGCCAAATCGGAACGGGACTTGAGAGAGCAGATCGAAAAATTGCAATCGCAGGGTGCTGTTGATCCTGAAAGTATCAAGAAGCTACAAGAGAAGATGCAAATCGATCAGATCAAAAAGATGCAACTAGCGAAGAAGTTTCAAGTCGAGAAAGAACGACTCGAACGAACGCGGGATCAGGGGATTCGTGAGGCGCGTAGGCAATCGGATGACTCGATTGGCAAGATCCAGAACTACTACAAATTGTTGGCGGTTTTTGTTCCACCGATTCCACCGCTCATGGTCGGAATCATCGTGATGGTATCGCGACGATTGCGTGAACGCGAAGGCATTTCCAAAACGCGCCTTCGATGATTTCACCCCGCGGGCACGAGCCGCGTTGCAACAAACGATTTTGAACGCGGTTAGCGCCGTCGGCTCAAGAAAAAATGGTACGTTCGAAAAATCGAACGTCTAAAAAAGTATAATTGAAAATACACAACAGACATAATCAAGCGTAGATATTGGAGAGAAGCAAAAGTGACAGAGGGAACCAAAACCGGGTCATTGGCAGCCGTGGTTGGCATCGTTGCACTATTGGCGTGGGTCACGTCCAACGGCAATCGAGTCAATACGAAAATTATAGACATTATTGGTAAGCCTCTCTTTGAGAAGTTTAACGATCCGCTCGTAGCCGCATCTCTGAAGATCCTTCGTTACGATTCGCAAAAGGTGGATTATGTCGATTTCGAGGTCGCGCGCGATCGCAAGGGCGGACTTTGGACGATTCCATCTCACGAAAGTTATCCTGCCGATGCGGGTAAGCAAATGAGCGAGGCTGCGAATTTGTTTGTCGGCCTTAAAGTCATTGACATCGCAACCGAAAAGAAGTCAGAACAAACACTTTTTGGGGTTGTCGAGCCGAACAAGCAAAACGCCGACAAAGGGGGCGAGGGCGTAGGCATGCTTATTCAGATGCGCGACGAGAAAGGGGACATGTTAGCCGACTTGATAATCGGCAAAGTCATCGAGAAGAAAAAACGTTATGTTCGAGTTCCATCCGAGGATGTCATCTATGTAGTCGACTTGGACACTTCGCCGTTGAGCACCGATTTCAAGCAATGGATTGAACCGGACTTGCTCAAGTTGAGCAGCAACGACATTGAGACGCTTGGCGTGCGAGACTATCAGATCATTACAACGCAACAAGGACTCGCTCTGACTCGCAACTACGAAGCCGACTTAGAATACGCGACAGCAAGTGGTCAATGGCAGCCTACGCGAATTACAAACTTCGAAGCGGATCCGCCGAGCGAAAGAGCGTTGACTCCGGACGAGCAACTCAATTCAACTAAATTGAATGAAATCAAAAGCACCCTTGATAACTTGAAAATTGCCGACGTATTGAAGAAGCCTGCAGGTCTTGCGGCGGATTTGAAGGGAGACAGCAACCTTTTGAAGAACGCCGAGTCGCTAACGTCGCTTCAGCGCCGAGGTTTCTTTCCGAATCCAAATCAAAAAGGCGGGGACAGCATCGATTTCTATTCCAAGAGCGGTGAGCTGATTGTTACGCTGAAAGATGGCGTCCAATACCTACTGCGATTCGGCGGTGCGGCAGGAGCAGAAATCAACGCTGTCGATGCTGCAGATGCAAAGGAAGGGGACAAGTCGGAGGAGATGGTTTCAATCAATAGATTCATGCTGGTGACGGCCCGCGTGGACGAGTCCAAGTTCCCTTTACCCAATCTTGAGCGTCTCCCCGAAACGGTCGAGGAGCTAAAGGAAATAGAACGGATGAAACAAAAACCATCCGAACTGCCTCAATCGACGCAAACGAATACAAGTGAGCCAAAAGGCTCGGAGCCAGTCGAACAGAAAGAGAATGCGGAAGAGCCTGCGACCGAAAAAACATTGGAGCCCGGAGAACCAAAGCCCGCAGATGCGCCCGCTCCAGTTGCTGTTCCAGAAAAACCACTTTCGCTCACCACGGCAGTCGATATTCCGTCGGGTAGATCCGTAGCCTTTCAAGACCCCAAAGAGGAAGCGAAAAAGGTCGATGAGCCTGCAGCCAATACAGAACCAACCGAAGTAGAATGGAAGGAACGTTTGGAGGCAACTAGGGAGCGAATCACCAAGGAGAACCAACGCAAAATCGATCAACGAAACGATAAGTTGAAGACTGCTAAAAACAAAGTAGCTGAACTCAATGGACGCTTTGCTGACTGGTACTATGTTGTAAGCGAATCGGACTACAAGAAGCTAAAGGTTACTATTAATGAGCTGATTCAGGCCAAGACTGCAGCTAGCTCCGGAGCGGGTGCACCTCAAGGCGGTGGATTTCCTGGCGGCGGCGGATTTCCAGGCTTCCAACCCTAGTTCGTCTAACCCCGAGCCATTGGCGACGGCAGTGCTTCTTCAACCCCAAATCGTTTAACCCCGAGCCGTAGGCGACGGCACTGCTTCTTCGCTATCGACGGAGTGGTCGTTATGAGTGAGAGCGACCGAGCCGAAACGGATGAAGAAGACGAGCTCGAATTGGAAGTCGCCTTTGTCGAAACCGACGAACATCTCTCCGAGGCGAGTCCGGAAGTTCAGCAGCGAATCGACGCGTTGCTAAGTGGCAATAATGGTTTCCGTCGTTCAGCCGAAAAGGTTCGTGAGTTTCCGCAAACTCCCGGCGTGTATCTAATGAAGGATGCGACAGGAGTCGTTATCTACGTTGGCAAAGCAAAGAACCTCCGTTCGAGAGCCGGCAGTTATTTTTTGGCGGCCGCTACCCAGGAGATTCGGACCGCAGATTGGGTGAACGAAATCGCTGATATCGACTATATGCTATGCAATAGCGAAGTCGATGCGTTGTTGACTGAGAGTCGACTGATCAAGGACATTCAGCCTCGCTATAACAAAGACCTCAAGGACGACAAGACGTTTCCTTATCTTATGATCACAACTCACGAGGATTTTCCTCGCGTCGAAGTCACACGCACTCCAAAATCTAAAGGGGCCAAGCTGTACGGACCATTTACGAGTGCAGGTCAGTTGCGAGGTGCGCTCCAAGTCTTGCAGCGAGTCTTTCAGTTCAGAACGTGTTCGCTCGATATCGATGAGAACGACCCGCGTTGGGAATGGTTTCGACCTTGTCTTCTCGCCTCGATAAAGCAATGTACGGCACCATGCAACAAACGCATCACCAAGGCTGACTATCGTCGAGACATTCGTCGTCTGCAGACTTTCTTGGAGGGCGGAAGCGAGCGGTTGCTAAAGCAAATGCGAGAAGAGATGTTGGAAGCTTCGGCAAAGCTAGACTTTGAAAAGGCGGCAAGGCTTCGAGATGAGATCCAGCTTATTGAAAACTTAGGCGATCGAGGCGATATCGATATCCATGCGCAGCCTGAAGTTTTCTTTATCGACCCGAAGAAAGGGATGAGGGCGCTAAAAAAAGTTCTGGGAATGGAGAAAGAGCCACGCGTTATCGAGGGGGTCGATATCGCCCACTTGGGCGGCAGTAACACGGTTGCTTCGCTAGTGCAGTTTCTTGACGGATTGCCTTTCAAACCCGGGTATCGCCGTTATCGCATTCAAGACGTGAAAGGCATCGACGATTTTCGCAGCATCCATGAAGTCATCTCGCGTCGCTTTCGGAAGCTGAGCGATGAACAAGAATCTTTTCCAGATTTACTGATGATCGATGGTGGCAAGGGGCAACTGAACGCAGCCTTAGCGGCATTCAGAGACCAGGATATCGATCCGCCGGTAATGGTATCGCTCGCCAAGAAAGAGGAGGAGATCTACCGCCCGGGGGAAAGCGATCCGATTCGTTTGGGCCGCGAGTCGTTTGCTTTGCGACTGCTCCAATACGTTCGAGACGAGGCCCATCGATTTGCTCAGCACTATCACCATTTGTTGAGGCAGAAGAGCACCTTTGATGATGAAGTAAAGGGCAAGAGCAAACGGCCGTAGCGTGCCCGCTGGGTGTGAGCTTTCCGACAATGCGTTAAGACCCCATCATTTTCATCAGGCCACTCGCAGGGCGGGAACAGTTGAGGACAACTGACTATGAAGTCCAAGGTTTGGGAAGTGGCAGTCGCCACTATTTTTCAATAATCTTTTTCGTCACATTTTCAGTGGCACTTCGTTTTGCGCAGCGTGGTCCTGTGTCGAGCGATCACTGTTGCCTTCGGT
>JAYVPJ010000109.1:0-23014 GCA_043757445.1 Pirellula sp. | reverse complement strand
CATTGACTCGCCATAATGGCAAAATATCAAAATCAAGGTGTACACAACCCTAAACTGCCAAGTCATCCCCAATTACCCAAAGTTAGCGTTGGCCCTGGGATGCTTGTCCAGTCATATCAACGTTTGGCACGAAATTGTCGAAAAAAACTTAAATTTCGCTCTCATTCTCGAGGATGATGCGGTGTTAACGGGAAGGCCTCCGATCGATTCTCTGGGCAAAACACTAACCGACATCGACATCCTTTTTGTCAATAACAGAATCGTTCCGTCGTATCATTCGATTTCCGTTTTTGAGATTACAAGTGAATCGAATTTCTGTCTCCCAATTGTGAATGGATGTGGCACAGATGGGTATATCGTTACGAACCAAGGAGCGCAGAAACTATTGGAAATATTCGAGGTGATATTTGCCCCAATCGACGTCCAAATCTTGTCCCATTTAAACGGCGATCATTTTAATATTGAGCACTGGCAACAAATAAGGCAACAAAGGCAATGCCGGATTAGGCTCAATGCCTGCAGGCTTTTTCCTTTTCTTGTCGAACACCCGCCCATGAATTGGTCGACGTCCGTTCAAAGGTTTAGACGAAATTATTGCCCTGGTTTGTGGGCCGGAGAGGCGTGACCCCCACAATTTCAAAGTAGACTTTTTTCAGCGATTCCACCGTATTTCTCGAGTGTGTTCAACAGTGATTTTGCCGAATCGGTCCAACTGAATTTCTGTAGATCATTCCCTGCTTGCACAGCAAGTTGTCGAATCTTGTCGCGGTGATGGTACGCATATTCGATTTGGGATACCAGCTGATCGACGGATGGCTCTTCCCAGTCGGCCCATAACTGACCATCTTCCTGATAGATTTGGAATGGTTCTAATTGATCGAGGAGCAAAGCATTATCCTTCGTTAGAATGTCTTTGTGGCCGCTAGTATGGGATGCGATTACCGGCTTGCCACATGCCATGTATTCCATCAACACGAGGTTGGTGCCCCCCTCGCATCGGTTTGGAAAGACACCAATATCCGTCATGGAATAAAGGTTTTTCAAGTTTTGGTTGTCGATCAAATCGTGCGTAATGATTCTCGACGCGTCCAGACCATTTTTGTGGTATATGTTCCGCATGAATTCCTGCCAGTCATTGCCGCTTACCTGCCAGTTGATGTACTTGGAAAATTGGAACAGGTTGATCGACTCGGGCCAAGAGTTGTACCAGCAATTGACCAGGATCATGTCATGGTATTTTTTCTGAAGTATTTTGAATGCACGCAGCACCAGGTCGTGTCCTTTTCGCAACTCGAATTTACCGCCGGAAAAAACGACAAACCGACCATTCTCTTGCTTGACCGGCAATGGTGAAAAACGAGACGAGTCAACCCCTTGTAATAGCAGTTCACAATGATTCACCCCATGGCATCGAATCTTGTCGAGGCACCAGGAGGAGCCAGCCAGAATACAGTCATAATGTTGACTACGTTCGATGGCAGATGGGGTAAGTTCATTTTCAAAAAAAGCATATCCAAAATTCCGTAAACCCCTAACATTTTGAAGTGGGTTAAATTCATTGTCCGTGAGGGCTTGGAATACGCAACCGTTAACATACTCCGCCATGTTGTCTTGGATAAGCCGTACGTCGCTGCACAGTCTGCCAAGCTCTTGACGCAAATAGTGACTACATACACCCCAGCCGAAATTGATTCCCACGGACAAGGCAAGATAGAGAGTTGTTGGCGAAATTCCATCCTCAGTAGGTTGCATGCTTTGCTGTCAAACTTTCTTGAGGAGCATTTTTCTAAGATGGCCGAGCGGTGCCAATGGCCGAACGGTGCCAATCACCCGCTCAATCGATGCCAATTACCCGCCCAATTCTAGCGTCTTTTTGGGTCAGGTCGCGGGCGCTAACTGCATCAGATGACATACCGCTTAAATTCTGCGTCGACCGCCGAGTACGACGCCCCCCACGCGGAAGGTTGCAAACACTAAGTGTTGACACTACCCTAGTTTTTTCACCCAATAGATTCATAATCAACAGAAGCGATTCGCAACCAAGCATTGGCCTATCATTCTGACTCCATGATAAATCCAGACAATCAACTTGCCACTGCCTTGGAAACTCTATTTGAACTGGCTTTAACGCACCTCGCAACGAAGCAATTTGAGAAAGCCATCGAGACCTCTAAACGCATTTTGGCTCTTGACGCTTCTTTAGCCAGAGGGCACTTTCTTCTTGGCTGCGCTCAACATTCGCTTTCCAGGCTCGAGGATTCTGTCAAGAGCTTTGAAAGCGCGTTGCAACTTGAGCCAGACTACTTTGAAGCACTTGTCAATCTTGGGAATGCATACCATCAATCAAGTCGGTTTTCCGATGCACTCGAATGCTACCGCCTCGCGATCGAATTGAGGCCTGACCAAGCAACTACGTATTTCAATCTTGCTGGTACGCTTCGACAAATCAAGAGACTTGACGAAGCAAAAGCCTGTATTGAGCGCTCGCTCCAGCTCAATAGCAACTACTCCCGCGCGTATCAGCGACTTGGCGAAATACTCTCAGACCAAGCCAACTTCGACGGAGCGCTTCGGGCTTACCAAACGGCTATCGAACTCAATCCTCGTGATTCGCAATCTCATACTGCGAGCGGCGTTATTCTTCGCAAACATGGGAGGCTTGAGGAAGCTGTTTCAAGTTACCAAGCAGCACTTGCAATCGAGCCAAATTCTGCTGAAGCTCTGACAAGTCTTGGGAATGCCTTTTCCGATCAGGGCAATTTAGTTGACGCAGTAGAATGCCATCGACGCTCTTTGGCAATTAAGCCTGGGTGCGCGATCGCGTGGAGCAATTTTGGACAAGTTCTTCAGCAGAACGGCGAGCTAGATGAGTCACTCGAATGCTATCGCAAGGCCATCGCTTTGGATTCCAATTGTTCTAAGGCTCGGTTCAACCGGTCTTTGGTCCTACTGTTGAAAGGGGACTTGGAAAGGGGCTTTGAGGAATTTGAATGGCGTTGGAAAGACTCCTGTCCTGCTCGTGAATTCTCTTGCCCGCTATGGGATGGCAGTCCGCTTGAAGGCAAAACAATCCTACTGCATGCAGAACAGGGACTTGGCGACACCATTCAGTTCATTCGATATGCTCGACGGATTCAACAAATGGGGCCACATCAAGTTATCGTCGAGTGTCAGCCGGCATTGGTGCCACTACTGAAATGCTGCCAAGGAATCGACTTGTTGATTCCTCGTGGCGAGGTTTTGCCAGGCTTTGATGCGCATGCTCCGCTCATGAGCTTACCGCGCATCCTTAAGACGTCGCTGCAAGATATCCCGTCGGAAACACACTATCTCAAGGCTAAGGCTGAGCTAGTCGTCCATTGGAAACAAGTTCTAGAGCCGATCCGAGAGGTGCGAGTCGGGATTGTTTGGCAAGGAAGCGCCTTGCATCCAAAAGACAAAATTCGGTCCATTTCGCTGAGACATTTTGAAGGGTTATCGCAATTGCCTGGCGTAAAGCTCCTCAGTTTGCAAAAAGGTTTGGGGACCGAACAATTGGCCGAGGTGGGATTTAGCCCGATGGATTTTTCCGGCAAAATGGATCAGGCAGCTGGCCCATTCATGGACACAGCGGCCATCTTAGAGAATCTTGACTTAGTGATCGCCTGTGATTCGGCAATTGTCCATTTGGCAGGTGCTCTCGGCGTGCCAACCTGGATTGTGCTCAACACACAGCCCGATTGGCGATGGATGATAGACCGCAATGATAGTCCGTGGTACCCATCCGTTCGTTTGTTTCGCCAATCCCAGCCAAAGGATTGGGCCGAAGTGTTTTTGAGAATTCAACAATCATTAACACTAGCGGTCGAAAAACGCGGGCTGGCAGAATGATCGATCAAGCTGGTACGACACTTAATGGAAAAAGGCGTGGAAACTGCATTTTCAGCGACTTGCAGACACAAAGCACATTTGCTGAGACTAGGTCAGGAAAAATATTCTCGGACTGTGACTTGAAATTGTTTTCGTTGAAAAGGAGTGGCATGTGTAGAGCACCGGTCGATGCTTTCGGATCGTCTTTTCGCCTCCTCGCAACACGACCTCGTCCATCCCTTCAACGTCCGCCTTGATGAAGTCGCAACGCTGAAGGAAAAGACTATCAATGGAAACCACCTGAACAATCTCGCCTTCCTCATTTCCCTCCAAGCTCAGCCCGCCAAAATTTCCGACGTGGTGTGGGCGCCAACGTTGGCCCCGGCCTCGATCACGACACCCCCTAGCTGAATCAATTCTTGAAAAAGGCTACATTTAGCGTACGAAAATTCACCATATTTCATCAGTGATTTGCCGATGAAGCGATCATGAATATTGCAGATCCTCTTGCCAAATCGAGTTTCGACAACTGTATTGAACCCGGGAAACTGATTCATCTTTTTCCAATGATTTTAATCGAATATCTTTCCGTCCTTTGACCGATCTAAATTGACGACTACCGCCGAGGCCTTTCGCCATGCACAATCGCTCGTACGAGCAGGTAACTGTTCAGACGCAATAGCAATCTGCCATCAGATTCTACGCATCTCGCCTGATCATTCTGATGCCTACTTTTTGATGGGTGTGATTCAAATTCGCCAAAACAATCCCAGCGAAGCTGCGGCGTGTTTTCGAAGTTGTTTGAGACTACGCCCTAACTTCGCAGAAGCGCACAATAACTTGGGAGTGATTTTAGCAAAGGAAAAAGAATCCGAGCTAGCAATTCATCATTTTGATGCGTCTCTCTACTTTCGTCCAAAGTATACCGATGCTTCCATCAATAGAGCGAGATTGTTACAAGAATTTGGAAGAATTGACGAAGCCGTTGAGCAATTGCAGAGTTTACTTGATGACGAACCTTCCAATGCAAATCTGCATGTTGAGCTCGGATACGCGTTGATGCGACAGGGAGACTTTGAGGAGGCGGTATCCTACTACAAAGTAGCTTGTCAACTCGGACCGCAACATGCCGAGGCACACTGGAACCTAGCCATGGCCATGTTGACATTGGGCGATTTTCAATCCGGTTGGAAGGAGTACGAATGGAGATGGAAGTGCACCGCATTTGCCCCCTTCGCACCTGCCGACGACTGGCCGAAATGGGATGGCTCACCACTTGATGGAAAGACCGTCTTGTTACATGCGGAACAAGGTTTTGGAGACTCTATTCAGTTCATTCGTTTTGGTTTGCTTTTGAAAAAGCAGAATGCCAGAGTTGTCTTTCATTGCCAGTCCAAACTCAAAAGACTCCTATCGAAATTTGAGGGCATCGACGATTGGGTGAGTGTCGGCGAACCAACGCCTCCATGCGATGTCTATGCGTCATTGCTAAGCCTGCCGGGCAATTTAGGAACAACACTCGATACACTTCCGGCTACGGTGCCTTATCTGAACGCCGAAGTACCTTTGGTCGAGTACTGGCGAAACGAACTAGATGCAATCCAGGGATTCAAAATCGGAATTGCTTGGCAAGGAAACACTGGTTACCATTACGACGGACAACGATCCATTCCTCTGAGTTGCTTTGAGCCACTCGCAAAAATACCTGGTGTGCGATTGATTAGCCTTCAAAAGGGTGCCGGAATGGAACAAATTTCCGCGAATTCGAATCGATTTGAGGTCTTGGATTTCGGGAGTCGAATCGATTTTGGCGAGGATGCTTTCGTCGATTCTGCCGCACTCATCACTGCCTTGGACCTTGTGATTGGTTGCGACAGCGCCATCGTCCACCTAGCCGGCGCAATAGGAGCAACCGTTTGGTTGCCCCTGGCAAAAGTTGCGGATTGGCGATGGCTCCTCCATCGGGAGGACAGTCCGTGGTACCCTACGATTCGTTTGTTTCGGCAAACGGACATGGGGGATTGGGTGGCCGTTTTCGACAGGATCACCAAAGCACTTTCATCGCATTGTCGCGGTAGGTTCCATCCATCGCCGCTCACCTAGTCTACAAGTTGCAAAGGATATGTCATGTTCGTTTTTACTGTGCCTCCCAAAAACGTTGCGATACTCCGTACCATTTCTTTGTCGCGATTGGATAGATGAAGTATTCCGATAGGTGCATTCGGCAAATAGGTCTCCACGAGACAACTTGAATTAGCATTCCACGAAGGAAAGCCGTTGTGGCACATCCAATTGCAGGTGAGAGGTAGCAATTCCGTCTTTCGCAGCAATCCATGACTGTAGGTCGCGAAGTTCAATGCAATTTGGTCGGTCATCGTTGTGCAGGTGGATTGCAATGCGCGATTCAAACATGTCTCCCAAATAGCCCAATGCGGGGCGTCATGGTGGAGTGCAAAAACACCTGCATTCAACATTGGAAAGCTGCATAACGAATGAGCTACTTGCTCGCCAAACGCATTCCGGTACCAACCAAATGCCGTTTTCCAATAGTCAGGAAGTCCGCCAAACTGTCGAAGACTCGCACGATCGACTTCAGGTACGATGGCTAGTCCTCGTCTCAATCGCGCCCCGAGCGCGAACAATTCGATCGCTTCCCAACGCTGAACCCAGGCATCCGCATCGATCCACAGATAGATTTCGAAGCCAGGAAAGTAGCGTCGCAGGAAGGGCCGGGCAAGCAATCCGCGCAGATATAACGGACGGCTTTCTCTATCCGGGAATTCGAAATCCCAGCTAGGGGTTTGTATTAGATTCACCTTGTCTGAGAGCCAAATTAATTGCTCACTAGTGCATCCCAAATCCAGGAACGCAATATTCGACGACACTCCCTGCGGCTTGTCTCGAAGAGAACCAATACAGGATCTAGCAAGTCTGAAATAATTGCTGTCAGCCGCAGTGATGATGAGTGTCTTATCAGCCATAGCTCAAGTCCTTTTTTGAGAGTCATCTGGCGATGGGCTAGTTTTTGAGCGCGACACATCCATACTGGTACGCTACCAACAGAACATCGTCGTCCGATTTTGGGTCGACGGATTTTGGGTCGGCGGATTTCGGCTCTGGCCGATTCAGTGACTGATCGAAGTCCGCTCTCGCGGCGGGCTCCGACTCGGAGGTATATCCGAATCTTGACAATCCACGAACAAAATGTTGCACCGGTGGTTTTTCGTTGAAGTGGTTTTTCCAGTTCGTTCTTTGCCGAATTTCGAAAACACCCGATTGGATGACTTGAAAACCGTGTTCCTGCGAGAATAGTTTTTGTTCGATTAGTTCTCCCATGAGAATCGCGGTACGGTGATCGGCTAGGACAATTTTTTTCTCTGTCCGAAGAAATTTTACGGAATCTCGAATCTGAGCCATGACTGGGGCAGAGCATTCGCGAAGGAAAGGGACGGAGATTTTTCCAACGGCATCATGGTTTAGGCGTTCGCTGTAAAGCTGTGGATATATCCCTCGCAGGTACCAAACAAGGGGCCCCAATTCTTGCTGAAAAATCTTGGCCGCATTTTCAATGTCGGCGCGATTTCCCGAACAATACTCAAGATCGTTGGTCGGATTCCAGGAATCGCTTGGCAAAAGAAACCTCGATTCATTATTCCGATTTAGGAAGGAATCGGCGGTTGCAGGTAGATTGAGCTCCTCATTGTGAATGTACACGACCTTTCCTTGATCCCGCAGGACTCGGTGAATCTCTCTGGCTACCACGGGAGCGATGCTCGACGGATTCTGATCGAACACCGACATGGCAATCACCAAGTCTTTGGATTGCGAGGGTATCGATGACATGTCCGACGCGAGCATTTGCTCGACATCGCCTTTCGGGTTGAACTTAGCAGCCTCAGCAACCACCTCGGCGAGTGCATCCACTTGGTGCACATGGATGTTGCCCCATTTGCGTTGCAGCATGGGAAGTAAAGGGCTCTGCGGACCGCATCCCAACTCGAGGATGCGTTTGCAAGGCTGTGAAGTCTCCACCAAAAGGCTATTGAGAAGAACCTCGCTATGCGCCAAGAACGGCTCACGCGGAAGTCTTAAGACGTGCAGCGAGTCGTTCTTGGCTAACATGAATCATTCCGACATTGAGATCAGGAATTCAAGGGAGGGTCGCGAGGCTCGGATTACTCCACGAACAACGCCAGATTGCAAAGTCGCTGCAATTCAGCTTTTACAAGCGTGATGGATTCCTGCTTGTCAGGTGTCACATTGACACCCTCTTTCGATACTTTGAAGCGACCATTCGCTACTTCTGAATGCAGCAACGCTGCCACGTCGTCTGCAGACCGAGTTCCATCGAGATGCTCGACAAGGAATCTTTGTTGCGGTTGCAACATCCAATCGTTGTGTAGTCGACCAGTGACGCGATTGCCACGCCTTGCTTGGAAGCGGCTAAGTGCAGTACAAGCTGGTTTCTCAGATACCTTGGTACTAAAGCCAACTGGCTGCTCCGCAAGGCGAACCACGCCATGAACCAATCCCATAAGCAATGCATCGAGAACGACGGATTTTGCCGGATGGTCCACACTTGCCAATAGTTCGCTCACGGAAACCCATGACGGGAATCTTGCATTAAGCTGCTCGATCACGCCGGTCACGGGAGCTTCGGTCGTGAGTGTACCGGCTGGATGCTTCCAAAGTGCCTCGCCTGAAGCCTGGTACGTGGCAACCACCGGTTGATTGAGAGAAACATGAAGATGTACTAAGTTACTCGACTTAAGCGAGTAATCCGGGTCGAGATTTGGATGGCAAATCAGAGAACTTCGGAACATTCGTGATCGCAGGAAGTCCATGTACTGTTCGCGGCGAAGTAATGGCGCTCCTCGAAGTATTTCTGCGGCCGATTCGTCGAATAGTTGGGCTACCATAGAACTGATATGGGAATCTGCTAGGTATCGCAAGCCAGCGGTATCGACTCGCTTTACAAATTGATGGAAATAAAGCGGCTCGTTGACTTCCTCTAAATGCTCATGATAAAGATACGAGTCGAGGCTACCCTCGAGCATCGCTGCCTCATCCTTTAAAAGTTGAATGTACGCTTGCGAGTGCGTTTTCGAATATTTTGTAAGGAAATCGAGCAAGCCGCGAGCCTGCTTTATCTTCATTTGAGGTGAATCGAAATCCGCGACGTGATATCGCATCATTTCGCGAACCACCCCTCGGAGGTGCCAACCGGGGTAAGTGTTGTAGCTGACGTACATCACTCCATTGGGCGAAAGGTGGTCCCTGCCGATTTCCAGAATTTTCTCTTGAACATCATGGGGAACCCAGGAATAGACACCATGACAAATAATATAGTCAAACTTACCGAACGAGTCGTCGACGTCCAGAATAGACAAATGCCGAAGCTTGATATTCGTAAGTCCGAGTTCCTTGATAGCTGCTTGTCCCTCTTCGATTTGCTTGAGAGACAAGTCTATCCCAACGAACTCGCAGTCAGGAAGGTCTTGAGCCATCGGCATCAAGTTGGCACCCATCGAGCTTCCTAACTCGAGAACACGACATTTTTGCGGCGATGGCGGCGTCAGCCCACAAAGCCTCGCAACCATGGCTAGATGGCTTGGATGGGTCGGGCGAAAGGCTCCGCCTGGATATGGAATCTCATCGTAGGAAGCGTCCGATGCCGTCGAAGTTTGGCCTGTGATTTGCGCGGGGATCATATTCGCCCTTGTGTATTCAAAGAAGAGTCTAAAACTTACCAGGAACTACCTAAGGACAGTGTTTGCGATGGTAAATGAATGCCATTCGGTAACGAATCTTGGTATTGCCAAATAGTCTAGCTTTGTTGCACGCCAATGCAACCTAGACTCGCGTCAACGCCTTTAAGAAGGTGAGATCGCGTGACGATTGCATCAGACTAAGCGGGTCATGTCGAATGAGACGATTGCGCAAGCAGCGTTTCAATTGGTTTTAGCGGTTATCTATCTATCTAACTAACTTTCCATCGCAAGTCGGTGGTACTCCTCAAAATCGAAACCGATCGACTCAATCAACGGTCTTAAGTGAGAAATATAGTGCGTCCATCGACGCACCGATCTGGTGTAAAGCGGCTGCCGAACCTGTTGATAACTTGCAGTACTTACGACTCTCTCCGATCGGTGGAACTTCAAACAATTGGGCTCCCATTCCAGACCACAATGATCGAGAACTTTTCTGACGTTTGTTTCAGGATCAACAACGAGTTCCTCATAGCAGAGTTCCAGCATCGGCAGCTTCAATTCATCCCTCCAGAACGACATGATGTCAAGATACTCACGGTAATGCTGTCCCAACTCCTTCAAATCGAAGGCATAATGGCTGCCGGCCGCGAAATTTTGGAAATAACACGATAAACATGTATCCAATGGGTCGCGCTGACAGTGGATTATTTGCGCATTTGGAAAGACTTTTGCAATCATGCCTACGTTGAAATAGTTGTAGGGCATTTTGTCGGTAATTCTCTGGGATTGCCCCCCCAATTTCTGAATATGCGACAGATATTTATTACCGAAAGCGTCTAGCTGAGCTCTCGACATTTCGTCCCATCCCTTTGGTACCAAACAATTTCGGCCATTGGAAGGATCTTCAATCTGAATTTGTAAAGGCGTTTTGATTTTTCGAGAACTTGTATACGACTCACTCATCAGGTCTTGAAATGCAGACAACTCCCCGGCCGCGCTCACAATAGGATGACATGCGAGAATCTGCTCGATGAGCGTCGTACCGCTGCGTGGCATGCCCAGGATAAAGATCGGTACCCGCGTTGTGAGAGACGAAGTAGGGCATTTTCGAAAGATCTCAGGTGCGTACAGTTCTTTGATTTGGGCCGCTGCGTCGATTTTCGGTTGATCGGGTTCTCCTAGAATGAGAAATGTCTTTTTCCGATTTTCATTTCCCAATTGATACGCTTTGAACGCTTCATCGTATCGACCTAGGGAATCGTACAACTGGCCAAGCGTGAAATTGATGCCAATTCCCTCGATGGATGCCGAGATATTAGAAACTAAGGTTGCCTCAAGTGTCTTAACCGCACCTTCTTTGTCTCCTTGTTGTTCTTGTAAAAGGGCTCGCATGATCGCGACGTCAGGTTGTGTCCAATGTGTACTTTCAATCGACTCCACAATCCGCCAAGCTGCTTCGATTTCCCCCTTTCTTTCAAGTATTCTGGCGTGTACCGTCTTAAGCGGAACTTCCTCAATTTCAACGGATTGGCTAAGTTCGTTTACCAAACGCTCGGCTTCTTCAAGTCCGCCTTCGCGAACTAGCATGTTCACCAATTGGTATTTCGCTCGGGCCGAATTGGGTTGCAGTATGAGCGCGTTTCGAAGCGATTGGACTGCTCCTCCCGAATCACCTGCGGCCCCCAACAAGCTTGCCAGATTGCAATAAGCCTGAAGCGATCTTGGGTTCACCTCGAGTAGCTTTTGTATCGACCCCATGGCCTCCAAAAAACAACCGTCAGCCATTTGAAGGCCCGACAGATTATTCAAGGCGTCCACATGATTGGGTGCAATGTCAAGAGTTTTCCTAAGACTCTGCCGCGCCAATTCAAAGTCTCCCGTGCGTCGCAAGAGCTCGGCAAGATTGAAATGATACGCAGGCTCATTGGGTACTTTTTCGATCGCTCTCTGAACCGATTGGATCGCGCCGGTAAGATTGCCTTGTTGACCGATGATCATTCCCCAAAGAAAGCACACATCTGCAGTTGGAGCCGACGCCATGATAGGTTGAAGGACACTCTCGGCCTCTTTCAATTGGCCGAGATGAATCAATGCTCGCGCAAGGTTCTTTCGAAACTCAAGCACTTGGGGAGAAAGCTTGACCGCGCGACCCATGTGTTCGACAGCTTGTCGATGATTGCCCGCCACACCCGCAATAATACCCATCAAATTCCATGCATCTGGATTGTTTGGCTCGCCTACTAGCAGTTGACGACATGACGATTCGGCTTCTGGAAACCGACCCGCTTTAAAAGCACTGATGGCCTCAGATAATCCGTGGGACATTCTCTGGTTCTTTCTCAGCAACTCGCGAGTTGCTACTTGTTGCAAGTGGTTTGTTTGATGACAGCCAATGATGAGCTAAAATACCGCCTGGCCCGGAGACGCCGGAGTCTCTCACTTGATTATTCAACCACATTGATAGCCTTCAAAGAAGAGAGAAACTCCAATTTGTTGAAAGTACTGCGCGACAAACTTCGCTAGACTTATCGCTTTACGATGGTCCGTAGCTCTCCAGCCATCCGTTCGAATACGTCGCCCCAGCCATTCATGGACGATTGTCGGAACAATCGCATCGTGGGGTACCACGGTGTATCCTCACGATCCAGCATCCATCGCCAGTCAGCACTATATGCCAACGCCAGCCAGACAGGGATCCCCAATGCTCCCGCTAGGTGGGCAGACGACGAATCCACGGATATAACAAGGTCAAGACTTTTCATGATGGCTGCCGTATCGAGAAACGCACCCTCTTTGTCAAGTTCGCTTCCAAAATTCCTGACTTGGAATCGATGGCGCATCGAGTCTATTTCCTCACTCACATCCTCTTTTTGAAGGCTGTAAAACTGCACACGGTTTAGTTGGCCAATGGGCTGGAAATTTTCGAGACGAACCGACCGCCTTTTGTCAGAACTATAGCCTGGGTTCCCCCGCCAAACGATTCCAATCTTGTAGCCTTTGTCCTCCGCGAGACGCTTTTCCCAAGCCTCTTCCCTCGCCTGGTGCGCTTTCAAGTAGGGGACCATGTTGGGCACATTGTCTGGGGTCGTACCAAAAATCCGCGGCAGGCTGAGCATCGGCACCAGTACATCGTGCTTAGGCAATGGGGCACTTACATCAATGAGTTCGTCGATTCCTGCGCATGTTGAAAGTAGCCCCAACATCGATCGTCGACATCTGAGCAATACTCTGCCTCCGCGATTCTTCACCAAAGGCAGGTAGCGAGCGAATTGAATGCAATCCCCCAAGCCTTGTTCATTACGAACGAGAATGGTCTTTCCTGCAAGCGAATCACCGTCCCAAATCGGTGTTCCACCGCTCAGTTTTGTTGCACCCGGAAGTTGCATTCTCAGTTCATAGAGCCCAAAGCCGGTTTTCCAGTCTCCATTTCTGAGCTTGAGCATGCCAAGATTAAACTTGGCCGGGATGTTTTCCGGTGCGACCGACAATGCCACATGAAAACTTTTTTCCGCTTCGTCGTAACGCCGATGTCGATCTAGGATTACTCCGAGATTGACATGGGCAGAAGCCAATTGAGGGTCGATTTGAATCGCTCGCGAAAAGTGCTCGTACGCCTCGTCAAGTTTGCCTTCACTCTCACTTGCGATTCCTAAGTTTTGGAAAGCCAATGCGCAGTTCGGATCAATGGAGAGTGCCTTCCAAAAGGAGGTTTTTGCCTCTTCCAACCTGGATTGCTGCGCCCAACAAGATCCGAGACACAAATGCGGTATGACGTCTTGTGGAGAGTTCTCCGCTGCTGCACTGTAACAAACAACTGCGTCCTCTAACTTTCCAAGCCCAGAGAACGCGTGTCCTAAGTGCAGATAAGTCTCCGCAACCATCGGTTCCAACTTCAACGCCATTTGTAGGTTGACGATCGCTTCATCAAACCCTTTCAAATCATTCAGTGCCATGCCAAAGTACCTACGGGCAATAGCCGAGTTTCCGTCGATTTTGACCGCTCGCGAAAACACATGGGCCGCTTCACCAGATCTGCCCTTCTGTCCCCAAAGAACACCTAGTTTCAAAGCGGCCTCAAGACAATTTGGATCCAATCGCAACGTGTGTTCGAATCCAAAAACGGACTCGTTCCATTGTTCCGTTTCCTTGAGCAGATCTGCAAGACATAGTGAGCCCGCAACGTGATTGGGTTGGATGGTGAGGAGTTTTCTGAGCAATCCAATTGCTTCAACCTGATTGCCCTGGAATCGCAGGCGGATAGCTCGCACGTACATCGTATCGAGGTTGGCCTCAGTACTTGCAAACTGCCTATCTCGTTCCGATGACGCTATTTGACTCAAATCATTTGGTTCCAATTTCATTTAGACCCCAACTAAAAAACTCTGTATCAAGAGACGTAGCGCCAAGCGGTTACCCATTTTTGAAAAGGATTTGGTTTTGGAGCCAATGATTGATGGCGATTATAACCCCGATTATAACCCCGGGTGCGGGAAGGTTTGGTCGTCAGAACAGTGGTAACTCGAGGCGGAGCCGCTAGCTAGCCCATCCGTTCGGGGCTTACCGGCTTACCCCCGACGGATGCGTTTTGGCGCTCAACAATTGGGCGTCCCAACTCCCGTTCCCCGCGGCTTTTGCCCGCCGGAGGCGGGCAAAAGCCGCGGGGAACGGGTCGATTCGCGAGTGCCGGCCGTTAGAACGCCAAAACAAGGTTGGTGGGGGACAAGCCCCGACCAACCTGCAAGGCCAGCCCGACCGACCTGAGAGGCCAGATCGACCGAACTGCCCGGCCAGATAGCAGAATGGAACAAATGTCGTATTAACAAATTTTTTGCGAACTGCTATTCGTCGCTCAGCCCAGGCGGTGCCGGCGAAGCCTTCTAGACTGAACGCTCCAAGGCAGGTGCCTTGGAACGAGGGAGATGATAGATTGTGATGGTATTCCAGGAAGAGCGTCGATGGGAATTTCAAAATGCCAATCAAGTAAGGGCTTCGTTCTTGTCAGAGTTAGAACTAAAAAACGCGAATGAGTGTTTGCGTCAAGGTGATATCCATATTGCTATCCGCATTTGCAACGACGTACTTGCAGTCGACCCCGAAAACTCGCCCGCTCTGAGACTGCTTGCGACGATCCAGATTCAAACAAATGATTTTGTCTCTGCCGTTCAAACTCTATCGACATTATCCAATAACTTTCCATCGGAAGTGTCCCTCATTTTCAACCTCGGTTCGGCTCTTGCACGGCTAAAACGCTTGGATGAGGCGATTCCATGCTTCCGTCGGGCAGTCGCTCTAAATCCACAATCAGGAGAAATGAAATGGGCACTGGCCTTGGCCTTTAAGGACGCCGGGCAACTCACCGATGCGATCAGCGTATTTCAATCGGTGGTCCACCTTCGACCCGATTGGTATGCTGCCCATATCCACTTGGGCGACTCACTCTGTTCAGCAAATCGCTTCGACGAAGCAATCTCAGTTTATTCCACCGCGGCACAACTAGACCCGAAAGCGGTTGAACCCTACCTCAATTTGTCATGGGCTTTTCACTTCGCAGGAGAGTATGGAAATGCCCTCGACGCAGCCAAAAAAGCGGTGGAGTTGAATCCTAGTTTGGTACTAAGTCACATTTATTCAGGAAACGCCAATTATGACCTTGGAAACCTTTCCGATGCCATCCGTTGTTATGAGCAAGCACTAAGACTCGATCCCCAATCCGCAGTGGCCCACCGTAACCTTGGAAAGTCTCTCCTGAGATTAGGGGATTTTGAACGCGGTTGGAATGAATATGAATGGCGATGGCTGGCTGACGGAATGCCACCACCAGCCAAACGATTCCCACAACCCGTTTGGGATGGCTCGTCGCCGAAAGGCAAAACCATTCTTTTATACGGCGAGCAGGGTTTCGGCGACCAAATCCAGTTCTTTCGATATGCTAAGGAAGTACAAAGGATGGGAGCTCGCGTAATAGTCCAATGTCACCCACGCTTAACGCGATTACTTCGTTCAGGCTCTGGATACGACCTTCTGATCGGCAGAAATGAAACTCCGCCCGAATTCGATGCGCAAGCATCCTTAATGAGCTTGCCTGGCATCCTCGGAACGACCATCGAGACGATCCCTGCCTCGAAAAACTACATTACGGCCGAACGGTCACTCGTTTCGCACTGGCGGAAAATCCTAGACGGCAAAAAAGGAATCCAAGTGGGGATCGCCTGGCAAGGAAATCCTGATTATGCAGGCGATCGCTTTCGATCGTTCGATCTCGCGCTATTTGAAGAGATTGCCAAATCGGAAAATACGCGACTTATCAGCCTTCAATTTGGAGAGGGTACAAAACAGATTTCAAACTGCCCGTTCCGAGACAGAATCGAAGACTATTGCGAACACATGGACACTGGAAAGGATGGTTTTGTGGATACCGCTGCTGTCATCGCAAACCTCGATGTGGTTATTTCGTGCGATAGTTCAATCGCACATTTGTCTGGAGCTCTAGGCAAAGACACCTGGCTACTACTCAATCGAGACGCCGAGTGGAGGTGGTTTGTGGACCGAGATGATTCACCTTGGTACCCCTCCATTCGATTGTTTCGGCAGACACAACTAGGGAAATGGAAAGATGTGATCGAGCGTGTTGCGAAAGCATTGGAATTGCGTAAGCAGATCACTCGCTAGCTGGGCTTCGCGACAAATCGCAATTCGTGAAAAATGCGTTGACGCGAGTTTTGTTCCGTTCCGCGATCTGGCCTTTTATTTTGCTCTGGCTGGCCTTTCAGGCTGATCGATCTGGCCTTTCAGGTTGGTCAGGGCTTGTCCCCCACCAACCGTGTTTTGGCATTCTCACGGCCGGCACTCGCAAATCAACTCGTTCCCCACGGCTTTGCCCGCCTCCGGCGGGCAAAGCCGTGGGGAACGGGAGTTGGCACGCCCAATGGTAGAACGTCAAAACGCATCCGTCGGGGGCGAGCCCCGAACAGATGGGCTTGCGATGTTGAGCTCGCTGGCTCATGGAAGTCCAGCCAAATAGGATCCATTATGAAAACGCAATGCGTTTCCGTTGCTTAACAGGAAAACGACGAAAGCCGATTACCAACGCAATGAGTACCGCAACTGAGAACAATTGCCCGGACGAGGCTTCAGGAACAGCCGTTAAACCCAAAGAATCGGCTCTAAAAACTTGAGCATTCGAGGTACCCACGAAAATGAAATCGCTGTTAAAGGCAAGACTCTGGGCATTCGCTGGGGCCAATCCTATTTTCATCCAAGAATTTAAATCCCTCGTGGAAATCACCTCACCACTTGCGGTCAACGCGACTAAGAGTCCATCCTTAATATAGAAATCGCGTATCTGTTGCGAGTAGGCAATTGCGGAATCCACGCCATTAAAGCGATACAAATTCTTATTGCCAAGATCGTTATCGAAGTAAACAAGCTCACTGCCGAACTGCTGCGGACGGAAGATAGATCCGTTAGATGCGGAAACCAAATCGGGACCATTTGACCATGACAACCCGTCAAAGACCAACGACGACGATACGTGCGCTCCGTTCACGTCGACCCGCTGAACATAGAGCAAGCCCATATATTCGACCGCACCAGTGTATCGGGAAAAAACAAATGGGGGTGAGCCTGGCGCTGGCCCATCGAGTCTAGCAACATTGAATGTTTGTCCGGCATCAACACTTCGCCAAATAGCGCCAATCGTCCCGCTACTACCTACTACCCACAAGTTGTTACCTGGTCCACCGGAAATGTCGAAACAATGGGCCGCAGTCGGAATATTGGCAACCTGGCTCCATGTGGTCGAACCAGATCCATTCGGAACCCCCATTGCATATCCGCCGGGGTTTACACCTGGCGGACCAAGCGGGTCAACCATCACTGCGTAAGACGAACTCCCAATATGGCGATAATGAGTAATCGCCTCAGTACCCAAACTGAGCAACTGCGGGGACCAAGCAGCCGTCGTTGGGTTAAGACTCCGGATCGCCATCGGACCAGTGTCGGCAGCCCAATCTCCGTATCCGAAATACAGTTCATCTCCAAAGATATCGATGCTCGATAGCGTACTGCCGCGAACAGTGCTCTGAGTTACAGCATCCGGATGAACCGCGTAGAAATCGAAGGATAATCCGCAAAAGCCTTTTTCTTGAAAGCCGACCGTGGCGAGTGCAAGTAAAATCGTTCGCGAAAGAAGGCGGATTATCGTCATGATCTTTTCTGAATGGAAAAATACTCAGAATCCATTCAAAAATAACCGTCGGCCCGCTCACCAAACAACTACCGTTCGGCTGTCTATAGGCGACCGGTATCTTGAAGGATACCCGCCACGCTCTGGCGAGCGAAGCTGCATACGCCAGACCGTGAGCAACAAGCTGGTATGACTAAACGGCGAGCTTGGTTCTACGAAACCTTTTTCGACGAGCATAGCCGGTCGCAAAAACAACCGTCAAGCCAGCCAAGGCCAGTGACGAAGGCTCGGGAACTACAGTAATCGATCCGTTTGTGAGTGTATAACCGCCTGGACCTGCTGCGTTGAGTGTAAGTGCACCCGTTGAGTCGGTGACGGAAGTCAAAATATTCGAGCTAAAATTAATGGCGTACGTACCAGGTGCTACACTTCCAACAACGTCCAATCTGAGATTGAAAACCGTCGAGGCAACATTGTTTGTCAACAAGGCTCCCGTGGAAGCGTTCGAATTAACAATGCCGTCGATACCAAAGAGATTACCGCCCGGAAAATTAAAAGATGGATTTGCAAAGAGAGTACCTCCGCTTAATCCCGCGATGGGAAACGTCGGGGCGTTAATGGGGCTGAACGTAATTCCACTTTGTAGCCCTACCCCTGCTGGTTGACCGTCTATGCCCAAATTGAATTGACCATTCGGACCAAACTGCCCATTGTCAGTTGTCGTCACCGTCACAGGAACGACAAAGGAGGTACCGGCGTTGCCCGAAACACTACCAATTGTAAAAACAAACCCCGCCTGAGCAGGTACGACCATAGCGATAATCGCTGTCAAAAATGCCAAAGTTTTCATTGTAATCCCTTCAAGTTCTAATCAAAAGTACGCTACATCTAAGACTGTAATTGTATTCCGCATGAAAATCCAGGGCAGGCGGAAAACTTGCCCTGGATTCTGTAATTTACACCAGTTAGGTGTAATATTCCATTTAATCCGACCCAAACTTCCTAAAAGAAGTCTTGACCGAGATCACTTGCCCACTGGCTCATCACGTCCTCTGTATCCGATTGCAGTTTGCTCTTTCGAACGCTCGTCGCCTGGTAAGCAGGGATCGCAAGTTCTAGCTCGAATCCGTCGGCCAAATCTTCAAACATCGACGAATCGCCCAAAACCGTATCAAAAGCCGCTACCTTCGAATCCACTTTTTCCTCAGTGATATCCTTTTGGAAACCTGCGGTTTGCAACGTTCCAGAAACTGGCAGAACAAAGTTAAGCGGAGGCATCACCAGCGACATTGGTCCGCTTGACAATCCACCAAACACAGCCTTGAGGCCGCTGTTCGTGTCCGTTTGGACGACAAACGAATCGGCATCACAGCTCTGCGACTTATTGTCCACCACGATACTGCTTGAAATCGCACTTACGCCATCTGCCATGGTACCCCGTGCAACAGAAAGATTGGGTGCTGGTGCTGGTAGCAAGAACGAGTTCTGCCGGCTCATCACTGAGAACGCATCGAACGAATTGATAATGGCACTTCCGTCCACGTCTGCTTTAGGAGCGTATCCCGCAGAGGCCGCATTACCCGGTAGGAAGCCAGGGATAAAGAACTCGTTCTGCTTGCCCATTACGTATGAGGCGTCCGTCGAATTCACAACCTTGTTCTGAATCGGACTATCGTCACCTGGCAGGACTGCCATACGGAACGAGAAGTTATTCGGAACGATACCTCCGACCGGCACAATGTCAGCGCCGGTGACCGAACCATTTCCAGATTGCGTATTTGCACCGCCATTCGTCCAGTTACCATCCAGGATGTTTCCAGAAGGATCTGTTACGCCCGAGGACAAGATATGTATATCGATCCAAGAAGCGTCAATCACTGAACTCAAATTCAACTGAACCGTTGTCGGATTGATAACGGTGATACTGGTAATCGTTGGAATCGCTGGCTGAGTCGCATTTGCCCGGAATCCTGGCGTTCCTACGATACTAAAATCGCTCACCTGCAAACTTGCTCCAACATCTTCGGAGAACGTCAAGAACAGCCGATCGATGTTGATCCACGGTAGTGAATCCAATTGGGCTGCCGAACCGGTCGGTACGATATACCCTAGTTTGTTCACTGGATCAACATACTGGTTGAATGCAGGAGTCCATGAAGTCGAGCCGACACGCACCGAAGTGACCAATGGCGACTGAGTATCAGCAACCGGAACAATGATGTTCAAAGCTGGATTTGGCGTACCTTCGTACTGACCTGGATCCAATTGAGACAGTCCAGCAAGGCCGACTTCTTCTTCACCGCTGCTCACGGTTACCACAATCGGTGTGCCGTTTGCAATGATGACATATCCACCAGGAATGAGATCTTCGAAGTGGAACACTCCCTGTGCATTCGTGACTGTTGACAGACTGGTTGGTCCGAACAGTTGGACTGGGTAGTTCGCAACTGGCGCACCCGTTTGACTCTTCACGGTTCCATGAATCGAGCCCTGGATCAAATTGACCAAGGTCAACGTATTCTTGGTAGAAGGCGTCTGCAAGCCCGGATAGTACATCTGCTTGCCGACAGGAATGTCCGTCGAGAACACGGCTCCGGCATGCGGAACTGTGATCGGCACCGCCGGTGCTAGCGTAATAATAGACGGTGTCATAGGTTCGGAAACCGTATACATACCTGGAACCACGTCCAAGAACCAATATTCACCGGCAGCATTGGTAGTTGTTGATCGAACTACATTTCCCATCATATCAATCAGGTTGATTGGAATGTTTGGAGCAGGCAGATTCGTTCCTTGTTGAACCTTCAAGCCGTGCACAGCACCAGCATAGAAGTTTCCAACCACAAGTGCGTTTCCGATCACAATTTCTGTCTTGAGCGGGTCAATAACGTACCGGAGATTATCCAGTGCTACCGAGCCTGTTACGAAGTTACCCGCAGCCTGAATTTTCTTGATCAAGGTTCCCGGAGGTGCGGTAAAGCTAAGCGTCTGAAATGTTCCCGCAGCCATGGCCGGCGTGTCAATCAATCCGAGCACGTTGTCGTTGCTATCGAAGGCAATCAGCGTTCCTCGGTCTCCGGCGGTGTCCGCGATCACATCAATCTTAACTTGGCTCACAGGCACTGTGAAAACAGCCTGGAATACACCGTCTTGGCCTGCAGGAGCAAAACTAAACGTTTGATTGGTGTCACCAGGTCCGTTTTCAGCAGCGTCGCCGTACACGAGATTAAGAGTGGATGCGACGACGGCCCCTGTCGGTGTCCTTGCGAAAATGGCACTATTGTTGTTTGCATCACTCAGTGTGGCATTGCCAAACTTCGAGATATCTGTGCCATCCGCGACCGACTTTGAGAACACATCTGGATCAGCCGATGTGAACTTGCTGAGCATCGCAGCCCCAGCCTTCCAAGCGTATTCTTGGCGACTCAAGATCGTCAAATTGATTGGAAGCTTGGTCGATGCCATCAGGCCTTCTTTGCTGTCAGGAATTCCGTTGCCGTCGATGATTCCGTCACCGTTCAAATCATTTCGGTCGGTAAGGTCCATTCGCTCGGTAACCGAGTATTGGCCTGGTGGAAGATCTAGGAACCAGAATTCGCCAGCCGAATTCGTCGTCGCAATTCCAAACGAGGTGCCGGCTGCATTCTTGACTTCAAACTTTCCACCTTCAAACGGCTTTTCCTTGCCCATCGCAGATGGGTCGTAAACGCCGTCTGCGTTGAGATCTAGGAACTTAAAGCCGTGTATCGAACCGGTCACATAGTTTCCAATGATCAAATTCTCATTGACCCCATTAACTGGCGATCCGTCGATTAGTACGTCAGGCATTGAGCCGTTTACTCCAACTCCAGCCTTCCAAACCAATTCCTGGTTCGCTCCGACAGGAACAGGGGCCCCTGGGGCGGTCGATTGGACCATGCCTTGGAGGTTGTCCATGATTCCATCGGAATTGGAATCCGACTTAGCGAGAACCTCGTTGACCGTGTAGGAGCCAGGAATCAAATTCGCAATATGGAATCGACCATTTGGATTCGTAACCGCTTTTGCTTGCATTCCGCTGGCATCAAGAGCGACGTTACCTTTACTGTCACGCAACTCGATGTAGATGCCGCCGATTCCAGGTTCTGCGCCAACAATGTACTTGCTAGTTTGATCCCAGACGCCGTTGCCGTCGATATCCTCAAACTTGAAGCCAGTGACCGATCCTGTTACGTAGTTGTTGCCGTAAGTCAAGAGATTGTTCGCCAAAACTTCCTTCTTCAAGGCTCCAGCGTTGTAACCAGCCTGTGTTTCACTCGCCTCAATGATTCCGTTGTTATTGGTGTCCATTGGACGACTCGAAGCTCCAAGCTCCCAAACGTATTCCGTTCGGCTACTAATCAGGAAGTCGAACGCACCACCAGGGGCACTGGTCGGCACTCCCTGAGGCTGTGAAGTGGTTTGAACCAAACCGCCACCGCCGTCCTCACGAACAGTGTACGTACCAGGATTTAATTGGGTAAACCAAAATTCACCGTGCGAATTGGATGTGGACGATCCGGCCTTGGTCCAGTTGTACGATGTCGTTGTGGTTCCACTTACCTGTTTTTGAGTGGTCGTGTTGTTGAACTTGTACAAACTAAACGCGATCCCTTGCAACGCTGGCTCTGGAATTGGACCAGTCTTGTCCCAAACCCCGTCCTTGTTGTAGTCAAGGAACTTCACCCCGTGCACCGAACCATAGACATAGTTCGCCCATTGGTAAGTGATAGTCTTCGATTGAGCAGAGAGCAACGTTACTGATTGTGTCGTTGCATCCAAGACCATGTCCTGTGAAGCATCTGGCGTTCCGTCACCGTTTGTATCTGTCAGCGTGTTTTCCGTCACCGTGTAGTTGCCTGGAACTACACTTGGGAAAGTGAAGTTCCCCTTGGAGTCTGTTAGAACCGTCTTGCTGACTGCCCCACCAAGGCCGTTCGTGCCAGTCAACGTCATCTTGACGTTCTGTAGCCCTACGTCCGCTCCATCAAACTTGCCGTTCCGATTCACGTCTTCATATTTGAAGCCGGTAATCGTACCGGTTTGGTAGTTACCGAACCACAAATCTTGCGACTTGTCAGCTGGGGCTGCATCTGCTGCCGGAGTTGCCAATGCTTCCTTCTTCAAAGCGCCTGCGTTGTAGCCGGCCTTCGCTTCAACTGCATCAATGAGTCCGTCTGTTGCGCCTACTGTGCCACCAACAATGGTGACTCCGTCCATCGGACGGCTAGCTGCACCGAGTTCCCATACA
>JAYVPJ010000108.1:0-6144 GCA_043757445.1 Pirellula sp. | reverse complement strand
TATTCCTAAGAATCGGCCACGACTTCCTGTTCGACTTCTTCGGCTTCGGGTTTACCTTCTGGACCGGCATAGCCACCGCATGCGATGATCGCATCTCGAATGGCGTTCGCAACGTCTTTGTTCTCCATCAAATAGTTGCGTGCCTTTTCCTTTCCCTGGCCGATGTAAGTGTCGCCGTACTTGAACCAAGCTCCGCTACGATTGACGATTTTGTGGGCAGTACCAAGATCGAGCAAGTCTCCTTCGAAGCTAATGCCACAGGTGTGCATCATGTCGAATTCGGCCACGCGGAAAGGAGGTGCGACTTTGTTCTTTACGATCTTGGTTTTGACTCGCTGACCGACAACCATTTCGCCATCCTTGAGTTGTCCGATTCGACGAACGTCGATTCGGCAGGACGAATAGAACTTCAAAGCGCGACCGCCAGGGGTTGTTTCTGGCGAACCATAAGACATACCGCCAATCTTTTCGCGGATCTGATTGATAAAGATCACACAAGTTTTGCTCTTTGCGATAACACCGGTTAGTTTGCGCATGGACTGGCTCATCAATCGAGCTTGAAGTCCGATGTGCGAATCACCGATTTCCCCCTCAAGTTCTTGTCGCGGAACCAAGGCGGCAACCGAGTCGATAACGATAACGTCGACCGCGTTGCTCTTGATCAGCATCTCGGTTATTTGCATGGCTTCTTCGCCGCTGCTTGGCTGGCTAACAAGCAATGTGTCCAATTCAACGCCGAGCTTCTTACCCCAACTTGGGTCGAAAGCGTGTTCGGCGTCGATGATGGCGGCGATGCCGCCAACCTTTTGAGCTTGTGCGCAAATGTGCAATGCGATGGTCGTCTTGCCACTCGACTCTGGGCCAAAGATTTCGATGATTCTGCCACGAGGAACTCCGACTCCACCTAATGCCATATCGAGTGATAGCGAACCGGTTGGAATGCCTTCAATCTTGAGTTGGGCTTCTCCGCCCAAGGGCATGATGGAGCCTTCGCCAAATTGCTTTTCGATTTGCTGGAGTGTGGTCCTGAGGCTAGGCTCTCGTTTGTAGATGTTTTCAAGACCGGTGATCGGTTCGGCTGGTGGACCTTTGTCTGATTTCTTCTTGCTCTTGCTGGTTGAAGCGGCCATACCTGAAATTCCCTTTTTCTGAGTGAAACCTAATGATGAGAGACGAAGAATTGGTGTGCAATCGCATGCGGACAGGTATCTCTCAATAGTACCCATCGCCCATCACCCAGAGATCAATCTCGTTTAAACTATTGCATTCCCAATGCAGCATGGATGCTAACGCATTCTTTTGTAGTTCACAACAAGCCTCCAGGCCCACGAGCTAGTTTTCGACAGTCTGAGGACACCTCTGGTCAAATGAAAATATTTTCAGGAAAATTGGTGCTGTGCCTGGAAACAGATAGTATCCGCAGGGCAATAAGGCGATATTTGGGCTCGATTCATTCAAAAAAATTCGACAGGCGTGGCACGCTCTGAGGAACGAAGGGTGTGTGAATCGCTAGAAATCTATTGGCGCGAGTCGCGGAGCGACTCGCCCACAAAAAATCACAGCCTCTGAGCGTGCCATAAAACCGATCACCTTTGGCGTTTCGACTGCTCGAGCAGCCACTTCCAAACTTCGGGATTGCTGTACGTCTCTGTCCATGAATCGTGGCCGGCTTCGGGATACAGTGTGAATTTCAATTGCGAGGAACCAATCGCTTCGAGGGCAGCCACCATTTCCTCAGACTTTTTTACCGGAACTGCGGTATCCTTGCCGCCGTGGAAGATCCAAATGGGTAGCTCTTTAAGCGATTCTACTTTAGTCGGATCGCCGCCTCCGCAGATTGGCATGATGGCTGCAAACTTTCCTGGATAAGCCTGTGCCAACGCCCATGTCCCATACCCCCCCATGCTTAAGCCCGTGACATAGATTCGCTTCTGGTCAATCTTGTGCTTTGCTATGACATCATCGATTAACGCATTCAGGGAGGCCGGTTCCCAGCCGCGTCGCGTCGAGGGGGCCTGGGGTGAAACGAGAACAAAGGGATAATCTTCACCGGCTGCCACATGTTTTGGTGGTCCATGGACTTTCACTTTTTCCAACTCGCTTCCGGATTCACCGGCTCCGTGCAAGAACAGAACCAGCGGCCATGCCTTGTTTTCAATTGCATATCCCTTCGGAAGATGGAGAAGATACTCGAAGACGACAGGTACTTTGATTTCGCCTTCGAATCGTTGCGCCGTTTGATCCGCAACACTTTGGCCAAAACCTTTTCTATCTTCGACTGCTACCCAAAACGAAAAGCTCAAGGCAACGCAAAGTGAGGTACGCAGAAGCGATCTAGTCATCATGGTGGTTTCCAATTGTCTGGACAGGAGGGGCTTGGAATGGGAGAAACAATGTAATCGATTCTTGGGATTGCGTGTTACCTCAGTCCGCAAAGACGTTTTCACGCTCTAATCGCAGTTGGAACGCGTCCGAGACCTTGGTCATGAACTGGCATCGACTGGACCACCAGATCACATCGATTGCCCGAGTATCTCCGAGTGTCTCTCGCAAGCTCTGCACATCGCTCTGCCCGACCGTTGTCGGGGCTTCGGTGAGTTTTTTCGCAAACTGAAATGCCGCTTGCTCCCCTTTCGAAAACGTCGACCAATCACCGCTCGACAATCGCGATGTCCGATCGGCGATCCCGGGTTGTTTTAGGCCACCGACCTCCATGAGCATCTCACAGTGTCCCATGCAGTAATAACATTTCAATCCTCGTGTCACGACCCAAAACACACTTTCTTCAAAAACACGGTCTTGATGCGCTTCTTGCTCGAAGACTCGCAAACACTTGATCCAAGCTGGACCCAGCTTGGGCTGGTAACCAACCACGACTCGGCTCCATCGGATCTGCAATGGTCGTCGGTAGAGACCTGGCGGCAACTTGGGCGATATCGAATCCCAGTCTGGGACGGCGATTCGCGGATTTCGCTCTCGCTGGTTCTCAAGCATTTGTTGAATAGTTGTGAAGCCCAAATTTTTCAAAGCCGTCGCATCGTCATCAGAAACAATTTTCGGTGCATCGATTTGTTTGTCTCGAGCGATGCTAGCGAGCAGCTCACCTCCATCTTCTCGGGCTGCGGACGGAGTATTTGCACCATTGGGCATTGAATCGACGAAGTGAATGTAAATGGGCTCGGAATTACCGTCCGCAACATAGGCTATTCCAAGTGCCCAATGCAAACGATCTTGAAAGCATCCATGCGCAATGCGAAGAACCAAGCCAACCATGGCGTCGTCACCGAGCTTGCTCCGCAGGGAATTGTATTGTTCATCGGTTAGGGATTGGCCGAGTTCCGCCATTTGCCGAGCGAATGCGAAGACCTCGTATTCCAATGGAGGCAAGTCTTTTGGATTCTTTTCCATCGCATCGATGAGCGATTGGGAGTTGGCACGTTTAAGATCTGCAATTGCAACCGCCATTCCATACGCGGAATTGTGATAGGCTGCCACCGAAAAACGAGCAACGCCAGCCAGCTGCGGCCCACTCGTTTTACTTGGGTCCGTAGAATCAAAGCTCGCAGGGAGCGTTAGTGGCTCCGTTCGATAAAGAGTCTCCAATTCCAGCAATGCAGCGGTTGTATGCGGCAGCGTCCTTGCGAGCTTTCTTGCCCAAGTTGGCAAAGGAGTCTCTTTTCCATTGTCTGAAATCGGGAGTGCATCCCAAGACTGCTGAAGGCTTAGCGCTGCCGGCCAGCCTGATTCGAGTTGCCCGAAGCAAGTTGCCGAGTGGAACCAAAAAACAAACATAGATCCGAGGAAAGCCGTTGTGAGTTTCTTCAAACACATTGCAGACATCAATATTTCTCTCACTCGTTTGATCCGTTTCGATGTTGAGATGCATTGTTGCATCCAGATACATTGTATCGTGAGGCGACGAGCTAACTCCGTCCGCGTCGCAATAAGTCCGGTATATTGAATGGACACCCGGAGTTGCGTCATTCATTTCCCTTCGCCTTTAGGATGTCTAAATCGTGCCTTGCCTAACAATTCGATTGTGCCGAACATTTTTTCTTTTGTCCGGTTCCATTGCATGGGTCGGTTTACCTGAGACTTCACTTGCTCAAGAACAGACTCCGAACAACGTCCCGTTTTCACTTGTTGATTTCCCGGGACTAGAAAAGGAATGCTTGGCGACGCTTGAAAACAAAGACCTTGCTGAATCGGTATTGAAGAGAATTGAATCCAAATACGATGTCGAACAACAACCCGATGCGGTTCGGATGTTGGCGGCAATTTTGCGGGGGTCCGATATGGGGTTGGGGGGCGGTTGGTTCGGGCCGGCCAAGCAGCTGTACGATTGGAAGTGGATCGCTTCCCGACACAAAATGGAAGAGGACCAAAGCCTTATAAAGAGCGACTTTCTGGGCGATCCCCTTTTCTTCGATCGACTAGATCGAAACGGCGATGGGGAGTTGAAGAAAGATGATTTCGATTGGAGCCCTTCGAGCCCCTTTATACGAGAACAAGGCGTAGCCAATTCGATCTTCAGACAAATCGACAAGGGGCAAGATGGCAAAGTCTCAAAGGATGAACTATTGGCATTCTTTGACAAGGCAAAGGGTACCAGCAGTGAGCTCGGAATCGACGCGTTTCGGCGCTCTCTCGGTTTGGGAAATAGTGGCGGCGGTTATTTTCCAGGGGACGCGCCAACTCCCGAGCGGCTTCTGCGAGGCTTCTTTTCCAGCGAGTTAGGTTCGCTTCAGGAAGGACCGAAGGCAGGAGAGAAAGCGCCCGATTTTGAACTGACTACCGAAGATGGATCCAGAACCATTCGATTGCATGATTGGACTGGAAAGAAACCTGTCGTCCTAATCCTTGGCAATTTCACTTGCGGCCCGTTTCGAAGAACTTATCCCGACTTCGATGAAATCGGCCAACGTTACAAAGACCAAGCCAACTTCTTTGGCATCTACGTCCGCGAAGCACATCCCGACGATGGTTGGATGATGCAGTCGAACACGAATGTTGGCGTAAAGCTCAATCAGCCCAAGACGATCGAGGAAAGAACGGCCGTGGCAAAGACATGCGCGACACAATTGAAATACTCGATGCCGCTGTTGGTAGATACCATGGACGATCGTGTTGGCAATCTCTACAGCGGCATGCCAGCGAGAGCCTACGTTATCGATATCGATGGCAAAGTAACTTATCAAGGGGGCCGTGGCCCATTTGGATTTCGCCCAGCCGAGATGGAGCAGGCGTTGATCATGACGCTCATGGAGTGAATCAGCGCGGTTGACAATTGTAGAGCAGTTGTCCTCAACTGCTTAGAACTCTGTTGAGACAACTGTTCGACTATCGCTTCCGCCAACTGTTGGATCAATATTTTTTTGCCACCAATTTTTTTGCGAAAATTCTTCCTGCCAATCCATTTTTTCGGCTTCTTTCGTTCCTTTCGGCAGTCTTGATAAAACACTCTAGCTCACGTCACTTTCAAGGTATATTGCGTCGATGCAGCCGTTTCGTCCGCTGTACATTACCGATTGGATCGCGATTTCCTTGCTCGTCTGCAGCATGGCTCTCGTGGCTCATTTGCGGTCTGACCCTCGCGTTGGCAAGTTGCTTCCAATCTTTAGCTCTCAGTCGCAATGGCTCAACTACGACGGCAGGGATCATCTCGGTGCAGAATACGATTCGATTGCACAAGCCATTCGAAATGGAAACGGTTTTTCGGATCCATTTGGTGTGATGTCAGGCCCCACTGCTTGGATGCCCCCCGTCATTCCCTACTTCTTGGCAACTCTCTACTGGCTATTCAATGACAATCGACACTGTGTTGTTGCTACCGTTGTCTGCATTCAAGCTCTCGTTGTGTTGATGACTGCTGCCATGGTCATTTCCGAAGCGCGACGCCAGAAAGTCGTGATCATTGGGTACGTCAGCCTATGCGTCGGATTGACTGCCAACTTCCATCAACTGTTTCAAATGACTCACGATGTTTGGCTCCATTTGCTCATCGTCAACTTGTTGTGGATCGGGTTGGTGCATCGATGGAATCGCGTGCGAGGAATTGTCTGGTGGGGAGTCTTTGGTGGATTCGCAGCTTTGAGCGCACCGATACTCGGCGGTGTCTGGGCCTTGCTCACAACTTATCGCTGG
>JAYVPJ010000107.1:0-23400 GCA_043757445.1 Pirellula sp. | reverse complement strand
GTCGAATCCGGCGAAGATCGTATCATCCGTCACCTTAACGCTCTCGGGGGCGGCCCTTCTCAGACCCGCAACGGCACCCTTGGCGTTATCCATGAAGGCGTCGGCGACGGCGACGATTTCAACCGGGCCGGTCTTGGCCTGGATGGCCTGATTGGCCGCGCCAGTTCCTCGACCTCCGCAACCGATCAGGCCGATCTTGATCGTATCACCACTGGCCGCATGGGCGGACTGGGCGATAAAGCTGTTGACCATTGCCGCTCCGGCGATCACCGCCGAGGCTTTCAGGACGCCGCGACGCGAACGCTGTGTATTCTCTGACATTGCCGGTCTCCTCGTCATTAAGGGCCCGCACCGCAGGCCGCCTGAGCTGGGGTTGAAAACTCCGGAAGAAACAACTGGCCCGCGGTGCGGACCTTACGGATCTTTCGGAGCGGAAAGGCGTTTTAATCTTTCGTTACTTACCAAGCGCTGGAATCTCGCGAATCTCCCGATCGCGCTGGATGACCTGGGCGGTGTACTCATCGTCCACGTCCCAATATTTGTGTTTTTCGGCTTCGGTCGGTTCGTTCACCGGCGAGATCACCCGGAAGCCGATCCAGAAACCGTCGCTCAACCAATGGGGGCTCTGGGGCAATTGCGGATCCTGGATGTTCATCTTCTGGTTCGAACCGATTCGCGAAGCCGACCGGCATTGCTCCGGATCTGACTGATAGCTCCCACCGCGGATGACGCGCGGGTATTGCTCCTTGGGCCAGTTGATGACCTGATTCCACTTGATCGTCTTGCCGGCAAATTGCTTGTACCAATCGGCGGCGTAGGCGTCGATGCACCAGTTGGCGACGTTGCCGTGCATGTCATACAGACCCCAGGGGTTTGGCTTCTTGGAGCCAACTTCCCAATAAGATGGATCACCGCCTTTGGGTTTTTCGGAGTTGTCGATGAAGTATCCATATTCGTCGAGCTTCGCCGGATCATCCCCGAAGCTGTAAGCGGTCTTGGTGCCGGCGCGGGCAGCATATTCCCATTCGGCTTCGGTCGGCAGTCGGTAGTATCGACCGGTCTTTGCGGAAAGCCATTTGCAGTAGATTCTCGCGGCATGCTGAGTCATGCAGATTGCCGGAAAGCCGCGTTTGCCCATTCCAAAGGACATATCGCAATAGGGCTTAGTCGGCTGACTCTTTTGAAATTCATCTGCAATGGTGTCGCGAGGGGTTGCCTCTACTTTATTCACTGTTCGAGAAAACACATCCAAATCAGACATCCAGACATCGTAAGCGTCCCAAGTCATCTCGCATTTGGCCATCCAAAACGGCGAGATCTCGACGAGATGTACGGGGCCCTCGTCCGAGTTGCGATCTGATTCTGATTCAGGACTCCCCATCGAAAACGTCCCTCCTGCGATCGGAATCATTTCGATCTTAGCGCTGGTGTGTTCGATCAACTCAACGTACTTCTTCATCTCCTCGGGCTTGCTGGCGACGGAGTCTTTAACAGGGAAAAGCCGATCCGACTCCTCAGCATGCAATGGGCTCAAGCATGGGCACATTACCATTGCCATGGCGATTGCCGCAGTTTTGCGGAAGTAGACGAGGGTTGGTTGCATGGGATAAGTCAAAATCAGATTCGGTTTGTGGAGGCGGATTCGGGGATCAAAAGCCGTCGCCTACGGCTCGGGGTCAGCCAAGTTGAACGCGGTTAAACGAAAAATTCTCGGCCTGCGGCTTAGCTGCAATCGGAATCGTAAGGCAAGACCTATTTTGCAATGGAACGGATGTCGATGTTGCGAAATCGAACAGGGTCATTGTGACCGGCAAAACCAACGTGGCCGCTCTTTCGATCCTTTCCGGGATGCGGACTATTTGCCATATACTCGGTCACCTTTGATACATCCGTGTCCAAGATGCGAGTGCCATTCAGTTCGACGGTAATCGTCGACCCTACGACTGTTACGATTTCATGATTCCATTGGCCTGTTGGGCGTAGGAAGCCTCGTTTGGCGGGGGCAATTCCATACGCGCTGCCATGCGCCTGGCGAGGATCGAGCGTCTTGTATTTGGCGTGACCGTCATCGAGAACCTGCAATTCGGTCATGGCAACATATGCTCCATCGTCCGATCGCTTATCCGACGGCATTGCGTCGATTTCAGCTTGGCTTGGATACCGCATCACCAAACCGTTGTTGCCACCGGGGGGAAGCAGGAAATCGACCCGCATGACATAGTCAGTGTATGCTTTCTCGCTGACGAGGGTTCCGCCTTTGCCCGCCTGGCATTGAATGGAACCATCCACGACCGAGTAATTATCCGTCGCTCCCTTCCAGCCATTTAGATCCTTGCCATTGAAAAGCGGAACAAATCTCTCCATCGTCGTTGATGTTGTAGCTGAGGTGGTGCTGGAACTCTTGGGAGTGGTCGTCGTGGTCGTCGTGGTAGTGGTGGTTGTCAGTGGAAAACTCTCGTCCTCTGCCGCTCTGAGCAATGCATTGGCTTCATCTGCATTAAACTCTTTGAGCTTCAGGTTTCGCCATCGGATCTCGGCACCGTGTGTCTGCAATTGAATGGGACCCTTGGCATAGAGCGGCTCTCCCTTGGCAAAGTAGTTGGCCAATCGCTCGTTGTTCACAACGCACTGTTCGTTAAGCCAAACGCTGCAAAGTTCGCCAATCAATCGAATTCTCATTGCATTCCATTCTCCAACCGGTTTGTCTGCGCGAACCAGCGGATCTTTTCCACCAAAACCAGGCGGATTATTCCAAAGACCCCCGCTCCCTTTTGCATTGCCGTGTTTCTTATTGTTCTCTGCGTTTGGGTCCCAGATCTGAACTTGAGGGATTCCTCGCAAGTAAACACCCGAATCGGAGGTAGGCACGATCTTGTAATCAAATGCGAACTCAAAGTCGCCGAACTCTTGATTGGTTGTTAGGTAAGCCCCTATTCCATCGCTAACAATATTGTCTCCATCTATGCTCCAGTGATCTTTGATCTCCTGATTCAATTTTGC
The DNA here is from genome assembly GCA_043757445.1 of Pirellula sp. Taxonomy (GTDB): domain Bacteria; phylum Planctomycetota; class Planctomycetia; order Pirellulales; family Pirellulaceae; genus JBKCUI01. The sequence goes on along the minus strand of JAYVPJ010000107.1, from coordinate 20,400 downwards.
CTTTTCGGCATCTGGGACTCTATCCCACTTCGCGGGGTCTGTGGTTGAGCGACCGTGCCAATTGCTGAAGTCCTTGCCGTTAAATAATTGGACATCTTCGGCGTTCGATTGGTAAACGAGACTCGTTAGCAAGCAAGCAACGGAAAGGAACCGAATGCATAGAGAAACTTGTGTTACTTTTTTCATCTTGGTGAGGCAGGTGTGTGGGTGGGGAGTAAAGGGGAATACAAACGCGGTTCGTTACAACACGATTCCTTGGAGTCGGTTTCATGGGGAGCATTTTTCAATGCGTCTGGATCAACCCAGTCCTTGGCGTCGAAGTTCCTAGTGTAAGTCCCATAGTCGTGAAATGCATACCATTTTGCAAGACGGTATGCCCAAGAACGCTCAGGAATTTCAGCGCCAGGAACATACTGGCTGCGTCTAGGTGTGATCGCCGCGATTTCCTGGAGGGCGGTTTGACGAATGGTCGAGTCTTTTGCGCCATGTTTTTCAGCCAAAGAGACAAGCAAATCGGGTCGTTCCAGGACAACGCATCCACGGGTGTGTTTTGAAACAGTCTCGCGAAAGTCTCTCAAGAACTCACTTTTCTGAAAAACGTCTTTCAGCGGACGTCCGTCGTGAATCGATTCTTTTGCCAATTGAATAATCGGACAGGGCTCGATATGACCGCCGGGACCGATATGGTGAGTGAAGCCTGTCACGGCCGGACAAAGGGCTCTGCCTTTTCCATCGTGATACGCATCGATGACGATGATCGGCTTCTTGACACGGGTGCTAACGACGAACTCACGGACACGAGCAAGTTCCTCCGTGTCGAGCGCAAGTTCCGGGGAGCTCTCTGGGCCAACGACCCGGAAAACGTGAAACCAGCAATACATGACCCCCATCTCGACCAGCCGATCTACCCAAGCGTCATTGAGCGAGTCATCGATATTGCTCTTGCAAACGCTGGTGCAAACGCCCGTCATGACTTTGTTGTTGAGGCAGTTTTGCAATCCCTCCATCGTTTTGCTCAAAACGCCGTCGCGACCACGGCGCGTATCGCTTACGATTTGAGAGCCCTCAACGCTGATCAGTGGAGTCACATTACCGAGCTGACGCAGTCGCTTGGCAACCTCGTCCGTAATGAAATGTCCGTTGGTAAACACTTGGAAGTAAGCATCTGGGTGAGCAGCCAGAATATCCAGCAGTTCTTTGTGCATGAATGGCTCACCACCGAGGATACCGAAGAATGAGTTGCCCATCGCTTTGGCTTCGGTAAGCGTCTTATCCATCGCCGCGAAATCGATCTTCGTTTGCTTGGCCGCAACATCGACCCAACATCCTTGGCATCGTAAATTACATGTATTGATGATCGAAATGTAAAGGAACGGAGGAAAGAACTCACCCCGCTTCAATCGAGATTTGTGTTTCTGTACGCTTCGCAGACCTTTGAAGCCCGCGAGGTACGCGAGTTTGAATAGCAACCGCTTGTCGGTCTCGATGAGCAGACGTTTGGCTAGCCTGAGGTACATGCAAATCAATCGAAAATGGGTAGGGCAACGAATCGAAAGTCGCTCGAATTAGGATCGGACGCTATACACTAGTTTATCAGGGTTTGTACAGAAATTGGAACTGACTAAGCGATTTGAGACCAGAGATTTCCATTTACCAATTAGCTAAGAGTCGTTTTCGAGACAAATCCAACGCCTGGGGACACCATTTTTTTCGGGGGGTAGCGTCTCAGGCTCAACGGGTAGGTGTCAGCCTGTCGCTCGCCTAAACATACTAAAAAGTTTCCGCATAGAGGACGAACTCAATGCGTCGGTTGGTCGCCCGATTGGCAGGGCTTTGGTTGTCTGCAATCGGATAGTTGTCACCATGATTCAAGGTAAACAATTGGCTAATAGGCATCTGATTGCGACGCGTAAGATGATCAAGTACCGCGTTGCTTTGCGCTGCTGCCAATTGATGGTTCGTCGAAAAAGAGCCTCCGTACAACGGCGAATTGTCGGTGTGCCCCTCAATCGCAATGCGCTGTCTCGTGTAGTTGCGTTTGAAAGTGTCCGAAATGCGATCCAGAATGCCTGAAGCAGATGGTGTGAGTTGCGATGTTCCAGGCTGAAAAAGCTGATCCGCAGGAACTCTTAGTCGAATGACACCTCCCTCGTTCTCGACTGCATAGCCTAGGTCACGAAGCGGTTCACTTCCAATTTTGCTACTGGTGTTCGCCGTTAGCTTTGCCCCACCCCGTCGCTCTTGAAAAGACTGCTCCACTTGGACGCGATCGGCTAATCCACGAAACTGCTGGCTCGATTGAGCCGATGCGACACGCGACTGTTGCAATTGATTGTTGACATCTTGCAATTGACGCTGCATCAAGTCGGAACGTTCTTTAAACAGTTGCATCTGCTGCTGCGACTGGGCTAGTTGCGTTGTCAACTGCCGATTGTTGTCGTCCAATAGCTTGGCCCGTCGTTCCAATTCCGCTAACTGCGCTGGAACCTGGGGGCTGGCGATGCTGGGCGCAACGTTGGGTACGAGGAATCCTGATGGACTGGCCGTCAAATAAGGGTTGCTGCGATTGCAGCCACTTACCATGAAAACGAGAACAAAGAAAAACGCAGCTCCTTTCGTTTTTATCCGTGCACTACTATTCGTCCAGAACCGGATGTTCCGTCGCTTTGTCAGAGGATTCAATTGGACAAAAGGGTAGTCGTGCATGCGATGGGTAGTAACAATTAAACCGTTGCAGTGCAAGAGCGGACAGTTTGATGGCTATCAGCTGCCAATCGCCGATACATTTTTATAACCCTGTCACCGACTACGTTGGGAGCGCACATCGATTGAACGCGCTCGAATGCGGACGCGCCAAAGCTTTCAAGTTGCTTTGGAGTCGCATGAAGTTGACGAATTGCGGACGCTAAAGCAAAAGAATCTTCGCTTGGGAAAACGATACCATCCAAGCCGTTTCGCACCACTTCTTTCATTCCTCCAGCGTCGCTTACAATCGGGCAGACATGCTGCCCCATCGCTTCCAATAACGCGCGGCAAAGCCCTTCTTTTCGGGAGGGCATTACAAATAGATCCATGCCCTTCATCAGAGAAGAGGCATTCTCCGTGTAACCTAGCATGCGAATACGGCCCTTCAAGCGAGGGTCCTTGGACAGCGCTGCAGCCGTGGAATCGTGAAGTGGGCCGGCAATGACAGCAATCAAGTTGCGGATTTCTGCGCAATGGATCAATGCTCGGAGCAGCACATCGATCCCTTTGACCGGCCGAATTGTAGCAACCGTTCCAACCACAAAAGCGCTTTCGGGAATGCCGTACTTAGCTAGCAGCTCCTGCCTGGTTAATACATGCGTCGCCATTTCAACACAATTGTAGATGACCTCGCATTTGCCTTCCGGCACACCACCTTGGACTAACGCGGACTTGACCGCGTTCGACTCGCAAGCGTGCATTGAGACCTTCGGGGAGAGATACGTGATCCAATCGGCCGGCTCAAGCCAAGAAGGAACTCGCGTAATTCCGTAAAAGGAAACGATCTTCGGCTGCTTTCGTAGCCCGATCGTCGCCAAAACAGTCTGCGACAAGGAGCGGGGCAAAAACGAATGAATAATGTCTGGCTGGAATTCTCGAATGGTTTTTCGAAGGGCTGCAATGGCCGCCAAATCCACTTTCCTGCGACTTGAGTAAGCAACAAACGGGTGGCAGCTGTCGGATGGCTCCAGCGGATTCGAAGCATCGGCCAGTAGCAACTTCATTCCTTCGATCGCATGATCGCGTTGGTGCAGGTCGCGCGCCAAAGCTTTCGGGGCATTGACGGCTAAGACTCGCATCGATCACTTCCTTGGAGTTAACTTTTCTGGCACTCTTTGTTAACGATTCCCCCGAAGTGAGGTCAAGCCAGCTTTTTTATCGACCATGATCCGCGACGGTCTATGCCAAGAGCTCTTTTATGACTTTGGCAGGTTCTACTCCAGTTAGCCTAAGATCGAGCCCTTGATTTCGAAAGGTTAGGCGTTCATGGTCGATGCCCATTAGATGCAACACGGTAGCATGAAAGTCGCGGATGTGCACAGGATCCTTTACGATATTGTATGAGAAATCGTCCGTCTCGCCGTGAATCACTCCACCCTTGACTCCTCCGCCGGCCATCCACATTGTGAAACATCGGGGATGATGATCCCGTCCGTAATTGTCCTTGCTCAAGCCCCCTTGCGAATAGATGGTCCTTCCAAACTCGCCACCCCAAATGATCAAGGTGGAATCCAGCAGGCCTTTGGCTTTTAAATCGGTGATCAAACCGTATGTCGCTCGATCGATATCCCTGCATTGCGATGGCAATCGACCATTGACGTTGCCGTGGTGGTCCCAGTTATTAAGGTAGATTTGTACAAATCGAACTTCGCGTTCCACCATTCTACGCGCGAGTAATACCGAATTGGCGAACGTGCCCGGCTTCTTTGCTTCAGGACCATAAAGGTCAAACGTGCTGTCCGGTTCGCTTGCGATATCGGTCAATTCGGGAACACTCGATTGCATGCGGAATGCAAGTTCGTATTGCTGGATCCGTGTATGGATCTCTGGATCACCAACCGCCCGGAAGTTCATTTCGTTTAAAGCCCTGAGTCCATCCAACGTCTTGCGTCGTACCTCGGCGGATACCCCAGCCGGGTTGTTAATGTACATGATTGGATCGCCACTGGAGCGGAAACTGCATCCAGAGTGCTCTCCCGGTAAACAGCCTGACGACCAAAGTCGAGCCGAGATAGCTTGGATCTGTTCCGTGTTGGTTGGCTGTGCAACGAACACGACGAACGTCGGTAGATTATTATTCATAGAGCCGAGGCCGTACGACATCCACGAGCCAATGCAAGGTCGTCCGGTGACCATATTTCCTGTCTGCATCAACGTGATGGCCGGTTCATGATTGATCGCTTCGGTATGCATGGACCGAATGAAGCACATTTCATCGACGACTTTTGCTGTCTCGGGCAATAGCTCCGAAATCCACATCCCGCTTTGGCCATATTGTGCGAACTTGTATTTCGACGGCGCAATGGGGAATCGCGCCTGTCCACTTGTCATGGTTGTTAATCGCTGACCGTTCCGGATCGACTCGGGTAAGTCTTTATCGTACCAGTCTTTCATCTGAGGTTTGTAGTCGAACAAATCCATTTGCGATGGACCGCCAACCATGTGTAGATAGATAACTTGTTTGGCTTTAGATGGAAAGTGGGGCAGAGCGCCGAGGCCTCCGGAGGCCTCGCTAGTAGATGGACTGGAATCGCGACCACTCGCGGCGGTTGGTATCCCCAATGATGCGAGAGCAGCCAATCCCAGAGCGTTGCCGCCCTGCCGAAAAAACTGGCGACGGGTCTCGCTTTGAACGTATTGTTCCAAGATCGGATGGACTGTTCGGGGATGCATCATTTTCTCTACTTCGTGAGGACTTCGTCTAAATTCATCAGTTCATTGACCAGCATCGTCCAAGCTGCCAGCTCACTTGCGTCCAAGCTGGCGATCAGCTTGCTTTCACCGAAGGCAATCAATTTCATGGCTTCATCGGGTTGCGCTTGATAAATGGCGATCAATTCCTTGAGGCTGTCCAGTACGATAACGAGTTCTTCCGCCCGGAAAGTTCTGCAGAGGATTTTGTTAGCGATCGATTGAATGCGAGCTCCTGAGTCAGTTCCAAGGCTTGTGTCCAAAAGTGTGTTGGTAGCAAGCGACCTCGCGGCCTCGACAAACTGAACGTCGTTCAAAGTAACCAAGGCCTGCAAAGGCGTGTTTGTGCGTTCTCGCTTGACGGTACAAACCTCGCGGGCGGTCGCATTGAAAACCTCCATATTTGGGGGCGGTGCAGCTCGCTTCAGAAAAGTATAGAGGCTGCGCCGGTATAGTCCTTCGCCTTTGTCTGGTGTGTAGTTTCGTGTATTGCTCTCCGGCATGGCCACTGCTTCCCAAACGCCAACCGGTTGGTACGGACGGACGCTTGGACCGCCGATCTTGTTGACAAGCAAGCCGCTAGTAAAGAGTGCCGTATCTCGGATCATCTCAGCATCCATGCGGAAGCGTGGTCCGCGAGCAAGCCATTTGTTGGTTGGGTCCTGCGCTAGTTTCTCGCTCGTTACACTGGACGACTGACGGTAAGTTGCGCTGGTTACCACGTTTCGAAACAGATTCTTGATATTCCAACCGTCCTCTTGAAAACTGGTCGCCAGATGGTCAAGCAATTCTGGATGCGTTGGCATCTGTCCGGTCACACCAAAGTCCCCAGACGAGCCAACTAGCCCCGTTCCAAAGACCTCTTGCCAAAATCGGTTGACGGTAACTCGGGCCATGAGCGGATGCCTCGGTTGCAATAGCCATTTCGCAAGACCGAGTCGATTTGCGGGCATTCCCTCTAACATCGGTGGCAATACTTTCGGTGTTGCGGGCTGTACCTCTTGTTCACGCTTGTCATAGTCGCCTCGCTTTAAGACGAACGCTCTTGGTGGCTCGGTCGCTTCGTTCATGACATGCGCTACAGTTCCTCGCTTTTTAATCTCACTTTGTTCGGTAATCAAGGCTTGCAAATTACTGTTGAGTCGAGAGAACTCAAGATCGTGGGTGTTCAAGTACCAAGAATAAAGTTCGTCGGACTCTTCGTTGGTGCGATTCGGCTTGTTGATGAGATATTGCCTACGCGGAATCTCATAAAGCTGTTGCATTTCATTTTCATCAAGGGCTTTGATGTAGATTCTGACGTCTTGTATCTGGGCGCCGATGGCTGGTGAGCTAGTCGTGCGTCGGCCAATGGTCAGAGGCACCGCTGTCTTAACAGTCTCCGAAAGCAAGTTGGTAGGATGATCCGTTTTTGATTCCTTGCCATCGATGAAGATCTTAACTCCTTCCGCTTTCGAGGAACCATCGTAGGTGATCGCGACATGCTGCCACCTTGAGGACTTCAGTTTTGTTTTCGAAATGGTTTTGATGGCGTTTTCAGGCCATTTGTGAATCATGTGCATACCCACGGCACCGTTCTCGGTCCAAACGTCCCAGCCGCGATGATGGTTGGAATCGTCCATTCGAGCAAAAAGCGAACCACCTTGGTTATCCGATGACGGTTTAACCCATACGGATAGCGTCATGCTATGATCGCGTTCGAAATCACCAACTGGCAATGATGGAAAACAATCTTTGACTTGCCAAGCGGAATCAGCGACTCTACCTGCAATGAGAGTTGCCTCTGGTTGAAGTGGAATTTGGAACCATTGATTTTTGTGAATTGCTCCGATCCATTTCGTGTCGCTACCCGTTAATGGGATATGGGTCTCCAACGACTCCTTTGCAGGCAGAGTTTGCCAGCTCAACTTTTCGAGTTCGTCTGGCTTGACGATCCAGTCATTGAAAGTTTGCCGAGCGGCATTCCGATGCTCAACGAGTGCTTTGTTCGCATGCACGGTCAACGGCTCGAGTTCCAAGTATCTTGCTCGTTCCTGACTGAGGGGGACAGGAATAATCGGAGGCGTGTCCTTGACATTGCCGTCCATCGCTTTCTGCGTGGTGTTGTTGAAAAATGCTGCCAACTGATAAAACTCTTGTTGACTGATAGGGTCAAATTTATGATCGTGGCAAACCGCGCACCCCACGGTCAGCCCGAGCCAAACCTGCCCGGTCGTCTCCACTCGATCGCGCGTGTAGAGAACTCGGTATTCTTCGTCGATGGCTCCGCCTTCGTTGGTGGTGATATTGCACCGATTGAAACCTGTCGCAATGCGTTGGTCTAGGTTGGCATCCGGTAGTAAATCGCCAGCCAGCTGCTCAATCGTAAATTGGTCGAATGCAAGGTTGCGATTGAATGCATTGATCACCCATTCGCGATAGGACCACATTTCGCGGAAGTTATCAAAGTGAATTCCGTGGGTGTCCGCATAGCGAGCGTAGTCGAGCCAATTTCGACCTCGGTGTTCACCCCACTCCGGACGCTTTAGTAATTCATCGACATAGTTTTCATAACGTTCAGGAGATGCGTCGGCTAGAACCTTTTCGATTTCTTCCGGTGAAGGAGGCAAGCCTGTTAGGTCAAAGCAAACACGGCGCAGAAGGGATCGTAATTCCGACTCCGGAGACGGCTCAAGGCCTTTGCTCTCGAGTTCATAGAGGACGAACCGATCGATGGGGTTTCGGATCCAGGCGTTGTTTCTAACTTGCGGAAGCTCTGGTTTGACTGGCGGTATGAACGACCAATGCCCTTGGTATTCGGCACCGTCCGCGATCCATGCTCTGAGAAGGCCCTTTTGCTGAAGCGTGAGGGATTTGTGAGAATCCGGCGTCGGCATGATGGTATCGGGATCCGTCGAAAAAATTCGGCGAATGATTTCGCTGTCGTCTGGCTTGCCTGGAACGATAGCCGACTTGGCAATAGCATTCTCTCGTTGATCGAGCCGAAGCTCGCCTTGTCGCTTGCTCGCATCGGGACCGTGGCAGGCAAAACAGTTTTCCGACAATATCGGCCTTATGTCACGGTTGAACTGAACGGCCCCGGCTGCTCGCAGCCGATACGCTGGCCCAGCAGTTGTGTATGCAATTACCGAAAATGCATACAAAAGACGAACGAATGCAGTCTTCAAGGTATCAACCATTTGGAGAATTTAGTACTAAAATGAGGACGGCAGGCGGGACGTCTCACCCATTCATGGGGAGACGTGGTACGACTCTATTTTAACGCCAGAATCAACAAAACAAGATAGTGAAGTTCACCACATTTCCATGTTTTCCTAAAGTCTATTCGTTTATTATTCGTCAATTTTGCTCACAATATCGGCAAGTATTTTAATGTGCTGCCCAGACCTGGCAGCGTACTTGCCAAGCTGATTCCGTCGGCCTTTGGCTAAGTTGCGTATACTCCGCGAGGAAGATCGTCACATGCGACATCGGCGATTCCGTAGTTCCCCATCATCTGGGCGTCTTCGTCGGCAGAGTAACGACCTTGACCAGCGTAAATCAGTATTCTGCCTCGAATCTTGGTGGTTACAGACCGATATTCCGTCTCTTTTATGCCACGCATAATGGCTTCGGCATGCGGCTGACGAATGCTGAGTGAGCGTGCTTGATCGACACTGCCTGAAATACCGAGAGGTTCAAGTGTAGGCGGGACCTCTATCGAACTATCTTCGGCTTGATCCAGGGACGCCGACTCGGTCTCAATTGCCTCACGCATATCTTCAAGAGCCTATGTCAGATTACTGGCTTCCCAGCTCACTGTGCCAACCATTTCCAGCCAGCCGATAAGCCGCGCATCGTAACCACCACGTGAGCTAACAATTTTCCGATGAACGAGCTCTCGCTGCAGTTTTGCTTGAAGGATCGCCAACTCACGCAATAACAATGCTGTCTCAATCGTCTTCCCAAGTCCGACTTCATCGGCAATCAGATAGCGTCTAGGAGATGCCGTAGCGATGCGGTGTGTCAGCACTACTTGGTGTGGTAAAAAATCGATTCGTGCTGAGGTCAACGACGCCGCATTTTCGAGTAACGGCAATGCGTGTGCTTGGAATGCCAACCAAGCTCGACGCTGGCGGACCTGTCCAGTACCGACATTGGCAATAACAAGCTCGGAGCGACTCATCGCGATTGAAAGCGACTTCAACGGAACTTGACGCTCGCCTACTCCTGAGAAAAGTACTCGTACGAATCCGTTTGATGCGGGCGATAGGACGGCTCCATCGCCGAATTCGCCATGCGAAACTAGCTGGCCAGGAGCGATTGAGACGGTACTCATTGCGTAGTCCCATGATCGCCTACATAGGAATTCACGATCCGTCTTAAGCCCTCGATGAATACACGAAAACTGTAGGATCGATTTGAATCCACTTCTAAACTCAGGTGCTTCCCGATTTCGCGGCTACCTCCTACCTTTTGATACACTCCGGCAGTCAGCCGATCGAGCTCCTGGGCTGCGTTCCCCAGCTTGTCAGGTTCCCGGTACTTCCTTGCGACCTGCTGTCGCGATAAATTTTTGAGGCTCAAAGCGGATTCAATTGCGATCAAATCACCTAAATACCAACTCTCGATTTCAGTGCATGCAATTCGCACTAACGCATCGGGACGGCCAGCCGCTCTACATTTTTCAATCAGACTCTGCTTGATTTCGTGGCAATCACCTGAGTCTTGATCACGCAGTACAATGAACAAACTCTTGGGCCGCAACCATCCTCGCAAACGCCTTTCAAGTTTCTTATCCAAATCAGATTTGCCTTCAAACACAATAAATCGCGTTTCGATGGCGGCATCTTGAAAAAGTCGAGGAATCAATGACTCCAAGAGAGTTTTCGCTGAGAGCTCTTCAAGGCAAAAAACTAGAACTGGTAAATCAGCTTCACTCATGAAGGATCTACCCCTTGGAATAGTCCTTCCTTCCATAAGTATCCAAGAAGGTCGCCGTCTCCTGAGTACTTAGCTATCTGAGCATCGTCTGCTGCTCTACGAACCTCGGTGTAACCGTCGATTTTGACTAACCAAAACACTTCCTCGAGGCGAGTGTAATTGAGAAAGTCCGGCGAGTGGGTTGAGACAAAAACTTGCCCGCCCCGGTTGGCATACTCGCGAAATTCTTCTGCAAGTTCTGCAAGCAGTGATGGATATAGTTGGTTTTCAGGCTCCTCCACGCACAGTAGAGGATGAGGTTGCGGGTCATGCAGCAATACCAAGTATGCAAGCATTTTAATCGTTCCATCCGACACATGCCTTGCCAAAAATGGATCCTGAAAACTGCCGTCTTGGAAACGTAGTAGAACTCGCCCCTCCTCAGTTGTCTTGGCTTCGACGTTCGATAGTCCCGGTATTCGGCGAGCTAGTTTATCTAACACCTTTGTAAAGATGGGACGATGTTTTTGATACAGGTATTGAATGACCAATGCTAAATTGTCACCCTCGGTTGATAGGTGTTCGGCATGTGCAAATTCAGGCTCTGGGCGAGCCTTGCTGATATGAAAGTCAGAAACGTGCCAGTTTTCTATCAACTCGCCTAGTGCGACGACGGCAGGAAATCGCTCAAATTGCGCTAGTCCTTTTATTGCCAAAATATCCTTACTCTTTAGGGTCTGTTGTTCGCGTTCAAGATTTTTTTCATCTTCAACTTTTTCAACTTCATTCGTGACGGCAGTGCCCGTCCCACGCGAAAAATCCAAAAAGTGCCATGGCTGTCCTTTGCTGCCGCGCCTGTATTTGAGTACTTCGCGAGAAACTACGGGCGAATCATCTTCTATGCCGATATGCAATTCGTAAGAGATTCTCGGAGAGTCGTCTGAGGTCCGAAACTTGATTTCAATTTCAATGTCGCCCTCCGAATTGCGGCTACGAACTTCCTTGAATCCGCGACTTCCCCCGAGCCGCGTTAGGGCGGAATGCAAGTTGTCTCGCATCGCATCGCGCAGAAATCCGAACACTTGGAAAAGGGTGGACTTTCCCGTTCCGTTAGCGCCAACGATCACAGCGAGTCGCGGGATGTCCTTCAACTCCACATTCTTAAACGCCCTAAAGTTCTTTAGGCGTAAGTATTCAATTTTCATAGTTCTACTTCGCTAAACAGATTTACCTTTGATTCATCAGCCGGAACGCGTTAGCGTCCGGTTTTCTAATACGTTGCACTTTGTTTACAGAGATCATTTAGTAGATCCGCATCCCAGAGCAGCGAAATGCCGCGTCTGGTCCAAATGTCATCTTGTATGGGTGTTTGCATGATAGGGGCAGTTTCTAGGTCGTAAGGTGTTCAGCAAATGGGCCAACAACGAGGTATTTCCGGTTATCCGGTTCATAACGAACCGTTGGCGAAAAATGGATGCGATCATGTGTTGGTGCCAACTTAGTGTGGAACTCACAGACGATTGTACTACCCCTAAAATGTACTTCGCGTTCACGCATTGCGGCGGCATTGCCGTGGGTGTTCGGACTTTCGGGGCTGATTTCTACACCACACGTTGCTCCGACCTGATGGCAAGCATCCGACAATTGGGCACCTGCAATAAGTAAATCCAGAAACAGGTCATTTACGGAAGCCAAATGATTTACAATTTTATGCCTGATACTATCGTAACTCTCTCGAAACCGTCGAAGCTGAGGACTGAGTTCCAGAGCAAATCTCAATCGGGGAAAAGATAGTTGCACCCAATTGCCAAAGTCCTCACGAGACACCTGCTCGAAACACATCTGGAATCGATAGAATTGCTCCAGCCGAGTGTCGAGGCCCACATGAAAAACGCGCGTTGCTGTTTGGTCAACCGCAGCGTTACGAACTCCTAAGCCGTTGGGTGGCGACTGTGAAATTATGCCAATTGCCACTCCGTCGAGAGCCTTTGTGACGACAAACATAATCGAAGCACAAGCAGTTTGAGTCCCGTTATAACGAACTTTACCACCCGGAATATCGAATTCCTCTGCATCCCAAACAATGCAGCGATTGATAGTCTGCTGGAGCAACACACGCTCGTCGTGATCGATTAGGCCTAATGTGCCGTTGTAAAGCAATTCACAGAACTCAACTCCATCCAGCACATGGATGAAATCTAGCTCCGAACTCTTGTAAACCTGTTGACGATGTAGATCGTGAATAGTCGAAAGTTGATCATTGAGCCGACTAACGACAATAGGTAGATCTGCTACATGCGAAAAGCTCGATTCATCAATGCAAAATCCTGCCACTATGAAGGCCTCCTTTTGTGCTTAACAATCTCAGCAAGATCCTTCTCAGTTTGGTCAAAGAAGCCAGCTGGCCACATCGAAAGCGATCCGTCCTTCTTAATAAGAATTTGCTCAGCTACTGCCCCATTTTCTGTCGCGTATAAGTAATGAATTCGAACATCTTCTGACGCAATACTTCCCTTAGCCACAGCAAGCCGAACCCCATTCAAAATATGATCACTGTGGGTCTCTACAACGACCTGGGTATTGGCATTCGCAACTTGGCAAAGGAATTGTGCGATTTTCGATTGCGATGCGGGGTGTAAGTGAGCTTCTGGGCTGTCGATGATGAACAAACCGTTTTCACGACCCAGTAGTCCGCCCAGCAGCACCGGTAGGCAGTAGCTAATCCCAAAACCAACGTTGGTTGGCTTGAGCCATTCCGCTTGGATTCCGGCCTTTTTTATTCGAATACCTACGGCGTTCGTGCCCGGACTAGTCACCGTTTTAAGCTCAATTCCGGGAAAGATCTCGTTTGCCCATCGCTGAAGTTGTGGTTGGAGCTGATCTGGCAGCTTTGGCGCTGACTGATCGACAAATTGTAGTGCCTGACGAACCGTCTCTCGCTCATAAGTTGCCAGCACTTCGGCGGTATACTCGCCGCTGGTCCCGAGTTGTAAACAATTGTGCGGTGCAGACTGAATCTGTTGGATATCTCTTGGACCATCCCTCTCGGGTGAAAGGTACGAAAAAGCCCCTGTCTCACGAGAATAGAAACAACTCAAATTGGTTGAAGCAACATCGTCGAATCTCAGGAAATGCTCCTCCGCGCGGTTTGAGTCGGCAGGAGCGGTTAATCGAATACTTTTCCCGTCAAGCTCGAACTCAAACGCGATAAAATCGTCTGAAGCGTTCGCGTGAAAGACATCCAAAACCTGTCCAAGATCTTGCTTGAATAAATTGTTCAACTTCACATAAGCCGGCGAATCGGTACATTGAAAGACTCCACGCGCGATAAGAAAGGCTTGAACTATACTGCTCTTGCCCACGCCGTTCGCGCCGCAGAATATGTTCAATTTGCCGAGTTCAAATTGAGCTTCGCGAAAGCCTTTAAAGTTACGAATCAGAATTCGCTCAATCATTGGGGCACGTTCTCCTCAAGAATTGTTTTGATGGCGGCAAACCTATCATCGATACGTGAAGCCATATTCGTCGAAGTTGTAATGGCATTAAGAAAAGCAAAGTTGGTAGTCATTAGTTGTCGCGAGCTTGTCACGATTGCAGGCTTGTGATTTTTGAGTTGCTCCCATTGGTAATCGGCCAGCAACACACTCCAAGTGTCAAACAGTGCTCGATTAAAAGGGTTAAGGCGATCGGAGTGCTTATCCCACTTTCGAAATGCGTAATCGGCGAATAACCCTCTTGCGTTCTCCATTGCTCGCGCGAAATCATACTCCAGTTGCAGTAAATGCTGGTCATTCAGTTTTCCACTGTCTATCTGCTTGGCAATATCCGTAAGAAATGAGTCGAGAGTATCAAAGTTGCCGTACTGGTCACGGTTTGATCGAAAAGCGACAAATCTCAGGACAACTTCGCGGTCAACCATCCGTGGATGGTCCTTCAGCTTTCCACTTGTTGCTAACTGAAATTCCTTACGAGTCACAAGTCGTTGAATAAAGTCTCGAGACTTCTTCTTGCTCATGCAGTGTCGGATCTCTTGCGCATTCAACGGGCTCCCGCCTGTGTTAATTCGTTTGAAGATGTCGAATTTCACTTGGTCAGGTGTCTGGGGATCGACGACGTTGGCGATGATCTGCGTCGAATACACTCGTCTGCTCCAGACTGCAGGTAGCTTATCAAATTTCTTCCCTGCTACTTCATTCTGCAAATACTCAAGTCCATTTAAAACAAACTTCCCTGTTACAAAGTCGTTAATCGTTGAAAGCCGCTGAAGTCCGTCGACAACTTGTAGTAACCCCTGTTCATCAGAGCTGAAGTAAAAGGCAGGTAGAGGAATCCTGAGGAGAATAGACTCTATGAGACGAGACTTCTGAACCGGTCCCCAGACTTTCTTGCGCTGGAAATCTGGAGCAAGCTCCAAGTCCCCTTCTTTGATCATGTCGACAATGTTGCGAAGAGAATAGGGCTTCGTGTCTACGCGAATAGTCGTTGGGTCCCATGGCCGAATGACATCCAACTCTTCGGTTTCATCAACTTGCCGTTCGAGTTCGACACCGGTTTGCTCATCACCGTCAATCTCTTCGATAATTTCAAGTTTTTTGTCCGTCATTGCAATTCCTACTAAAATACATTCGTGATGTTCGAGCTTATGGTATTCGATATGGTCCTGTTTGCATTTGATTACCTGGCAAGTTACCGCCGATTGGTCCCCACATAGGTTAATCATCCAAATCGAAAAGAGTACGTTGGATGACAGCAACTTTCGTATTCTTGGCCTGCCAAGCGGAGTAGAGTTGTTGAGCCCGTTTTGCAGCGGCGCGCATCTCTTCGGTAGGCGAGTGTTTCACGAACCAAGTGAGCAACTCGCCGAGTGCCGGATGCGGAACAAAGCTTTCGCTGCTAAGAGTGTCGCTGACCTTAATGCCACTGTTTTCGTAGGATGCGCCAATCAAGAAGTATGCTTGATCGAAATCGCGAGCCATCGAACGTCGCGACTTGCCCTTCCAGTCTTGAGCCCAGGCAAGCGGATCAGCGATCGTAAATATCTTTTTCTCTTCGGTGCACCAACCGCGATCAACGAACTCAGATGGCGAGACGCCTGTTCCTCTTAGGTATTTTTGCATTTCGTCACGATCGAGACTCGCCTTGTCGGAAAACAATCGGAGGAACTGCCGTGTGTAAGGCTCCGCGGACTCTGGTGGTCTTTCCGTCGAAGTGTCACTCTCGTCGTCAAGCAATTGATTGATGCCAACTAATGCATCCTTTACGGTGAACTCGTCCTCTCGTCCCCTCTTGATGTAGACCTTGCCGTAGTGCCGTGAGTAGTACTCTAGAGCCTTACCACGGCGGATCACTTGCAGATCAGCTTCACCAAGACCTTCCTTCTGATGGTGTTCAATGATTTCTTGAAGCTGCAGGACATCCTTCATAATCAGGCGACGTAGTTTCGCCCAACTGATTGGCTCAGGCTCATCTACACGTTTTCGACAGACATGGGCAATGTCGAACTCGATTTGCTGAGAGCCAAATGTTCCAGGCTTTGCTCCTTCCCCCTTTGTTTCATCGCTTCTAATTGGATAAGCAGCTTCGAGATAAAATCCAGCATCAAACAGGCTTTCAAGCACTGCTATCCAAGGTTCATCTTCGCTATGGTGAAACGTAAAAACGAGTACTCCACCGGGTTTAAGAACTCGAAATGCCTCTCTCCAGCATGCCGTCAATAATCGCTTATAAAACTGATCGGGATTTTGCTCTAAAGCCCTATTTGCGTTCACCTCTAACGAGCGAGGCGTTCTTTCAGCTTCGAATATCTTTGGGAACCGATCTTTCGCCCAAATGCGAAGCCACACGTAGAAGAAATCTGCCATATCTGCGTAATGCAGGAGATCGCCGAATGGAGGGTCAGTTACAACACAATCAAACTCGCAATCGCCTAAATTTGATAGGTTCGTTGAAGAACTGCACTCCAGCTTACTTCCCGCCAAAACCCGATCGTTGCAGTAGGCCTTAACGCTCTTTCCTGTGATCTTGTAATCAGACGGAATATGCGCACTCAATTGTTCGACGCTCACAAGTTCCCATGGATCGTTTAGCCAGTCCAATCCTTTGTTAATTTCTCGAAGCGCTGACGAAAGTGAACCATCACCGACAGGTGAATAGGCAGAGGTTTCTACGTGAGTAGAGCGAACTTGGTAGTTATTGTTACTGAAGAATGCAGATATCTGGTTGTTACTAATGTGCCAAATGGTATTCGTGCAGTTGTACCGAAGATACTGAAGCAATCCTCCGTATACAAAGTCCTTAGTTGCCTGTTTTGACTTGACTTTCGAAAGCGTCTTAAGCAGTAAGGCATGAATTAGTAGTTGACGATGATTAAACATCATCCACCAATGTGTGACGCCATGCCCGGGCTGATTGTAAAGCATGGATGTGTTTCCGCGTTCCGCGTTCGTATGGATACAGTCTCTCCTGCGGCCAAAAACCACTGAGGTCCGCACTCTTCCGACGCTCCCATTCGAAAGCAGCCGCGATAAAATGGTTGGAGTTGGTGGCAGCGGAAAAGTATCGGCCACCTGCTGGCGATCCGGCTTCGTCACACTCGCGGCAGTATGTTTGGATCGCGTACGGCCATGTTGGGCCCGAAGTGCTAGTGGCTTTGACTGCTTCCAAAATATCCCACTGAGCACCGCAAGTCGATTCCATACAAGTGAAGGTTGATTTCTTTGGGACTGTTCCGGTTTGAAGGTTCAGCAAATCACCTGTATCAGGACACACAATTTTTTCAGGAACCTTGCCTCGCACTTCGATTAACCAACACTACAAACCTTACCAAACTCCGCTATGATTGTCTACCGGGGTTGGCTAGCATCAGAGGGATGTGTTGCCGTATAGTTACGTCGTCCAAAGAGACATGAAGAAAAAGGTGATGCTTGATGACGAAAGGGACAATGTTTCGTTAGCACCCAGGGGTTTGGGTTTGATGACTTATTTACTCGTCTTGACCTGGTCGCCGCCAACTTCGTACACTCCCCTCCTTACGCAGCTCTCTAAGACCAGATTTGCTCCGATGCCACGATGGCAATCGGCTGGTGAAAATCCATCGTGGGCGACCCAAATATTGTCCCGCATTTTCATGAGGAAAACAAATGCGTTCTACTTACCAAAATCGCCGTCGGACCCATTTCCGAAACACCCTCCTACTCGCCGTTGCCATTCCGTTTTTGACATCAACCATCGCCGTGAAAACATCGGCTCAGGATCGATCGCAAGGCAAACAAGCAAATCCAAAAGGGGTTCCAGCCGCCACCGCCTCTTCGACACGAAAAGTCCCCGACGACGCTAATCTTGGCCCTAAAATCGTCGCCACGGTCAATGGCAACCCAATCTCCCTCGAAGAATTGGCAGCGCAATGCAAGCTTCGATTTGGAGATGATATCTTGGAGGATCTTGTAAATAAAACCCTCATCTTACAAGCCTGCCAAAATGAAAAAATTTCGGTCACACAAAAAGACATTGATGACGAGATTTCTCGCACGGCCAGCAAATTCCAGCTGTCAAAAGAAATGTACCTGAAGCTCATTCAAGACGAACGCGGAATAGCTCCTGGACAATACGCGTCGGATATCATCTGGCCGATGCTGGCATTGCGAGGGCTTTCGAAAGGGAAAATCCAAGTCACACCGCAGGATATCGACCGCGCATTTCAGAGTGAATTTGGCCCGAAAGTTCAAGTTCGTATGATCGCTTGCCGAGACATCCAAAAACTGACGCAATTGCAAAAGGAAGCGATGGGCAACCCGGACAGTTTCAAGATCCTTGCAAAGAATCATAGCGAAGATACGACCAGCGCAAGTGTCGAAGGTCTCTTGCCTCCAATCCGACGCCACAGTGGTGACGATGAGCTAGAGAAGATTGCATTTGGCTTGCAACCCAATCAAGTCTCAAAAGTATTCCCTGCTGGAGAGATGAATGTGGTGCTGCAATGCGTTCGCCATTTGCCTGCGGCCAATCCGCCTGCAGCTCAAATGCAAGAAATCCAAAATCGCATCAAACTCGAATTGGAGGATCAGAAACTACGTGGGATGGCAGAGTCGGTTTACACATCGCTTCGCGAAAACGCCAAGGTGACGATGGTACAGGGCAAGCCCGAGTTGTCAGCCCAGTACCCAGGTGTCGCTGCTATAGTGAATAATCAATCGATTCCAGTTCAAAGGTTCGATGAAGCGTGCGTCAAAAGACACGGTATTCAAATTCTGGAAGGCGAAATCAATCGCAAGCTGATCGAAGGAGCATTGAACAATGCGAAGATGCAGGTCACTCAAGCGGACATCGATGCTGAAATCAAACGAGCGGCTGACTACTTTGGATATGTCAATCCAGATGGCTCCCCAAATGTGCAGGAGTGGATGAAGAGCGTATTGTCCGAAGACAACGTAACTTTTGAGATGTATGTTCGCGATGCCATTTGGCCAACCGTTGCCCTTAAGAAACTCGTCGCCGGCAAGGTGCAAGTGACTGACGAAGATCTAAGAAAGGGATTCGAATCGAATTACGGGCCGCGGGCCGAAGTCTTGGCGGTAGTGTTGAGCAGCCAACGCACAGCACAGACGGTCTGGGAAGATGCTCGAAACAATAACTCCGAACAGTTCTTCGGCGCACTCGCTAATCAGTACTCAGTGGAACCAAGTTCAAAAAGCAATTTTGGTAAGGTCCCGCCACTCCGAAAACACGGTGGTCAGCCCAATCTCGAAAAAGCTGCTTTTGATTTGAAGCCTGGGGATATCTCTGGAATCATCGAAGTCAACAGCCAATTCGTTATCTTGAAAAGCCAGGGACTTACCACGCCTGTCGTTCAAGATTTCAATGCGGTCAAGGGAGAACTGTACAAAGATATTCTGGAGAAAAAGCAACGTATAGCCATGGACAATCACCTCTCCACCTTGATCGCGGATGCCCAAATAACCAACTTCTTGACCAACAAGGCGCGACTAGGAGCTGCAGAAACGAAAGCAGCCATGACGACGCTTGAACAAGAGGCTAGCCAAAAAGCCCAACAGCGTACGACGCGTTAGCCATCGTTGGTTGCCGAGGACGAGGACGCTAGCAGCGTCCTCCACGTGGTGGATGTTCCTAGCGTCAGAATCCGTTCGTCGCTTTTGTTTGGGAAATGGTATCAATGAATACAAACACTCCTGCCCATTCACGCAAGGGAATGCGGCGCCCATTTCCCAAGCATCGGCATACCGTTCTCGATATCATTCGTGCCTCTCAAAGCGTGCCGAGTTTCCCTTTGTACCGCTCCATGCAACTCGGCGGACTCTCGCATGCTCGCAAGGCTTGTGCCTCGCGGATCGCCTGGTCGACTCTGTTTGCAAGAGCTTACGGTCTGGTTTGTGAGCAATTGCCAGAACTACGTGAGTTGTTCGTACGATATCCAAGCAAGCACCTGTATCGGCATCCGCATTCGATCGGTTCCTTGTCCGTTCATCGCACAGACGATGCGGGCAACGAACGGCTCATTTGGGGGCGTTGGACCAATCCCGAATCGACTCCTTTGGTGATGCTACAACAGCAACTAGACCAGTTTATGTATGCGCCCATTTCAGAGGTGTTCGGCGAAGGCCTTATGTTGGAGCGACGCTCCGCTATCGTCAGGCGATTGGTATGGTGGTGGGTCACCAATTGCTCAGGTCGTCAACGCGCTAAACACATCGGTACCTTTAGCATATCCAGTCTGGCCGGCCAGGGAGCACTGAATGCATACCATCCGCTCATCACGACTTCGAGCCTGGCCTTTAGCCCGATGGATGCATCGGGCAAGTGCGAGGTAGTCCTTTTATGCGACCATCGAACTCTGGATGGAGTCATGGGTGCAAAAGCCATGGAAATGCTCGAGGCGACGCTTTCACACCGCATGGTTGAGGAACTCGTGTCGATTGCTCAACCGATTACTAGATCGGCGGCCTAGGACGCTAGCCTGGATATTGCATAGGTTTGTTATTGCATGAGTTCGGCGCTCGCGAAACAGTCGCGAGGCAGGTTTTTTTCGAATTTCGCTAGTTTGTCGCA
>JAYVPJ010000106.1:0-6238 GCA_043757445.1 Pirellula sp. | reverse complement strand
CCCCGAACACGCTCGATTCCCACCGGCTCATCTGGCTGGCCGACAAGGAGGGCATTCAAGATGCGGTCGTAGAGGGGTTATTCCTGGCGTACTTCACTCACGGTCGGGACATCAGCAAGCAGCAGACGCTCATCGACGTAGTTGCCGAAGCCGGTATGGACCGGAAGCGGGCCGAGGCCACACTCAATAGCTATGAGGGAATGGATGCCATCAAGGAAGCTGGCGAACAGGCAAGGCGGTTTCGCGTGGACGGCGTGCCGTTCTTCATCATCAACAGCGAAATCTCGCTGTCAGGTGCTCAGTCGCCAGATGTTTTTGTCGCAGCGTTCAATCAGGCCATGGGCTCAAGTTAGAACGGATCAGGTTCGTGTCTAAGCCTCGTGTAAGTGCCGGATTGCTGATGTATCGCGTTCAGGATGGCAAGTTGCAATGTTTCTTGCCCATCGTATCGGGAAAAACTAACGGTCCAATTACATAACGCGTGATTCAACGAGGAGCAGCCATGAGAGGATTTTTAATTGTAGCGATGCTGGTCCTGACGGTTTCGGTTATGGCCTGCGCCGCTGACGATACGCCACCATTCAAGATCGTAACCAAGCGAACTGATGATCGAGTTGAAGTGAAGTACGAAAAAGATAAAGTTATCTTCGATGTTCGCAGTCCATTTGGCATCAGCAGTGCGACCATTGAACGAACCACGGAGCAGTGGCCGGAAAAAGTTGTATTCCAACTGCGATTGAAGGGGCTAGAGAACTTCAAGGTATCAACCGACAAGCTCAAGCTCGAAGCATCCTTATCGAGTTAGAATGGCGATGCAAGACTTTGGAAAGATGGCAAAGAAAACTCGCCTGTGAACTCCAAGAGTCCATATTGGATGGAGATTTGGATCATGGACAGTGAAGGCAAACCAACCAAAGTCATTCCATTGAAGGATGGCTACATTGAGATGCAATTGCCAAAAAAGTTATTCGAGGGCAATCCAAAATCAATTGCGTTGGACTGGATTGATTTTTATCGCTGAGTTGAATCGGATCTACTCGACCCATTGCCGAAATGTGGGCTTTGGAAAGATTCGTCGTCTGAGTTGCACAATTTTTGGTTATCCGCCGTACTGTCTTTTCCCTGATAACCAAGACTACCGAATATTCACCCGCAATCTGAACGAATCGCCCCCCCCCTCACCAACATTGGGACGGACCCGCTCACGATCAGCGAGATTCGTGTCCCCGATGGGCAAGGATTCGGCGAATGCATGGCACCACCCTTGGCGTCGCCCTTAAGGCTATCGCCTGGGCAATCCACAGGCCTTGGCTTTAGCTTCCGCGCCAGCAAAACCGGGCTCTGGCCTGGGCTGATGAAAATGTTGATTCGGCGTGATTTAATGCGGAATTAGAAGCCCGACGCGCAAGCGAGGGGAAGACCCATGACCCTTGCTCGCGCGGCGGGCTTGTATTTTCATCAGCCCAGCTCCGGCCCGGCGCTTTGGAGGTGCTGAGCAACGATCCCCGAACGCCCTTGCTGCGGGTGCCGGTCTTCGCCACGGGAGTCATTACCAACGACGACTTCTTTACTTACGCGGGGGTTGACCGGGGCAACGACTATGTTGCCAAGGGCGATATGCTCAGTTACGAAAACAACTTGCCCGATTTACGCACCAGGAGCGATGACGCCGGCAACTGGGAATCCTTCCTGCCTGCCGAAAGGAGTACTGGTCAACACGTATGATCCCGTGAGCGGGCTCATCGCAACGGGGCGGGCCTACATCAATACGTCCGGCGTGGGAACGGAGATCAACCGTGGCAACTTCATTCCCAGGGTCGAGCTGTTGGCTGACGTCCAGGTGGTTCGAACGGAGCTCTCGTATCCGTACGAGTTAACGACGGTGGTGCCCCGCAACGTCGAAACGGGCAATCAAGTCGTGTTGCAGGTACGCGCCACTGACACGGGGCAACAATGTTCATTCTTGTTCGAATCGAAAACATTGATGAAGAATGAGCGTGGCGCACGAGACGCGAAAACGCGAATTTACCTCAAAATCCTGTTCGTGTTTTGCTGTTTTTTCCGAGAATTGAAGTGAACGTACTGCTTTTTCGCGACTGCGACCCGAAAAAAGGGCTTTTAGAGCCACAAATCCTCCACTTTCGGACGCGATTCTTCACCTGTTTTACCCCTAAGTACGAGATCACTCCGTTAAGTAGATTTAACGTGACTTTTTCCTTTTATAAACAGGCCTTCCCCAAAATCTGGTTCTTGGAGTCGCTGATTTGACCAATGCCTGGGCAAAACTTAGGATTGTTATGACGCCGTTAATTGCTTAATGAACGGACGTAGCCTTCGTTTCGCTCGTATCGATAATTGTTCAAACGTATCGTCGGGTAGGATCGGCAATGATTGCACCAGCGCGCTCAAGTTGTGGGTTTGAACGATGAGGCGACTCAATCCTTGCTGCCACGGCACTGCTCCATCAACCATTTTTTGCAATTGGTTGGCTGGGTTTTTTTCCCGTGGGAGCGTTCCGAGAATATTAACTTGGCAGTCGTTCTGCATTGCGATCTGTACGCCGTCCACTAGGTCAGGACTCCAGGCGACCATTAAATTCACTTGGTCGCCAAAACATCGGCGAAGCTCTCGAGTCCGGCCCATTGGCACCATCACAGGTGCGGGTTGGTGGAAAGTGTTCCAATAGTTCGCATGTGTGTTTACGGCCCAATAGATATCCTTGGTTAGTATCGTAGCTGAGACAGGAGCGTTTCGAAGCTGACAGCCACCTGCCATAAACGCAATTCCACTGGCCAAAAACGCATGAGAGTGGCTGGGACCGACGACGGTTCGGAGCCCAGTCGGCAAACCCGGCCGCTTATAAACTTTACAGACTAGTCGTCTCCGTGTGGGATCCTTTCTAGCACGTCGCGAGGGAGGTTGCGTTGCAACTTCGCTATTGAGATAACCTTGCCAGGTTGAGTCAGGGACCTTTAATTTCTTCGATCGAATGTCCAGTTCATAGCTTTGGGTCCTCAACACCTCCGACCATTGTCGATTCACATCCTGAATTTGGTCGACTATTTCCTGGCTCTCGATTTCGAGCATTGGTAGGTTCAATGTAGGCGCGAATTTAAGGAGCTCCTCCCCCATTTTATCGCTTTTTATTCCGAATTTCCGAGCCGAGGCAGTCAACAAATCGCCGGAGAATCCGCAACGAGGACAATGAAACCATAATGGCCATTTTGAAGCGCAAGAAACTGTACAGGTTCCTACGTTTTTGCAAGACGGGCAACTAATCAGGGAGCTCCGCTGAGAAAAGATCTCCGCATCAAAAATTTCACGTACCAAGTCCTTCAATTGGGTTGGCTTCATCACGGTGGGACGACGCATGAGAATCCTCAAATCCTAAATCTGTTTGCCGAAATAGAGTTGCAATCTAATCAGCTGGAAAGAACAAAACGTCGTCCTAGATCACCAACTACAGGCTTCGAAGCGACGACGACTCCATCCATTATAAGCGTTCTGGGTCATCGCGGATCAAAAGTGGTCCGAGCGAAAGTCCGCTTACCGTTTAGTAATTTCTGTTCTGCGGCGTATTGGATTATGCATGCTCAGGCGTCGCGATGGTGTGTAACCAGTTACACGCCGCTCCGGCGATGGATCACTCTATCGCGGGAGGACAATTCTGTTGCCAGCCAAGTCAACGTTGAGCATTCATCAATGGTTGCCTCTCCACTCATCCATCATCTCCGTGAACGCCGGCTGGGGTAGACAGCCGCCGCTTACGATCCCTTTTTCAACCAGGAGTGATACTAAAGCCAAATAATTTATAGCCTCACTGCGTGGAGATTCGCTGATGATGGTAGAAGCTAGTTGAGTCACGAATCTATTTCCCTGCTGCCGGTCTCAGTATTGGCGAAGTTTGTCCTATCTTAACCAAATCGCGGGAAACTTCCTCGCGTGTGGCCAGCTCTTTCAACATAGTACGCGGCGCAACCACTAACTTGCCCGACCAATTCATCACTTCGGCGGTCAGCAAACCCGACGCATCGCCATCAACAAGGTAAATTCGTATCGATCGTCCGGTCATTAGGTCACTTCTAGTCCGGGAAAAATGGAATGAGGTGGCGAAAGATCAATTCTGCAGATTTCGACCAAGTCGGTGATCTGCTCGTCGTTGAAACGCTGGCGGAGGTAGTTGATCAAATCTTCCTGCCTATGTTGGCCGAAGACCATGCGATACAGCACCAAGGAGCGTTGAAGTTGCAGTTGCTGTACAACCTCGCGACTGTGGGGAAGTCGCGGGATGTATCGCTCAATCTTGGCGTCACCATCGGGTGATATCCAAAAGGGATAGAGGTCGCTTTGTCCATCAGGACGTGAGCTCCTCGCGTGTTCGAACATTGCTGACCACGGATCATTGAAGCTCGAATCGGTGGCGTGGCCATGGAAAAGCTGCGCAATGTTCTTTCTCAGCGCGTGCCCCTTGTATCGATGGATGCGGCCTTCCCGTTGCTCAAGATCAACTGGGTTAGATGGCAGGTTCCAATGCACAATCGCGTGGCAATAAGGATGAAAGTCCAGCCCCTCTTGACCAACCGATGTCGACACTAACACGAATGGCCAGAACGGCGAATTGAAAGCGGATCGCACCTGAGCCGGGCGAGTCTTGTCCTCATCGTCGCTCTTCCGTGATTGCCCAAACGCTAAAGCAAATCGATTGCGCATTCGCAATGGTTCGGACTCTTTGCGTAGTTTTCGGCCTGCGCATTCAAAAACGTCAGCTTGTAGGTTTGTGGTACGCAGCGACAACGCAGTCGAAAATTCCTCAACGAGCCCAGCGAGAAACTCATCCAGTGGTTTTCCAGGTAAGCCAAGCGATTCGACTAAGTTATGGACATACTCGTCGAACATCGACTGGATGTTACCGTCAATCGAATAGGACAAAACGCTTCGCCAATACGGGAGTTCGTCACGCTTTCCTCGAACCAAACTCATTACTTCGGGGAGGTTGAACAGCGTCAAAAGCGAATGGCCCAACGGAGCGGCGTAGTCGGCAACATCGACAGGGCTCTTAGCTTTGATTGCTCGATCCACAACTCGCTGCAAGCATCGCATCGCTACGACACCTGGCGAGGCCAGTGCCATTTCGGCGAGTACCGAACCCAGATCATTTGGTACTTTGCCGAGCGAGCTAATTTCATTTGCTGTTTGCTTGAAGTGGTCAACGTGCCTGCTCCAACCCTCGGCAGCGTCCGCGTCATCTCCTTTGAGTGCATCTCCACTCCATACTTCCGCTAGCCCGACTTCCCCAACAACTCGCGTTGGGAGTGGAAAAAGATTGGAATTGCGATTTTTTTTCTCACTACATTTCCCTTGTTCGGATTCTTGCTGGCAACCGAAACCCCAGCATGTCCAGCAGAATCTTCTGATGCTCGGACGGACGTGTCACGCAACTGGTTCGTATCTCGTGACCCGAATCGGTCGGGAGCACCACGTCCACCAATCGAATCTCCGACAGTTCCGATATGACTCGCCTTGGTTCATCCCCTAAGCCCGCCTTCTTGCACAGTTGCCCAAGCGTTTTCCAAAGTACGTACGACAAGAAACATACAAATATGTGTGCTCGAACTCGCTCTTCTTTGTGATGCCATACCGGACGAATGCTTAAGTCTGACTTCTGGATTCGGAATGCATTCTCCGCCTCTGTTAATTGTATGTATGCCTTCCATAATTCCTCATCGCTCCAATCCGTTACATTGGTTCGCAAGAGGTAGCAACCGTCACTGAGTTCATGCCAATCCGTTGCAGGCTTGATTCGTTGCCATTCGATCAATGCGAATTTCTTGTCCTTCGTCAACACTTTGACATCGAACAAGTGCGATGCTCTTGTGTTTTGTCCAAGCAGTCTTCCTATCTCGCGTGAAACAATCAGCTGGTCTCGGTTCTGCTTCTCGCATCGGGTTTTCATCGAAGTCAGTCGCTCGGCAATCTTATCGGCAGCCCGCTGGACGATTGCTTTGTCTTTTTCTTTGCGGTCACGGCTACGGCACAAAATGAACGTCTCCGTCACTTCATCCGTGCTATCGGAATCCTCATCTTTGGGCATTTTGCACAGCTTGACTTCAATCCCGTCGCGAATCGTATTCCAGTCAGCTTTCAGTAAATCTTGTTCGAATTTCTTGAGCAACGCTTTGTTGGTGCCAATGATGTATCGGCGGTTCTCTTGTCGAAGGAATTCCAGGTTGTCTTCTGA
>JAYVPJ010000105.1:0-6315 GCA_043757445.1 Pirellula sp. | reverse complement strand
CGATTGGCAGTTGCTTG
Organism: Pirellula sp.; assembly: GCA_043757445.1. Taxonomy (GTDB): domain Bacteria; phylum Planctomycetota; class Planctomycetia; order Pirellulales; family Pirellulaceae; genus JBKCUI01. The sequence continues at coordinate 6,298 of JAYVPJ010000105.1, read as the reverse complement.
ATTTTGGTTTTGGCGGGTCGATAAGGAGTTTTAGCAACTCGTTGGCTGCGGTGTTTAGGTCCGTCTTGCGGTACCGAGTCCAAAGATCCAGGATATTGCCACCTTCGTGGCAGCGGAAGCACTTGAACAGCTTGCGCCTGGTGTTCACAACGAAGCTACGGCCTTTTATAGAATTTATGGCTGTTGGCGACTTAGCGGTGTCGCAGAACGGACACGGACCTCGAAGAGACTCACCGTTTCGCTCTAGTGCCTCCCAATTCATCCAGGCCAATACATCAACGATATTCAACCGGCGGCGAAGATCAGAAGAACGAGCACTCGTCACATTGGACCTCGACTTTTCCGATATCCGGACATACCCGCCGGCAGCACATTCAGGCATCATTATTCTTAGGCCTCGTACACAATCGAAGCCCGATGTTCTTGCATTGATGGTTAGGCTCCTTCCTTTACTGAGCGGAGGTGAGCAACTTGCTGGAAACTTGCGGATAGTACAAGAGAATGGAGTACGGATCAGAGAGGGTAGTGATCCGAATGGCCCGACGTGATCGCGCGCACAAACGTAAGTGACGCGAATTTCTAGCTATCCAATTTATCCCTATACATTGTTTTTGTTAACCAGAGCCAAGACTTGTTCGTTGCTACGAAAAAAAACAGGTCTAGTTAACGGTTTTGTGATCGCCACCATCACTCCTGCACCTCCTTCTGAAATAGGTCGCTTTAGTTGTCGCAACTCGACTTTATGTCCATCACGAGGGTTGTTTCAGCGCCCGCATTGTAACGGCCACACGCTGGTAAACAGAATGACAAGTTCCGAGAGAATCGCCGGCCCCAGCGCTATTTCTTGGGCGGGTTCTTCGCTATCTGTGGCCGCGGCGACTCCAGCAAGTGCAGGTTTGTGAGAGACAAAGAGATTGGCGGCGAACTGGTAAGATCGTGGTGACGACGTACTTGACGTTTGACAGAACCAGGGCAGTGTTATGGACTGTTGGGTAAGGTGGCGATCGCACGGCTTGAGCGGGTCTGGGCTAGCTCAGGGCCTGGCTAGTTGGCGGCCCGGTTTTGCGAGCTCGGAAACAAATGTGAATGCACTAAGGAACTACGAAGGAGATTTTTCGGTGAGCGACGACTTGATAGAGGAGTTTTATGATTCACAGCCGCATGTGACTTTTTACACGGACGGCGAAGGCCGCTGGTTGAAACGGGTTTGGGCGGTTCAATGTCCTGAGACGATTTTGTTTCGGGAAAAGTGCCAGGGCGTTGCCGGTCACTTGGGTGATCATTGGTGCTTTCGTCCAGATGGGTCATACCACTATAATCCCCATGAAACAGACCCAAAACGCAAGGAGGTCGGTTGCGGGACGAATCCGCCTGGAACCTCTGAATACCGAACGCCTTTGGAGATGAGTCGCTACCGGTATGCTGCCCACTATGAAGACAGCGAAGTTGCCGAACCGAGCGAAATTGCAAGGCTGCAACGCGGCGAGTTCGCTCCGAATGAATCCGCCAGTCTACCTTGCACGGAAGATCAGATCGAAGAGCTCCGAAAACTTGGGCGTCTCGATTCCGATGAGCGAAATTCGCGACGAGATCGGGCTGCGGCATTAAAGTACAGAATCAAGGATTTTTCGGGTAAGTCAACGACGACAGACATCGAGACCCGTTTCGATGCGGATGTCGATCGATTTAGCAATCTGGAGACTGGCCAGACCGCGACGATCGATGCGCCGCTGGCAATGCAACTGATCACAGAAGCGGCGGTGCGATTGACTCCTCAGATCGATCGCGTGCTCGACATCGGTTGCGGGGCGGGAAATAACACGCTGAAGCTGAAAGAGGTTTATGGAAAGCCATTTGCCTGTGACTTGTTGGATCTCAGTCGACCCATGCTTGAACGCGCCAAAGAACGCGTTTTGAATGCCGGCGTCGAGACCGTCGAGCTTTGGCAAGATGATTTCCGAGATGCAAAGCTGCCTCGCGAAAGCTACGACGTGATCCTAGCCGCTGCGGTATTGCATCACTTGAGAGACGACGAGGATTGGCAAGCCGCATTTGAAAAGATTCTTTCGCTACTGAAGCCAGGAGGGTCTGTTTGGATTACAGAGTTGGTCGTTCAAGAGACCGTTCCAATACATGAACTGATGTGGTCTCGTTATGGTGATTACCTCGAAGGTCTTGGTGGCGGCGAGTATCGAAAGAAAGTTTTTGACTACATCGCGAAAGAAGATTCACCGCGCTCTGTGACCTATCAATTGGAACTACTCCGCCGCGTTGGCTTCGCTCATGTCGAACTTCTGCACAAGAACAGTTGCTTTGCCGCGTTCGGTGCTTGGAAGGAATAACGCAATGGCGGATCGGCCAAAAGTCCTTTTCGTTTGCAGTAGAAATCAGTGGCGTAGTCCGACTGCTGAAGCCATATACCGCGACGACTCGCGGCTATCGGTACGTTCGCGCGGCACATCCAGTGCGGCAGTGCGAACGTTACGGGAGAACGACCTAACATGGGCCGACTTGGTGCTTGTAATGGAACAAAAACATCGAAGCCGACTGTTAGCCGATTTCCCTGATCTAACCAAGTTCCTGACGATCCATGTTTTGGACATTCCTGATGATTACCGCTACATGGATGCGGAGTTGATACAATTACTTCGCATCGCTGCTGACCCCATCATTGATGATTTCAAAACACCGAGTCATAACAAATCTTGATCGACCAAATTGCAATTGCTGGTTACCGATCCATTCGGTCGATCATTCTGCGCCTAGGACAACTCAATGTCATCACAGGTGCGAACGGTTCTGGCAAATCCAATGTATACCGAGCTCTCAAGTCCATTCAATGCACCGGAGTTGATAGTCATGCGAGAGAAGCTCCGCTCTTGGAGATTCTATGATACCTTCCGCGTAGACGGCGGATCGCCCGCACGTCGTCCATCCATTGCTTCCTTCACACCGATAATGTCCGGTGACGGCGGCGACTTGGCGGCGGCTCTGCAAACCATTCGCGAGATTGGTGATCATGACGGACTTGATCAAGCAATTGACGATGCTTTTCCCGGATCAAAGATTCGAATTGGAGCAAGTGGTGCAGGCTTGCAGGTCGCATTCGATCAGCCAGGGATCTTTCGGGAACTGACTGCAGCCGAGTTGTCCGACGGGACGTTAAGATACTTGCTGTTAGTTGCGGCGATGTTGACGCCACGTCCACCCGAGTTGATGGTCTTAAATGAGCCCGAGAACAGCTTGCATCCGGATTTGATTCCTGCGTTAGGGCGACTTATCAAAATGGCAGCGGAAAATAGCCAAGTGATTGTGGTGAGCCACAACCCGGTCCTAGTAGGCGAATTGGAGTCGGATGAATTGACTCTACCGATACGACTAGAAAAGGATGATGGCGCAACCGTTCTTCGAAATGGCGATCTCCTAAGCCAGTATGGTTGGAAATGGCCATCACGGTAAAGCTCTCTGTCTGCGATTCGAAAGCGATCACGGGAATTTGTTCTCACAGGAAATTTTATGCCAACAAATGAATGGATTTTGGAGCGCGATGGGTTTTGTGTGTTGCCCCACGCAGTTGATACAAAAACGATTCAGCGATTGTTGACCGTGTTCGATGTTGCGTTTGAAGACGAATCGCAGTCGGTTCGTGCACGATCGAGTCGCGGGCACGTTTATGCAGCAAGGAATCTAATCGAATCAATTCCCGAAGTAACAATTGTCTGGCAGAAGGAGCCTATGCTCACACTTCTTCGAGAAGTTCTAGGCGATGGCGTGGGACTAGTCAGAGCTCTGTTCTTTGATAAACCGCCCAAACGTACTTGGAACCTACCTTGGCACAAAGACACAGCGATCTCTGTTAAAGATAACTCGGCAAAGTCGCAAGCGTTCTCAAGACCTACAATCAAGGCTGGTATCCCGCACGTGATTGCCTGTGATGATTTGTTGCGACAGATGCTTACACTCAGGATCCATCTGGACGAAGTTACCGACGAGAATGGACCTCTCCGCGTGATTCCAGAATCACATGTTGCAAGCGACAGCGTAGGAGTCGGCATAAATCGCGCTGTCACAATACATGCAGCCGCAGGTGGCGTACTAGCAATGCGTCCCCTGATTAGCCACGCAAGCGGCGCGTCGCTTGAGGGTACTATTCGCCATCGAAGGATTTTGCATTTGGAGTTTGCGTCGAATGAGATACTTCCTGATGGATATCAATGGCATGACTTCATTCGCCCGTCGATCGCTGTTCTAAGCGATAATGTTGCTTAGCAAGCCGACTTAGACATCTTGTTTTGATACGGAGCTGTTCTGTGCCCCCTTCACAAGTCGTTTCCAGGCTTGTCGCTGCTTCTCCCAATTCGGCAGGATCGCAATTGTACGCACTTCGCGTTCGCGGAAACGCGGGACGTGGTCGGTGGTGGGTTCGAGGTCGAGGATCGCTTGTTGGATGTCGGGGGCCAAGTTGATGAGGTTTAGGATTTGCGTTACGCGTGCGCGGGTGATGCCGGCGGTGCGGGCGATCTCGGCTTGGTCTTTGAATTGTCCGTTGGCCAGTAGGTGCTCGAGGCGGTTGGACTGTAGGTAATGTCTTGATAGACCCGTCCTCGGATTGGCCGAATGGTTCGAAGGTAGGACTTCAGTTGTGAGATGCGGCCGGTGTAGCCGGGCGAGACGCCATCGTTGACAGCTATCTTTTCCAAGATTCGCACAGCCGATAGATCAGGGTACTGCTTGATAATTGCATCTATCTTGGCTTTGTAGGGATCTAGGATGGACTTCTTTGGAAGACCCTGTGGCTTTGTCGATGGGGCTTCTTGTAGTGCAAGTGCTCGATCAACAGTTGTTCGAGAACACTTCACTTGCTTGGCGATAGCCCGCTTGGATAGTTTTTCGATTTCATGGAGACGACGAACTTCAGCCCGTGTACTTACCCTCATGATGACCCTTCAACGTTAGCGTCGCCAGCAAGACCATTGAGCAGATCCGGGAATAGCGACCGCAATTGGACTTGCCTGGATCGTTCGGTTGCTGGCTTTGGGAATGAAAGAACTTGTGTAATCGGTGCACGAAACGCGATCAGATCGAAATCGAGGAGTTCGTCTCGAGCCTGGCCGATCGCAAAACATTTCTGGAAGTTTTGAGCAGCGTGACGACGCGGGGAAAGATTCCTCGGAACTGGCGACGACGTTGGTAGGGTCGATGGAACAGCATGTATCTAGCACAACCAGGCTCGTTACAGAATAGTTGATTCCGTTGGCGCGGCTGGTATCGATTCTCACAACCCTTTCGAAGGCATTGCGCTCGCGCATGCGCAGAAAGCGATTCAGAAATTGAGCAAGTTGAACTAAGTTGTGATATAGGATCAATGATCCATTCTCGACGGGAGTTTCGTTTCCCAGCGGGAAGCCTGCGGAGTCGCTCTAACGGCTCCACAGGCACTTCTAGAATCGCCCAGGTTTGGGCACTACTTCAAAAGTAGTTGAAGAAAACAAAGAAGAAATACCTGCGAGATATCTCTCGTTTTTCTAAGTAGGAATTTAAGAAAAACGGCGGAAGGAGAAGGCCCACGTAGGAAGTATCAAAAGTGGCTCCCAAAGCGCCGACGAAAATGGCTCCCTTTCAGACGACGGTCACACCATCGAATGCTGGTGAGGTAACGAATCCTGATGCTAAGATGCCACGCGGATCAGAGCCCAGCCGGATCAAGAAAATGCGGTCACCTAAATCAATGTCGCGTCGATTACCACAGCTCCAGCGATAGTCGGCGTAGCCATGAGTTGCGACCCGTGCAATTGAGTCGTGAAGGTCATCCCACGGCCATTGTTTCGGGTTCCATGTTAGCAGGAAAGTTCGCATGGTCTTTGCAACATAACGCCCGGCATCACCCAGGGCGAGGAGTAAACGATTGCAGCGACCAAGCCACGACGATCGAGCCCTTGGTGTGCATGCCATTGTTCCGCTTGTTTTCGAGTCAGCGTTTCCAAGGTCAGGATCACGAATCCTGTCAGGCACCATTGTAATTGTAAGAGTCCGATCGACCGCCTGCAATCATGGGTAAGTTTTGCGTGGATGCATGATAATGCAATCCACGACTTGCCAATCGATGTTCGAAGTGAATCGCTGTTGCCAATCCACCGACTGCGTCGCTGGTGCAATGCCCCCGAGTTCAACTCGGGGGATCGTTACCATCTTTCTAGGGTGATGGTCAGCACCCCTGGCATAAAGCCAAGGGCATGCACGGCAATGCCGCTCCGCGGATATTGAATTCGCCAGCCACGACTTGTATATCGACGCTCGC
>JAYVPJ010000104.1:0-6333 GCA_043757445.1 Pirellula sp. | reverse complement strand
GGTAAGCGATTTAGCTTTGCCGAATCACTGCCTGACGATTTAAGAGCTTCTTAGCCCGGTCACGGTACCGCAAAGCCCAGTTCTTTGGTCAATTTACTTCCGAGCGACGCAAACCATGCCCGCTCTTCCAATCCAACAACCTCCAGAAAACGAAATCAAAACCATGTTTATTCCCAGAACAGTAATTCAGGCTTTTCGCAAGTTTGCGAACGCCTTTTTAGACAGACCGATCCGCAAGCTCGCTTCCGACATCGGGATTCACGCCACTGCAAACGGCTGTACACTTCAAGTTTCGGACGCAGCGAAGTCCTTAAGCTGCACGGCTGCATGTAAAGATGGCGACGAACCGTTGGCCGAGTCGGTGAGCATTTCGTGCGATTTATTTGAAGAGCTAGCCCAGTCTACTGGCGACATCGAATTCGGTCCGGTTGAATCAACCGAGAATGGCAGCCGCTTCATCGTTCGCTGGCAAACGGGTTTGGCTATTCGGCATGCTGAACTCGACTCGCGCGAGCCTCCATCAATCGTGGGCGACATCATTCCACTGACCACTATCGACGATCGCTTCTTGCCCTGTTTGGCCAACGCCGTTGAGGTCGCCGATGAGATTTCGACACGATACGCGCTGGGTTGCGTCCAGTTGGACGGTCGCGATGGAACAATGGCAGCCACGGATGGCAGTCACATGGTGCTCTTCGAAGGTTTCGATTTCCCTTGGAAGTCGGAGGCGATTCTTGTGCGAAAAAGTCGGCTTTTTGCAATTAAGGATTTCGTAAAACTCACAGCCGTTTCGGTTGGGCGCCAAGATGGTACGTTTGTGATTGCTTCCGGACCTTGGCGATTTGCGCAACAGATCGAGAAGGATGCTCGGTTCCCAAATGTTCGCCAAGTGATCCCGGACAGGCAGAGATCAACCAACCGGGTTCACCTCGATTCTGGCGATCGTGACGCCTTAGGTAGTTGCCTGACACAGTTACCTGGCGAGACAGACGATTTGCAGCCTGTGATATTGGACTTAAACGGTCATGTAGCGGTGGTTGGTAAATCCAAGCAGGGGACATCATGCACTGTGTGTCTGGAGTTAGATCGCTCGCTGCATTTAGGCCCGGACCTACGTACCGGCACCCCACGACAAAACCTTGCCTATGTGGCCAAGGTTGGTGCTGACAGTTTATTCCTGTTTGGCAAAGATCGGCCAATCCTAGCTTGCGGTCCCAGGATGCAATATGTCTGGATGCCACTTAAAAACTTGGATTTAACGATCGATTTGGCTGAAACTCAGTGTATCCGCACAAGCACAGTAGCCGCGTCCTCCAAAAGTCGCAGGGCAAGCTGACAAACCATGAAAATCCAACAGTCCGACATAGGTCGATTCCTGCAGCTTGCTCGCAAGATGTGGAGATCGAACGACGAAGGCGATTCAAAAATAGTTGTCTTCACCGTTACCGAAAGAGCCTGTTCGATCGCGATGGCAAGGGACGGGTTGCTGCTGACCTACCTTTGCAATCGTGTCGACGCCGAAACCAACGAGCAAGTTATCGCGGCACCGTTTGAGCTTATGCAAGTTTGCTCAAATGGAACGGGCACGCTTGACTTGCAAGTGATCGTCGAAAACGGAGAACGTTGTATCGAGGTCGAATGGAGCGAAGGGCTTGTCCGGTGCGAGCGGACGTACCCAGCTCAGGAGCCGCCAAAGCATCACCTGCTCCCGGATTTAGCATGGCACACCGTTGACGAGCGGCTGGTACGGATGATGCGAAGTACTCAGACGGAAATCGACGGAGAAGAGAGGGCGACCAATTACGTTTCAAATAGCTGCACAATCGAGCCAATTGCAACGGTGCCCGGTTGAAGACTGCTCGTAAAGACTGCTAGTGGCGCAGGCCACTTGGAGTCTTTTTTAGCTATGTAAACCTCGCCACTCTGATGTCCAAAGGATATGCAAGGATTCAGCAGCTCCGATGGCAACCATCATTCACCCGCTTTTGACACTGCTTGCGTCCGTTACGCGACAGCGGCCGCGGTTAATGGATGACGCTGGTTTGGCGCTATGTCGATCTTGCAGGAGTAGTCGCAAATCAAGCAGCAATTGAACTACGTAACGAAAAGCATGAACGTGTACAACACAGAAACCCATGCTACGGTCCACTAAACAAGAGTTCCACAAAAAGTGGCGAAAGCCATTTGCCAAACCTAAGACTTCATAGTCGCTCGCCTGAGTGATTTTTAACCAGTGTCGTAACATCGCCACGACTGCCTCGAATAGTGTGATGCACGTAGCCGGAACTTCGGAGCGTCGCTCAGAAAAATGCTTTGGCAGTGGTTCCCAACGCTTTCGCTAGCTTGACGATATTGCATAGCGAGATGTTGCGTTTGCCGTTTTCTACGGAGTTGACGTACGTGCGATCCATGCCAGCGTCGAGGGCGACTTTCTTTTGCGAGAGTCCCTTTTCTTGACGGAGCTGCCTAAGTTTTGCTCCGAAGTCGCGTTGAATCATTTCTTCACGGGTCATGAAGAAGAGCATGTCGCTTTTGCGCCACGATGGCTGTAGGCGTTGAGTCACACTGCTTCGGTATCGAGAAAAAAGATTTTGTCGGAAATCTTGAGTTGTTCCGATGAGGGCATTGGCTGCGGTAATTGCTTGCTGTCGGGCTGTGGTCGGACCGTCTCATGGGCAAAGGATCACGAGCTGATTTGTCCAGTGCGATCACAATTTTCACGATGCTCACTAGCGAAATATTGCGTTATCCGTTCTCAACGGAATTGACGTAGCTGCGATCCAAATATGCGTCGAGGGCTCGTTGTCTCCTGGGAAATGCCATTGCTTTCTCGGATAGCGCGGAGTCGATCGCCGAACTGTTTTTGGATTTTCCCGTCGGATGTCATGCCAGATGTTGCTTTTGAATCACCCGGACTGTAGTCTTTGAGTCACGTAGTGGCGGTATCGGATAAAAACACTCTGAATCAACGCATTTTTGCACCTCAATTTAGTGCCAAAGTCGAAGAATCCTCAGATTTGATTGCGATTCTTGCCTGTGCTTAACGAGGTGCAATTGAGTTATGGAAAAGGAAATGGGAAAGTCGTCTCCGTCCGATTTTATTATTAACGAGCCGTGCCTTCCCAAGCTTCACGAGCGATCAATTCTTTTCAAATCCGAGAACCAGCTAGAATTCTGGTATCGCGACATTGACAGACAACAGTTTGACGAGCAAGAAATTGTTCGAATTTCCAATTTGTTGAAATTCATTAAACCAAGCAATGCGATTTGCCCAGCAGGTTTACCGCCAACAATTGACGCTTCGAACGCGGCGTCCTCCAATCGACGTTACTGGTTTCATGCGGGGACGGCTTTCGATAGAACTCCGATCGCCTATCTTCCACACCATACACCCAAAGAAATAATCGAGGATGCGCTTGGATGTCTCGCTTTGATGCATGATGCGAATCTAGTACATGGAGCTATTTGCAGTGATACGGTCTACCTCGTTCCGAAGCCCGTTGGGCTTGAGTGCAGACCAAGACTTGCGATATTTTGTGACCCCGTTGCAATCTCAGCCTATAAGTCAGTAAACGTTCAGGACTCGCCATTGCTTGAAACCGCTCGAATTGGTGATGGTATGCCAACAGCTTTCCAGGATGTCGTCTCATTGATCCTATTGTTTTCGGAAGCGATCATCCCAGGAGAAGTACCTCGAAAGGATAGGAAAGTTGACCTAAGACAACTTCAGCAAGTGTTGTCTAGCAAAAACAAAAAGGATGAAGATCCGTTTACGGAAAAGCTAATCTCGTTGATTGAAACAACAATTCGAGTTCCTAAACGGAGACGACATTCATGGAGTGCTTCGAATGCGAGAGTTGCATTGCAACGCTGCGAAGCGAGAAATGACCCTATGGTTTTATGGAGGTCCCGTTGGCCTTTTTACTCGATTGTGTCCCTTCTGCTGGCAGGGGGCTTGGGAACAATTTTGTTCTGGAAACGGGGGATTGACTTATCGAAAAGGTCAGCTGAACTGACTGCCCTGAAGATTGCGAACACGGAGTTGAAGTCCGAGAAAAAGTCCCAATCAATTTTTGAAAAGAAAGACCCTTCTCTGACAAGCCGTCAATTGGCTGAGTTGACCGAAGCATGGAAACAAGAAACAGAAAAAACTCCACTTTCAACGTGCGCGGAAATTTTGGCTGCATTAGACCAATTTGCAAAGAAGACACAGGGAGTTCCCTACGGCAAGGAAAAACTGGCCATTGTACTAGAGAGAAAGACGTTGTTCGAAAAGGAATTGCAAGGTCTTGAGTTTTGGGAAGAAGCGGACAATCTTCTCAAGGCAGACACCCTCAAGAGCAAACGAACTAGCTTGATAAATGACATGTGGAATGAAGACAAGGTCAACCAGCTAAAGTCAAGATTTGAGATTTGCAAAAATGCTTACGCATTTTGGAAGAATGAGCTCGTCACGAAAAGGGATTTGAAGTCTCTTGATTCTGCGTCAGATTTCGTCAGTAACAAGGCCATCCTTGATCTGCCAACAAAGGCACTTCTGCAGGCATGGATTGACTACCAGAAGAAGTTGAACGCCATCAAAATTTATTGCGATAATGACAAAACTTATATTCAAATCCGAGTGGGAGGTTCCGGTTGGTCGGAGCTAAAGCAGAGCAGCGCTTCAGGCGTGGAATTCAAAATCCATTCCGATCTCAATCCCGATTTCGAACTGTATGCAAGGTATAGCAACTGGAATGTATGGCCCTCGGCGAATCGTCGAAAAGAACCCGGGGTTTTTGGGCTTTGGAAGTTTCTCGATGGCAAGAGCATTGATTTGCCGCCTTTCGGCAAAATCAAAGTGGAACCAATGGGACCAATATACCCGCCTATTAAGCAGCACTTCGATTCAGGCTCGATTGTCGCCCCTGATATTGAGTCAGAGCCAAACAGGGAACGCAACCAAAATCAGATGAAGCCAGCAACTGGCAGTGTCCCGATAGGTCTCGGGGACCTCAATAATCAGTAAAGTCAGCATCGAAAATATTGTCTCGCGCCTCGTACGTCAAAGGTATCAACACAAGCATGCAATTTCACATTTCACGAATTCAAAAGTTTTTCGTTTTGATGACGAGCCTTTCTGGTTTAGTTGTCTTGACGCAAGTGAGTTTTGGCCAGAACGCAGAGGGTGAGTGGGTAAGCCTTGCTTCTGATAAGCCCTCAATAAAATGGGATGAACAAGAGCTCAAAAAACGATATCCAAAAGGAAAGTCGTGGATTGCAAGCTCAGTCGCCCAAGCAAATGGCGAATACAAGAACAAAAACTGGATTCGGTCGCAGGGCAACGTTTTCTATCAGAACAGTATAACCACACAGTGGAAGGTCGGACGAAACACGGGCGCAGTGATCGAATTCGAGTGCGAGGTGATCGATAGCTCGCAAACCCGCATTCTTTCCAATGAACGATTTCGACTGATAGATCTCAAAGAAGACTCGCCAATGTTTAGTCTCGCTGTCGCGCATTCACTTCGAGTACTTTCGGCCAATCCAACAACCCCCAAAATTGCAGCGGCAATTCGACTTGGACAGTGGGGCGAGAAAGTAGACCCTGGTTTCGAACGCTCGCTAACTGCATCACTAGCGATATTAAAAACCTTCGGTCTAGATTTGACAAAGTATGCTGAGACTGATTTTGACTTGAAACTTGCCACAATTCTTAAGGGTGGTGCCGAGACACAAGTTGCGGGACATATAGTTCGAATCCGAGTTACGGGCGAACCTGGACTAACTGAAATCAAAACTATCAAGGGTCCCCTACGAGCTTCGACACAGCTCACGCAACTCGCAGGAAATCTATCGCCGATGCTTGACATGTACATTTTCCCGAATATCGATGCGAGGATAGGCGAAAAATTTTCGATCGATCTTTCTAGGGCTAGCGATCTAATGAACTTCGGTCCCGGAATGTCGGCAAGTGGGCTATTAACCATGACATATGGGTCGGATGCTACCTACGATACAGAAGGATGCCGTTCAGCCAACTTAGAGGGCGGCACTGCGAAATTTATTGGAAGTAGCAATGGCGTCAAGCATACGACGTCGCTCACTCCAAAGCTTGGAAAGAATGGAAAGCCGGGGCTACTTCTATTTTCCAAGAATGACCTATTGGTACGACGGATGAGCGCGGAATGGGATGTTTCAACTTTTTCGGTCACTGAAAATCACTTGCTCTTCGGAGTTGAGAAAGGGTCAAAGCTCAGGGCAAACGCACACTAAAGTGTTGTCAGGCCAAGTAGTTGCGTCAAGTAGTTATCGTTCCAGCCTGCCATTCGGCGTTGCATAGCGATACTTTCT
>JAYVPJ010000103.1:0-6333 GCA_043757445.1 Pirellula sp. | reverse complement strand
GGCTTATTGGTGGGGCGCAAAACTCGTGCCAAAGTCGCAGGAATCGCAATGTTTTTTAAAGAATTATCTGTCGCAACTTACGTGCCGAACAGTATTGGCTGCGTCTCCTTTTTTCTCTTCGCATCCTTATGTCGCTTCCATCGATCGCTCACGCGTCGACGGGGCGCAATCGCCAAGCGACCATCTTCAGCTCGCCGTAACTATATTTTTCGCCGAACGAGGCTTTGGCTACGGCGACCGTGGCCGTCGGATTCCTAGTAAAGAAATCGGTGATGTCCGATAGCTTTTCAGGGGCAAGGACGCGGGTGATGTCTAAACGACCTGCGTTGATATGGAAAGCAAGATGACCTTCGATGGTCGTTCGAGCCAACGTTCGCAATCTGGCGATCTCCGCGATCGATTGTCCAGCTTCAAACATTTCAAGACTGATAAATTTGGTGTCCGGCGAAGGCGGCTTGGGTGCATCCGCAGATGAGGCGACGTTCACCGATACCTTGTTTTCGCGAGAATAGTTCTCGATGATTTCCAGAAGGCCTTCGCCATAGCGTTTTACTTTTCTTTTGCCGATGCCTTTGATGCGCTGAAGACGCCGATTGTCCGAAGGTAGAAATGTCACCAACTCATGCATCGAGATGTTGGAAACGACTTCCCAGGGGCGAACTCCTTGTTCATCGGCCATCTCGTCGCGCCATTCCAGCAAGCGTTTGTAGAGCGTGGGATGAGGCACGTCCTTCGGAACGCGATTTTGCCGACTTGTTCGCTCGTCGTCCGACGTGCGAGTAAAATCCAGTTCGGCTTTGACTTTCGCCCGAGTGCACGATCGAGTTGAAAAACCCGATAAACAAGCCACGAAGCATGCGTTCTTTACAAATAATTCTTTTTGCAACACTTCTAGTTTCGAGACAACTGCTTGGCGAACAGCTTGGTTGTCGGTCGCCGTGGGTAACTCCTTAGTGGCCGGCAATAGTCCTTTACCGATCTTCTCCGAGAAATAGGTGCCGGCTTTTCTCAATCGCGATTGAAGTTCCTGATTGGCTTCCGGTTCCATTTCCAAGTCGCAATAGCCCGTGAGCTGCGGTTCGAATTTTTTGGCGACGACTAGGAGCTCCGTCTCGGCTTGTTCGGACAATGCGCGGACTTGCAACGTGGCGGACGCAGTCAGCGTATTCTCGTGCTCTCGATAGACGCGTTCGAGTTGGTCGAAACCGCGCCGTGTCGACTCGAAGGAGAATAGTTCTTCCAGCAACCGTCGCTGGTAGTTTCGCTTCGCTTGCTGAAGTTCTGCCTGATCCGGAGTCTTGCTCTCGGCTTCTTCGGTATAGTTCTTAACGACGCAATCGGTCTTGACACTCGAAGGCGTGATTCGAGATCGGAGTACAATCCCTTCAAAACTCTTGCATCGACTGAGAGCGACATAAACTTGCCCATGTGCGAATGCGGCTTGAGCGTCGATGATCGCACGTTCGAACGTCAACCCCTGGCTCTTATGGATCGTAATCGCCCACGCTAATTTAAGAGGATACTGGGTGAACGTTCCGAGTATTTCCTCCTTTATTTCTTTGGTGGTTTCGTCCAAGCTGTATTTTACGTTTTGCCAATCGACCTTCTCGACGGCGATGTCGGAGCAGTCATTGGGACAACGAACATAGATGACCTCCTCATCGAATCGAGTAATCTGACCGATCTTGCCGTTGAAAAATCTCTTTTCCGCCTCCATGTCGTTTTTGACGAACATGACTTGAGCTCCTACCTTGCACTCGAACTGTTCCTCGGTCGGATAAGCCGACGGTGGAAAGTCGCCGCCGATGCTCGCATTGAAGACTTTGCAAGCTCCCCGAAGCCTGACTAAGCTATCGGCATTTATCTGTTGCGCGACAGCGTTCGTCGCTGTCAGCGTAATATAAGCGTCGTTCGCGGAAGGTCGAAAGTTCGGAACGTAACGGCTGTTGAGCCGATTGAGGACGTCTTCGTCGAGTTTATTGTCGCGAACTCGATTCAGTAGATCGATAAAAATCTGATCCGATTGTCGATAGATATGTTTGAGTTCAATCGAAATGTACTCGGTCTTTTGCAAAGCTTGGCTCGAAAAGAAATAGGGAGTGGCATAGTGTTCTTGCAACAAGGCCCAGTCCTCGTGTTTGACGACCGGGGGAAGTTGGTGCAAGTCGCCGATCATCAGCAACTGTACGCCGCCGAACGGCAAGCTGGTTTCGCGGTAGGTTCGCAAAACTTCATCAATGGCATCGAGCATATCGGCTCGGACCATACTGATTTCGTCGATGACCAAAAGATCAAGGGAACGGATGAGGCGTATTTTTTGACCCGCCAAGCGATGGGAGCGGCTCTGCTCGCCTCGGCTGGCGCCGGGGATATGCAGTCCAAAGGGGAGTTGGAAAAACGAGTGAATCGTCATGCCACCGGCGTTGATAGCGGCGACTCCCGTCGGCGCGACCACCACCAATTGTTTCATCCCCTCGGACTTGATTGAGTGTAAGAACGTCGTCTTGCCGCTGCCAGCCTTACCCGTCAAGAAAAGACTTCGATTCGTATTGCGAACAAAGTCGAAAGCTAATTCTAGTTCTGGGTTCGTCGATTGCCCCATGGGTCTGTCCAGGCTGAGTAAGCGTATCGTCATGAAGATCGTTTCGTCATGACTTGTAACAAGTAGCGTTGTCGGTTTCAGATCGATAATATCATGACGATTCTCGACGATTCGGAATACGGGGACATGCGGTTTTTTAGGCGAGCGGCAGGCTGAAATCTACCAGCAACAAAATGGATGGCACGCTCTGAGGGGTACGAAGGGCGTACTCCGCCCGAAGGGCAGTACTCGTACTCGCTCGACTAGCTCAATCGAGTACGAGTACGATTTCATTGAGTACGAGTACGAAATGGGCTCGAAATGTGGGTAAAGATGAGGCTGTCGCTCTGAGAGGCTGTGATTTTATAGTACCCATCACACTCCGTGTGATTTCCGCAGTTCAAAACCCTTGGTTTTTGAGGCAACATCACACGGAGTATGATGCGAACTTTCTGCGGATTCAAAAAATCACAGCCTCTGAGCGTACCACCCCGTAGACTAGGCACTTTGCAAACTGCCGCTCGCCTAAGGTATAGTAAAGACAGAATTTTATTCCTCGCGAGTCCTCTCCTTATGCATGATGTCACCCAAATTCTGGGCCAGATCGAATCTGGCGATCCGTTAGCAGCCGAGAAACTGCTACCGCTGATCTATGACGAGTTGCGGAAGTTGGCGGCAGTTCGCATGTCCAATGAGAACCCAGGGCAAACGTTGCAGGCTACGGCTTTGGTACACGACGCTTATCTCAGGCTGGTGGATGTGGAGAAAGTCCAGCACTGGGATTCCCGGGGGCATTTCTTTGCCGCCGCAGCGGAAGCCATGCGCAGGATATTGTTGAACCGCGCCCGCGATCGCAAACGCTTGAAACGCGGCGGTGGTGCCCAGAAAATCGACCTCAGTCAGATCGAGGTCGCGATAGATACGCCTAGCGAAGATCTGATGGCTGTGGACGACGCCATCGAAGCGTTGGCGGTCGAGGACTCCGACTGTGCAAAGCTAGTGAAGTTGCGGTTTTTCGCGGGGCTTACGCTGAGCCAAGCGGCCGAGTCTTTGGGCATCCCTCGACGAACGGCAGATCGTCAGTGGGCCTACGCCCGGGCCTGGCTGGCCGCGTGCTTGGGCGACGGACGAGAGTCGTAATTCGCCTAATTATGAAAATCTTCTCTATTCGTGGCGCACTTCCGCGTCAGACGGGGCATTGATTGGTAGAGCCAATTCAACCGGAGTTAGTCATGAACCATTTACCGCCAGATACAAAACTTGTTTTTCTGGAAGCGATTGAAAAAAAGTCGTCAGAAGAGCTGAGTGATTATCTGGATGGTGCCTGTCGTGGAGACTCAAAACTACGCAGCCGTATTGAACAGTTATTGCAAGCCCACGAAAGCGCCGGCAAATTCCTAGGTGGCTCGGCATCCGATATCGCTACGATCGAGCAGACTCTCGTCGAACGGGTCGGCGGCATGGTCGGTCGCTATAAGCTGCTGGAGCAGATCGGCGAAGGGGGCATGGGGTTGGTTTACGTAGCCGAGCAAACCGAACCGGTCCGGCGTCGGGTGGCACTGAAGATCATTAAGCCAGGCATGGACTCGCGGCAAGTCATCGCTCGCTTCGAAGTGGAACGGCAAACCCTGGCGATCATGGATCATCCCAACATTGCCAAAGTCCTCGATGCTGGAACGACCGCAGCTGGGCTGCCATACTTCGTGATGGAACTGGTCAAGGGGACGCCTATCACTCAGTTTTGCGATGTCCACAAGCTCGACACCCATGAGCGATTAAAACTTTTCGTAGCCCTTTGTTATGCAGTACAGCATGCACACCAGAAAGGGATCATTCATCGCGACATCAAACCCAGCAATGTCCTGGTCGAGGTGCACGACGTTTTGCCGGTCCCCAAGGTCATCGACTTCGGAGTTGCCAAAGCCATTGGTCATCAATTGTCAGACAAGACGCTCTACACCGGCTTCAGTCAAATGATTGGTACACCGTTGTACATGAGCCCCGAGCAAGCTGGCGAAAGCAGCGTCGACGTTGATACTCGTAGCGATGTTTATTCACTCGGCGTATTGCTCTACGAAATCCTTACCGGACACACTCCATTCGAAAGCGAAACACTGAAATCCGCCGGCCATGACGAGATGCGTCGGTTGATTCGCGAAGTCGATCCGCCACGGCCTAGTGCGAGGGTCAGCACTCTGACTGCACACGTGTTATCTACGATTTCGGATGCACGCAAAGTGGAACCGAAAAAGCTCTGTCAACAGCTGCGCGGCGAGCTGGATTGGATCGTCATGAAGACGCTCGAAAAGGACCGATCGCGCCGATACGAATCTGCCAGCGCCTTGGCAGCGGATATCGAGCGATTCCTTTGCGACGATCCAGTCCTAGCCTGCCCCCCTTCCGTTGCCTATCGATTTCAGAAATACACCCGTCGCCATCGAATTGTCGTAGGGGCTGCCCTCATCACGACAGTAGCTCTGCTGAGTGGCATCGGATTGACAATGTGGCAAGCGATGGTCGCTCGCGATGCACAACGTCGAGCCGAAGATGCTCAGCAACAACTAGCGCAACGCTATCGCATCGCAAAGGAATCCGTCGATACGTATCTCCTACGCATCACTCAAGACGAACAGTTGGATCATCCTAGCTTCCGGCCCTTGCGTCAACGATTGCTCGAAGCGGCCTTGCCTTATTATGACCAGTTGCACAAACTTTCGCCGACCGACGACCTATCGCAATCCGCACGCGCCGAAGCCCTCAATCAACTCGGTCGCGTTCAACATGAACTGGGCCAATTCAGCGAATCCCGCACTGCCTACGAAGAATCTGCAAAGCTCTTCGACCAACTGGGCTCGGCCATTCCTAGCAAAACCGACTATCGTCAAAGCTTGGCCAATGTGCTAGTCAATCTGGCGGACCATTACCGCACGCGCGGTGACAGCAGTAGCACGTTGGCCTACGAACAACATGCGTTGGAACTGCGGAAAGAACTGCATGCCAAACTGCCCGCCGATGACTTGATGCAGATGGAACTGGCGCAGAGCTATACGAATGTTGGGATCCTCATTGACCGCGACAAAGGGCGCAAACTGCTCGAGGACGCCATCCAGCTTTGGCAAGGACTCTCGGATCGATTCCCTGCAGAACTTCGTTACCGCGAGTACTTAAGTCTGGGCTACCACAACCTCGGGCATCAAGTTGCATCGACAAACGTCGAAGATGCCAAGCCGTTTCACCAGCGGGCTGCTGAGTTGCGGGCTGCATTGGCCGAGCAGCAACCGGAATCGAAGAAGGCACATATTCAGTGGGCACAAAGCGAGCAAGTATTAGCGGACATGTACTCGCAGTTCAAAGGCGATCCAGACGAAGTCCTTACGCACCGTCAAAAGTCCGAACAGATCTTGAGAGAATTTTCGAAGTCGCATCCACAGTGGCCGGAAGTGAAAGCCCACTGGGCGAGCTCCAAAGAGACACTTGCGCGTTCGCTCAGTGAACAAGGTGAATTGCAAAAAGCCAACGACACACTGCAGTTGGCCGTAAACATTTGGCAACGACTCATTTCGGAGTATCCGGACGTGTTGGAATACAACTTGGGGTTATCCAGTGCCCAGCAAAGTCAGGCTGTCCTCATGGTAGCGCGAGGCGAATCGGCAGAGAGCTTACCGATACTAGTCCAGGCACGTGAGCGATTGCAAGAGACACTCGACCGAGTCGGGCCCCATGCGCAGGGAAACCTGCTGCTTCGCAATATC
>JAYVPJ010000102.1:0-24059 GCA_043757445.1 Pirellula sp. | reverse complement strand
AGCCTTGTAGCGTTTCTCTCGTTGGATGACCTTCTTCGAAGCAAAGAAACCGAACGTGAAAGCGATTGGCAGGATATCTCTTTACTTGAAGAGATTCGGGACGCACGACTGTTTGCGAAAGCTACGGATGACAACGGTATTGTTCGGGCGTTGGCAAATGTTCGCAGTCGTCGTGGTCTTGAAAGACTCGACACATCGGGATTGCTTGTAGGCTCAAACTTAATCGATCAAGCAATCCAGCAATGTGCTCATCCGGTAACGTTTACGATGCTTTCACCTCTCTCCCCTGCCTCTGAAGCCAAACAACTTATGACCACGATCGAGCCAACCTCTTTGGCCGCTTTACGCAGAGCGCCGTTTCGGGCTTCGATTCATCTAGGAGTGGTTGAAGTGGTGCGTCGCAGTTACAAGAGGCAAGCGATGGAAGAAGATCGACTCGATAAAGAAAAAAAGGTTCGAGATCTCAAAGGCAACTAATCAGTTGACGCGAGGTCTGTATCTGTAGTCGATTTGAAACAACCTTCGCCAAGTGGCTTCGATGGCAACACTGTGGCTTTGCTTCCATGCAAACGAGAAAAGACGACTTCGATTTTACAAGGTCGGTTACGCTTTCGATTGCGACCGCTTCTGATTCGAGTGTCGTCTGACGGTAGTCCGCATACAATCGGTCATAATCGTCCTGAGTTTCAAGCGATCTTCGCTTGTCGGATGGGATTCCAAGCTCAGGAAGGTCGAAATATGTGATGTCTAAGGATTCGCAAACCCGTTTAAGAGTGGACTTATGAAAGCCAAACCGCCGAGCGATCGGGTTTCGTCGTACAACAACTAGCTGCTGGACCCCAGATTCGATTAGACGATTTTGGAATCCATTGACGCTGAGCCCTTTGTATCCAGATTTATAGACCGCTGGAGCAGCGACGGCTCTTTTTGCGAGTTGTAGCCGCTTACTAGCCTTGCTGTCCTAATTGTTACAACGCGAAAGTGGCCAACGAACAATAAAATCTTCCAGCGTAGCCAGGCTGATGAGCATCAGCAACAAGATGACCCATCAAGCACTATGCCAACCCCTTGGCTTCTGCTGGGCTGTTGCTCTTCAGCGTTTGCCGACAAACTTCGATCGTCATCAAGCACCCGGCTCGCCCGGAACCATCACCATCCATGTGATACTGAACTTGTCGGTGACCATGCCAAAACAAGGGGACCAAAAAGTCTTCGTGAGCGGCATTCCTACGGTGCCACCAACGGCCAGCGCGTCGAAGGCTTTTTGGGCTTCGGCTTCGGTGGCGACCGAGAGAGCTAACTGAATGCCTTCCATCTTTCCCTTGTCGTCGCAACCGTCAGAAGCCATCACTCGCGCGCCGTCGATCGTGAACGATGAGTGCATGATCTTCGATTCAAAACCCGGCTGGAGCATTCCTGGGGGTGTTGGATCGGGGCTTTCGTTGAATCGCATGATCATTTCGGTCTTCGCACCGAGGGCCTGTTCGTAGAACTTTAGGGCCTCGTCGCAGCGACCTGAGAAAAAAAGATACGGTGTGATTGTTGTTGTGGACATGAGTTGGTCTCCGGGTTGGAAGGTGTTGGAATAACAGCAGATAGTACGAGTAACGGTGTTTAAGTCGTAAGCGATCGAATCTCTACTCAAGCTTCACAAGTTTGCCTTTTCGCATGACGATGTTCTTGTAGTCCCATTGGATCAGTCTCGATTCCTTCAGCCATCGCCGAAGAACGGCCTTCTTGACCTCCGTCAAGTCATTGAAGAAGACCGATGCATCTTTGAATTTCTTGCCGACCACATCAAGCCCCGGCTCCTGAAAATCCGCACCGCTCCAGAACATCAGCCGAATTCCTGGCTTCTGTTTGCTGTATCCCACAATGGGATTGCCATCCAAGAACCAGACGGGATGCGAGTGCCAAATCTTACTCTCGGCCTTGGCAAGTCCTCGGTCGATTTCATTGGCAAGCAGTTGGCAAATCGCCTGCTCGCAGTCATCTAGGCTCTGGTGATAGTCGGCGATGCTCGGATGCATGATGTTCTCTTTGTTAAATTGATTCGATTGGAGCCGCAACTATGGAGTTGAGATCGAAGACCTCACGGACTTCGACCGCTCCGACATGGACGCCGGGGTGTTCGGCGGCGACGGCGAGAGCTTCGGATTGATCGCGGGACCGGACTTCTGCGTACAGGCGACCCATTCCTCATTGGTCCAAGCGGATTCAGGGCTATAGATCAGGAGAATATATTTCATGGCGAACCTGCTGCACTGTGTTTTTCGTTAATTCCTAAGGCCAGTCGAGAAACTTCGGGACTCCGCTGGCTCCGATCATAAAGAGGCCTACCAGTCCGGTGAGAATCCAGCCGGTGATGCGTTTTGCTTTCGTTGACATAGTTCTACTCTCTATCGTGATACTTGGTTACTTACCCGCGCACGGCTTGCTCGATGGCGGCCACATCGATCTTCTTCATTTGCATCATCGCCTCGAAGGCCCTCTTTGCCGCCGCGCGATCAGGGCTCTTGAACGCATTCGTCAGCGCGATCGGAGTGATCTGCCAGTTGATTCCCCACTTGTCTTTGCACCAACCGCACTGGCTCTCTTCGCCACCGTTACGGACAATTGCATTCCAGTAGCGGTCGGTCTCGGCTTGGTCGTTCGTCGCAACCTGAAATGAAAATGCCCAATTGTGCTCGACGCCTGGGCCTCCGTTGAGTCCGATGCAGGGTATACCCATCACCGAAAACTCGACGGTGAGGACATCGCCTGCCTTACTCGATGGGTTATCCGCCGGCGGGTAATGTACCGCGCCGACTGAGGAATCGGGAAATGTCTTTGCGTAAAAATTCGCGGCCTCAACTGCGTCGCGGTTGTACCAGAGACATACAGTGTTTTTGGCGGGTTTCATGGAGTCTTTTCCTTCATTGCTAGTTCTGTTTGGTCATAGCGGATGGCTCTTGCGCGTCCACTCGTTATAGGTTTCATGCAATCATGCATTTTACTGAACGTGGTTCGGGTCCATGTAGATGTACTCCCAGATGTGGCCGTCGAGGTCTTGGAAACCGTCTTGAATCAGATACGTTCCGCAAGAGCCTGCTCTTCTTGACTAAGCTGACCTGTCGGGTCGATTGGAGCAAAGTCATCGATACCAAAGCACGGACGAATCTCGATATCCGAAACTTCGAGCATCGGATTCGGACACTTCTTGACCCACTCGATCGCTTCTTGCAGTGAGGCGACCTCCCACATCCAAAAGCCCGCGACCAGTTCATTGGTTTCCGTAAACGGCCCGGTGGTAGCGACGCGATCTGTTCCGCTAAACCGAACTCGAGCGCCCTGAGAGCTGGGTTTGAGTCGCTCGCCCGCCTTCATGATTCCAGCATTCACCAGGGCTTCGTTGTATTTTCCCATGTCGGTAAGCAACTGCTCGCTGGGAAGCGTCCCCGCTTCCGAACTCGGCTTGGCTTTGACAAAGACGGCAACTTTCATCTTCAATTTCCCCCGTGATTGGTGTATTTTAGGCCGTCTCGTCCTCAATGACACATGCTCTATCGCGGACTGGCAAACCTGTGGTGCTGCTCTCCGGCGGCAACCCTCAAATCGAGAAAGCCGACGGCGATGCTCCCGTGCAAGAGTACATCGATGCGATGCCTGGCTGGAAGCATGACATCGGGCGCTGGCTCGATGACTTGATCGTGCGGACCGTTCCACATGTCCGCAAAGCGGTGCGATGGAACACACCTTTCTGTGGCATCGAAGGCGACGGCTGGTTCATGGGATATCACTGCCTGACCAAGTATGTGAAGGTCGCGTTCTTTCGAGGAGTTCTGCTCCGACCCAATCCACCAGGAGCATCAAAAAAGAAGGAAGTTCGCTACCTCGACATCCATGAAGATCACAACATCGACGAGCAACAGCTCATCGGTTGGATCAAGCAGGCGTCCGAGTTGCCGGGGGACAAGTGTTTCTGAAATCATAATCAGTCAGCATTCTGCGATCTAGGACATCACTGCCCACATCATTAAAGCCATGAGCACCACTAGCCATCACGATGAACGCTTCGCCAAGATGACGTTCTCGTCCGAGTACCCGCACTATATCGCCAAGGTTGAGAAGAAAGGCCGCACCAAGGACGAGTTGCATCAAGTCATCGACTGGCTCACCGGGTTCAACAAGAAGACGCTGCAAAAGCTCAACCGAGCAACCTCCGCGTCTCTAGCAGTCTTCGATTCAGGTATCGTCGCTCGGGTTCCAGCTGAGCCAGCACCAACGCCTGCTCGTATGCGACGCAAGCTTGCGTATAAAGACCGCCTCTGCGATCGAGGTCAGCCATTGCGGCATAGGTTAAGTGATACTCTGTCAGCTCGCCGCGTTGGAGGATGATTTGAATGAGACTCAGGCCCGCGTGGGGGCCATCGCGCATCGCGACTGCGACGGCGCGATTCAGTTCGATGATCGGCGACGGACTGATCTCAAGCAGCGCGTCGTAGAAAGCCACTATCTGACGCCAGTCAGTGGCCGAAGCCGCAGGGGCACGAGCGTGTTCGGCGGCGATGGCGGCTTGCAACGAATAGACCCCTCGCTGAAAACGAGGTGGATCACCGACAGCACGGCGTCGAGACGGTCCGGAAGCTCCTCTCGAGACGGAATCGAGAACGGAATCCCTGCATCGCGAATCTTCGCTTTGCCACATACAATGCGCTGAGCCATTGTTGCGGCAGGAGTCAAAAACGCGAATGCAATCTCCTCCGTCGTCAAGCCGCAGACTTCTCGAAGCGTCAGCGGGATCTACACCTTGGGGTCAATCGCCGGGCGACAGCAAGTAAAGACAAACGGAATACCCTCGACTGGCCATCGCTCGGTCGCCGTTGCAAACGCCTCATGCATCGCCTCTTCGGCGACATCAAAATCTCGTAGTAAACGAACTAGAGTTGCAAAGACTCGTCTAGACTCAGCACGATAGATCGCACCGACGGACTCTCGAAGAGACTGATTTTCGTGAAATTGAGTCGGATTCACTTGTTACTTATTGTTTTTTAAAATTCGAGCCAACGCGAGCCAGGAAGTAGTGATTGAAACAACTCGCCGCCGTTAACCATCCAAAATTGTGTCCAACCAGAAAAAAATCACTCTGCACGCGTCGGTCGCCCAAGCCGATGCGTCCAACCTGCTTTTCGCGATTTCCGCATTTGGACGCGGAAGGGAGTGTTCTGAGCGACCACGTTTTTTGCGGCGTGTTCGGATTCCTTTCGACGGAAGGAATGAGGTCCTTTGGCGTGCATCACCAAAAGAACCTTCATTAGGGCTAACAACTTGCGTTATTCCCAACTTCTACCAACCGCGACTCTTTCGAGCTTTATGCTCCCTCCACTCATCCACTCTGAGGCCAAATCCGCTCCAGTTTTTCTGCATGCCCAATCGTCATCGCGAGATATGGCCTTGGCTCCTCGCACCCCGCTTTGGTCAGCATAAACACTAAAGCCATCTGAACGGGCATAGCCTTACCGAGTAACGCTGAGGGAACCTATCTGCCGGAACCGAGTTTCGTTCGGTGACACAAGGCGGTTAGACATGAGTCAAATTGCGTTTCAGCTAGGAATCCTGGTTACGGACTTTGTTTTAAAAGTTGCAGCGGATTGAGTGCGTGTCCTATCTTGTCTCTATCTTGTCTGCTCACTGTGGTCTTCGATAATCTTCTCCAAATTAGTCCAGAATTTATCCGTATCAAAGTTCCCGCGGTTGCTTAACACCACGGTTGTTACGTCTGCAGTCAGATAAAGATAGTACGAAGTATTGAAACCTCCCCAACTGCCTTCGTGGCCAAAGCCATAAATCTTTTTAGGTTGGTCGTAGTAAGTCGTCCATCCCAGGCCGTAGTTAATGTAATTCCCATTTCGAATTTTCGAAGGTGTAAGCGCCAACTTCCAAGTCTCCGGCTTTAAGAACTTGCGAGCGCGGATAGCATCGTCCCAGTAAGCCATCTCTTCGAGATTCGTCCAGATTCCACCATCTCCCACGGTGAGATATTCTTGAGCGTGGTCCGGTGGAGTGCCCCAACTCGGCTTCCAGTTCTTTTTCTTTCTGTTCCATTCGTAGGCCACTGCACGGACAAAGCCAGCCTTTTGATTGTCATCGGCGGACTGAGGCCTTTCGTAAACGAATGAATGCTCCATCCCCGCTGGAGTAAAAATCTCATCTCGCAGAAATTGGCCATACGACTTCTTGCCAACGCGTTCGATAATTATCGCCAGCAAAATGAAGTTGGTATTGCAATAATCGTATTTGTTGCCCGCAATGAACGTTGGAGACAGTTCATCCTGCCGCTTGGAAAATACACTCAAGTAGTCCTCATTACACCAATATGTGTTATGCCTTTTCGGCACATCGTCGAGATCGAAATACTCGGGAAATCCGGACGTATGATTCAACAAGTGCTGGACGAGAATCGGAGCGTTCCGGTCATACTTGGGCAACTCCGGCAAATACTTACGAACGTCATCCATGATCGATAGCAGCCCCCGGTCGTGCAAAATCAAAATTGAAGTTGCCGTAAATGTTTTTGAAACGGATGCTAACTCAAACATGGTGCGATTGGTAATCGGCTGGCTCGACTCAATATTCGCCAGGCCATAGCCCTTTTGAAACATGAGTTTTCCAGGCTGACGAACCAGGATTGCAATTCCTGGCTCGGTAGCAAGTATGCCGCTCTTTTCAACGAGACGATCGATAGCAGCAACC
The DNA here is from genome assembly GCA_043757445.1 of Pirellula sp. Lineage (GTDB taxonomy): Bacteria > Planctomycetota > Planctomycetia > Pirellulales > Pirellulaceae > JBKCUI01. The sequence goes on along the minus strand of JAYVPJ010000102.1, from coordinate 17,327 downwards.
AGTTTTCCGTTAGGACGAGTCTCTTGGGAGAAACAGATTTGGTTTTCTACGGGCTTAGTAATCAAAAATACAACGACCCCGAGCAACCATCGATAACGAATCATGTTGAATCCTATTTGAGAAAGATGACAAGTCGCTGACCCTTGGCAGCTACCGTAAGGGATTGATCACCGCGGTGCCAGTAGGCAGATCGTAACTACGTAGATTATAGCTTCGCCAGTACGCTGAATTGCCAGGTCTTGATTTGAATGGCCGGGGGACCCCGCTTTTTGACGCTTTGGCCTGGCAAGCCTTTCGCATCTCTCTCTTGAGCCCCCTCATCACAGGTGAAGTCACCTACGAGGATCGAGAAGCCCATTTTCAAAAACTTGCTAAACAAGAGCACTACGCCCCTGTTGGCAAGATCACCATCTCGGCCAGAACTCTCCGACGATGGTATGCCCACTATCGCAGCCAAGGCATCCAGGGGCTCAAGCCCAAACGCCGAAGCGACTTGGGCAAGCCTCGTAAACGCAACCAAGCCAAAGTCGATCGTGCGGAAGCTGCTAAAAAAGAGAATCCGAAACGCTCCGACATCACCATCAATAAGCTCTTGCAAGCCGAGTTCGCCAGCGATCTGCCTACGTCGACAATGTACCGCCACCTGCGATTGCGTGGAGCAACGAAAACGCAACTCGGTATCTCCGAAGAGAAAGTTCGGTGCCGATGGACTCGCGATGTTCCCAATGCCCTTTGGATGGGAGATTACTCGCACGGCCCCAAGGCAATCGTCGGTGGTCGAGTTCTAAGCCGGAGAAAGTTAGCGAATGAAAGAGTCGTGCGAGGTAAGACCTAGCCAGTCGCCTTGGCCTCGAGTGATGCGGTGTATCGGGCAACTTGTACATCGAAGCGTTCACAGAGGTACAACTGGGCTGTGTATTGAGCTCCACGGTTATTCCAGAAACACGGGCATCCTTTTGTGGTGGCCGACCTTGTCCTGACAAGGGGAAAGCATCAGTAATGTCGAACGCTAATGGCAAGTCTAATGTTACCCCCACGGAGTCTAGGGATCGCAAGAAAGTGATTCTCGCGATGATCGAACAAGTCATCGTCACCCCCGATCTTGCGACCAAGCTCGGTGTGATTCAGCAACGAGTCTATTACTGGGCTAAGCAAGGATGGATTCACTCCCGAAAAACCAACTCCAATGAACATTGGATTGTCTGGGCTGACAAAGACGAGATGAAAAGACTGAAAAAGCTAGGCAAAACAAGTAACTCTTACACCGCCAAAAACTGTCCAGAACTTGTAACTCCCAAAGTCCGATCATGACGATGAAAACACTAGCGTTATGGAAACCCCATTTTCTAATTGGAACGCGGCACGGGGGCCGTATCCACATTGATTTTGTGAGCAATGGTAGTGGATCTTGTTAAAGATCCTATGCCGCAAGGATCTTTAACAAGATCCACAGCCCACAAAATCGAAGTAGTCGAGGCGCTCGTTCCAAGACGAACTTCCATAAACTGCTTGAAAAGTAGCACTTAACCAAGTTTTTCCCAGCCTATTCCAAGTCCATCGTTTTCGGGAATCGGTGTCTATGCTACTATCTCCGTCGGGCGTTGGATTCAGATTAGCTGAATACTGCCTACCTAAATTGATTGGACTACCGAGAAACTCCCAAACAGACGCATTGACGCTTTTCAACGATTCTATTCGGATCGGTGGACGGCCGAATTCGAGTTGTGCCTAGATTACTCGACCAACCTTACCGATTACGGTCACATGATCCCACTGTTACTGGTTCCTGTTATTGCATTCGTTGTATTCGCAACCATCGCTATAAAGCCACACCCTGCCGTATGCGGCGAGGGTCAAGCAAACAATAGTGATTCGATGGTACTGCGAACCACCTTTGCGCGAGCTTCGTCCGCGAAAGATGGCGACATTCCGTGCGCACAAGCGTTGCTGGTTTCAAACCGCGATGCTGTTGCTGCTGAGCGGGAATTGCGATTTAGGACAACGCTTCATCGAACCGAGTCGGGTACGCAAAACCCGACTTGGTTCCAAAGCGTGTAGTAGATATGGTGTGGACGTGCCCGAACCTATCGTAAGGTTAAATGAGCAAAAATCTATTCTGGCCGACTCGCCTTCGAACACGCTGCCGTCTGTTGACCAACAGAAAGAAATGCCGTGTTTAACTCTTCTTACATGTTCCTTCCGCATCCGTTCACGTTTTACCTATTCGCCGAAACCTCGGAATCTGCGAGCACCTTATCGGGCTGGATACTGCCCATTGTTGGGGCCGCGATTGGGGCCGCGGTCATGTATGGCATCAATGTTCTGCAAGGCCGCGATGCCAAGAATCAATCAAAGAGACTCTTAGAACAAACGAAGCTCGATTGCGAGAATATGGCGAAATCTGCTGAGCTGGAAAAAAAAGAAAAACTCCTACAACAGCAATCCAAGTTCGACGGCGAAAACCAGAGAGTCAAAGACGAACTTCGAAAAAGGGAGGCGGTTCAAGAACGAAAGGAAGAGCAACTAAAACAATCCGCAGACGATGCTCGCAAACAAGAAAAGCTTGTTGAAAACAACCAACGCAAATTGACCGAACGATTGGAAGACGTCGCTCGAAAGAATGAGTTGTATGCAAAACTTATACAGCAGCAGCAATCGGACCTAACGCGCGTCACAGGCATGTCTATTGACGAAGCAAAAAAACAATTGATGTCGATCCTGGAAAAGGAGTTACAGGGCGAATTGGGGTCCGTGATTCTAAAGCACGAAAAGAAGGTTGCTGAGATCACACAGCAAAAGACTCAGGACATTCTGTTGGTGGCCATGCAGCGGTATGCTTCCGCTCAGACATCTGAAAGCAGTACAAGTACTGTCGATATCCCAAGCGACGACATGAAGGGACGCATTATCGGTCGCGAGGGACGGAACATTCGATCGTTCGAAAAGGTTTCTGGCTGTGACCTAATCATCGACGACACACCGGGCGTCGTTATCGTGAGCGGTTTTGACCCAGTGCGTCGGGAAATTGCCAGACAGTCTCTCGAAAAGCTCGTCGTCGACGGTCGGATCCATCCAACTCGCATCGAAGAAATCGTCGCTGCCACAGAAAAGCAAATTGAAGCCTTTATTCGGCGCAAGGGTGAAGAGGCAGCTCAGGAGGTCAATATCCAGGGACTTCACGAACGAACCATCGACATGTTGGGTAGACTTCATTTCCGTACAAGCTATTCGCAGAATGTACTTAGGCACAGCGTCGAAGTCGCATTCCTATCTGGCATGATGGCCGAAATGATTGGGCTTAATCCCCAAACCGCGCGTCGATGCGGACTGTTGCACGATATCGGTAAAGCCGCTGACCATGAACTAGAAGGGGGCCACCCGAAAATTGGCGCCGATCTTCTAAAGCGGAACGGTGAGAATGAACAGGTTGTGCACGCAGCTCTTGGTCATCATGATCAGTTAACGACCGAGTTCCCTTATACACTTTTGGTTGCGACGGCCGACGCGTGCAGTGCATCTCGACCTGGCGCTAGAAGGGAATCGCTTGAAAGATACATCAAACGGATGGAAGAACTAGAAGCCATCGCCAAAGGATTCAATGGCGTTGAACAAGCCTTCGCAATTCAAGCGGGCCGTGAGTTGCGAGTCATCGTCAGCTCCAAGAACACCGACGATGCTGTGGCCGCCAAAATATGTAGAGACATCGCCAAGAGTTTCGAGGAGCAACTAACCTATCCTGGTGAGATCAAAGTGACCGTTGTCCGCGAGTCCCGATTCGTCGAAGTTGCGAGGTAAGGAGCCAATAGCTATCCACGGCAACTACCAGCCCAATAGATCCAAGGAAGAGGGCTGGCAACACGGAGCCGCAAACCAACCAAGCAAACAGTCCCATACTCAACAGGCTCCACCAGGGCCTTTGAAAAAGAACAGTTCCGAATGTGGGTGCTAGGCAATAAATAGTCAACAAAATCAACAAGCATCCAGAAAGCGAATACCATTTGTTCTTGAGCGATCCTTCAGCAGTCGCTTTCGTTGACTCGCGCTCTTGGTGGGCGGTAATGCAAAATTTAGTCCGAACATGTGTTTGAAGTGAATGCCACCGTGCAACAGCCCGTCCGAAGGCTTCTTGCTGTCCGGCATTTGTTGTTTTGGACCATTCATGTAGATACTGATACGCATTCGTAGCCCAGTGTTTTTTCCACTGATCCAGTTCCGAACCCAAATCGATTCGATCGGAATTTGGCCAGAGCGCAGTGGAACGCTCCATTTTTACCAAACATGATTCGGTAATCGCTTGAATGGCATCCGGTTCCATTGTCGTCGCAAGAGGTCGCCCAAATGAAAACACGTCGATTTGTGGGGTGTCGATCACCAACATGTCTTCGGACAATGAATTGCTTTTCAATTCGGGCGCATCAATCCTGATAGGGACATTGGAATTGGTTGGGGTCTTATGTTTGGAAAAGACATGTACGTCCGAGCAAAGTCCTGTTTGTGTCAGCGGGCAAATGATGCGAGGGCCGTATTTCCTAAAAACGCTTTGCTTGCCATTTATTTGAATCGAAATGACGTCTACGTCGTCCCCAACGTGCCACTCCAATTCCTGGTTTGCGGTGTGGGACCCTTCGGTTTCTTCGATCCAGTATTGTGACTCCAACAACACGCAACGAGTTGTTGGTGTCTCCCAAAAATTGGAATCGCGAATTCGCAGAATGCATGTGGTAATGAACGATTCTTTCGTTGTGTGCTCGTCCTTCGCGTCCTGAACCCTCGAATCTATTGGATGGGTCGGAATCAAATTTCGGTCTAACGCATGAATGCGCGATATCAATTGCAAATCGCTCAAGGACTCATCGGATCTCGGAATAAATCTAATAATATTGGAGACTTCGTTTTTCGCATCCAAAGTTGACGGTTCAGGTATGGGGATTTGAAGCCAGGCCTTGTTGGAATCAGGAAAGGGAACAACTTTAATGCGCAGTTCGCTCTGCCATCGGTCTTTTAGCGACGCCGGGACCTCAAGGATGTAATAGGGTCGAGAAAAGGTCGTGGTGGAAAGCTCCCCAACGACCTCCAATTCTCTTTGAAGTGAATCTGAATTCCGCTTTACAGTTAGTTTGCCGATTAGCGGATCCTTTCGCTGAATCAATTGGTATCGGGAAACGGCCGAGGTATTCAAAAGCAAATCGGAGTACGGCCTGGCCAGTTTCAGAATTGGCACTTTAAGGCCTTTTCCGAAAACCGGTCTCGGCTCAGATTCCAATCGAAATGCAACATGTTCCGACGCGATGATTTCCATCGTTTGATCTGAATCAACGCTTGTCGGCAGAGCAACCCATGGAAACTCTAGCCAATTTTCTTTGACGACTGTATCAGCAAGATGCGTCCCTTGACGGGTCGCTTGAATCCATAGATCGCTATCCTCCAGCGTCCTACGTTCGGCTAACACCTGCAAATGAAGCTTTCCGTTGGACTTGCTTTGAAGATAACGAATCGGGCCGTTCCTGTTCCTTAAGTCGGTAACGAGGAAGTCGCTTGGCAAGTCAACAATAAGCGTATCGGAAGTGGAGCGACCAGGCAGCTCTATATGCGATGTCAAGGTTTCGCGATTTGGTTGAACTATCCATTTGGTCGTGACGCGCGCCTGCTGTCTATCAGCAAGTATTTTGTGATTCAATCTTCCGAATCCACCATTCAAAGGAATTCGCAGTGTTGTCGCGATAGGATTGTTCTTTAGTTCTGGCCACTCCAGTCGGTCTTTTGAACCGATGGCTGGAATCCAGGTATTGATTCCTTCGATGCTCCAGTTGGCACCTGGGACTCGTGAATACCGGAGCATGCCTCGCCGTGTTCGGCGATCACGACATTCGGCGAATAGGACATTGAGGCTTTGGGTTGCCGATTGCGGGACCCAGACAACTGAGATTTGCCTGTCTCGAGCAGTTGGCGAGCTTGGAGTCGAGTTGCTTGGTGTTCCTTTCCATTCCAGTAAATAGCGTCTCCTCGACAACGTGGTACCTGGTCGAGTCTCGACCCATCTAGCATCTCCCCACTGGGTTCCAACCGGAAGCCACTGCAAGTCAGCTTCGATTTCAATTACCGGTGAAGAGGGCACGCCTTTTGGAAAGTCCACAATCGTTTTGGCTTGTACGAGATCGTTTTGAAGAAACAGTTCTGTATGCATAACAGGCGCCTCGCCGGCATCTGGGGTAGTAGCTAAAGGCGAAGAAAATGTCCCACTCGGTTTCGATAAAGGGGTAATGAAGCTGCATTGCAGACGATCTAACGCCCCTAGCATTGCAACAAAGCGACCTGCAGCTGGATCGGCAACCCGTCCTCGAGAGACTATTTCAATCCGGTTTTGAGGATCCGTTTCGATATCAATCGACGCATTTGCGACCGGAAGCAGCGCGATATCCAGTTGTTGTGTCAGCGAATCGCGATTTCGGTCTGATTCATTCGATTTTAATTCAGGCTGAGCAATGATCTGAACGGTATGTTTTCCAGACTTGTCGGGCGTCCAAATCCACTGAGAACCGTTGCTACGCAATTTGTCCCCGAGACTCAACTCAATTCCATCAACACTGAACCTTGGAAATAACAGTTGCGAAGCATTGATGGGAAATCGAAAGGGTTCTAAATCTTCGCCTACCAAGAAGTCGTAAATCATGGTGATCTGATCAGACGTATTGAAAGCGCGTCCTCGCGTTCCAACTCGCAAGTTATGCCTTGCCGATAGCGGGTGTGTCCCTCGGTCAGCCAATCGGATTCGTTCCGACTCTCCATTCAGAACATCCAACATCTCCTTTGGTACAAATGCCGTCGTACCAACCATATTTCCTGCATCGTCCATCGGAATAACAATTTGATAGACCGACTTTTGCCGACCATCCGGCTTGTCTTGCCCGAAAACGAACGAAGGAAATATCGAGTATGCGCTCGGAACTATCAAACCGAGGGTCAAAAATAGACCAAGCGATCCCAAATTGGCAATGGATGTCCTAGAGTCCTTGCTTTGCTGACCTTGCGGATCAATCGATCCAGATTCACCACCGCGATCATGCCATGGAGACAGTCTGGCCGAGTTGCGATGCGAATCATTCCTTTCGTTGTTCGCGCGAATAGACAACAACCAGTAGATCGCAAACAATAGGAATCCGGCACTCATTCCGATTACTCCCGTGTAAGCAAGTCGACTGACTTCTGCCGGTGCAAAATGAACCCACACTACCAATATGAATGCAAGCAACAACGCAGCGTGATACCGAAACAGAATCAATCGAGGCGTGCTCAACGCAACCAACGCAAATAGAATCGCAAAACACGAACGCCCCGCGTCCACTCTACCGATGGCATGTAGTTTAGAGTTACTATTTTTTTCACTAGAAAGTGCAGGCGGTGAATGAGAATCTGTTGACACGACTCGCCATCCATCCAAATCCCAACTTGGGATCAGTCCGCCCGAAGACGCGAAACTCACCAGGGTCGGTCGTCGTTCGTCCCGTGTGGACAGCGTGAAAAAAGTTGCCGCGACTTGCCGACTCCATCGCCACATTGGCCATAGTTCTTGCTCAGTTCCACGCGATGCGTTATCCCGTTCGACCAGTTGCAGCGTTGCTGGGAGCCATAAATGCTGTCGGTGACTTAGGCATATTGAATCCACCAGGAACTCGGGCCAGTTGAACACATAATTCTCGTCCATCGTAACGAGGCTGAAATTTCGTTGCAGGCGAGACCCAACCATTTCAATCTGCCATTCCATGTCTCCAGTATCGTTCTGATCTCGTGAAATAACTAGTCTTCGACCATCCATCTTGAACGGCACTTCCCAACTGCTAGAAGAACTTCGCGCGAGCACTGTCGAGGGATTCCAACCGTCGTCCAGTTCAATTGCGATGGTGCCTGAAGGCGAATCGCTCGAACGAATCAAGAGGGCTGCTCTTTGGGTCCCAAGTTCATCGATTGCTACATGGAGTTCGCGTTCATTGACGATCCATTTTCGGACTGGTGATTGCTCCAATACGCTGGCGAATAGAGCTCGTCCGGGTTCCAAAGTATTGAGATTTAGAAACTTGTGCCCTGCGTCATCTATGTCCCAAAAACACGATCTATCGTCACAATGAATGTTGACATCAGTTGCAGAACATCTTGCTTCTTGCGAACGCACGTCGGCATTCAGAAGAACGGGGATTCGGAATTCGAACTCCTTTTCGTCCTTAATCTCCGTATTGGCGATGGCCAACAAAGTGCATTCTCCCTCTGTTTGACTTAAATCAAACAGCCATACTCCAGTTGTTGGATTGCTCAACGCTGGGCTTTTTTCTAATGGACTCAATGGAATCCATTTATTCCCTTGCTTTAGACGCCAAACGACGTTGTCTGATGGAAGATGGATGGATACGGGCTCGCTTCGATTGGAATGAAATCCCAACTTTATCTCATGTTTGAAACATAGGCTTTGAAGCAAAGTTCGATCGACATCAGTCTTTAAGGTCGCGTCGAATCGGCTAGGTTTTTCTTCCCATTCCATGTCTTGGAACGCGACAAGACCAGGATGTTGTTCCAAGTATGAACCATCGTTATTGCGGCCAGAGTCGTCCAATGAGTGAGATTCGAAACGAAAAACATAGTACGGTCCCATCTTTGGTAGGAGTGACCTTTGCCAATCCGGAATCAATTCGTCTGAAATCAGGAGATCCACGAGTGAGTCGCGAAGTCTCAATTCAAACATGCCGTCATCCTCGACGACCAAGATGTCGGACTTTTTCCAATCATGCATTTGGAAGATTGGTTTGTGTTCAAGGCGTCTAGGCTTGTCAGGAGAATCGATTGCGCTTCGAAACAACCGAAGTTCGATGTCAGCGACACGATTCTTTTGAATATGTCCCCAACTCATATTCACCGTTCGAAGGCGCTCGTTCGATTCTGCGTCAGTCTGAATAGAAACCGGGTCATTTGGATCCATGGCATTGACGCCTAGAATGCTCCATCCCGGTGAGATCAATATTTGGATCTGGCTTGTATCTTGTTCCGCAAAATAGAGCTTGGCCCGAATCACAGCCAACGCTCCCTCCCGTTTGTTTGCCAGACGAGTTAAGATCTCGCAACGTTTTGAAGGAGTGACTCGTTCAACTCCGATCGTCAGATGGGGTGGAGAGGCGTTCCATGAGTATTCAATTCGGGTCACTTCAGGCTTAGAGTCTCCGTTTGGCTCTGTGATTCGACTGGACTCTGACTCCGCGTTGGTAATTCGCCACGTGGATTCGCTGTGAACGACAGTCGTTCCCGTCATAACGTAACCTCGCTCAAAAGCAATCTTTGGCATGCTGAGTTGACCTAGTTTTTCTGCCTCAAGCGGCGAGAGAAACTCAGCAAATACGATTGCAGACTTGGCAGGCAAAGCCCCCTGAAACATACTCCCCATACTCCATTGAATCCATCCGTTGTCGAACTCCCATTCAACTTCTTGTTGATTCACCATGAGGCGTCTAAGTCTTGCACCCTCATCGAGACTCATTCGCATCCCAGATTGTTCCTGAGAGACCAGAACCTCTGCCTCGCAAGTTGTTCGAATCTCATGTCCTTCTACAAAGTGTTCATTGTTTTGAGACGCAATCAGTTGCATATACCGCTTGGAATCGCTACTAAAAGAGTCATCCTGCGAACGATTTCCCACGCCGAGAGCAATTGAAAACGAAGCTATTGAACTGCCACCCAGCTCAATTAGCCACAGAGACTCCGTGCTACTGCGAGACATACTTTGCTCACGAACCCTTTCCCTCGCAAAGTCGTTCCAGTCCGATAGTCGACGATCGATTTCAGCCCATTCACCCACACGCCTCACAACGGTAGGGCTGTCTTCAACAACGGCTTGCGGCGGCAAGGCAAGGACCAAGCAGCTATTGGCGCACCTTGGGATTTCAAATGAGAATTTAAGATGGTTCGGAGTACTAGATGAATCAGCCCTTGTGGACCAACCAAATGGAAAAGAAAATTGCGGTTGTTTTGTTCCATCCTCGGTTTCTGTTGACTCAGCGGAATTCATCGCGATCTGAGGTAAGCCCTTAGCGTCGAAGATCCAAATTGGCGGAGTTTGCGTTTCAAATTTCGTACTCATTGCCAGCGGTAACTGGACTGCAAGTGACCAAGGGCGGAGGGTGAATCGTTCGCCAGGACGAGGAGTTCCAACCAACGTAACTTGCGAGCGTTCTGAGAAAAGATCTGCACCAACAAGCTTTGCAACGTAGTACATTGACTGCAACTGAATTCTGCCTGCCGTCTCGGTCAAATCATCGCTGGTCGCTTCGCTTGTGAACCGTGAATACTTCTGAAGTAGTTCCTCCAAGCGGTTGACTTCTATTGGACGAAATTCATCCACGCCAATTGAATCGAGGTCCTTGCTTGGAACGAAAACTCTGCGATAGGGAATGTCACGCGATGGTGAATCGTCCGGCTGGCCGATGCCTATGGATGACCACGTTAGTAAAAAACAAAGCGACAAAAAAACTTTGGTTTCAATAGCGTGGATAGGTGCCTTTATCGTCATTTCCCAAAATCCCCGCCTGGAGAAATGGTTGTCGATGGTGGTCTTTCTGCTATTGCGAGGTTGTCTACGCCGGTGGTGGCGATGGAGCCCGGCTTAGCCAACACGGCTGGGGATGTCGGCGAAGGGATCCGAACCGCCGATGGAATCAGGAGTGATGGAGGCCATAAATGAAAGACGCTTCGACGTCTTGCTCTTCGATCTACCGTCCACTTCAAAATCGAATACAAAACAGCAATTGCAATTGCGGCAACAAAGCACTGAACAATTGCAACCGAAAGATCCCACGCCCATTGTGAGAAAGCCAAGCTGGACAAGAGCAAGAAAATACTAATCCAAGGCTTGCGTATCCAACTAAATTCCATGACGAAAAAGGATCCCATCAATACGAACAATGCGACCGGTGCCCAAAGCAAATATCTTGGTGCCGTCCACACCTTCATCGCTACTGTGTGGTCTAAAGAGTAAAAAACATATTGATTGGTTTGCTGACTTACAAAAGGTTGAGTTGTAGCACCGATTTGGCTCGCAATCTTGTCTTGAGTCAATTCACTTTTTCTTCCGAACCAAAGGTCTTGCCATTTCCACCGGTACCCTGGTGATAGCGTGGAAGCATTGCCGATCAAATGCACGGTTGTTGGCAAAACAACTTGCCAAACCATTGGAGCTTTTGAGCTACAATGAATGATCCGCGGCAAATCCGCGTAAAGCGATTTGAGCCACTGGGATCGGTTCGGTGACCAAATAAAAACTTCCAATACATAGACTCGATCCGTGGCTGTGCTTAGGTTTAATTCGGTAGAGTCCAAAGGTATATCCACACGATTGACATCGTTGGGGCTGTGGCTTGGAGTAGCCTTTCGGCCATTGACTAGGAACTCTCCATTGGTTGTTCGGGCGGCAGGTAAATTTAAGGAAACAGTGCTATCGCGAGTTTTAAATCGAAAAACAAACCGATCTCTTTGCTCGACAGCATTTACTATCGTTTGTAGCCACACCGACTCAACATCAACTGCCGATTCGTTCGTAATGGACTGCAAACTCAAGCTCCCTTCTAATCTCGGTTCTAGCCGCGATCTATCAAACGCAATGATCGACGCACCGTTTGAATCGACACGACGGCTTTCCTCGATTCCGCCAAGAGGGGATTTTATTGCGCATCGAAGATTTTCGTCATGCACGACTTTTCCGCTAATAGTCCCGATCGAAAGGGTGTCATCTATTCTGTCTGACGCAATCCATGGCAATGGCCAATCGAAGGAGCTCTGAGAACTTGTCAGCGGGTTTCGATGGCCTAGTCGTTTGTGAATTACTACCTTGCGTTCGTAGGGCAAATCTGCGGAAAACGGTGGTTCTAACAATGGGATTCGGAACCAGACGTAGCGTTGTGCGAAAGAGGGCGAAATAAATTGCGAAACGTGTTCGGTCAGCAAGTCTGGAACCGGTTGTCCGGAAGCAGCCACGCCATCGACGACTATTTGAACGCGATTGCCCCTATCTGGGATACCCGCCCTATCTGGAACTCCGGATAGTGGATCACCATCTTCCAGCCATTCCTTTGGCAAAGCTATCCTCAAGGATTTTGGGGTTCCTCCGGAAGGAAACAAGTGCCATGTTTGTGAAATATCGATCGACTCATCGGCGAGTAAAACGCTGGTTTGAGAGTTTCCTTCGATCAGGATTCCAATGGACTCGGTGTTTCCACTCCAGTCCAGCCAGGACTTTGATCTCTCAACTCGATAATGCAAGACGCGACCAATCGGTCTAGCTTGATTCCAAGTATCGCCGATTCGATAAAACGATTTGGAAAGCGATTCCGTTTCCTCTAATTTCGAAGTCGAAGATTGGATCGTCATTTCACCACCAACGCTTAGCGACATTCGTTGCTGCAATTCTGGATCCAACCAGGAGAGCATCGGCAATGAAAATGCAACCTCTCGTTTCGCACCGTCCACAGTAGAGTCAGGTTTAATTGATCGCGATAGGACAAAGGCGATGCTCCTTGTCGGCTGACGAACATTTTCTTCTCGTGTATTCATGGTCGACGTTGGCACAGTCGAATCTGCCTGCATTGGCGCCATCTCAACTTGGGATCGATTTCCAATGCCGTTCTTAGGCTGCAAAGCATCTAATAGTTCACCCAGGCTCAACGGAATCGAAGTGGTGCTTTGCTGTTGCACACCGCCCGGTTCCATCGCCGATCGGCTTCGAGTTGCGATCACATCTACGTCGCGGCCTGAGGGTTGAAGCTGAACCCGATCTACAGACCAGCCTCGAACGTCCAGTTGCAAAAAGGGGAGCAGTCGAATATCTCCAAGTATATCGATTGCGCCATTGAGACGCATAGATGACGAATCATAGACTACGCTATAAACTGCCTTCAAGTCAGATGCTCGATCTCCAACGTTCCATTCGACAACCAATGGCTCGGATTGCTGATTGAACCTAAACGTGTAGGTTAGACTCTCGCTTCCATCACTTGACTGCGATTGCCGAACAAACTGAATTCCCGATTGAGGCTCCCATCGGATAGAACCATTTCGAGGAACCGACAAATCGACGCTGCCAATGTGACGCTGAACTCCCTCGACGCGAACCATCGAGAATTCAATCGGATTCGATTCTCGTGATTGCGATGTCTGCCATTCAATTGGTAATTCCATCTCCGAACGAGAAAACGCTTCCTCGAATTCCAAGAGAAGTACCGTTTTTGATTCTTTTTCCGTCCCTTCCCATCTTCTAACGCGATATCCTGGAAACGAAATCGGAGAAGCCATCGGCTCTCGCCACAGGCTTCGACTAGGAAGTGTGATTAGAAACCGCCGCCCTCCTAACACTTTAGGACCACGAATCGCCAAATTCGCAACTGCACGAAATTCACCTGCTTCCAACAGCGGTTCATATTTCGTCTGGCTCTCGACCTCAATCGCTTGGATCTGCTCTGCAACGGTCTTCTTTATCCAATTGAAGCTGATCGCCCCGCCCGACGTTCGAACGATTGCAACCGTATTTGAACCCATGTCTTGAAACGGCTCAACGACTTCAGAACCATTACCGATTGCGATGAGTTCCCATTGACCAATCGGTAACTCGATTCGAACGATGCTTGGGACTAAAGGCAAATTCAGTTGCAGCGATTGGCCTTGAGGAGAAATGCGAAGATTGCTGACGGCTTGGAATTGCAATTCCCGCTTACCTGCCAAGCCAGGTGGCAATCGCCATACGTAACCGGCACCCTCATTCAAAATGCGGACGGGTGGGAACTCTGCGGCAGTACCAGGACGCTGCGTAGGTATCGCTTGGACGGTTCCCAATGCTATTGGGATGCTAATAGAGCGAAGGTTGGCTTCAGCCAAATCCGTTTTTGCGGTAATATCAAGGCGAGCTATCGCCTGCTCAACGTTGACCGAAATGTCGATCCGTTCTAACGCCTCCTTCTCAAAGGCCATGCGTGAGTTTTTCTCGGAACTGAGATATCGTTCGAAGTCCTCGTATTTTGATTTTGGCACGAAAACACTTTCACCCATCCCGCTTCTCATGATAATCGCGTCTTGGCGAATGCCCGGCGTTAGGACGTTTGGAGTCGTTTCCGGTATCGACAACCTTGGCATCCCACCTGGTTCTTGGGCTGGACTAATTTGAGATAGTTCCCATCCAAGCATCATGATCAAAACGCAGGACTGCGTCAGCACGAAAGCAGCGAAGGCTCGTTGAGTTCTTGGATGATGGGATATCAAAACGTGACACACACGAAAACTGCAACCGGTTGGGGTGGCGAGAGAAGAGATAAGTATAAGGCAACATCGCTGTTGCCCAGTGCCCTCCATTTTACGCAATCCTTATACCCATTGGTATCGAATTCGTCTTCCCATCTAAGAACCAAAGGCCAATTCATGCGGGCCGCTGGCGTTAAAGCCGTTATCCCCACCACTATCGGCATAATACCCGCAGGGCGTCTTTCGCCATTTCCCTGCGTTACTGCACCATAATGACAAAAAATAAGATCGGCCCACCGGGCCGATCTTTTGGTTTTTCGCAATCTTTCGAAGCTGTTGTGTCTACAAAGGTTGTTGAACGGATTATTTTGACGGATGGTCATCAACGGACATCATGCCGCCACCCATGCCGCCCATACCACCACCCATTCCTCCCATGCCGCCTCCCATGCCGCCTCCCATGCCACCACCCATGCCACCACCCATGCCGCCCATACCACCACCACCCATTCGGATAATTGGAACGACCAAGTCGCCTACCGGATAAACACGGACAACGTTTGCCGACGCCTTTTTGCTGGTAATCCTCATGACCTCGTCTTCAATGATGTAAGTCAATTGGAGAGGTTCTAAGATTAGCTTAAGTGCCGATCGGAAGGAAACCTGAGGTAGCTCGAGCGTGATCTGCTCATCCAAGGTGATGCTTTCTTCCTCAAGGGCCTTTTCATCAATAATAATTGGGATGTCGTATTGAGCCTTGAGAATTTTCACTACGGCAGCCAGAGGAGTCCCGTTGAAGTTTACTTCTCCGCGTTCGTTGAGCGCGCGGTAAATCTTCCTTTCGGATTCTTTCCCACCAGACAAATCGATCGAACCATATCGTTCGAGTCGACGGGCGCTTAAGGCCTGCCATACGTCGGCGGGTGGATATTGAATGGGCGGGTCATCTACAAAGGGAATCAAGAGTGTTTCGTTGATGTAAAGGGAATCCACAAAAGCCCTGCTCCGCTTGTTAACGGCGTCTTTAACCAACTGCTGATTAGAGGCCATGTTCGATTCGATGTTGGTTACAATATCAATTGTCGAATTGCGATCGATCGCGGTTATCTGAGGAGCAATCTCATTATTCGCCGATGAAAACAGCTGCTGAGCCATGAGGGAATTGTAGCGTTCCACCAACTGCTGAACCGTGGCAGTGCGACGATCCGACTCGGAAATCAATCGTTTGGAAGCTGATTGACTTGATTGAACAGCTTCCGTTCTCGAAAGTTGCTCTTTAAGATTCACTTCGGATCGTGCCGCAGCTTGTATCGCGGCGGAAACCTGGGACTCGAGTCGAGTTCTGCCCGATGGATCCAATTCCGTGGCTCGCCGAATCTGATCTTGGAGAGCCTTCAGCGAAAGCTTGGTCGCAGATGGATCGCGACTCTTGCGAGCTTGGGTCAATTCACTCTTCACCTGCGATTCCAACTGTTGCGCTGCCACTCGCCGCATGCCTTCGTCCTCAGCTAACAGATCACTGGCATCAGTTAGTTCGCTTAATCCGTCGAACGGATCATCCGTCGGCGATTGTGCGGAATGGCTAACCGCGATTAGCAACCCGAAACCCAGTAAACAAGAAAACGGTCTGGTTAGCTTCCTGCTTGGGCAAACGAAAATGAAGCTTGAATAAGCAACAAGGCAACGGATCAGCATTATGGTCCTAATCGGCTCGATCGAGTATGAGGACCAAAGACGCAACGTATTTCGTTACGAATTTCGATAGTGGCAGTTCACTTTGCGATTTCCTCAAAAACAATGTATCGAGGATAACCGAAAGAGGTTGATTAACATCCGACAATCCTCAAAAAAAGGCTAACTAATTTGGGGGGAAACAAAGGTGTCAGGAGTCATTATTTTGGATTCTAGTACGAGGCTTGAATGCCTAGATCTAAACGAGCCGAAGAAGCCAATTGAATTTACTGCGATCTAAACCGCGGCAATGGGAAGTGTGTCATTTTCAAAATGGATGCTGATTTCAATGCATTAGGGTGAATCGTCGCCGAAGGACTGAAACGCTACGCATGCCGTATCGTTGGCTATCCCCTTGGCAACAGACATTCATGGGATTGCAGCAAGAGCCGAACCCGTCGGCTTCTTTCGTGGATCGCTTTCCGAATTTCTTAATGGGCTTTCCGTCAGGATTGTAGAATGCCAATTCGAAATTGCAGTTCTCTGCAACGACCAAGTTAACTCCATCGGTTTGGATGTCGACCTGGCCGCAACAACCGGTGCCTCGCTCTCGAGACTTCTTTGCATCGGCCGCCAAGGGGCATTGAGTTTAAAGACACTCTGGGTCGAGCTTGCTCAGCTACGTTGAACCGCCGTGTGCGGACCCGCTTGTACGGTGGTGTGGAGAGGGTGCCCGGAAACGGGCATCCTTACCCGATTTTGTCGGTCCATTTGAGTAATCGCAAAACTGGATCGGCGCTGTTGAGTTTGGATGCACTACTCGCGGTATTCGTCAAAAAATGCTTCATCGACATCGTAGGTGACCCGAGGAGTCATACCTAGTTCGAGCGATTCAAATAGCCCAACAAGGTCGTCGCCGTTGACGAGTTCGATTGGTTTTGCACCGTCACGCCTAGCCTCCTTCTTGCTTTCGGCCGTGAATACACCCGTTGTAATTATGATCCCTTTATCCGCTCTTCCTTCCATCGCACCTCGATAGTCGCGAACTTGGCTTGGCGTCACGGCACCTTGGTATCGCTTCATCTCCGTCCCCCTCGTCTGATTGCTCGTCCGCAATCTCATCATCTTGCGATGATTCCTCTCGTTCTTTCCTGCCCTTTTTCGCGAGGTGTTGCATATGGACTGTTTTGAAGAGCACCAGCGAATCGAATTTCTCCAAACTCGTTTTGTTGCCCTCTTCAGTAAGTGTCCATCAGCATGCCAAAAGGGGCCACCCACTTATTTTGAGCGGCCCAATAGGGCCCCCCAGCCTTTGACATTTTGTAATTCCGGAGCCGATCAGAACCGTTGTGGCGATTGTCCGAGCTTGAAGTGAGAAGGACCGAGGTCATTTACTT
>JAYVPJ010000101.1:0-67279 GCA_043757445.1 Pirellula sp. | reverse complement strand
GTGATTTTATAGTACCAATCACGCTCCGCGTGATTTTCGCAGTTCAAAAACCTTTGGTTTTTGAGGCAACATCACGCGGAGCGTGATGGGTACTTTCTTCAGATTCAAAAAAATCACAGCCTCGCAGAGCGGTAGCGATGGGCGTGTGAATTGTGGCAAAGATTTCTAGCCATTCACACGCCCTTCGTGCCTCAGAGCGTGCCACCCACTTTGTTGCTGGTAGATTTTCAGCCTGCCGCTCGCCTTAGCGTGCCACCAGTGCTTCTGGACGCTGAGGAGTGGGAGTGTTTGCGATGGGTGATGGGGTATTTATTAACTCAGTCGATGCAATGGTTGAGCTTTGGCCGGAGGATTGCTTTGGCTCTTCGACCGGCTGCAATTGAGTTTGAGCGGCAAGGAATTTTTTTGGATTTTGAATCATCGAGATTCGCAACCGCTCGTCATGCACTTTTTTATTTGCCCGTTCGGGGTCGACTTGAGTCCAGCTTTCACGGTAGAGGCGGCTGGTAACTTTCCGGAGCATCCGTTGGTCGGTGTCGTACCAGTCCACTTGGTAGAGTTGTGTCTGATAGTTCTTTACTGGCCGCCGATTGAGGTCTTCGCGGTCTTCGACCAAACACCACGCGCGGACTTGGAATCGTCCGGTTTCGGGCGCCCGCTCATAGAAGATAACTTGATCGTAAACGAGGCGACCTTGCTGGTCGTAGAAGTGATTGAGCTCTATGAGATCAACGTACTCATGGGCCGTAGGGTTTCCTTTAGAGAATACGACAGCACAAAAAAAGAGACACAAAGTATATGGCGACTGAAACATGACCGCGAACCCTCAATTGAAAACTCCTTGGGTAGATCGAATGTCCAATGAGACTATCGAGGAGATTACATGAGCCGCGATAAGCAGCGCGGTGGATCCATCGCTAACGAAATGTGTGCGGTCGAGTAAGCGATCGAACCGAGAGGGCAGGAGAGTTTCCGCGTTACATCATCAAACGAATCTGCAAGCAACACCTCATAATAAAGATAGAACCCAAATCGAATTCGATCGGAAACGAAATCGTAAAGGAATCAAACCCTTGGCTAAATCCAATTCTTGGTAGCATGGGTCGAAACCATTAGAACAAACTAATAACGAATCATCGGTTCCCACCTCAATACTAATTGAAGTGAAATTCGCGTTCTACGAAAAATTTTTCAAAATCGGATGAATTTGCATTCAAAGAAAAGGACTCAGCTACCTCAAACATATGCCTTGAACACGGGAAAGCCAAGGATCCAGGACAAAAAATGTGCATCGTCTAGCGTGGACCGACGGTTCCTCTATTCTATACTTTCATGAGCGAGAACTGATTCCAAACACTTTGTGAGTTCGACGATGAAATTAACGATACTATTGGCTGTTGCGATTGCAATTCCGATCATGCTTTGTATGCCGAATCTCACAGCGAACGACGATCCTATAGTACGTCAAGGGATGATCGACAAAGCTGTTTCATACCTTCGCGACGTCGGCCAATCGGAGGACGGATCGTTTAGCAGCAAGTCCGGGCCTGGCATAACCGGCTTGGTTGTGGCGGGCCTTCTATCGGTTGACATTCCTGCCGACCATCCGGTCGTTGCAAAGTCCATGAAATACTTAGAAAGTACCAGGCATGATGATGGAGGTTTGTACGCTCCCAAATCGTCGCATGCCAATTATGAGACTTGCTTGGCGATCATGGCATTTGCAAAGGCGAACGAGGATGGAAAATACACCGAGTTGCTCAAAGGAGCCGAGCGATTTGTAAAGCAGCAGCAGTGGGATGAAGGGGAAGGAATCCAATCGGACGACCTAACCTACGGAGGAGCAGGTTACGGCAGCAAGTCGCGTCCTGATCTTTCTAACACTGCCTTCCTGATCGACGCTTTGAGAAGCGCAGGGGTGAGTGAAAAGGACGAAGCGATCCAGCGAGCGCTGGCTTTTGTTTCGCGTTGCCAAAACCTGGAATCCGCACACAACCGAACGGAATTTGCCTCAAAAATAAATGACGGTGGATTCTACTACACGCCAGCGGCAGGCGGCGACTCCATGGCTGGCAAGGAGGAGAACGGCGGATTGCGATCGTATGCGTCCATGACCTATGCCGGTTTAAAGAGTATGATCTTTGCGGGAGTAGCGAGGGATGATTTTCGGGTCCAAGCCGCGAAAAAGTTCCTGTTCAATAATTACTCGGTGTCAAGTAATCCAGGCATGGGTAGCTCTGGACTCTATTACTACCAACACACCATGGCAAAAGCCCTCGCCGCATTGGGAGAAAAGCAATTCCTTACCAAAGACGGACCTCGAGACTGGAAGACAGAGCTGCTCAGTCAAATGAAAAAAGCACAATTGGAAGATGGGTCATGGATCAATTCCGACGCGAGGTGGTTGGAGGGAGACCCAAACCTAGTCACCGGATACGCACTATTGACGCTTGCCTATCTAAGATAGTTGCACCGATCGGAGGCCACAAAATTGTCAAGTAACATTGCCAAGCGTACGAATAATATTTTGCTGACCAAAGAACTGCTTGCAACGGCCTTCAGTTCGTCCAGCGAGGCAATTGTGATCAAAGATCGCGATGGAACTATTCTCATTGGTAGCCAGAGTGTTGCAGATTTTTATAGATGCACTCTGAATGAATTGGTCGGACGAAATGCTTATCAATTGTTACCGCAGGAGCTAGCCAGTGGGATAAAGGAAAAGGACGAACTCGTTGTCTCAAGCGGCAAGACGGAATCCACCGAAGAAACTTGGGATTTGGGCTATGAAAAAAGAACGTTTCTCGTGTCCCGAAGTCCGATTCGAAACGTGGATGGGGAGGTCATCGGCATTTTTGCTTGCTACACGAATATCTCTCACATCAAACAAGCCTTTCTTCTGTTTGAGCAAAACCAGAAACGGTTTGTAGCCTTAGCCGAGACTTGCCCGGTTGGGATCTTTGAATGTAACCCTGTCCACCAGTTGACGTACGTGAATCCGGAGTGGGAGCGTATCACTGGACTTTCCCCCAAAAATGTAATCGGAAAACGATGGACCGATTTCATTTCAGCAGCATCGTATCCATTGGTAAAGCACCTGTTAGGCAACGACGATTCGCAGCCAGGTGGCGACCGAGTTGACTGTACCATGAGCGGACCCCATACCTGTACGGTTGAGTTATCTCTCAATCGCGTTTCCGATGCTCAAAATTACACGGTGTCATACATCGGTAGTATCGTCGACCTAACTTATCGATTATCCGCCGAACAAGAACTTCGGGAAAAAGCCAACTTGCTCCGGGACCTAACCAGCTCCGTCCCTGCCATAATCTGGCAGCTTTCATTGGCTGGGGAATGCGTTTTTGTGAGCGATTATTTTGAAACCGTTACAGGAGTGTCGATAGACACGGTGCTTGGCAAGAGCTGGGAGAAAGTTATCCATGAAGACGATTTTGAAGCTGCGGCCGCGAGTCTCGGCACCGTCTTTAGCGGGCAGCAGAAGTCGGCTCGACACGAGTTTCGTATGCGAGCCAAAGCGGGCGATTGGCGATGGATGCTGACCAATTGCCAACCGATTCACTCGTTCGAAGGCAGGTTCTTGGGAGTCGCGGGGCACACGATTGACATTACCGATCGGCGCAGCGCGGAAGTTGAGCTACAGCAACACAACCTCCAACTTGAGGAACGCGTCAAGATCAGAACCCAAGAACTGGTGAACGTTAACGAATCCTTGCTTAATGAAATTGAAATCCGGCAACACGCCGAGGAATTGCTAGAAGAAAAACGCACTCAACTCGCCCATTTTTCTCGCGTTAGTATCATGGGTCGATTGTCTGGAGAATTGGCACACGAATTAAACCAACCGCTTAACGCGATGCAAAACTATGTTGCAAGTCTAAGCAAAATTCTTACTTCCTCGCCTGCAAGCGATGCGACGTTAAACGTTTTAGCCAGACTCTCTGGCGAAGTGACTCGGGCAGCTAAGATCATCCGAAGGACTCGTGATTTCGTTTCTACTGCCAAACATCTTTCGGAGCGTTTGAGTTTGTCAGAACTTGTGTCGGACACAGCGGCCATGCTCAAAGGAGAGGCTCGACGCCGCGGGATGACGATTCAGATTGTCGACGCTAACAAAAACCTTTACGTCTTAGGAGATCCTGTTCGGCTACAACAAGTTCTTGTCAATCTCGTCTTGAATGCCCTCGAGGCGATGGTGGATCATTCCAGTTCTGGCAGAATTGCAACGGTTGAACTCAGCACGAATCCCAATCGCACCTGTGTCGCAGTGATCGATTCGGGGTGTGGTGTGCCGGAATCGAAGCGGAGCAGTCTTTTCGAAGCATTTTACACTACCAAACCGACGGGGCTCGGGATGGGGCTAGCAATTAGTCGTGGCATCGTGGAGGAGCATGGCGGAACGCTCAACTATAAGGCTATGGACAACGGAGGCAGTATGTTGGTGATGGAGTTACCCACTGTCCAATGAGCGACCTTCCGTACCGATACTGTCGCTAACCGGCCCGCATCGTAGTGCGATAGTTGCGTCCACCATGCTACTAGCATCTAATGAAACTACACGTGCTGCGTTGCTCTAGCCCGAATTATTCATTGGCCATTTGGCCAATACACAAGGGCTCTCACTTTGGAAATTTTGAGCCTCAATGCGCTAGCATGAGCGCCGGATTTGCAAGTGATTGCTTGACTTCCTGCCCGCACGCTAGTGCGTTGCGGCTCAAAGTGAGCGCCCAATGGATGATCGGTAATGATCCTATGAATAATCCGGGCTAGTAACGTATCGCATTGGAGGGCGCCGCTGCCTGCTGAAAAGAAGGCAAAGCCGTCACCGGCGAATTGGATGAGGCGGCATTGGCTCCCACGCCAACCAAGTTTTGAGAAGCGGTCGTCACAGGAAATGATGAAGGAGCCGTATTTAATAGCCCTTGGATGTTGGTTCCGATTGCACCCGTTTGCTGATAGATGCCTTGTGCTTGTTGCACCGTTTGATGCCCCCGCTGTGCCATCTGTGTGATGTTTTGGGCCCCTCCCATACTCGCCATCAGATCTCTCGCAGGTTTCAAATTCGGGTCAATCTGCAGGGCAGAGCCGAGGTACTGCTGGGTGGCCGGCACGTTTTTTCGAGTAAAATGCAAGTAGGCCATTTGATAGTTGGCCATGGCTGGACTGTTCACTTGACTCAGCTCGGTCATTGCTGCATCGGCGTTGCCCGCGTCGAGCATTACGCCGGCAAGTGCCGACCGATACGATGCGCTCTTGGGATCGAGATTTACTGCCTTCTGAAGTTCGGACCGCGCTGCAGTCAGGTTTCCGCTGCGAGCTTGGAGGCTACCCAAGTCCGCGAAGATGGCTGCGTTGTTCGGAGCAACGTTGGCAGCCTTTTGATAAAACTCAACGGCCTTATCTTTTTCATTTTGACGTTCATAAAGTCGAGCTGTGCTCAGAAGCGCGGACGGGTTCTTTGCCTCAATCTCCAACGCCTTGCTGTAACTGTCGAGCGCCTTGGCGTAGTTGCCTTGCGACTCATGTAGTTGGCCGTTCATTACATGCAGTTCAGGACCTACGGATGGCTTGGTACTCAAACTCGTGGGGTCCCCACCAGGTTCTACCGTTGCCCCGAAGGGAGAAGTAATGGCCGTCTTGGCCTTTCCGTATGCCGATGATACGGCTGTACCCACAGACGAAAACTGTCCTTTAACCGCTTGAGTCGTCGAGGCAAGAGAACTTGTCATGCCTGAGGGTGCCGAATTTGCTGTCCGGGTTGGCCAAATGGATGTGCGCGTGCCGGGCGTCGACGTGCATCCGAACATTGAAATTCCCATTGCTCCGAATGTTAAGACACAATGCAAAGGCAGCATTTTTCGTTTGACTTGGTTACATCTAATAGATGCTGTTTGTATCTGTGAGTCGGCCATGAACTAATTCGCTTATTCTGCATCATACAGTTGAAACACTGGCGTTAGTACACACACCAAAGCCGGAAAAATCGTTGCCGCCCAGAACTTGAATCACTCTACAAACGCTACGCTGCTCGACGAATCGCATTCGAATTAGTCAACCCCAGCGGCAAGGCCAGCGGTTGATCATCTGTGACAACCACCTGGACCGCGAGATGTCGAGTCGCATTAAGCAAAATCGGGCTTTTGAGATTGGCGGTCAACGTCACTCCACTCTTGCTAACAACACTCAACACATAAAGTTGATCTTCAGTGTGCAGATGCAGGAGTGCCAACTCTCGCTTGTGAACATGAGCCCGATAATTGGGAGCAAACCTGCGGGGACTAATCACCGGCAGGGCTACATTGGCCAGAGCCACCGATTGCAGCCACGCAACCTCTTCGTTCCCTTCGCTGGACAGCAGTATCCAATGCCGGCAGGTCTCGAATCCAATCAAACCGTGCGGCATAAGCAGCATATCTGAGTGGTTAATTTCCATTTTTCCGAAGCGAGAAGATTGTATTTGCATGACGTCACCATGGACCAAAATTTTACCAATATGCTACAATCGTCATCATCGGCAGGACCTATCCAGTCGCGTGAGTCTATATTGGACTCCAACTTGTTTTTCAACCCCGGCTCTTGCAGTGGGCACATTTCCGTCTGATGAGTGATAGCAATCTTCTAAGTCGTATCGATTCGGTTCGTGCTCGTTTGGTTCCTCTACGAGACGGTCTTTGACTACGCCAACAAAGTCTCGCAAATTGAAAAACTGGACGCTCTTATGGCAAGTCCCAACTTTTGGGACAGTCCGGAGAAAGCCCAAGATACCGTCCAACAAATGAAGAATCTTCGTTCGGTCGTGGAGCCGTTGCGGAATGCGATTCGTTCATGCGACGATTTGACGGAGCTGGTCAGCATGCTCGACGAGGATCCAGCGGTTGCGAGCGAGGTTGAAACCGAGGTTGCAATGCTCGAACAAACGATTGAGCAATTGGAACTCAAGGCACTTCTTAGCGGCCCAATGGATGATTGCGGAGCGATTCTCTCGGTGCACGCTCGCGAAGGTGGCCTCGACGCAAAC
The DNA here is from genome assembly GCA_043757445.1 of Pirellula sp. GTDB lineage: Bacteria > Planctomycetota > Planctomycetia > Pirellulales > Pirellulaceae > JBKCUI01. The sequence goes on along the minus strand of JAYVPJ010000101.1, from coordinate 60,246 downwards.
GATTGGGCGGAAATGATGCTGGGCATGTACATTGCTTGGGCCCAAAAAAATGGCTACGCAGCGGAATTGGTCGACCGATCTGAAAACGAAGGGGCAGGGATCACTCAAGCAACGGTAATCATTCGCGGTCCCTCCGCTTATGGTTATCTCAAAGGCGAAGAGGGCATTCACCGTTTGGTTCGAATCAGCCCGTACAATGCAGAAGGTAAACGCCAGACAAGCTTTGCAGCGGTTGATGTTTCGCCGGAAGTCAGCGATACGGTCGAAATTGAGATTCTTGAAAAGGATGTACGCGAAGACGTATATCGAGCATCTGGCGCCGGTGGCCAACACGTCAACAAAACGAGTTCAGCCATCCGATTGACTCATATTCCAACGGGCATCGTGGCTCAATGCCAAAGCGATCGTAGTCAGCACAAGAATCGCGCTCAAGCTTGGAAGATGCTGCGAGCGAGAATGGCTCGAGTCGAGGAAGAAAAGCAAGAGGCGGAACAAGCGGTGAAGTATCAGAACAAGACGGTTACGGGCTTTGGTTCACAGATTAGAAATTATTTCCTGCACCCCGATCAAAGAGTCAAAGACTCGAGAACTGGTTTTCAGGTTGGAAACTTCCACGTCGTTCTTGGTGGTGAACTCCAAGGCTTCTTAGAGTCGTTTCTCAAATACAAGATGGTGAAAGAAGCCGGGCAATAGGATCAGCGTAGCTTTGCTCGCCAATGGGACACGGCCACATTTCTTTGACATCTTCTCCATTGATGCTGTAGGATGCAGTCTTTTCCCTAGCCATATCGGAGCGAAACGATGCGTCACCCTCAGCGCCAAGTAGGCTTCACGTTGGTAGAGCTTCTTGTGGTCATCGCAATCATAGGCATTCTGGTCGGGCTGTTACTGCCGGCCGTGCAGGCTGCGCGTGAGGCCGCGAGGCGAATCCAATGCGCCAATAATCTAAAACAAATGGGATTGGCCACTCTGCTGCATGCCGATACTTTTGGTAAATTTCCGTCCGGATGTCAAACATCAAAGGCCCTATCTAGCAGCCAGAGATTCATGTGGAGCGGCCAAATTCTAATCTTTATGGAGCAAAACAATTTGCGCAACACGGTTGATCCCGACAAACCATGGGATACATTCGCGCCCAATATTGCCGCGATGCGAACCTCGATATCCATCTTTCGTTGCCCTTCGTCGGGTGCTCCTGAAACATACGGCCAAGTCGTTGATGACCGAATTCCATGTACATACCTCGGCTGCGCGTCGGGAACGATCGGTACCGAGAGCGGTTCAGGACCTCGAATCGGTGATGCGAATCAAGATGGAGCGCTTTATACCAACAGTCAGACGCGGCACCGAGACTTCACGGACGGCCTCAGCAACACGCTGCTCATTGCCGAGGCTCTCTTCTTGCCAGGAGTTACCGGACCGGATCGCGATGGAAATGGACAAATCATCGATCACTGGTCCGTGGGCTCGCCGGGTATGGGCTCAAGTGAAATGTCCGAGGCGCTAGGCTCGACTGCTGTGCCTATCAACGCATGGAAAAAAAGGCCCCAAGCTTTTATCGAAGACATCGAACTCGGCTATAGCTCGCGACATACGGGTCTCATTCAAGCCATCTTTGCAGACGGGCGCGTTCAAACCACCTCGGATTCTGTCTCGCAAAGTGTTTGGAGCGCACTGGGCACTCGGGCGCTGGGTGAAGTTGCTAGCCTAGATGATTAGGGACTAGAAAAAGGTGATTCTGAACTGGCCCGCAGCCGTCGCCTACGGCTTAGGGTTAAACGATTGCAACTTCCTGCTTTCCGTCATCATATGATTTTCGACACTGGATGATTCTTTGATTTTATATTTTCTATTAACACTTCTCGCTGATCGCCACCGCTGTTGTTACCCGCTCAAAGAAGTTGGGAGGGTCGAAAAACGAGCCGTAAGCGAGTTTTTCGGGGAGGGCAAGATTCGGCTATGTAAAAAGTTCTACGGATCGCGTCATCCTTCCCTCCCCGGCGCGGCTAGCGCCCGCCGACCCTCCCAAAACTACGTTTCTGGAGGGTTGAACTGCTCCGCCGAGGTGGCGATTAGCGAGAAGTCTCATTTTTTGTGGTTCTAGCCGCGGGTACCATTGAGGGAACTATACGACGCTGAACCAAACCAAGTGACCTTGGACACATATCTTTGCTGATCGAGGAAGGCTTGCTCATGGAGTGGGTGCAGGCTTGTTGCGGGCTGCGAATCGACCATTGGGTTTCAAGGGATCATATTTCTCATTGAGAGAAGGCAGCTTCGCACCGACATCCTTCTGCCATGCATGCAAGGCTTGCAGAAGAGCGTCGGCACGGGCAGGTTCAGAATCAATTAGATTGGATTGCTCGCCGAGGTCGTTTGCCAGATGGAACAATTCCAGACGATCATTCTCAAACGTCCAGATGAGTTTCCAATCGCCTTGACGAATCGCAGCTGCCGGTGCTCCACCCTGGTTGCCATAATGCGGATAGTGCCAGTACAGCGGACGTTCGGGAAACTCTCTGCCATGAAAGAGGGGAACGAGACTTAGCCCATCGAGCTTTTGTTCGGACTCCGGCCTGGAGTTAGCGACTTCGAGCAGCGTTGGAAAAATGTCGGGGCTACTGATGGGAGTTCTAACTACCCGACCGGGCTCAATCACCGATGGCCATCGAACTAGGAACGGCGCGCGTATACCTCCCTCGTACATCCATCCTTTGCCACCTCGCAACGGTAAATTGGAAGTTGGCCAACCTTCGCTAGTCGACAGGCCGCCGTTGTCACTTGTGAAGAACACAAGCGTATTTTTACTCAGGCCCAACTCATCGAGTTTTTTGAGAACTTTACCGACCGCGAGGTCCATCGCTTCTACCATGCCGGCGTAGACTGCATGATCTTGATTTAGCCGTACGTCACGCGTGTCTTCGGTTCCCCATTTTGTTTTGAGCCCAAGCCTTTTTCGCTTTTCCTCATACTTGATCCGCAAGTCTTCGCGAGCCATCAATGGTGTATGAACGGAATAAAAAGCGAAGTACGCAAAGAAAGGTCGATCCTTGTTTTCCTCGATAAATCTGGCTGTCTCGGTTGCCAATCGGTCAGGCAGATGTTCCCCGTCTGGGCCATCGGAAAGTCGAGGGTTTCCGTAAGGTGAAAAGTACTTTTTGCCTCCGTAAGGGCCGCCGCGATCATGGCCACCCATGTTGATCTCAAACCCTTGATTCTCCGGCCAATAGCCCTCGGGGCCAAGATGCCACTTGCCGGCGAAAAAGGTTGCGTAGCCTGCTCTTTGCATGGCTTTGGCAAGCGTCGGCGACTCCAGTGAGAGGCGATCGGTATACGGGGCGGGAAGCATTTTGGTATTGCGATTCCATTCTTCTGGTTTGACCGGCGCACCGATGAAGTCGGTGATGCCTAATCGTTGTGGCCATTGTCCAGTCATCAGACTTGCTCTGGTTGGCGAACAAACAGGGCACGAAGCATAGGCGTCTGTAAACAATGCTCCTTCTTTAGCCAATCGATCGAGATTGGGGGTTTCGTAAAAGGTACTTCCATAGCAGCCTAGATCACGTTGGCCGAGGTCATCAGCCAAAATGAAAATGATGTTCGGCCTCGCAAGCGACTTCGGCGCGTCTGCCGCCCAGCTTTCTGCATCTAAAAGGAACAGCAAGACAAGAATCATTAGCAATTGGTGTTTCATAGCGATGTCATTACGGCATTGTCGGAGGTACTGCAGAACTGCCATCCTCGGATCGAGGATACAGCGCGTCATGGTTCGCCAAAGCTTCGATCAAACTTTGCATCATACGTGCGATGTCGGGCTGCATTCTGGCCGGTCATGAGCGAGATTCGAGTCGGTGAACATACGCTCATTGCGCAAAAATTGCTAAATCTGACACCGCGGGCTGCGAGCCGCTGCATGTTGGGCGTACGGTAGTAATCGTTAAGTGGATAGCGTTTAGGCAGGCCCGTTTGATCGGTCAGAAATGCTACGGACGTATCCATAACACCCATGTCGTCTACTAGCATGATAACAATGTTGGGAGGTGGGTCCACGGCCAAGAGGATCGAAATCGGACAAGCTATTGCGAGTGGAATCGAGACCAATAAGACTCTCGCAACCAAGAACATGGCTTTGTTGCATGTAGTCAATTTCATGATGGAGCGAATCATGGTTCTGTCAAAAGCGGGGCCCAGAGTGCGGTTTTCACTTCCGGTGTTTCGCCCGAAGCGGGGAAGGTTGATTTGGCAGCTGCCTGCAATTGCTTGGACAACTCTTCGACGGTTTTTGCGTGTTCGGGTTGACTCGACAAATTCGTTATTTCGAGCGGGTCGAGGTCGTGATCATAGAGTTCGCGCCCTTGGTTGCCCGAGTCCCATTCCGTATAACGCCAGCGTGGAGTGCGTAAACTGTAGCCGAAAAAACTCTTGTCCATTGCATTTGGATTTTGCGCCGCGCGAGGCCCGACAGGACCGCGTGTAACTTGAGTCATCGCCCAGCCTCGTCCCGTTAAGCTTGGATCTCGCAGCATTGCAACTAGGCTCTGGCCTTGGATATTCGCAGATGCCTTTACTCCACACAATTCCGTTAAAGTCGGGAAGAGGTCGATATGCGAGACAGGTGACTTAGCGACTCCGCCCTTTGCGGAAACACCTGGGGCGACGACAAGCATGGGGACTCGAGCGCTCTCTTCGAACAGACTCATCTTTTGCCAAAGACCGTGCTCGCCCGTGTGATAACCATGATCACTAGTAAAGACGATGATCGTATTGTCTGAGAGACCTAGTCGGTCGAGCGAGTCGACCACTTTTCCGACTTGGGCGTCCATGAAACTGATGCTAGCGTAGTACGCTTGCAGGCTTTGGCGTCGAAGGTCGTCGGTCAGATTGTCCTGCTCCTTTTTGTAGCTTGCAAGACCTGCTGGTGGAATGTCCTCTTGGTCATGGACTACATTGGGAACGATGCGCATTTCTTTTTCGGGGTACCAGTCGAAATACGGTTCTTTTGGAGCAACATAAGGGGTGTGCGGACGAAAGAAACCAACCGCAAGAAAAAATGGGCGGTCTTTCTTTTTAGCGCATCGCTCGAGCACCCATTGAGCATCCTCGGCCATTAGTCCATCGGTATGGTACTGATCGCCCTTGGGCGATGCGAACCAACTGAGCGTACCACCGAATTGGCCGGGAGTAAGCGAGTAGATATTGGGGTGATGTTCGAGACGGTCGACCCCGGCCGGATTCAATTCCAACTCCCAGGATCCAGGATCATCATGGCCATTGGTTCCAATCGAATTAGGCACGTTGTAGTGATAGAGTTTCCCGATTCGCGCGGCGAAGTAACCAGACAATCGAAACGCTTGGGACAAACTGTGTTGTGCAGGAATCGTTTGGCGAAAGATGAGCGAATTAGCCAAAATGCCTGTGCTGTTCGGATAGAGACCGGTCAGCATCGAATTTCGGCTAGGTCCGCACAAGGGAAATGTGCAATATGATCGATCGAACCTCACGCCGCGAGCTGCCAATCGATCGAGATTGGGGGTCTTCGCCTTCGGATCGCCGTAGCAACCGAGCATGTTGTTCAAGTCGTCAGCAATCAAGAACAGGACGTTGGGCTGTTTTTCCGCTGCCGTCAGGGGCTTTGCTTGAATGACCAAGGTAACGATCACCAAGAGAGTGAGAAAGAGTCGCATAGTTGGTTCCGAAGCCATGATTTCTTTTCCATCTTAAGCTAGTGCACTACGGCAGAAGTTCTTTGATTCGATCGTTGTGGCAGTGTCGCTCCGCGACACTGAATTGCCGAGTCGCGGAGCGACGTCGGCTACATGTAATGCCAAAATACTTCTTCACGCGTGCTTAGTTCCACTTTCGGCTGCATGTGAATTTAGCTTGACCGGTCGGGCACGGGTTGTGAATGCCTTACCAAATCGGCTTCCAATCGAAGGATTCGGAGCGAGCTGTTTTCAGATAATCGCTTATCGTAGCAGCGATATCTGGATGTGCGCCGGCAACATCGGTCTTTTCCCCGATATCGCTTGCTTGATCGAATAGTGCAATAGACGCATTCGCGCTGCCCTTTCGAATACCTTTCCAACGTCCTTGATAAAGCGCAGCCTGTTTAAAGCCCCCCTCGTGAAACTCCCAATACAGAAATTCATGCTGCGATTGTTTGGCGGAGTCGCCCAACAACGTTGGTACTAAGCTTACCGAATCAAGCCCCGTAGGTATTTTGATTGATGCAAGCTCTGAGGCTGTTGCCATCCAATCACCAAAGTAAGCGACCTGATCCGTCCTCGTGTTCGGCTTGATCTTATTCGGCCACCAGGCAATTAGTGGTACGCGTATACCGCCATCGGTCAGACTTCGCTTGATGCCGTTGTAGGGGCCGGACGGATTGAACCGCTTGATATCATGGTTGCTTTCGTTGTGCGGGCCGTTGTCGCTCGTGAATAAGACCAGCGTATTGTCCGCTATCCCAGCTTCTTGAAGAGCAGACAGCATCCGCCCCACGTAACCGTCTAGCCGTGAGATCATCGCCGCTTGCCCTTTATCTGGTTCCGGCCAATCTGTGTCTGCATATGGACCGAAGTCAGGTACATGAGCCCCGTTTTTAAGTTCGCGAGTTCGTTCGTTGTTGGCGTGTGGAATGACCATGCTCCAATAGAGATAAAAAGGCGTTGACTTGTTTTTTTGAACGAATTGGATCGCTTCCTGAGCGAACAAGTCGTCGGCAAAGACCTTGGCTTCGGTCGCATAGCCCGCTCCGCTTTCGCCGATGGGTTTAATAACGTTGGGCAAATCGATTTTCGTTTCGTTCCGCCACAAGAAACTAGGGAAATGGTTGTGCGCATGGCTCTGATTCAAGTACCCAAAGAATTCATCAAAACCATGCTTACGAGGCAGGCCGCTATCGGCTGGCCCCACATCCCCTAGTCCCCATTTGCCGATCAGTGCCGTACGATAGCCAGCCTGCTGTAGAATCTTGGCAACCGTGACATCATCGGATTGCAATGCCTGAGCAGTAGGATTTTTCTGGCCTGCATTGCCGCGAACGCGAGTATGCCCGTGGTGCATACCGGTCATGAGGACACTTCGTGAAGGTGCACAAACCGTTGCACCCGAGTAAAAATGTGTGAAACGCAAACCTTCGCTGGCCATTCGATCCAAGTTCGGGGTCGTGATAGTTTTTTGGCCATAGCAACCAAGATCACCATAACCCAAATCGTCAGCCATGATCCAAATGAGATTGGGTTTACTGGGTGGATCGGCTACCAGCCCTTGCGAGGATAAAACGAGGTAACAAAGAACAGCGATGCAGCGACTCAAAGCGAACACCCACTTGGAAGAAATTTTGAGGGGATGGGATGGACCAAAAAAGTCATGTGGGTTCGCATTTTACACCACCCGCGGAAAGTTGTCGCCGTGGGAAAGACTGGTTTTTGCAGGAGTCGGTACCTAGCATTCCAAGCGTTACTCGGAGATATTAGGCCATCGGTCACAAGGAAGCGGATTCACCATAAAAGAATTGACGGAGTTGTATTCGATGTCGCGTTCGGCAGCCCTTGTTTTTGCTTTGATGATTTTGATGTTGGGCTGCATGCCCATGGGCAAAGGTGCGGTTCCGGTCTGGAAAGCCAAAGTCGTGGCAACCTATCCGCATGATCCGGATGCATACACGCAGGGGCTCGTGATCGACAATGGGAAAATGTTTGAAGGAACAGGCAGGTATGGTGGTTCGACGCTTCGTGAAGTCGACTTCAGGTCAGGCGTGGTTTTGAAGTCCCTTTTGCTGGACAAACAGTATTTTGGCGAGGGCATTACCGTTCTCGATGGCAAGCTTTATCAGCTCACATGGAAGAACAACTTTTGCCTTAAGTACGATCTGAAGACCTTTCAGTATGAGGAGTTTTTTCGATATCCCTATGAGGGCTGGGGATTGACGCACAACGGGAAGGAGCTGATCGTGAGCGACGGTTCCTCGGACATTCGATTCGTCGATCCAAGCAATTTTAAAGAACTTCGCAAGATATCGGTCAAGGATGGGGCCGTTCGGATCAAGAATTTGAATGAACTTGAATACGTCGATGGAGAGATATGGGCGAATATCTGGTACGAGGATCGGATCGCGCGCGTCTCGCCTGAAAACGGCAAACTGCTTGGCTGGATCGACCTTAGTTCACTCTATCCTGAGAGCCAACGCCAAAACCGAGATCAGGTGCTGAATGGCATTGCACAAGATCCCAATTCCAAAAAGCTGTTTGTCACTGGAAAAAACTGGCCCAATCTATTTGAGATCTCAATCGTAAAATGACCGCTCGTGGGATTAATGGCACTCACTTTAAAGTGAGCCATAACCTCCCACCCTTTTTCGAATGAATCCAACTATTCCTTTCAAGCTACCAAAAACCAAAAAGCTGTCAGGGTCTGTGTGTGTCCCCATTTATTCCCCCCAAACTACCCCCGTCCCCTCTTGTTTTCCCTACCTGATACTTTTCAAGCCCTTCGGCAAGGACTCGCAGGAAAGCATCATAATCATCTGGTCTGTGGAAGATGGCATTACGAGCGTTCCCGCGATTGATTGCATGATAGATCGTGCTCGCCTCGTTGACACGCTTTTGTCTTGGCATGTAGTCCTCCAATCCTGCAAAAAACGGCAGGGTATCGCATCTTCGCGACACAAACTACCCCCGTCCCCTTTGTTTTCCCCCACCTTTGTTGCGCCACCAAGCCATTTTTCGAATCAATGACTCCTGACACCTTTGTTGCTCCACCTTTGTTGCTCCACTCCACCTTTGTTGCTCCACTCCACCTTTGTTGCTCCCTGACCTTGACGATCCGCCCGCCAAGCAAGGTGCGAAGTAGGTGCCTCCGATCTATCCTTACTCGGCTTCTTCGTCAAATTGAGTTACCCCGCATAGCTGGCTGCGTCCCCTCATCCCTATCCTATAAGGACTTGGTTCTGGTAAAGATTTCCGGACTGGATTGGACCTGCCCGGATCAGATTCGCATACTTTTGTTTTCCTCTCCTTAGTAAACTAACTGATTGAGCTACAATGCCTACAACTCAGGCGCTGCCACTCGCTACTAGCGTGCGGGCCGGAAGACAAGTAAGCACTCGCAACTCCGGCCCTCTGCTCGCGCGTTGAGGCTCAAATCCAGCGCTTGCATTCGAATTCGGTCTTTGTTGTTTTGCGTCTCTCAGGAAATCAGCATCGCCGATCGTCGCAATAGGTCAAGAATTTTGTCGGCAGTGGCGTTCTGAACAGCGACCATGTTGATCGCTCTATTCTCTTGGGGATGAACGTTTAGTTTTCCGCGGGCGACATCCCCGATGAACTCAGCGATGCTCTCCCTGGTCCGACTGCCATCGATCATGGGAACGACCATTCTGGTCAACCGGTCCGCTCTGAGCATCGTGTGCAACTGCGTTGTTAGCATACTTCCTTGAGTGGCCTGCAGACGAGCCAATGACGAAACAACCGGATTGTCGGAAACATCCATCACAAATCGATCTGGAAGGAAGCGCAAAGCCACGTCGCCGCGCAGCACCATATGCAACATGCTCGAGTTCACGAGATTTGCAATCGACGCTTGTTCGCTTTGGCCAACGAACAATCGCTCAGAGAGTTTCTTAACGGTTCGGTCGCAAATTTCTGATGACGTCAGCGAACCCGGCCACGCTTCCGACATGACGAACAACATGGCTTTTAACGCCAGGTCCTTGGTTTGAATAGTTTGCCCATTTACGCTTTTAAATACAATCTCCAACTCGGGGTTTAGCTCCAGCTCGGGGTTTAGTCGGATCCCTTGACTGGTATCATCGACTTGGAAGCTACCCGCGAAGCGACCTCCATCCAATCGACTAGGACTGAGCAGTCTATCTAGGCTGCGATCCTGATGGCAGAGCAATGACTGCCGGAACATTCGATTTGTTGCAAAGTCCATATACTGACTTTGTTCAACCAAGCTGGTAGTCAACTTCTTCAGCGACTCTACGGCTTGCGGGGGCAGGTTGCTCGTGATCATCGTTGCAAGAATCGATTCGCCAAGGAACTGCAAACGATGACGCGATGCCATGTCCATGAATTGATAGAAAAACAAAGGCCGATTGTTCTCCTCCAGGTGTTCATGAAATAGGTACGAATCCGGATTTTTGGAGAGCAGTTCCATTTCGTATTTTAGTGTTTGCGCATAGGGTGTGATTTGACCTTCGGTACTCTGTTCCATGAAGGAAAGGAGGGCTTGCGCTTGTTGGATCCTGCGGACTGGGTCGGACAGTTGTGAAACGTAGGGCAGCATCATCTGTCGAATCAAACCTCGCGTGAACCAACCTGGATAGGCGTTGTAGCTGACATACGCTACCCCGTCCACCGAGAGTCTGTCTTGGCAAATCTGAAGAATGCAGAGTTGAGCTATGGGAGGAATCCACGAGAATACGCCGTGGCAGAGGATATAGTCAAATTGGCCAAAGGACGCGTCAATTCCTTGAAAATCCATGGCAATGAGTTTTAGGTTTGTCAGTCCCAGCGCGTCGACCGTTTCTTGACCGTCGGCAATTTGTCTACTCGAGAGATCGACTCCAACGATTTTCGCATTGGGCATCTGCACAGCTAACGGGATGACATTGCCGCCATTTGCACAACCGAGTTCCAAGATGGATGCATTGTCTGGGATAGGTGCATCCAATCGAAATAGTTTCGCAATGGAATAGAGATGGTCCGGATGCATCGCCTCAATGGGATGACTTGGATATGGAATTTCATCATAGGAGTTGGGGACTGTTTTTTTTGGTTCTAGGTTTTCAGGCATCGACTTAGCAATCCGTTGTTCAAATGCCGTGACGTCAGCCGGACAGGCCAAGCGACGAAAGGGTAAAGAATCTATCTTATCGAAGGCACTTAGGGTTACCTAGGGGGGCGTAATTCTCTTAAGATGGCTGCTCGAGAAAATTTAAAACGACTTAACAACGAAGGACAAGGAACCGCAATAAATGATACGCGTCGGCTTGATTGGCATTGGCTTTATGGGGTGGATACATCAGCTTGCATATCGCAGGAGCAAGCATGCGAGACTTGCTGCGTTCTGTTCGAGCGATGCAAAGAAACGCGTTGGCGATTGGCGAGGGATCAAGGGAAATTTTGGCCCGCCTGGCGATCAAATTGCTTTGGACGGAATCGAAGTCTTCGAATCGTTGGAGCAAATGCTTCGTTCGCCCAATATTGATGTCGTCGATATTTGCCTTCCACCGCACCGCCATACCTCCGCTGCCATCATGGCATTGGAACATGGCAAAGACGTTCTTTGCGAAAAGCCTCTTGCGCTCAACTCAGAGGACTGTTTTCGGGTCATGCAAACGGCAAAACAATTCGATCAAATGGTGATGGTTGCTCATGTTCTTCCCTACATGGGAGCCTTTGCATTTGCTACCGAGCTTGTTGCCAAAAATACTTATGGAAGGCCCATCGGAGGGTACTTTAAGCGAATTATTTCCGACCCGACTTGGCTTCCGGACTTTTATACGAAAGACAAAGTAGGTGGCCCGTTGGTGGACCTACATGTCCATGATTTGCATTGGATTCAATTGCTGTTCGGCAAGCCTAAGGGAGTTCATGCAGTCGGAAGAATGCACGGCGATGTGGCGAAGTTCGTTCACGTTGTCTATGACTTTGGGAACTCAGAAGTGGCCGTCGCTAGTACCTCCGGGGTAATTGATGGGCCGGGTAGACCGTTTACACACGGCTTTGAACTTCATCTCGAGAATGCAACACTGCAGCATGAATTTGCGGCCTTTAGCGATTCGGCAGAAACGATGCCGCTCAAAATCGTGACTCGCGAGGGACAAGTCATTCGTCCTGAGCTTCCAGCGAGCGATGATGTAGATGCGTTTGTTGCTGAAATCGATGACATGGCGGAAAGTGTTCGAACGAGAAACATCGCCCCACGATTGGATGGGATGCTTGCCGCACAGGCCGTCGAACTAGCGATTACAATACAAGAGAAAATTGCGGGCCGACAATAGATAGGAATCGATTTTGTGAGCGTCGATGCGTTAGTTTGCCGCTGTTTTCCCGATTCCATTTTCGCTGCCATTTCCTTCACCTGCGGCTTAATACCTACAGAAAATTTTTAATGATCTTCAAGGCCCTTTCAATTTCAGGCTGCCTTTTGTTCCTGGAACTTGTGACAGTCTGTGGTCGAAGCAATTTTGCGAAAGGCCAGGAAATCGAAAACGGGATCGTTGTGGCCCAAAAGGTTTCTCGCAATGATAAGGGTTTGTACGAACTGGTTACGCCGCGTTTGGCACTCGTCACCGACATTCCAATGGATGACGAGCTCAAAAGTTGGCCAGATTTGCTAGAGCAAAGTATCGAGCAATGGCAGCACTATTTTGGGGTCGATGCCAAGCGTATGGCAGGGTTGCATGTTTCTGCATTTCTCATTGGTGATCGCGAACGTCTTAGGCAGCTTGGGTTGCTAGATGGTGTTCCCGGTTTTGACGAGGGGTACCAGTTCGGAAATCAGATCTATTTGCGTGAACAACCCACCACCTATTACCGACGCCATTTGTTTTTACATGAAGCAACGCATTGGATCATGTGGAAGCTATACGGTGGAGCAGGGGCGCCATGGTTCATGGAGGGGATGGCAGACATGTACGGAACGCATTCGCTTAAGGACGGAGTGTTAAAACTAGGCGTTTTGCCATCTTCAAGGGAGCAGGTTTCTGGCTGGGGGCGATTGCGGTTAATCGACGAGATGCTCAAACGACGCCATACGCCCTCGATGTCGGAGATTTTGGCGTATGGAAACGACCGCACTGACCATGAGATCCGTTATTCATGGAGTTGGGCAGCTTGCGTCTTTTTTACCCACCATCCTAAATATGGTCCGATTTTGAAGGAGTTGTACAGCAAGAAACTCGACTACTCGGATTCGCTTTCTTTAGAGTTCAAAAAGCGACTTGAATTGGAATGGGATGACGTACAAGTGGATTGGAACGCGTTCGTCTCCGATTTGGATTTCGGCTATGACTTTGAGCGATCCATGGTAATTCGCAGTGCCAGTCCAGCATCGAAGAACTTGAACCAAGGTGATTTTGCACGGATTCAGCTCGCATCCGACCGGGGCTGGCAATCCACAGGTGTCTTGGTCGAGGTTGGCAAACCGCTTCGCATTTCTTGTTCTGGCGGATATATCATTCGAAAAGCGATTGGACTTGAAAGTGCGAACTGGGATGCCGAGCCAGAGGGAATCACGTATCGTTATTACCGAGGGAACCCCTTGGGTTGCGTCATTGCCAGTGTGGTTTCGAACGGTGAGTTAGAGCAGACCCGACGCTGGCAAACCATTCGAATTGGCGGCGAGCAAGTAATTACAACATCAAATTTTGGGGAACTCTATCTAAAGATCAACGAGCCCTCCAATGAATTGTGGGACAACGTTGGTGAAATTTCCGTAGAGATTTCTGTCACAAAGCCGTAACCTGGTGAGGTAGTTTATTCGGGTTTTGACAACCCAAAACGTTGAGCCGTATTGGACTAGCGTCCGGTTCAGCCCGACTTATGATCGAATCCTATTTTTCTTTGATAATCGACGTTTCCAAGGCTTGTGATCACTGGACCTTGCGAGGTGTGCGGCTCATAATCCATGGAGCGGTTGGCGTTATCGATTGCGATGGAGTTGCGGGTTGGAGGGTCTACGATGCCTATTCCCGTAGTCAATCTGCAACAATCTTTGTCGTGACCCGACGTGGGTTTGAAGTTGACGTAGGCTTCGCCCAGTCCCACTCGTCCCGGGCTGAGCCTGCCTACCTGTGTTTCCGCGGGCGTTAGCCGCGAAAAAATCAATCCGTTGAATTGCGCGGCTAACGCCTGCGGCTCGTTTGGACGTACGTTTATCAACTTTCTTGGAACAATCGAATGAAACTGGATCGTCAATCATTGATGCGATCTCTAACGCTTCTCGCAGCGTTTGGAGCGAGCTTACTTCCGTTGCAGGCTGTATTGGCACAAGAAGCACCTGCAACCGCAGCAAATTCTGCCGCACCCGTACCCGAGTATCCTCCGTTTGAAAAAGTCACCGAAGGGTTCGTCAAGGCCGATTCGAAGTCGCCTGACAAGCAGTCGTTGTGCGGCGTTTGGACAAGAGAAAAAGACGGGCAGATGCTTTTGGAATTACCAAAAGACTTTGCGACAAAGAAATATTTTATCGCGTTGACGGTAAGTAGCGGCGATCGCTTTGCCGGACTTCAATCCAACGATTTTTATGTTTACTGGCGTCAATACAACAAGCGCCTTGCGTTGATCGTACCGAATATGGGCATTCGCTCGAATGGCGAACCCGAATCGAAATCGTCGGTCAAGCGTCTGTTTACCGACACCGTTCTCTTGGATGTTCCGATCATTACTATGGGACCACGAGGTGGTGGACCTGTAATCGATGCGGACGCATTATTTGTTGGAAACGCAGCCAAGTTCTTCGGGCCATCGGTTCGTGTTCAAGATCCACAGCTGATCAAGATTGCGAAAGCCAAATCGTTTACCAAAAATGCGGAGCTCGCTTTCGAGGTAGTGGCTGCTGGCGGAAAATTGCAAACGTTGCACTTTTCGTTTAGTGAAGTACCAGAAGAAAACGGTTACCGACCACGCAAGGCGGATCAACGAGTCGGTTACTTTCTAACAAACTATTCTGACTTAGGCAGTTATGACGAAGACAAGAAACTCGTTCGATACGTCACACGTTGGCGAATGGAAAAGCGAGATCCAAGTCTCAAGATCAGCCCGCCTGTGAAACCGATCCGCTTCTATATCGAACACACAACACCGGTCCGATATCGACGATGGGTCAAGCAAGGGATCGAGTACTGGAACAAAGCCTTTGAACAAATTGGATTCTCCGACGCTGTCGAAGTTTACTACCAGGACGCCAAGACTGGCGACAACATGGACCTCGATCCGGAGGACGTGCAGTACAACTTCGTTCGATGGCTCAACAACGACATCGGAACTGCAATCGGACCCAGCCGAGTTCATCCGCTCACCGGGGAAATCTTGGACGCCGACATCATCTTGACTGACGGCTGGATTCGCCACTTTAATTTTCAATACCATGACATGATGCCCGATTTGGCAATGGAGGGCATGAGCGCTGAGACGGTTTCTTGGTTAGGTTCCCATCCTAATTGGGATCCGCGTTTGCGACTTGCACCCAATGCAAATCGCGATCACCTGAAGAGCTACTTTGCAAACCAATCCAAGCTTCCATACGGAGGTCATCCAATGACCAAAGTCGACAACAGCTTGATCGGTGATCAACCATACGATGGATTGATTGGCCGAACTAGCCAAGTCAATGGCTTTTGCAATGCTGCTGTCGGCAAGCAAATGGACATGGGAATGGCTCGTCTCGCATTTGACTTGTTCGATGACGAAGGCAATTTTCCTCTGTCGGAGGCAAAGCAAGAAGAACCGAAAAAAGTAGAGTCAAAACAAGAGGAGCCCAAGAAGGTAGATGGGGTCAAAGAAGAGCCGAAAAAAGAAGAGCCGAAAAAAGAGGAACCCAAAGTAGAAGAGAAGAAGCCTGAAGCAAAAAAACCGGAGAAGATGAAAGAAAACCTTTTGGACAACATGCCAGAAGCCTTCATTGGTCCACTCTTGGCGGAATTGGTAGCACATGAGTCAGGACATACTCTCGGACTTCGACACAATTTCAAGGCCTCGAGTGTATACACGCTTAAGGAAATCAATTCGGACGCCGTTAAAGGAAAGAAGACATTAGCGTCCTCCGTAATGGATTACCTTCCAATCAATATCCCATATGAAGTTGAAGGGGGTACGCGAGGCGATTATACGATGACCGGTATTGGCCCGTACGACTACTGGGCGATTGAGTATGGATACACTCCTGAAGAAGCAAAACTTCAAGAGATCCTCAAAAGAACTAGCGAACCTGAAATGCAGTATGCTACTGACGAAGACACCAGTGGACCTGACCCGCTAGCGCGGCGGTACGACTACAGCAAAGAACCGCTTGATTTTGCCGAAAACCAAATACGACTGGTCAAGCTCTATCGTTCGCGATTGCTCGACAAGTTCGTAAAGGACGGAGAAAGTTGGGGCAAAGCACGCAAGGGTTACGAGCTAACCTTGGGCGAACAGATGAAAGCGGTAAGCATGATGGCCAACTGGATTGGTGGCGCGACCGTCAACCGCGACAAAAAGGGCGATCCGGGCAACCGGCAGTCGCTCGTTCCTATTGCCGCCGAGCGTCAACGCAAGGCATTGGCCTTCGTGTTTAAAAACGCGTTCCGGGACGAAGCCTTTGGAATTACTCAACCAATCTTGGAACGCTTGACCAACGACAAGTGGATCGACGAAGGCGTGCGATCGATGGGTGAATCGACATTCCCAGTTCATGACCGAATCCTGGGATATCAAGCCTCGACTTTAACCATGTTAATGAATCCAAGCACTTTGCGCAGGATTTTTGATAATGAGACTTTAGTACCTGCCGACCAAGATGCAGTCACACTGCCAGAATTGATGGATAAGCTCTATGCGGAGATATGGTCTGAGTTGGATGCCAAACCCGATGGGGAAGTTTCCGCCAGAAAGCCACGTATTAGTTCATGGCGAAGAAATCTTCAACGCGAGCATTTGGAGCGTTTGATCGATTTGGCTATCCCAACCGATTCGAATGCAGTAACCAAACCGGTGACCGCACTATCGTTGATGCAATTGAAAGAGCTGAAGCGAAAGTTGGATGCTACTCTCGAGGGTCGTAATAGCTTGGATTCCTATTCGCTGGCTCACTTGGCAGAATGCCAAACAAGAATCGTGAAGGCGGTTGACGCAATCTATGTCTACAACATGCCTACTAGTTTTGGTGGTGGTGGAACAACTTTCTTTTCTTTTGGCCAAGACGGACAACCTGTCAAAATCAATGATGCCTCCGAGCCAGAATTGCCTTAATTAATTTTTTGGAACGATGTGACAATGCTTGCTAGCAAGCACCAAAGACCCTGCTAATCGCAGGGTCTTTTTTTATGGCGATTGATCAGCCCTGCAAATTACAAGACCCTATCTTTCGGTGCCACGCAGGTTTCCGAATTTCCAAACGATCCGGTCGCGGTAAGAGAATGGTGCATCAACACGGCCGCTGCCTCTCCATCGGTTGCCCTGGCACTGACGCTAGCAGCGTCAGCAACGGCATCAACGCTAGCAGCGTCAGCATCGTGGTGGACGCTGCTAGCGTCCTTTGGGATCCTCCGACAAGGTCGACGACATGCTTTCTAAAGCGCTTTTGCTCACTCGATCCGAAAACTGGCGAAGCGATTCAAGTTCTGGATGGTCACTGGTTTCCCAACCCGTTTTCTCAGCGACCAACAACTCCAAAAGTGTTCCTAACATTCCAGATGCGAGCGGCGATCCCTCACCATTCTGCGATCCGGAAACAAAGAGGCGTTCCGGCACTAGTGGCTGTTGGCTGTTGGAGAGTTTGGTAGCTACTTCTTGCAATGCATACAGTCGCGGGTCTCCAAAGGAACCGATCTTTCTCAACAGGACGGCTGCTTCCGAAAGTCCGATCTGAATAATTTTTTGGCTTTCACCGCGTCCGGCCAGCATGCGTTGCCGGCTATCCGCCTCGGCAAGTAGAACGGTTTGCTCTGCTTCTCGCTTGGATCGCTCCAGTTCAGCGTCTGCCATTACGATCGTTTGCTGGGCTGACTTGCGCGCCCTCGCAAGTATCGCTTCACCCTCGCTATCGGCGATGCGTGCTTGCACTTCTGCATTGGTCAAGGCCGTTTGCCTTTCGGCTTGAGCCTCTGCCGCATTGAGCTCCTGTAGCTTTTGAGCGGCCAGCTTACGGCGTTCAAAGGTTTCAAGTTGCTCGCAGGACAGCTGCCGCTGACGAAGTTGCTCTAGCAGCGTTTCGATCTTGTCGTCACCGGGAGCGTGAACTGGTTTCCCGATAAGAACATCCACGCATTCGATATCAAAGGCCCTAAACTTTTCTCGCAGCTCTTCTCGGGCTTCCTTTTGAATTTGATCGCGTTCGTGCAACAATCCTAGCATGGTTTTCTTGTGAGCCACGTCTCGGAAGAAGGCGCTCAACATTGGATCGATTGTCTGAGTGATCAGTTTCTTTACATCGCCAAATCTTTGAATGACGCTGGGGGCGCGTTCGTAGTCGATATGGACCACAACGCTCAGCGGCAAAAGTGGTTCATATGCGTCCTTGGTGACCAAGTCGATTGAGCGAAGGCTTTCATCGTACTTGTGTGACTCCGATCGCCCTGTGATCCAATGCAAAACAAAGTTCGTTGTAGGTACGGCAATGATGCTGCCTGCATATCGATTGAATGCGTATTTGCCAGGGCCTAGCGTTTTTTCCCAAACACCCTTTTCGCCGGGAGCGACCTGCTCGCCATGGCGGAAGCCAGAACCGGATACATCATTTCCACTGCGTCCGACGTAGCTCACAACCACTCCAACGTACCCGATTGGAATCACCGTTTTAGGATTCATTTCCACAGTTGCAAACCAACGATTGATAAAGTAGGTACCGTCGGTGATCGTCAAGTATTGACGACCACGTCGGCCACCCGCTTGGAGAAATGCTTCTGCGTTCTGAAAGTTGTTGTGAAAGTATTCGGATTCTGAATCGCTACCCACGATAGGGGCGATGATCTCGTCAGGAGGTAGCGAAGGGCCATCATGCACCGTGATAACCCCGATCGAGTCCACAGACGTAGGATGATCTGGTTCAGGAGCGTCATCGCTCTTCATGATGGAACCGATGATGACGGGAGCAAAGCCCCCGAGAGTTGCCAGTTCGTCTCGATACTGCTCTAGCGTATGAATCTCTTTCAGCGATTGTATGGCTGATAGAGCATAGACTCTCTCATCGCTAATAACGACGAAGAGTGCTGGGTTAATTGCATAGACACCTTCTCGCAATATCGCTCGTTGCCGTCCTCGCTGGCCTTCTGAGAGGAATGCTCGCGCGTCTTGAAAAGAGTTGCAATCAATGCTTCGCCCGAGCGTTTGACTGGAAAGCAATGGCTGACCGTCGCGAGCGTATACGTAACCGATCTTGCCTTGCGATATGGTTACAAGTGGAGCGCGATGAACCCGGAACTGCCATCTCCAATAGCCAAAGTGCACGCCACCGCGAAGCAATGCGGATTGGAAGCCCGCTTTGCTTTCTATCGCGATGATACCTCCCTCAGGCACAGACCCGCGTCCGGACCATAGCTTTTCGACGACGCCCACGGAGTTGTTGGGTATGTAACGAAAAATAAGCCAGATCGCGATTAACAGTAGCAACAGCATTGCGATCAAGGTGTAAACAGATATTGCAAACCAGCTGGTTTGACCAAACAAGACATAGGTGGACATAGGCTAACTCCTAACCGAGCAGCTTGGTGCACATGGCAATCGAAGCAGCAGGGAGCAAAGACAGCGACGTCCAACGGATCAGCCTTGAAGATTAATAGAGCTAAACCGACAGGGAGCGCGGACCATTATGCTCTCCACACGATTTACGATTGCGTATTCATCAAAGCCACTCAGAGATCTCGCACTAGCGTGTTCCAACGGAACTGCTTTCCATGATTACAAGTACATCTCGCAATCGGCCGACGAGGTTAGCTGACGGGCTGGGATCGGAATAATCCTGGCGTCGCGATTGACACCTAAGCCCCTGTGCGTACCGTTGTACTTGCGTACCACGTCGCACCATTGGTTCCCCCGCTCGATTTACCGCTATTTCAGGCAAAACGACTAGGCTGTGCACATTTAATGAACTTTACACGGTATTTTGAATTGGACAAGGCGCACATCCTAAAGTCGCATCGCAACTGTATTGGCTGTAACACATTGCGCGATTTTCGAAATGTTGCGTTCAAGCAAACAACGGCACTTTAGAAGCCAAACTCATGGGAAGATTTGCGATTTTTAAAAAAAACTATTGGTGGTCATTGCGCAATGCCGTACTTGCACCGCAGGTAGATGCAGCGAGGGTTGAAACGCAGCTTCGACAATCCCGCTTGCGGTTACCAGTGCCGGTTATTTGGCTGCTTGGCAAGGCTCAATCGGGAAAGACATCCATCGTTCGTGCGATTACCGGTAGCACGACCGCCGAGATAGGAAATGGCTTTCAACCATGTACCCGCACTGCACGCCTTTACTCCTTTCCGGACGAGGCAAGTTGCATGCTGCGTTTTCTCGATACGCGAGGCCTAGGAGAAGCAGGATACGATCCGAAGGAGGATTTGAACTATTGCAACGAGCAAGCCCACTTGGTGATGGTAGTTATCAAGGCGATGGACCACGCACAAAAGTCCGTGCTCGACGCGCTCCAAACTATTCGCAAGCAGCGCCCCAATTGGCCGATTCTCGTGGTTCAGACGGCGCTTCACGAGGGCTATGCGAAAAATACCGATAAGCATTTCTTACCGCATCCTTTTGATAAAGTGTCTTGGCCCACGACCATACCGACAGATTTGGCCCGTTCATTGCAACATCAGCGAACTGAGTTTGCCCGTTATTCCAACCGATTTGTGGCAGTCGATTTGACGTTGCCCGACGATGGATTGGAGCCCGCCAACTATGGGTTGGAATCGTTGTGGAACGCGATCGAGGAAGTTTTCCCTCATGGTTTGCGTTCGATTTTGGAAACGCAGCCCGAACTCCGGGCGGAGTTGGGCGATTTGTATTACGCGACAGCTTGGCCACATATCATCTCCTATAGTGTAGCTGCTGGTGGCGCAGGAGCAGTCCCCTGGCCGTTGGTCGACATACCCGTGGTGATTGCCATCCAGGCGAAAATGTTTCATGCACTTTCTTCGATTTACGGACAACCGCTCACCTCTCAATTGATGACCGAATTCGGAACGGCAGTGGGAGGGAGCATGCTTGCGAGAATAGCCCGTAGTTTGATCGCGAAGTTTGTGCCGGTCTTCGGCAGCGTGTTTGGAGCAGCGTACAATGCGGCCACTACATATGCACTTGGCTGCACGCTGTGTTGGTACTTCGCACAAATGCGGCGAGGCGCAACACCGGATGCCACTAAACTGCATGAGTTTTATGCGAAGGAACTTGAGGAAGGACGCCGCCGATTCTCGGAATATCTAAAACACGGAACCCGAACTCCTTCATCCACTAATACCAACAGTCAATGAGTCCGTCATGCTCCGATGGAAAATTCGTTTCGCACTCGTCGCTTTCCTTTGCACGCTTCCGTATGTTATTCTCATGGGGGCAGGCTGTTGGTGGTTATACGAGAGAGGGCTATTGACTTGGTTCGCGGTAGGGGCTGCGGTTGTATCCCTTCTGGGTTGGAACATCGATCGAGTGTTCCGGATGAGAAAACAAAAAGCGATTCGTATATCCATCGAAACACGGGGTGCTTCTGGCGAAAAAGGTGCAAGAGAAGCGATTGAGCAACTGGCACAGAAGATCGAGGGTAACCCGCCTCCTTTAGAGGATCCAAACGCATGGAAGCAGCTTGCAATCGAACTCTTTAACGCGGTCGCCGTGCAGTTTGGTCGCACTTCCGAGAAACCAGCTCTAGAAATCACGATGCCAGATGCGATGTTGATTGCGGAACGCGTACTTCGTGATTTGCGGACTTCAGCCAAGGACCATATTCCGGGCTCCCACGTGTTGACGATTCGCCAGTTCGAACAGTTGGCAAACGTTTGGAAAAAAACTTCGTCGTTTACTGCGATGGAAAGTCCCTGGCGAATAGGTTACCGAATGGTTCGGTTTGCATTGAATCCCGTATCGGGAGCCTTCAAGGAAGTCAACGACAATCTGCTAGGGGACTTGAGCGTTACGGCCTTGGAGGAGGCCAAGCGATGGGCCATTGGCTACTGCGTCAGGCGGGCGGGTGAATATGCGATTCAGCTATATAGCGGGCAGCTTGCAGTGGACGAACCAGCGTTTCAAAATTTTCGATCACCCAAATCGAAGCTGGACGTCGAAAAGGCAGACTGTTCCGCGATTCGCAAGGCTGATGAGCCGTTGCGTGTGATCGTCCTTGGACAGGCCAAGGCAGGCAAATCGAGCCTAGTAAACGCGTTGTTCGGAGAGATGCGGGCGGCAACGGATACGTTGCCATGTACGACCGACATTACTCCGTATGTACTCGAACGAGAGGGTTTGCCGAAAGTAATTCTATTTGACACGGAAGGGTTTGGAGGAAAAGAGGATAGCCATGCTGTCTCGCTACTTGAACCCGAGCTCTTGAAATGCGATTTGATTCTCATGGTTTGTTCGGCGACCACCGCAGCTCGAGCACCAGACCAACTATTGCTCGAACAGCTTCGACAACGTTTTGTGGACAATAGGCTGCGGTCCATTCCGCCCATTGTCATTGCTCTGTCGCATATCGACCAACTTCGCCCTTTTGCCGAATGGAATCCGCCTTATGATTTGCGGGATGAAAACTCGATCAAGGCACGGAACATTGCTACGGCGGTCGCATCTCTAGAAGCGGACTTGTCTTTACCTGCGGAAAGAATCGTGCCTGTTTGTTTGCGTCCCAATGCAGTGCACAATGTAACGGAGTTGCTCGCTCCGGTGATGTTGGATGTCCTGCCTGAAGCCGATCGTTCGAAGCTATTGAGGTTGCTTCGCGAATATCACGACAATGAGTATTGGAGCCAGCTTCGCAAGCAAGCGTACAACACCGGTCGATTGTTGCGGAACGCCGCTTCACGTATGGCATCGCCAATCGTCAAAGAGGTATTGAAGAGAGTGACTAAAAGTGACATGGATTCGTAGTGCACTTTGCATTGCTTATGCCATGCTCTTAACGTGTTGCGGGTCGTTCGCTGGCTACACGAGCTTGACCTTTTTGATGATGTACGGCCTTCGGCGTTCGAACGTATTCATGCAGCCGACCTCCTGCCGTCGCCTACGGCTCAGGGTTAAACGATAAAAGCTGGCAGCAGCCGGAGCCCGCTAGCCGTCGCCTACGAAACTCCTAAATAGTTCTGATTTACCCAATCGCTTAGATCTGACAGGCCCCTGGTCATTGAGCTAGAATGGAGGATATGAACCAGATTCCCCCAGGAAATGCAATGAATAACTCCATTTGGCCCGACGGAGAGGTGACCGCCGAGCTTCTAAATAATGTCAGGGACGGCCAAGCCGTTGCTGTCGAAGAGCTCATGGATCGTCACCGGAACTCGCTGCGGCGCATGATCCAACTGCGACTTGATCAGCGTCTTATGCAACGAATGGATGTCAGCGATGTAATTCAGGATGTGTTAATCGAGGCGAACCGCCGTTTGACTGATTATTTAAGTAATCCGGTCATGCCTTTCCATCTTTGGATCCGCCAGATAGCCAAGGATCGCATTATCGATGCCCACCGGCGACATCGTGTCTCTGCCAAGCGAAGCATCGATCGCGAACAACCACAGCCAGGCAAAGGCCCATTTGATCAGTCCACTATCGAGTTGGCGAATCAGTTTCGCGATCAAGCCCTGACACCCGCAGCGGCCGCAACGCAACGTGAATTGGCGCAGCAAATTGAATCAGCCGTTCAAATGTTACGCGAAAACGACCGCGAGATCATATTGATGCGTCACTACGAACAGCTCAACAATCAAGAAATCGCTCAGTCACTCGGACTTACGGAACCAGCCGCTAGCATGCGTTACCTGAGAGCATTGAAACGATTGCGAGAGATCATCGAGGGGATGCCCGCACTCCAAAGGGATCTTGAAGAATGAGACCGGATGCAAGGGGGCCGAAGCATCCACGCGATCCTTCTTATTCGTCCGAGGTAGTCGACGAATCGGACGAACCCGTATCTGAAGCAGAAGCGCAGTTGGCTGCCATTGTGAGCGAACTGACGGATGCCATGCAACGCGGCCAAGCCATCGATATTCACGCGATCTGCAAGCAGAATCCCGATCACGCTTCGGACTTGATGTTCTTGTGGGGGACGGTGATGGTGACCGATGCGGTTGGAGGGGCCGAAGCAAAGCTCATTGAAGCGAGCGCCACAAAGTCCGATTCGGGGCAATGGCAAATGATTTTGCCTTGCACGATGGGAGATTACCGATTGATCGAGGTCGTTGGCCGAGGTGGAATGGGAATTGTTTATCGAGCATCCCAAATCAGTTTGAATCGAGAGGTGGCGATCAAAATGATTCTTCGCGATCGGTTGGCGTCCGATATGGAAAAGCAACGATTCTTTGCTGAAGCAAAAGCAACTGCAAAGCTGGAGCATGTTGGTATCGTGCCTGTGTTTGACGTCGGTGAGCTGGATGGGCGTCCATTCTTTGCAATGAAGTTTATAAAGGGACGGACCCTCTCTGACTTGATGGCCAACGAGGGATTGACGCATAGACAAGCTGCAACTTATCTTGAGCAAATCAGTCGTGCCGTCCATTTTGCACATATGTCGGGGGTAGTGCATCGCGACATCAAGCCCTCGAACATTCTGATCGATGAATCTGGTAGTGCCAAACTCACCGATTTTGGTTTGGCAAAACAGTCCGATAGCATGGAATCATTGACTCGGACGGGCGTCGTTCTCGGGACGCCAACGTACATGAGTCCAGAGCAAGCGAGTGGCCGAATGGGGCCAATTGGTCCGGCTTCGGATATCTATAGTTTGGGAACGGTTCTCTACCAGGCTTTGACTGGGCGACCACCCCATATTGCACAGTCCCCAGTTGATCTGCTGTTGAAAATTCTCGAACAAGACCCGCCGCTGCCTAGAACGATCGAGCCCAAAGTAGATCGAGATCTCGAGATGATCGTGGTTCGCTGTTTGCAAAAGCCCCCCGATCTCAGGTATGCGTCGGCCGAGTCCCTGGCCAATGATCTTCGTGCCTTTTTGAATGACGAACCTATTTCAGCAAGATCGGGCCAATTCGTTCAAGTCATTGCCAGGTGGTTTCGCGAAACGCATCATGCCCCAATTTTGGAAAACTGGGGACTTCTATGGATGTGGCATTCGTTGGTTTTAGTCATTGCATGCTTGCTAACCGAAAGCTTGCAAATACTGCAGGGTGATACTCCGAACCGATGGTCCTATATGCTGCTTTGGATTGTAGGACTAGGTGCATGGGCAGCAGTCTTCTGGGCGCTTCGAAGACGAATGGGGCCAGTGACCTTTGTCGAACGTCAAATCGCCCACGTCTGGGGGGCAAGTATGATCGGAATCGGGGCGCTTTTTCCGATTGAATGGTGGCTTGAGTTGCCACCGCTTACCTTAACACCGCTGGTTGCAATCATCACCGGTATGGTCTTTTTGATCAAGGCGGGGATATTGAGTGGCGTCTTCTACATTCAAGCGTTCTGTTTGTTCGCGTCCAGTGTACCTATGTTGGCATTTCCAAAAGTCGCTCACATTATTTTCGGGCTTGTGGCAGGCGGCTGTTTCTTTTTCCCCGGACTGAAGTATTACCGACAAAGCCTTATGCAGCCTGTTGGCATCGACAGTCACGGACGAGTAAAATATGGTCAGTGATGGCGGACTCGTCAGCAGCACTTATTCGCTTTGCCTCGGTTGTCTAAAAAACCATGAAACTCCGAGTATTTTTCTGTTTGGCTTTTTGTTCACTATTAGTTTGTTCAACGGTTCTTGCCCAACGATCGGTTAGAAAACCGAAACGGGCAACTCCGCCAACCTTCCAGGTAAATGAGTTTGACGGCGTTTTTTTTACTGATGCGATCAGCCAATTGCAGGGAGATATGCCCAGCACCCGCCCGGCCTTGGTATCGAATAATGCGCCGACTGCGACGGATGACGCTGGAAATGGAAACAAGCGAGAAACAAATGGGAGTTCCATTTGGAAGGAGACTGTCAGCGCGGCCACGATCGAGGACCTTGTAAAAGAATCGAAGACCCGGCTCGATGGGATGATTACTACGCCTGCTAAGTTTTCCGGTGGGGTTGCGGACGTTCGCAGAGAATTCACACTTATGGCTTCGACCATGGCGGTGATAGCCCAGTATCCTGAAGAAATTCGATGGCAATCGTCAGCGGGCTACGCGCAACGCATCTTTGCACGAATGGCCGTCAACTGCAAAGTCGGTACACAGCCCGTTTTTAACGAAGCCAAACAGAGACAGCAGGATCTTCAAAACTTACTCAAGGGAACGAAGCTTACAGGAGCCGCGGACGAGGTATCATGGGCGGACACTGCGGACCGCGGACCGTCGATGCAGATTCTTGAATGGGCTTTGCGAGAAAACTTGATACCCGCCACCAACAGCGAGAAATCGTTTCGAGAAAAAAAGGAAGACATTGTCAAATATGCTGAGCTGATCGCAATGTTTGGGAACATCATTCAGCAACCAGGCATGACCGATGCCGACGACGATGAATACATAAAATTTGCGTTAGTCATGAAACACACCGCTCAAGATGTTCTTAAAGCAGTCCGCGTCAACGACGCGGAACTGGCGAGGACAACCGTCGGTCGGATGGATCAAGCCTGTAATAAATGCCACGAAACCTACCGATAGCAATCTGGCAGCAACGGAGAAGGAATAGATGGGAATTCGCTTTGTGTGCCACCATTGCGGCTTTGCACTGCATGTAAAAGATTTTCAGGCCGGAAAGCGTGGCAAGTGCCCCAATTGCCTTCAATCGTTTCGCATTCCCGACACGGATGCTTCGTATTCGTCGGCAATCGTGGATTCGTCGGAGAGTCCTGCCGTAGCAAAAATAAGGGAAGCATTCACGAAAACGGCTAAAACAAAGAATACGAAATTTGCTAGGAAATCTTCTGGCTCCATTTCGATCACATTAGAATCCAGCGCGGCTGCGACGAGTGAAAATAGGAGGGAACCGATCGCTGCTGATGACAGCTCTTCCAAAATGTCATCCAGCACTGTGCCGAAACCGACCAGTACATCGCTGAGCATGCCTGCAGTGCTTGCGAACGTCATCGATGCAAAGTGGTTTGTGAGGCCGCCCAGTGGAGGGCAATTTGGACCAGCTCCATCGCAAATGCTGATGAATTGGATAGCTGAATCTCGGGTGACAGCAGATTCATTCCTTTGGCGAGATGGATTGGCACATTGGCAATTGGCGAGCGAACTTGTGCCGGAGTTGTTTGTCACAGAGAACCCAGCCATGGTGCCTTTGCCTTCCGACAAAATCGGGCAGACCAACGAAGTGGCTCTCAATGCATCGCCGACCATTCGTTCCGTTGCTGTTCTCAAGAAACAAATGCGGAAGCGGCGACAGCAGGTAACGACAGTAATCCTACTTGCAACGATCTCCCTGATTTTACTGAGTATCCTGATCTTCGTACTAGTCTTTCAGGTAGCAAAACCATCGCAAGTCGGCTGAACAGAGGGCTCAGCCTTTCGTAGAATCAATGACCACCGGTGAAGGCTTTTGTCCCAGCAAATGCCTTTCCCAAACGAGGGTGAAGGCACGTTCGATGTCTTGAGCTTGTTGTTGGCTACGCGTCAGCGCGTGCGTCGCTCGACGTCGTGCGAGCTGCGTCCGCAATCTGGCTAACTTTGTTTCATCGCGAGCCAATGAAATGCTCTTGGACTCGTATTCCTCCAAACTGTTTGTCACTAGCTCCTCCAATCCAAACTCTCTCAATAAACTGCCAGCCACCCGACTTGCAAATGTCTGGCCTGCCAATGTAATAACGGGGCATCCCATCCAGAGCGAGTCTGCAGCAGTGGAATGCGCATTGTATGGAAAAGTGTCCAGGAACAGGTCGGCTAAGCCATAACGTGCGAGGTGATCATTGAGATCGGGAAGTCTTCGAGCAAACACAAGCCGATTGAGGCCTACTCCCTTCGAGACCGCTTCTTTTTGCAAGTTAAACGCGGCTTCATCGTTTTGTACATAAATCCACAAAACGGAATCCGGAACCGCGCGAAGGATACGCATCCATACTCCGAATATTGCGGGCGTAATCTTGCTGCAATTGTTGAAACTGCAGAGCACTTTCACGTTTTCCGCAAGGCCATGGTCGGAACGTGTCGTCGCCAAACCTGATCCAAATCTTCTTGCGTCTTGGGGGAAAAAACTGTTTGGTAAGCGAATGATCTGTTCAGAGTAATTGGCCGATTGTTCCAACGGAACGACAAACTCATCCGCCACGAGGTAGTCGATGCATGGTGCGCCCATAGTGGCTGGGAATCCTAAAAACTGAATCTGAATCGGTGCGGGCCGCATCGCGAGAATCTCGGTTCTCGCATTGTAGGTATAGCCCATCAAGTCGATCAAAATGTCGATTCCGTCTCGGCGAATCCGTTTAGCGGAATCGCCGAAAGACTCCTGGCCAAGTTCCAAAAATTTTTCGCATGCACGCGCAATTCGCTGACGCGTTTCACTACCATCATCACCGCCAAACGAATAGCCAAAAACCTCAAAACGATTGCGGTCATGCTTCTCCAACAGTTCGCATATTGAAAGTCCAACCGGATGCGTTTGCAAATCGCCGGACAAATAACCTACTCGAATTCGATGTGCCGAATTTCTCAGCGATCCGAGCTTTTCGTTAAAATCTATCAGTCTTTCGTTAGAATCTAACGGCCTTTTGTTAGAGTCTAATGACGCAATATTGCCAAACCGATTGACGAAAAAGTCGCGAGCAAAATTCAATTGCTGAGTCGGCGTGGTAACGGTTGGCAAACCCAAATAGGACAATGGCGTCAACTGGTGCCGAATGCCCTGTCGGCTTGCTTTCTCCACCAATGGGATTACTTGACGAGAAAACGACTCAAGATCCTGCCAGCAACAGAGTTCTTGTTGCTGAACGATGAGTCCATTCAAAGCCTCGATGGACTGCGGTTGCACTTGCAGTGCCTGAACAAAACACTTGCGGGCGGCGTCGGGTTGGCCATTTGCTTTAAGGGCACTTCCTAAGTTGCAGTAGACTTGAACAAAATCGGGCCGCAATTGGATTGCCATTTCATAGTTTGCAATTGCTGCGGTGAGATCCCCTCGCGTTTGATGTAGGCCGCCAAGATTATTAAGAGCCTCTACATCGTTGGGACGCAGTTCAAGTGATCGTCGATAGCAGATGATTGCCTCGTCTGGGTTCCCAAGCGTCTGGAGTGCGCGGCCAAGATTGTTGAGTGATTCGGCATCCGTTGGATCGCGTTGCAAAGCCAGACGATAAGCCACCACCGCTTCATCGAGTCTACCTAGGACTTGAAGGGCTTCGCCCAGATTGTAGTAGTAGATGCCCTTAGAGGAATCGATCTCAATCGCCTTGCCGATTAGTTCTACAGCTGACAGTTTGTTACCCAGTTGAGAAGCAAGTACTCCAAGATAGTAAAGTGCCTCCGAGTTTCGCGGATCCGAAAGGAGGACTTCTCTATAGGCGCTCTCCGCCAATTCAAATTGCCCCAGCTGATGATGTTTCAGCCCTATAGCTATTCTTTCTGAAATCCCAGCCATGCACTTACTTTCGGATTGTCT
This sequence comes from Pirellula sp., assembly GCA_043757445.1. GTDB lineage: Bacteria > Planctomycetota > Planctomycetia > Pirellulales > Pirellulaceae > JBKCUI01. The sequence goes on along the minus strand of JAYVPJ010000101.1, from coordinate 30,825 downwards.
AAGGGCGATGAATTATCTGCGAGCCCGCCTATGCGTGAAAGCTACGAGGCAATTCGCCCGCCAGGTGAATCGCCCACATTTTTATATACGCTTTCTCGATGTTTCTTGCGAATACATCCATCTTAAACAGCGACGACGTATCTCGACTCCCATTCAGTCGGGCTCGTAGTCCGGCGAGCCGTAGCGGATTCTGTGCGAGGTTCAAAGCGATCGATTGGTATTCGTCCCATGTGGTTGCGATAAGTTCTGGAAGGCCGACGGCCCGCAATAAACTGCCGGCAACTCTCGCGCTAAAAGCATTGCCTGCGTAAGTCAAAACCGGGCAACCGGCCAAGAGCGAATCGCTCGCTGTAGTGTGAGCATTGTACGGGAAAGTATCGAGAAATAGGTCAGCAAGCCGATAGCGTGCAATGTGTTCTTGAAGCGAATCGCAGCGAGCAGCGAAAATGAGTCGACTGCCTTGAATGCCACGCCTTTCCGCTTCACGCAGCAAATTTAAATTCGCAAAACGGTTCGTGTCCTTTAGCCAAAGCACTGCAGTGGGAATAGATTCGAGCAGTTTCATCCAAATATCAAAGACGAGGGGAGTAATCTTGTAGCCACCATTGAAACAACAGAAAACAAATGCATCCAGGGGCAATTTGCAATCCGTTCGCGTCAAAAGATTAGGACCCAATCTGTGTTGGCAATCATTCACAAGAAAACTCCCTGGCAGGTAGACCAGCTTTTCCGAGTAATTGGATGATTGATCTGACGGCACTACGAATTCATCCACAACGAGATAGTCGATGAACGGAGCACCGGTCGTACCAGGGTAGCCCAAATAATGAACAATAACTGGAGCGGGCCGATGGGCCAATATATCCACTCTCCAGCCCCGAGTATGTCCGGTCAGATCGATTATTATATCGACTTCATCGGCAGCAATTTTCTGTGCAGCCTCCAAGTCCGAGGCATCCTTAAGCTCTACAAATCGATCGAACCCCTGCTTGATCCGATTGCGAATTCCGCTTCCATCATCCGCACCATAGGAGTAGCCAAAGACTTGGAATCTATTGCGATCGTGTTCTTCGAATAAGCCGGCAATCAAATAAGCAACGGGATGCTCGCGAAAGTCAGCCGACAAGTAACCAATCGTGATCACCCGTCTGTTAGATTTGTGCTCATTTACTATTTCTGGATAAGTCAGCTTAGATTGCCTGAGCGCGATATAGCGGGTCGCGCATTGCATTTGTTGTTCTGGTGTTGTTGCGGTTGTAAGGGCAACAAACGTAAATGGCGAAAACGGTTCGGACAGGAAGTTTGCTTCGGCGAGTTGGGAGCCATCGCTGGTGATGGAAATGGCCCGCTTCGCAAGGGTATCTAGTTGGTCCCAGTTGCACATATGCTGTAACTGGTGGATCAACGTGCTAAGTGCACCCTCGTGGGCAGGTTGAATATTCAGCGCACGCTCAGCAGCCTTGGCCCCGTCCTCCAAATCGCCTCGATTGACTAATGATTGGGCAAGAAGGGCGAAGCCGTTTGGATCATCCTCGTTAAATTGCATCGCATGGCGAAGGCAGTTGATCGCTGCCTCCGTATCGTCCAACATATACTGAACGACACCGAGCTGATAGAGTGCCTCATAACTTGTCGGTGCCAACTGGATTGCTTTTGTAATGTGTTCAATCGCTTCGCCAAATTTTCGTTGTCTAGCGAAAATTCGGCCCAGGTTCAAATAGGCTTTTTCGTATTCGGGTGAGCATAGGATTGCAGCCCGAAAGCAATTGATGGCGGTTTCCATCTTGCCTTGACGTTCATAGAGGCCACCCAGGTTCAGATACAATACTGCTTGCCCCGCACAATTACCTAACGAGGAATGAAAGCTTTCGATTGCTTCGTCATCTTGTTTGAGTTCAATCTGCGAGCTTCCAAGATAGGCGAATGCCTCTGCTGACGTTGGGTTCATCCTCGTTGCTAATTTGAATTCAGCTAGGGCAGCTTCAAACTGCTTGGCATTGCCAAACGCCAACCCGCGATCGAGGACTTTCCTGAACTCAAGTTGATCCAGGTTTGCGTGAGGAGAACTGCTATCCGGAATGTTTTGAACTCGAGGCAACAAGTCCAATGCCTGCTGGTGTTGTGGTTGAAGCATCAGAATTCGGTGCAAACAATTCAAGGCCACATGCGACTTTCCAAAGCCCGCCAGGAGCTTGGCCATCGAAAGCAAGGCGACGAGGCTGGTTGGGTCCAAATTCAATGATTGTTTGAAACATTCTGCGGCTTCTTCGTACTTTGCGGATGCGATCAAACTGCTCCCGAGATTTCGAAGAAAATCAGACCGATCCGGACGCAAGCCAGCCGCTTTTCGGAACGCATTTTCGGCCATTGCCGGTTGCCCCCGAGAGGCAAAAGCAATGCCTCGATTGCACCAAGCATCCGCAAATTCCGGATCTATCTCAGTTGTCCTCTTGAGAAAATGCTCTGCTTCTTCGAATTTTCTTTCCTTAAGACAAGTAACGCCCATTCGGAACAACGTCCGCGAACTCAATGGTCCTCCATTTCCTTCAGTTTGCTGAGAGTGAGAAGAAGCCTCAAACATAGTAACAGACTCGAGGTTCGAATCGAACGGAGGCTGGACATCGAGTGTCGAGCTGAATTCCCGCTCCACCACAGTTGGCAAACGGGACAATGCAATCAGTGTCCAGAATCATAGGGTAAGAAAATCCAATTGGAAAGCCGTCCTAGTTTACACCCCATTTCGATTGTGGAATGCAGCAGTTGGATTGTGAAATTGGTACTTATCCATCGCATATTTTTGCAATCATGCCTGCGCGTCGATATCATTTACCTTCAACTCTGATCCCAGCCTCAACGCTTTTTCCGCCCAGAAGCATAACGGGTTTCATACGCATGCCTAATTCCAATGATCGATCCTCAGATGAGGAGCCGCGGAAGTTAGAGCTGTCGAGCGACAGCAAATTAGAAACGACTGTCGTCGGGAAAAATCAGCCTTCCATGTCGAATGACGTGGAGCGACACGATGAACCGAGCGGCCGGGATGAATTAACGCTTAGTCCAAACGACTGCATCGGTCGGTACACCGTTATCAAGACGTTGGGAAGCGGTGGATTCGGAATCGTCTACTTGGCTCAAGACCCGAAACTTGCACGCAAAGTTGCGATTAAGGTGTCGAGATCGCTCGATTCGCTCCCCAATAAATTGCGAATATCGCTGGTTGATGAGGCTCGAGCGGCCGCCAGTTTGGACCATCCCAATATCATCCGCGTGTTTGATGTCGATCAATGGCAGGATCGAACTTATGTAGTGATGGAATTGGTGGAAGGGAAGAGTCTGGCAGATGTGATTGCAAAGCAAGAAACGATTCCGTTGCCTAGGGTTCTTGGGATCATGCGACAAATTGCAGTGGCCCTCGAACAGTTGCACGCCAAGGGGATTATTCATCGGGACCTGAAACCTGCCAACATACTGATCACCGAAAACGAACAAGTTAAAGTTACCGATTTGGGGCTTGCTCTGACCGATGACTCCACACTTTGGAACGCGAAACATATCGCCGGTACACAAAGGTACATGTCTCCCGAGCAGGTTCTCGGAGAAGTGCACCGGATTGATGGACGGACCGATATTTGGGCGTTTGGTGTGGTCGTATTCGAAATGTTGACCTTGCAATCACCCTTCCGAACGAACGACCGCACGTCGGTCTTTTCAATGATTCTCAAAGGCGAAATCGCCTCTCCGCGTCAGCGCCGCCCCGAAATCCCAGATAGCCTTGAAAGGCTTTGCCTTAAGTGCTTGTCGAAGCGAATGACCGACCGATTTCAATCTGCGAAACAGTTAAGTGAAGCGATCGCGAAAATCGAAGCGGATTCAAAGATAAACAATGCCTTGGGGGCTGTTCGCCCAACCACGGAACCGAGTTACGAATCGCAATTGATTCACACAACCACGCATCGAAGTGCCACGACACACGAATCGAAGGCAACACTGTCGGAAAGGAAGTCAGGTTCGGTCAGCGATTCTACCGAGTTGCGTGGTCTGGTGCCGCGTGGTCTACGAGCATTTTCTGCGGAGGATAGCTCGTACTACCACCGACTGATCCCAGGTCCATATGACATGGAAGGGCGTCCGGCAATTCTTAACTACTGGTTGAAATGGATCGAGTGCGGACAACAGAACGGGAGTAGTAATAGCGTAGGGGTAATTTACGGTGCGAGTGGATGCGGAAAAAGCTCGTTTGTTCTCGCTTCCTTGATCCCGTCCCTCCCATCCGCGATCAAAACGGTTTACTTCAATTTCACCGTTCAGAATCCGGTGCAATGCTTAGTCCAGTTGTTGCACGAGCGATTTCCGTACACTAAGGCTTTTGCAGAATTGCCGCAAATTTTAGGAGCCATGAGATCGTGTGAAGAACCCTTTAAAGTGCTATTCCTATTCGATCAATTTGAACAATACCTAATCAACACACACATCGATCTCGAACACGTAATGGTGCAAGCCATCCGGCAATGTGATGGCGAACGACTTCAGGCAATGATATTGGTCCGGGATGAGTTTTGGTCTGAGATCAGTCAGTTCATGCAGATGATGGAATTGTCCCTTTCGGATGGCGTCAATGCGTCCAGTCACCCACTGATGAACAAGGTACACGCGAGACGTGTGCTCGAATCGTTCGGCCGCGCTTACGAAATGCTCCCCCCGTTCGATTCGCAACTTACCGCATCGCAAAAGACGTTTATCGACGCGGCTATTGATGGTCTAGCACAGGACGAAACAGTGCTCTGCGTTCGCATCGCCATGTTTGCAGAACTCATGAAAAATTACGCTTGGGATATACAAACGATAAGTGCGTTTGGTGGCGTCGAAGTTGCTGTTTCTCGATTCCTAACGGATGCGTTCCATTCGCAAGACTCACCGATGTCACGTCGGTCGGTAGCAAATGTTTGCATCGAGATATTGCGAGTCCTGCTACCAGAAGACGATCGAGAGCTAAAGTCCGCATCGAAATCATTGACGGAACTGGCAAGCGCGGCCAACGAGAGCAAAGAATCCGTTCGCTTTACACAATCGATTCGATGCCTGGAGGCTGACCTTCGAATCATATCTCCCACGAACGCTCATTCCCCTGAGCAACATTTTAATCTCGCACATGACTACCTAGTTCGCCCAATTCAGAATTGGCTTTCTGCCCAAGACAGTTCTACGTGGCAAGGGCGAGCCAAGCAACGCTTGTCCATGATCGCAAGTCGATACCAACGTGAGCCCAGCCGCGCTAACTTGCTCGGGATTTGGGATTGGCTATTGGCAACGCTGGCAGTGAGCAAGGCGCGACGCAGTGTTGAACAGGATCGAGTCCTGCTTGCCAGCGGCAAGCGAGCCATTGCGTGGATATCGGTATTTGCTTTAGGAATTGCGTTGATCGCAACTTTTGGGATTTTTGCGAGAAACGAGGCCATTCGCGCCGCGGAAAACCAAAGATTGGCGGCCAACAGTGATATCCTCTTGTTCATGATTACGAAATCCCGAGATCTTCATCCATCCTTGCAACGCTTGCGAGATAACTCCCGAATAGCAAAAAAGGAAATCGAGGGGTTGCTCCCATTTGAGAATGCCGATCAGCAACGCCGCCAAGTGCTGCTAAAGGCACTTTTGGGTGCCAACGTCGCTATCGGTGATATTGACCAAGCGGTTTCGAAAAGTGACTTGGGTGAACTTGAACTTTGGAAAGAATACTTGTCCGACAAGTTGAATCGCGACCTTGTATTGAAATTCCTACATCATTCGACATTAACAACCATCTGCGCTGAGTGGCATTGGCTATTTCTGGTTCGGCGTGAATTCCAATTAGTAAAGCAGATCCAGGAAGCCGACGACCCTGGGATCGAAATGTACAAACTGCTTGCGTTTGCGGCCCAAGATGAAGCACCATTCCTAGATCCAAGCGTTCGAGCAAAAGTTGCGAACGATCTTATCGAGGTGGGGGAAATTCAGGATACAACCTATGACACCAGGATGAACTTGGCAGCACATCTCATCGGCATGGATGAGTTCCAAAGGGACAAAGTGCCCAAACCGCTGGTGGATTTTCTGGAAGCCACTAAGTCGGATAAGGATCGAAGCAAGGCTTTGACATCTCAGTGGTTTTTGTCAAAACTCGAAGGTCAACGAGTGATTGGGTCGCCTGTGGAATCCAGCCAGGAATGGAGAATGGACGAACCTATTCCAGGCCTTCCGTTTGTGATGATCCATATTCCTGAGGGCGCATTGACATTCGAAATCAAGGATACCAAAGGCATCCAACAATTTGGAATCGTATTGAATGACAATGTATGGATGGCGAGAGAGGAGGTAAGTACTGGATTGCTTGACGTCTTCTTTTCCGAGTTCCCAAATTATCGCGACATGGATTGGCCAACAGAAGTGTCTAACGAACTTGGCGCAACCAATATGCTTGTGCCAACCGCTCTGCACTTTTTCAATTGGCTTAGCGACAAAGCTGGACTCGAGAGAGTGTATGCATTTGACGCTGAGAAAACCGACTATCGGCGAATCGAAAACTTGCCCAAAATTTCCATTGACGTCTATGCAAACGGCTTTCGGCTGCCGACCTTTGACGAGCTGAGGTACGCGGGCATACACGGAGATTTCAACTCTTTCTGGACGTTGATCGCTACCGACGAAATGTTGCTTCGCATAGCACCGCCCCCCAAGAGTCCGATCTCGACTTATTCAATTTATCCAAATGCCTGGGGATTCCAAGGCGTAACCGGGAGTCTATTCGAAATGGTTGTCAACAGCCAATGGAACATCGCACTGGCCCGAACAAGTGGAGGACAGATCCGAGCACAGATCCAAACATGGAACAATCCAATTCCGTGTAAGGATGAAACATATTCAAAGATATCAATTGCCGGTTTTCGTATCGTGCAGGGAGCGATCGAAAACCGGCCGCGTGCTGACTAGCCCGGCAAGTTCACGGACCTGGAACCATTGGAGACAACTGACTCATCCTGACGCATTCTAGCCAGCATGTGGCGCAATTGGAATTTGGTAGGGAGGACATACAAAGGTTATAGAATTCATCGCATATCTGAAGTGATGGCTCAGGTGGTTGCATGCAAGGTATCGCTACGGCAGTACGCATCATCGCTCCGCTGCCGCATGAGCAAGTGGGTGTTCCTGTGTTCTTAACGCATTCGCAATAGGCTTGCGCAACCCTTCGGTGGTATTCGGCACACATTTGCGGATTGGTTGCGCAAATTCTATTGATTAGTACCAAATTCTCTTGGTACTGACTTAGGCAAGTAGGCTTCGACTGGCAGGAACTGTTTGGCGTGGTCGCACATGAACGACTCGCACACGGCGCGGGCGCACATGACGCTTGGGGCTGACAACGCCCCGCTCTCCTGCCGCCGCTTCGGTTCAGGATACGATCCAAGATTCCAGCCTCAGCGGGAACGCTTGCCGCAAATACGATGCAGCTAAACAAGCTCAATTTCAACAGCCTACTAATCATGATGCCTCTCCAATGTGATGATACATAGTACCAGTGACAGTTATTCAATGGCGAACCCGGCCATCTCAGATCCTGAACCTTAATCGACGTCAACTAAAATTGCAACCGGCTTTCTAATGTCGAATACACCCGTATTAACTATTTGATTCAGAATTAGAATTCCCTTCAAAAATCTGGCCTGACGGAGCCGTTCGGGCGGACACGGAGAACGTCCTATCGCAAGAATTTCATGACTTGTTGGTTAAGCTGACCCAAGGCCAATTCCCCTTGAGAGCGATTGATGTTGAATTCGGGATCCAAATTCATGGGCAAAGCCAAGCAAGCCGAAATCGCTTGAAACCAGGAACTGGAGTCTTGCCAAGCGAGAATGGTTTCAGGCAGTGCCATGATCGCTGCTCCTTGCTTGCACAGCGACGAAGCGGTCAAAGCATGTTCTAGGTTTACCGGGGTTATGAATTGCGGAAGACTGGCAATAGCCCCTGCAGAAGCGATGCCCATTCCTCCGTGATGTACACAGAATGAGAATTCCGAGAGTCGTCGAAGATCCATTGGCTCCGACAATATTTCATGTCCATTCCGACCGTCATAAGGTTTTAATTGAGCTCCATAGCCGGGCGCAAAGATGGTGCAGGGGAAATGGTGCTGGTTGATAATTCTCGACAGCATCCGATCAAAAACAGGATGCGGGAACGAATAATAAACGAACCCGCGACCTGACCGTTCCCAGTGCTGGCTACGACGCGGGAATGGGATATTGAATGGAACATACGTCGGCTCGGATCGAATGTCCTGATACGGATCCAACGTCGCAAACGTACACGGAAACGTAATATCACCTCGAAATGCGTCGGACAACGATTCCCACGCTGGTAGTCCTAGTCGCAGCCTAGCCTGACTGATTGCCTCGATGATAGAACATTCGTTGCGCTTACTTTCCTCAGGAACTTCAGGATCCCACGAAATCATGGATGGCAAAGGAACTACTTTTGGTAATACGTAATAGCCATTCCCGAACGTAACACAAGGAGCTCGTCCCCTAGTTGCAATCAGTGCCCCCGGCGCAAATTCAGTAACGACAACGTCAGGTTGAAATGCCGATAACAACTCGTTCCATTTAGAAATATTATTGGAAACGGTTTGTTGATCCGCGAACCCAAAGGCAGTCAAGACATCGGCAAATGTATAAGTTCGCGTCGTAGTTGACTGCTCAGGATTATTCACAAACCAACTTGGGCAAGTCCAAGACTGAATATTTCGAAGCAATGACCAATTCGGCTTCAACCGCGCCATCGCGCTAACATCCGGAATAATAAACGAGCATTCCGCACCCTGCTCAACAAAAGCTTCCGCCGCAGCCAGTAGACCTGTCAAGTGACCGGAGCCCGATCCCAACTCGGAACAAAACGCGACTCTTTTCTTTTTCGTCATAACCACCTCGCTCTCAGACCATTGATGGCACGTATTTTTTCTCTTAATCGGCAAATGGGATAGCCAAATTAGCACAATTACCAGGCATTTACTGGAGCACTTACCGATTTCGCGTTTCTATCATTGGGGTGAATTCATCCCGGGAACGAATCCAATAGCGATCCAGAAACCATTCAACAAATCGATTGGATGCCGAATGGAAAAAACGATGCCAGCGTGGTGAGGATGCCCGGAAATCGAACACTCTTTAACGGTGCGATTATACGCCGTGAAGTGCAGTATTCTTCACTTGTTCCGACAGAGTCTTGGACATGACCGGCAATTGCATCGATTGGTCAGGCTGCGACTGCAACGCAATTGAGCACCTACCTTTCCCCAAAAAGCTTCCTGGCAGGGATCGCACCCATGAAGCGGTTCTAACGTCTATTCCGTGGTCCTTGCAAAACAAATTTCGAAACAAGGCACCGATGGCACGATTAAAGCTAAGTAGCAACGCAGGAAAGTGAAGTAAGTCTTTCCGCTTCGGAACAAAAAATTGCACCGGAGAATGCCGCTCGATGTCCGCAGGAAGAAGTCAAAATGGAAGCTTTAAGACTAACGTATATTGGCACAGGAGTTCGAAATCAAACGAACCAACCAAAACCGAACCATTGGGACATGCGACACTCTATTCAAGCAGTTTCGCATCGTTGGCAGAGATCCTACTTATCAGTCGCCATTTATCTGAGTATTGTCACGGTGGTTGCTATCTATGACATGACTTTGACGATCCAATACTGGCGTTCACTAAAGCAAATGGAAACGAATCCAATTGGGCGTTGGCTCATGAACCTGGACCACATAGCTGATGGCAGAATGCCGAACTTGACGCTATTCATCACGTTGAAGTCGATCGGCACACTCGTCGTACTAGCAACCATCTTAACTCTCGTACTACGTCGACCACGCCTTGGGCATCCCGTTGCAGTCGGCGTTTCAAGTTTTCAAGTTGGGCTTGCTGCGTACCTTACCTTTGGTGACAACTAGTGAATCAAGTATCTGCTTCTGGGTTGACTTCCACGATGGGCTCGAAGAGCCCGTCGTCGCGAGAGAAGCGACCGGCATAGAACTCGGTGTTCAGGTGCAAACCCATGACGGTGCGTCGTGCGCACGGCGTTAGAGATCGATAAAAGACCCATTGATCTCGATTTACTTGTACCCGATAGGCCTCTGCAATTTCCCGCGGTTGATTTAGCAATTCCTCTGCAATGGTCAGTTGCCTCCAGGTGTAGGCTGGGGCTGACTCGATTCCACGTAGCGACATCACCAATGGATTGTACAAATTCTTCGCGGATGCGTCGCACTGCAGGGAAAGCATAGAGCCACTCCATTCCATTCTACTGTGGCTCGGCGAGCGTCTCCATTCCGGCATGGCGATTGGCAACAATAAAGAGACTGTCTTGTCTTCGATGCCTACACGCACCAATTTGCCTTCGGTGGTTTTCGGTTCAGAACGAAGTGCGATATCATCCGGCATGGTCCAAGTGGATTTTATGGACCATTGCTCTGAAGCCTGTGCAATCAACGCATCGGCGAAATAAACAACTCCTTCTTCTCGCATGAGCATTACCTGTCGCTGGATTTTACATACATTTTCAACTTCGCATTCCAGTTCGAGATAGTCCACATCATCGTCGGTAAACCAACAGACTTCTTGCCACGACACATCGGTTTGTATGGGCGTCTGATTTCGAACGATTTCAACATCCCAATCGCCACTCATTATCCGCTGACCATCGTCGCCAACCACATCGAGCCAAATCACATCGGACGAGAAGTCGATAGCAACTCGACACCCGCGTTCTCGCCAGGAACGGCGCATCGTTGCGACCGAGTTCTTTTCCCAATAATGACTTGGATTAGGCAGCGACACATCGGCAGTCACGTCTTTGCGGAGCTTAGATGGCTTCTCACCGATCGCCTTGCCAATGCTATCAGGTAGTGCACATGCGGTCGCGAGCTGCAATTTCTTGTTCCTACCGGCAAGTTCGTTCAACATGACCCAAAACTCTGCGTCGAGCGAAGTGTCGTCTCTGTCAAAGAGCAATTGCCGTCCCTCTGCATCGCTGAGAGCAAGACTGGTGATTGCAAGTTTAGAAAGGGCCTTTCGCTGAGGTGGATACCACTTTCGAGCTCCAACTGCATCGGCAGACCAACGACATCGCATTATGCATGAAAGCAACGCCCTGAGATCTTGGCCACCACGCGCTAGGAAACTCTGCGGATTATCTGATGATTGTTCGAGAAGCAACGCGATGCGATTGAGCGTTTCGCTGACGATTCGGTCTTTACCACCAAGATGAGAAAGTTGCTTGGCGAGCGCAAGAGGAACTTCGCACGACCAAACCAGCCAAGGAAACAATCCATCGAAAGGTCCACTTTCCCAGGCCCGATCCACTTGTGTCAGTGCGCATTGAAGCACCTCTAGCCACAGCCCTGGAGAGATATTTCGACCAACTTCGGGCAGTGCATGGATCCAACCAGCGCAAGCCAACGCAACATACGGGTCGTAACTAGCCTTTGGAAGTTGTTGAGTAATCCATTTACCTATTTTCGTCGCGTTTGCAACCTGCAGGGCATCTGCTTCGCGCTCGGTGAGGTTGCTGGGTTTCGACTTGCCGTTTTTCTTGTTTTTCGTCTCCTTTTTCGAAAACGGGGCTGAGCCGCCAAACAGCTCCACTAGGTCGCTGAGAAATTCCTGATGACTACCATTTTCAACTTCCCAAACCCCGGTCCCCCACATCATTGCACGGAGGTATTCGTCGACTCCGACTTTCGATGGCTTGGTTCTCGTTTTAGGTTCACAAACCGGCAACGAGGATTGGAGGATTGCGACATTTTCCTTGCACAACTGCTTGAGCCATGCACTCGCGGAAACCTCCACCTCCACCTCCAACGCATCAGAGTGCTTCATTTGCTTGGCGCGATGCTTGGGCTTTACCCAGTCCATAGGTGACTCGTCGACGTTAGCGAATAATGATAAGATTGGTCTGGTGAAAAGCCTCGATGCTCACGCAACGCGCCCACCAAGATGGAACGCCAATTGTTGTTCCAGAATTTCAAGATGCAAGCGTTCAAGGCCTGTTTCTTTGCAACAGTTTTGGAATAAAAATAATTCGGATTTTACGTATGGACTTTTGCTCACCGAGTCCTTCGGAAAAATGCTTAAGAAGTGTTCGGTAACCAAGGGATCAAAGTATCATGCCAATGCGAAAATGGTGTTCAAAGCACAGGCTTTATTTAACGCTTAGCTGCCTGTTAACCGTGTGTAGTGTCCATCTTGCAAATTGCGTGGCTGATGATGATTGGAAGAGTTTGACAGAACTACAAAAAACGGTCGGTGATCGCTTCGAAGATCCCACAGACTGCAAACCGCTTCATCGCGAAAACCGCATATGGATCAACAGAGACGAACAAGTGGTGATTCTTGACGGTTATGTAGCACAACGCCAGGTTCCATTGGAACTCTTTGCTTGTCCAGTTGGAAGCAAAGAGCACGAATCCATCGTGGCCGTGTTCGCTCGCGCACAATTGGTTCACGCGGGACTTTTAGCAATCAACGCACGTCCAGGAAGCACCACGACTTTTGATCCGTTCAAGCCGGCGCACGGTACGACGGTCCGCGTATACGTGCTTTGGCTTGATAACGATGGAAAAACCAAGGGAACACTTGCCCAAAACTGGATTCGAACGTCGGGTACGAAGAAACCAATGGTTTGGGATTGGGTATTCGCTGGTAGCAAGATCTACAAGGACGACGAAGGCAAAGAACACTATTTAGGGGACAGCGGAGAGCTAATATCGGTTTCCAATTTCACGACTTCGACGATGGATGTTGCCGTCAAAAGCGATCAATCCAATAACAACCTCGTGTTCGAGGCATTTACAGATCATATCCCTCTTAAAAACACGCCTGTTCGACTGGTTCTAACGTTGACAGACGAGGCTCCGTTCGGGAATTCCGAGACCGACCAACCTCAAACGGAAAAGGACACGCCGAAGCACCTGCTAGAAAAAGTCCCTGACAAAATAGTAAGATTCTTGGTAGCAAAACCCATCGAGGCTCTCACTCCAAAACCATCCGAAATCGTACCTTCCAAAAAGCCGACGAACAACTCTAAGAAATAATTTACCAAGCATGGATCAATTAGCGTTCGGTGATCGACTTGCCAATGCCGTTCAGTTTAAAGGTAATCCTGTTTGTGTAGGACTTGACCCACGCTTGGAACAGCTCCCCAAAGGAATTCGCGTCGATCCCCACGCTTCCTTAGAAAGCCAAGCCAATGCATACGAAGTCTTTTGCTGTGAAGTAATCGACGCAACGCATAACTTGGTTCCCGTCGTCAAACCACAAAGCGCTTTTTTCGAGGAGTTGGGACCCTATGGCGTGATGGCCTTGGGACGCGTTTGCAGTTACGCGTCCAACAAAGGGCTTATCGTTATCATGGACGCCAAACGCAACGACATCGGTTCGACTGCAACCGCCTATGCAAAGGCCTACTTAGGTACGAATGGCAAAAGCGCTTGGGGAACGGATGCCCTTACGGTGAGCCCGTATCTTGGTTCGGACACTTTGCAACCGTTCATCGAACAATGCAAAACAGTTGGAGCTGGCATCTTTGTCTTAGTAAAGACCTCCAACCCAGGTAGCGGTTTCATGCAGGATCTTTCTGTCGACTCAATAACGATTTGTGAGCGTGTGGCCGACTTTGTCCAGCAACAGGCAATTCATTCAGCGTCAGGGCCAAGTGGTTATGGTTGTGTTGGCGCAGTGGTCGGAGCCACTTACCCTGAACAATTGCAAGCCATGCGAAAACGCATGCCCAACGCATGGATCTTGATTCCCGGATACGGCGCACAAGGGGGCTCCGCATCGGACGTCATCCACGGGATGGATGATCGGGGTTTGGGAGCCATCGTCAACAGTTCCCGCGGCATTATCTTTGCTTACGAAAACGCTCAATACGCAAGTGCAAAGACTTGGCAATCGGCCGTAGAAAGTGCTACGCAAGACATGATTAAGGCGTTGAGCTGTTCCTGACGCTAGCAGTGTCAGCCACGTTGAGGACGCTGCTAGCGTCCCACCAATTATCGAATTCCATCGAATTCCATGGAATTATTTCGCCATGCGAACTTTCGCCCTGGCTTGCGTCAGGCAGCGCTCTTTGAACGCGGCAGACTCCGGCGAACTCGAGATCATGGTCATGGCTTTGTCGAGGTCCGATTCTGCTTGCTTGCGATCGATCTGATCCGGCTTAAGCAAACGGTCCGTCAAAACATAAACCCCTTCTCGGGTCACCTGAACAAATCCACCATCGACAAACCACTCGGTCACACCGCTGCTGGATTTGATCCTCATCATGCCGAATCCTAATCGTCCAACCATGGGAGCCCGACCGAATTGAATTCCCAATTCGCCGTCGAACATCGGAACGATCATCGAATCGCAGGTCGTGTCAAGCTCGGTCTTCTCGGGCGTAACCACGATGCAATGTACTTGGTTGTCGTTGCTCATGTTTACTTCTTACCTTGCTCGGCCATTCGCTTTGCTTGTGCTTCCACTTGATCGATACCACCCACGTACATGAAGGCCGATTCTGGCAAATGATCCCACTTACCATCGCAGATCTCTTCGAAGCTGCGAATGGTTTCAGACAAGGTCGTGATCTCTCCCTTTTTACCTGTGAACACTTCAGCTACCAAGAATGGTTGTGACAAGAATCGTTCGATGCGTCGGGCTCTCTTTACGACTGTCTTGTCGATCTCGCTCAATTCATCCACGCCTAGAATCGCAATGATATCTTGAAGTTCACGATATCGTTGCAATGTTTTCTGAACCCGTCGTGCAATCGAATAGTGTCGTTCTCCCACGATGGCTGGGTCAAGAATTCGGGAGTTGGATGCAAGCGGATCGATAGCGGGATAGATGCCTTTTTCCGAAATGGATCGCTCCAAGTAAATAAACGCATCGAGTTGCCCGAACGCCGTGGCTGGTGCAGGGTCAGTCGGATCGTCAGCCGGAACGTAAACAGCTTGCACCGAAGTGATAGCACCACGCTTGGTCGACGTGATTCGCTCCTGCAAAGCACCCATCTCGGTGGCGAGCGTTGGCTGATAACCCACCGCCGATGGCATACGCCCAAGCAACGCAGATACCTCGGAACCCGCTTGCGAAAAGCGGAAGATATTGTCCACAAACAACAACGTGTCCTTGCCAGTCGAATCTCGGAAGTACTCAGCCATGGTCAAAGCCGACAGAGCGACCCGGAGACGAGCACCTGGTGGCTCATTCATCTGCCCGAACACCATGCAAGTTTGCTCGATAACTTTGCGACCCGTTTGGCCGATTTCGGTTTCTTGCATTTCCAACCACAGGTCGGTTCCCTCACGAGTCCGTTCGCCTACACCGGCAAACACCGAGTATCCACCGTGCGTGCTCGCGACACGTGCGATCAGTTCTTGGAGAATAACCGTCTTGCCAAGACCTGCACCGCCGAACAAACCCGCTTTCCCGCCTCGAACGAACGGGGTGAGCAAGTCGATAACCTTGATACCGGTTTCGAATACTTCCGTATTCGTGGATAGTTCAGATACCTTAGGAGCTTGTCGGTGGATGGTCCAATAATCATCAGCTTGAACTGGGCCGCGTTGATCAATTGGTTCTCCCAGGACGTTGAAAACACGTCCCAAAGTGCCGATGCCAACGGGAACCGTTACCGGCCTGCCCAAGTCGATGCAGTCGAGGCCACGCATGAGTCCGTCGGTGCTTCCAAGAGCAATGCATCGAACGCGACCGCCACCTAGGTGCTGTTGCACTTCGGCCGTCAGGTTGATTTTAACCCCCTTTTTCTCGCTTTCGATTTTGACCGCATTGTAAATCGCGGGCAAATTGCCTTCCGAAAACTCTGCGTCAAACGTCGAGCCAATAACTTGACTAACTCGTCCTATGTTTTTTGCAGTACCGACGCTCATTGTGATTGCTCTCTTATGGATGTTTAACTGTTCGGAGTTGTTGGACTTCGAATGCTGGAGGGCCAGATAATTGATTGATGAATTGAGTTGAAAGTTGATTTGTAATGAAGGTGGAGCGCTCGAACTCCGCTTCGCGGATTAAACGGTCACTAACCGAGGGCTTCGACGCCGCCGATGATTTCCATGATCTCTTGAGTAATCTTGCTTTGACGTGCTCGGTTGTAGGTTCTCGACAGGGACTTGATAATGTCGCCTGCATTTTCCGTTGCACTCTTCATTGCGATCATTCGAGCAATTTGCTCGCTTACCGCAGCATCGAGGAAGCACTTGAATAACCGAGCGCGAAAGCTCGCGGGAACGACTTCTTCCAAAATGCCGCTAGCCGATGGCAAAAACTCATAGTCGTCCCTGATGCCAGTCGCGTTCGCGGGCTCATTGACAATTGCTCCCGAGTTCGTAAACGGAGTTAGGCTCGCAAAAGGCAACAATGTCTCAACGACGACTGTTTGTTTCGAGATGGTTAAAAACTTAGTGTAAGCGACATCGACTCGGTCAATCTTGCCGGTAATGTATCTCTCAATGAGTTCATCCGCAATCTTCGCAACGGCCACAAAAGACGGCTGATCATCAAATTCGGTGTAGGTTTTTTCGATGGGAACACCGGCGAATCGGAGTGCGGAAATACCACGCTTGCCGCTGACCCGCATTTGGCCGGCTTCGATTTCTTTCTTGATCTCGCTGCGTCGGAGCGTGGCAGCTCGTACAACCGAACCGTTATATCCGCCGCACAAACCGCGATTGCCGGTCAAGACCAGCATATCCATGGAATCGACGCGATCATGCGCCGTTAACAAGGGATGCGAAACGTCCGTCCCACTCTTAGCAATATCCTGAACGATCGAGGTGATGCGTTTGGTGTAGTCCGTCGCGGCCGCGGCGCGGTCCATCGCCTTTTTGAATCGCGCGGTCGCGATCAATTCCATGGTCCGCGTAATTTTACGGACATTTTTAACCGACTTGCGTCGTTTATCGAGTTGACGAATATTGGCCATTGCTTCCGAACCCCTTCACGAAACGCTTAGCGGAACGAAGCCTTGAAAGTTGTAATAGCGGACTTAATCGCTTCTTCAATGTCGGCGGTCAAATCGGCAACTTCGCGAATCTTAACCAACAAATCAGGCTTTCGGTCGCGGACGAAGCTCAACAAACCGATCTCGAAATCGCGGACACGGTCGACTGCGATTTCGTCGAGGTGACCTCGAGTGCCAGCATAGATGCTGATAATTTGCTCGGCCACGTCCATCGGTTGATACTGAGCCTGCTTGAGGAGCTCGACCATTCGATAACCGCGATCCAGTTTCGATTGTGTTGCCGGGTCCAGTTCTGTACCTAACTGAGCAAACGCTTCCAACTCGCGGAACGATGCCAAGTCCAGTCGGAGACCGCCTGCCACCTTTTTCATGGCTTTGATTTGAGCATTTCCACCTACGCGAGAAACCGAGATACCGACGTTCATCGCAGGTCGAATACCTGCAAAGAATAAGTCAGGCTGCAAGTAAATCTGCCCGTCGGTGATTGAGATCACATTCGTTGGAATGTAAGCGGACACCTCACCTTCCAGTGTTTCGATAATCGGGAGGCTCGTGATCGAACCGCCGCCCAATGCTTTGGACAGTTTTGCCGACCGTTCAAGCAAACGGCTATGGCAGTAGAACACGTCTCCTGGAAACGCTTCGCGACCTGGCGGACGACGCATCAAAAGACTCAACTGTCGATACGCGACTGCCTGTTTGCTCAAGTCATCGTAGACGATCAACGCATGACCACCATTGTACATAAAGTGTTCGGCCATCGCAGTTCCGGCGTAGGGAGCGACGTATTGGAGTGGGGCTGGAGCGCTCGCACCCGCTACGATGACGGTTGTAAACTCCATCGCGCCGCTTTTCTCCAGAGCATCGATTACCAACGCTACCGAAGAGTCCTTTTGGCCGATAGCAACATAGAAGCATTTTACGCCTTTGCCTTTCTGGTTTACAATTGCATCGATTGCTACCGCCGTCTTGCCGGTCTTTCGGTCACCGATGATCAACTCGCGCTGTCCTCGCCCAATTGGCGTCATCGCGTCGATGGCTTTGATACCTGTTTGCATCGGCTCGTGAACTGGCTGTCGTTCGGCTACACCGGTTGCGATCAGTTCAACGGGTCGTGTAATCGTTGCATTGACAGGTCCCTTGCCATCCAGCGGGTTTCCTAGTGGGTCGAGAACTCGACCGATAACAGCATCTCCAGCTGGAACGGAAAGAAGCTTGCCAAGTGCACGAACTTCGTCTCCTTCTTTGATGCTCAAGTAGTCACCGAGAATAATGACCCCGACGCTTTTCTCTTCAAGATTGAACGCCAATCCGGTCACACCGCTAGGGAACTCGACCATTTCCCCAGACATGACGTTAGAAAGACCATAAACGCGAGCGATGCCGTCTCCAACTTCGAGAACGGTGCCCACCTCTCGCACGTCGATAGTGCTGCCGTATTGCTGAATTTCGGCCTGGATGACCGATGCGATTTCGTCCGAATTGAATTTCATGGTTTGTTGATCAACGACTTACAATGGATCAAAAAGGTTTGGTTATTCGCTTGTGAGCGATTTTGAATGTTCTTTCAATTTGCTTCTAAGAAGCCAAGCTGCTCAGCTTCTCTCGAATTGCGATTTCGGCCTTGGCCAAGGTTGCTTTCTTCAGTAGTTTCAATTGGCCATCGACGCTACCATCGAAGACCATATCACCCACCCTTACAATCAATCCGCCAAGAACGGTTGCATCTACTTTCGTGTTGATGGCAACTTCTTTCTTGAACAGTTTCTGAAGTTTATCCTTCAATCCGTCAATCGCAGCCGCGTCGAGTTGTTGTGCTGTTGTGACAAGCACTCTAACTCGGCCGATTGCTTCATCTCGAAGTGAAGCTGCAGCTCGGTAGATTCCGCGAATCGCATTCAATCTACCTCGTCGCGAGACTACTTTGAGGAAGGTCAATAGCGTCTCATCCATTTGGCCTCGGAACACTTTATCAAGCACTCGAATTTTTTCATCCGAGGGTAGTTTGGGATTGGCAAACGCCATTTCCAAAACCGGTTGCTTGTCAAAGACATCGTGGATAAGTGAATGAAACTGTTCCATCATTGAGTCCACGTTGCCCGTCGACTCAGCAGCGGCCAACAATGCTTTCGCATAAATGGGTCCGACGTGCATGGACTCATCATCGAAGACAGAATCGCTTTTTTGTGTTTCCGACATCGTGCTTCTTCGATTAATAGACTAGTTTTGACTTGGCATTTTGTTTAGCGAATCTGCGATCAATTGCTTGTGGTCCTCAGTACGCAATTCTCTACCGACGACACGACGGGCAAGCGAGAAGGCGATCTCCGTACTCTTGCCTGCGATATCCGACAACGCACCCTGCTTGGCAGATTCAATATCGGCCAAGGCCCGGTCTCGCTGGCGGCTTGCTTCGGCTTGCGCCTCGGCAACGATACGCTGACCTGCAGATTCTGCATCCTTCCGAGCCTGAGTAATCAAATCTGCTGATTGAGCGTGAGCCGTCTGCAATTTGGAATCGTACTCCTTGAGCTTTGCCAAGGCTTCATCGACCGAACGCTTTGCATCCGCAATTTGCGTTGCAATCGTTTGTTCTCGCCTCGCAAGCCCGTCGGAGATCGGCTTCCAAGCCAACACGTAAAGACCTCCGAAAAGCAGCAAAAACACAACCGCCGACCAAATGGCTTTGTCGGTCTTAACATCGATCAACGAATCCAAGTTTTCGCCGGCATGCGCAGACGTTGGATCTGGACTATGATCATCGCTGCTGGCGTAGGAGCTGCGAATGAATGCAACACAAACGACCATGCAAATTAAACATCGAAACAACGTAATTCCGTAGAACATAGTCATGACCACCAGATAGGTATTCCTAATTGCCAGCCTGTTGCGAGCCAACAAGAACTGCGTAGAAAGCCACGCCTTCGATTAGAGCAGCAGCAATAATCATCGTAATACGAATTGTTCCAGCTTGTTCTGGTTGACGAGCAATCGATTCAACCGCTCCCTTGCCTAGCAATCCGATGCCAATACCTGCACCGATAACAGCCAATCCACCACCAATCGCTCCGGGCATTGAGCCTCCACCTTGCGCGGAAGCGGGCATGGCCATCAACGCAACAGCACCCAATGCATACAAACCAACTCGAACAGAATTAATCACTTTCAAAATCTCCTAGCTATTCTTAACGATACAAAATACGCATGGAATCAAAACTTTTGCGAAACACACAGTGGATTCGCAACAACAAATCACCTAGTGGTGATGCATCGAACTACCGATGAACATCGCTGCCAGGAACGTGAACAAATAAGCCTGCAAAAACGCAACAAGCAACTCAAGCAAACTAAGCACCGTCGTCCCAAGGACCGAAACGGCGGCAACCGCACCCCAGGCCGGCGTACTCATCATGGCCGCAGGCACGCTAATTCCAATTCCCAAGATGCCAAGTAAAACCAAGTGGCCAGCACCCATGTTCATGAGCAATCGAACGGCCAAAACCATGTGCTTAATAAACAGGGAAGCAAACTCAATCACCCACATCAAAGGGACAATCCAAAAGGCCAGAAACCAAGGCAACCCAAGTTCGGGACAAATATTCTTTAAAAAACCAACTGGGCCAAAGGTCTTAACCCCCATCGTTACTCCGACCACGAAGACAATTCCTGCCAAAGCCAGTGTCGTTCCAAATGCGGCGGTTGGAGATCCCACCCACGGCAACATTCCCATCATGTTGCAACCTAGAATGAAAAAGAAAAAGGTCCACAGCAGCGGCATAAACTTATCCGCGTCGTGTTCACCCATGGCAGGAACTGCCACATCACTTCGGACCCACTGAACCATTGATTCAAGTCCATTCCATCGCTTGCCGGTTGGAGACTGCCCTGTGGAAATGCGTTTGGCCAACCAGCCAAACACTGCCAAAGCAAGCACCGCAACAACCAACTCAATAATCATGTACCTCGAAAGGCAGAACCCTGACTCCGCTTCATAAGCATTGCGGGGTGTACCGAACGGCTGGGGTATAAGGATTTTGCCGTCAAGCGTCTTATTGTATTGAGCAATCTTGTCCGATGGCCACTCTCGATTCGGCGCTTCCGAATGATAGGACCGAAGAAAGGAATCACTGTCGATCTTTGTTTTGAGCTGGATCCATTTCGCCATTTTTTCGGGCGATCTCTGCAATTGAATGAACCAGTCGATATTCGGTCGGGGATTCGTCGCCAAGTATGCTTGGTAGGGATCACTCGCCTTTTGTGCGTTTTTTGAAGACCATTTACCTGCGTCCGCTAGAGTTTTGGCGGCTTGTTTTTCTAGATAGGCATCCAACGGCCAACCAGCGTTCTTTGGGCCAAGATGTTGCCAGTCCTGCCAAGTCTGTTTAAGACCTGACAATGCTAATGAGTCAACACCTATTTCCGACAACCCGTGCACAATCGCGTCAGCCTCCCATGATTGATAATCCGAATCGAGACGGACAAACCAACTCGGAAAATCGGTAGCTTTCTTCAGATTGCTCTTCCAGAGTACCCGCGGGATCTCAAAGAAGTAACCATCTTTAATGTGGAGAATATCTGAAGCCATTGCTCAGGCTAACTCTGGGAGGATGTTAAAACGATTGATTACGAATTAGTAACGCGGATTGTAGTAACAAGAAAGGAAAATAATAGCCCAGCAAACAACTGCAAAAAGAATTGTGGTGTTGCCATTTTGTCGCAGTCGAAATTGCAACCGCTCCGAGCAACATGGAAAAGCGAAATCCCATGGTCAACAATACCGATATATCCGACTCCGCTGCCTTGGATCCGATTCTCCAGATGGATGGAACTACGCAGGCGCTAATGGAAACCAACAAAGCAAGTAGCGATTGTTCGGACATAGCACCGATCGGATTCAATATCCAAATTATGCACCAGCAGACCAACCCGATCGCTAAATAGGAGAATACCTCGATTGGCATCGTGGACCCGGCGTGCCTCCTATTTTTCTTATCAACCATGACCATCCTTCTCGGACTTTTCTCGCGCCGAGGATTCAATTCGCTGTCTGAGTTCGCGACTCTTCTTGGCAGCAAGATCAGCAATCCTGGCAACATATAACAAACCGTAGATTGCGATCCCAATGCCTAGCGCAAATCCAATCACTACCAAGAACTGAGTACCCAGCCGCTTGTCCAAATAACTTCCGACGATACCTGGAATGAGCATCAAAATCATTACAGCCATTGCGCGGGAAACGGCGTTCGTGTTTGCTTGAGATTCAATCCTGTCAGCATCCGCGACGGTAAACTCCCCCGATTCACTTGAATTCTCCGTGCCCGAATGGAATCCCGTTTGATGGTCCGTTGTTTTGGCCATGTTCGCTTCTATCGCAGCCCCAGCAAGGGTCTTTTGTTGAAATGTGAACCAAGGTATTTGGTCTGGCAATGATTCCGCAGCCTTCGGACTAGAAATGACGATACCCTCAAAGCATACTACAATTCTAAAATTACGGGTTTGGCTCGAATTTTTGTCCATTGTGTCCCCTTCTACCAAACAGTTCATTGCGCCTTGAACCGACAGCGTGATCTGCCATGGAAGGAAGTTAACCTTTCCTTGGCCCTAGGAGTTACTCTTGAACGCCTCGAAAAAGAAGAAAACGGCAGCGAAAACGCTGGCGGAAAATCGCAAAAGTCCCAAGCCTCACGCCCAGAGTGGAGCAAAAACCGGATCGACAGGGAATCGCAAAGCAAGAAAATCGCAAATCCAAAAGAGTTCAAAAGTTGCCATAGCACAACCTAAGGGTAAAGCAGTTGCAGCCACCAAGGGAAAGCCCGCAAAAACGGCAACGATTAATCCCGCTTTTAAAAGCCTAAAGACGGCCAAGGTTGTTGCAAGCTCCCAAAAGAAGACAAAAGCCAAAGCTCAAACAAAAAATCCACCTGAGCGTAAGGCCCCGGTGTCCGAAATAGGACGGACACAATCCAAAGCAGCTGCGAAACCTGCTGCGCCGAAGCTGTCTGCTGGAAAAAATCAGGTCAAAGTCCGTACCGGGGTTGGAGAGAAATCGAAATCGGTCGCCCCGAAAGTGCCACAACGGTCTTCAACCTCTATCAATGGAAAGGCTCCTTCTTCTGCTCCACCGGCGAAAGTTGTAGCGCCGCAGGAGACAATCCCCCCACCGTCGAATACCAATCCAGTTATCGTAGCGAGAATCCGAAGCGCACAGGCCGAAAAGGAACTTCGCAAGGACCTTGCACAGCCTGCACCGATCACTTCGTTAACGCCGCTAAATCCCGTTCCAACAATCATAAAGGGCAAGGATCGACTGGTTTTGATGGTTCGCGATCCCTACTGGATTCATGCCCACTGGGACATCATGCGGCATTCGGTAGACAGAGCAAAAGCTGCCCTGGCGGAAAACTGGCATACCGTTAAACCGATTTTGCGATTGCTCAAATTGGACGACTCCGGCACGACCAATAATTCGGAAGTGATTTATAGGGACATCGAGATTCACGGTGGCGTTCGAAATTGGTATGTCGACGTCGATAGTCCGCCAAGCAGATTTAAAATGTTAATGGGATACATTTGTGCAAACGGCCGATTCTACGAACTTGCCCGCAGCAACATTGTGACTACCCCGGCACCGGGTGGAAAAGAAGCGACTGACGACCACTGGGCGAATATCGCCACCGACGCCGAACACATTTATTCAATGAGTGGCGGCTATGGTGACGATACGCAAACCGGCGATTTGACAGAAGTTTTTGAAGAAAAACTGAAACGCACCATGGATGCAGATGTCCTGTCGCAATTTGGAAGCGGGGCCGAAGGCTCCCTCAAACGTCACAAGCAATTCCATTTCGACGTCAACGCTGAATTGGTCGTATTCGGATCAACCCATCCGGAGGCGCACGTTTCAGTAGGCACCGAACCGGTCAAAGTGCGCTCGGACGGTAGCTTTTCTATCAGGCTACCTCTCCCCGATCGACGTCAAGTTTTGCCAGCAACCGCGAAAAGCCGCGATGGAGTAGATGAGCAAACGGTGGTAATAGCAGTCGAACGCAATACGAAAGTTATGGAACCCCTGTCGTCAGACACCGACGATATTTAGGCGAGAGATTCGAAAAAACCAACTAGAAGAAACCGAAGCGAAGCTGCGAATTCTTTTTTTATGCATCGGCCGCAAGCTAAATCAGCGGTCCGCTGGCGGATCGGACGCAAACGCGATGTTTTGCTGCCGCATGCATGTTGCTAACTTGAATCCTCCAGGTAACCGTTAGTCGAGTACGGTGATCAAAAATCGAAATCTCGCAGTATCGCCGATTCGAAACGATGCGCGTTAGATCCGACAAATGATGCGACAAAATGCCGTCAATCGCGACAATTCGGTCCCCGGATTCGACTAAGCCTTGCATTGCATTAGCGCCCAATGGCCGGAGACGACAAAGAGGGCTCGTTTCCCCAATCCTCAACACTTGGAGTCCCCTAAGCCCAGGTTCTACTTCAACATCCAAAATGAGCTCGAAAGGGATGCCTTCCATATATTCCAGGCTTTTGGTCCGCTCGTTTTTGCCAATCAAATCCTCGTATTCCGTTCGCTCCTCGAAGGAATCCAATTCTTTATTTTCTCGTATTTGCATGTTGCCTCGCCAGGGATGCAAACGCTTTTCCGAATTGAAAAGACAAATCCCCAACCCTAATAACGCAATTTGGGGGTCGGATGCGACATTTTACGACCAATTTTTTTACGAATAGGCAAAAGCATGCAGGATGAACTCGATGCAAGCAATCGCGGTCTGCTTTTAACTTATGATAACCTAAATGGATAGCTGTTCTTTCGGCTTCATCTTCCTCCCCAATTGCAGTCCATCCAAAAAGACTACAATCTACCGTTGCAATTCTCCACTCCATCCTCTCGGTTGGAACTACTTAAAACGATTACCAACGGTCAATAGATGGACGATGCCTCGCAAAAGCTGCCTCGCCGTAAACGCTATTCGGGCCGAAATCCTAGGAGCTTTGCCGACAAGTACAAAGAACATCAGCCGGAATCATATCCGGAGGATGTTGCAAAGATTATCCTGAGCGGCAAAACGCCAGCAGGCATGCACCGCCCCATTATGATTCGGGAAGTCCTTGCCTCACTCGCATTGCATCCTGGCGATGTGGTCGTGGATTGCACGCTAGGCTATGGGGGACACGCTTTTGAGTTGCTTGCGGCCATCCAACCTGGCGGTCGCTTGCTCGGCGTTGATGCGGACCCAATCGAACTCCCGAAAACCGAAGCAAGGCTCAGAGCACTCGGAGCACCTCAAACATCAATCGTGGTGCGACGTATGAACTTCTCCGGCGTCTCACAGTTTTTAGCGTTACATGCACCTGAAGGTGTCGACGCTTTGCTGGCCGACCTGGGGGTGTCATCAATGCAGCTTGATGATCCAGTCCGCGGTTTCAGTTTCAAAGTCGACGGCCCCCTCGACATGCGCATGAACCCTTCCCGAGGAATGTCGGCTTCTGCTCTGCTTTCGACCCTGAATGTCGCAGATTTACGGGCAATACTAGTCGATAACTCGGACGAACCAAATGCAGAAAGGATCGCCCAAAAGATTGTCAAAGCGCACTCAAGAAAACCGCTTGAAACAACGCTTGCCTTGGTCCAAGTGATTCGAGAATCACTTACTGGACAAGTCCTGGTAGATTCAGATCGAGCTATCCGACGCGTCTTTCAATCGCTGCGCATCGCAGTCAACGAAGAGTTTCGCTCGCTAGATTTGTTTCTCAAGCAGATGCCGTTCTACATGAAAAAGGGGGGCCGTAGTACGATTCTCACGTTTCATTCCGGTGAAGATCGCAGAGTAAAGGCGGCATTTAAACAAGGCCTTCAAAACGGGTTGTTTAGCAGCATCACTCAAGAGGTCATTCGTCCTTCGGCAACAGAGCTCAAAGACAACTCGCGTTCGAGCTCCGCTAAACTCCGTACGGCCGTTCGAAGCTAAGAAAAATATCAAGTGCGAAGGCTCTTGTCGGTTTAACCCTGAGCCAAAGGCGACGGCCGTTGATTTGCAGGCGTCGACAATGGCTCGAAGTTAAACGATGCAGGCTTGTACGATACAGGCATACACGACACGGACATATACGCTGCTGTTTGATATCCTGCTTCGCGACTTACTGACGAGAAAAAGAGTGACCCGCGCGGGACATTCGTCGGCCCCACGCTGTCTTTATTTCTTTGCTTCGGGCTTAGCGGTGCCCTTCTTCTTGTCCTGCTTAGGTTTCATGCCTTTTTTGTCATTCTTCTGACTGTTATTGCCTTTTCCCATGGTCGTATCCCTTTACGTCGAGGCCTAAATGAATAGTAAACGCACTAGACTCAAATATAACAGAATCCCGCTCGCGATTGATAGTTCAGCCAATCATTTTTTTGCCGACTCGTCGTTTCTAATCAAATCGTGAATGCCATTCTCCCACCGCCGCAGGGTAGGTTGCAAACACAATATCGGTTAGTTCTTTGGCACGTTTTATGTCACCTAAAGAACGCATGGTCTGAACGGTCCTAGCTCGGGCCTCCAGCCAAGCTTCGCTTCCGGCTGGAAAGCCGATGGCGAGTTGCCGAAACAGCTGGATTGCTTGTTCCTGTCGACCACCAAGCGTTTGAAAAACCCTAGCAGTCCGATAAGTCCACCATGGACTCTTAGGCTCGGTCGCGATTGCAACTTTAAAGGACTCCTGCCCCAACTCAAGGCTGTCGGACCAACATTGGATGGCGGCTTGGTAAAGTTGCATCGAACGACCAAACTGTATCGACTGCAACGGGCCAATTCTGCCCAACACGAGATTGTTTTCTGGACGCTCGAAGACACTAAGGCGATCGACAAACGATCGGAGATTTGCTAGGTCTGTTTTGTCTACCGATCTATGAGAGCCAATCCTGACGATCCGCTGAAATTCCAATTCCGCAGTCGTCCACGCCAATCCAATACTCGAGGCTGGCTCAACTTCATCCGGCAAGAAAGTAGGAGACGTCTCTAAAGCAAATTGATTCAAGAAGGAAACAGAAGGCGAGTACGAAACGGAATTTTGCTGTAAGTTTGCTATATCTACAACCGAAGCTGGCCAGCGGCCTGCCTCGCGAATGGAGGACAGAATGGATTGGACCGCCACTCGATCCATTGGGTCCGCCCTATCTAGTAATTTTGTCCGCAACTCGTCTGAGCTCGTTTGCAGCTTCCTCATGGTTTTCGACGTGTAGATCGAATGGTCGTACCATGCATCTTGTGTGGCCGTTGAAACCAACGCAAATCGGCTCAGCGCTTGATCGAAATCGGTCCACGGTTTTGGATTCGGATCGGAAACTGCAACAGACTTGGCGGTAATTTCTAAACGTTTGCTCCATAGAGATAGCAGGTCCGCTAACTGGTCGGTCAAGAGAAAGAGGCGGTCTAATTTCGCAAAGGCAATAGCGGCCTGTGGGGTATTTGGCCATGTGTTTACGATATCCATTAGCCGACCACGGTAGAGCTGCTGTTTTAGAGCCGCCGGTTCCTCAGTTGGATTCAACGCACTTGCATTAGCGTCGATACGGATCGCTTGGTCGAAACTCCATATGGACATGATCGCTGCGTCGGGGGCCTTGGGTTGCTTGCTATACGAAATAGCCGCTCGATGAAACTCGCATTCCGATAATTCCTTTCGTCCAATGGCGAAAAGGACCGACGCAGCTTCGATCGCAACTTCGAGTGCAATGTTCTCATTGCCTGCACTAGCCGCAGAGAGTTCTGCTTGGCTCAACTTCTCAATCGCCTCATCCCATCGTTTAGCTGAGCTTAATTGCTTTGCCTCGGTCCTTAAGAGCTCGACTTTGAGCGACGAAGAATTTGAGATACTGTTTGTTGAAGGATTGCTGCTGCCAAGAATGTTGTTGGCTACGAGGATGGCGTCCGCACGTTGTTGCCAGTACGAGCCGAATTGGGTACCGATCTCGTTCTTGACTTGCAGAGCTTTTATCAACTGAGACTCGGAGGTTGCTTGGCCTTTGGGTGCGGCGACTAGATTGGCAAAGTGCTCAATCGCAATTTCGGGGGCGACCGTCCAGCCGCCGACGCTCTCTAGCCATTGGTTAGATTCGTCGATGTTTCCAAGGTTTCGACAAGCTTCGGCGGCGAGACTTGCAATGCGTAGCCGCCATCGATTGCCTTGTTTCATCTTCCCTTCGACCGATTGTGTTAGTCGTAGGTTAAGCGATTTGATTCCCTTCAATGCTTCGGCTGGTCGCGCAAGGTTAATCCATGCCGTGTAACGCGCCAGCTCCATTTTCGGTCTGCCCGCCCATTCTTCATTGATTCGAAGCTCTGCTTTGTCGATCGCGGTCGTCATTTCGGTGGCGGCGGCAATGCGTTCCGTGCTCTTGGCGGGATAATAAAGTACACGCAAGAGCAAGAAATCGGTTTGAAGCAAAAATACTTCGTTCGTTAAGCTCGACCATTGTTCGGTCGTTGGGTCCAACTTGCTGATGGATTTACCCCTGGCTGGAGCCTTTTGGACAAGCAACTGGAGTGTCTCTAGTTCCTCCAAGCAATCGCGAATAGTAGCTAACGACCATTCTCGAATTGCCTTCCTTGCTGGAACCGCAATAAATGCTGCTTGCATTCGACGCAAGACATGCCAACGGCACCACTGCTGATGCTGTTTCAACCAATAAAACCGATTAGACTCCGCATTCCTATCCAGGATTATTTGATTTGCTTCCAATAAATTTGCCGCCGAAGCTGGATCATCAATGATGGATGGATTCGCGGCAGTCTTCGCAGCGACGGATTGCATTTCAAGTAGCGACCATTGAGCTGTAGCCTCCGACTGAAGACCCACTGCTATACGGTGCCGGTCTCGACAAGTCTCAATTGCAATATCATAGAGTCCTGTTTTTATTAGCGATTCTATGAAATGGACATCTGGATGGTCGAAGATAAGCGACTGCCCTATCGCCACTGAATCGGGTGGCCTGGTTTGCTCAAGCCCCTGGCCAAGGCAAACCCGGAGCAAGATTTGCAAGGCACAAAAAAACATGGATATCGATATTTGTTTTGGCTTAGACTTGTGCAATGCCGAAATTTTCATCAGATTAGAGATGCCAATTTTCCTTTCACGGATGAATTCATGCATTCGACTACTTTCGCTGGTGATTTCCGGACTCGAACTCTGGGAGGTGAAGACGGAAGGGTTTCCGACCCGGAATTGATGCTGCGCTACCAGGTGCTGCTCGATGATCGAAAACTCCACTGGGTGACATATCATAAGTTAGATCGGGTCCTAGGAAGTGGCGGGCAGGGAATCGTCTTTCTGTCGTCCAGGCAAGGAGCAGATGGATTCACGCTACCGGTTGCCATGAAAGTATTTTCGCCGGAACGGTTTGGAAGCCAAGCAGGCTATGATGATGCTATGTCGAGAATTGGCCAAGTTGCCTCGTCGGTCGCTCGCATTCAACACGAGGGGGTACTCAGTGTTCACGATTTCATAGACCGTAATCGTATCCGCATTTTGATCATGGAGTGGATCGACGGATACGATTTGCGAGATTTGCTACGTCTTGAACGAATGGCGAAAATTCGTGGAAGACTATCGCAACGTCGATGGGACTATATCAACAATGTGATCGTTACCGCCGGGCCGGCTCACGCCCGGTTCAAGGCTGGTGTGGCTGTCGCCATCGTTCGAGACTGCTTAGCGGCGTTGGCTGCAATGCACCGTGAAAACATTGTTCACGGAGATATTAAGACTTCGAACATCATGATCAAACGCACGGGTCATGCTAAATTAATCGATATTGGCTCTGCTTTTGAAATGGGCAAACAACCTCAAGTCTTTACTTGCACACCAGCCTACGCCGCACCCGAGGTTCTTGAAAACGCTCCGGTTTCCCCTCGAAGTGACTTGGCGTCGGTTGGCTATGTGCTTGTTGAGCTTCTTTCCGGTCAGCCCTGTTTTGCAGAAACGGATTCATTGCGGGAGCTGTTAGAACAGAAGCGTTCGCTTCCGAGTCGACTTCACGAAATCTTCCCCGAGGAAGTTTCGTGCAATGGACTTCTGATGAATTTTTGCAGGGGGCTCATAGCACCCGACCCGGCTAAGCGTTTTCCGAGCGCCGAAGCCGCTGAATTATTGAAGGAGGGCGCGGCCTCATTCCATCGTCAACTGGTTTTGAGCGATCTCGCAAGTGAATACGACAATGACATTCGCGTCTGGATCGAGGAATTGAAACTGTCAGACCAACAAGGCTAGTGTCACGTAGGTCCGCCTCTACTCAAGCTGGAGTACGCATCGGATGCCAAGTGTGTTGTAAATGATTGCATTGTTTTAAAGGAGCAAAGAAATGGCGAAACGTTAGAGGAACTTATCCCCGCAATCACTAAAGCTAAGCTTCGCCTTAGGACCAACTGCGAGTAGGACTGGCGTCGATCAAAACATGGGCCGCAAACCGTGAGCTAACGCTAACGCCCAATCAGCCGCAACGCGCCAGCGTGCGGTTCAGCCCGACATACGATCGATGCAGTAGGACTCGGATCTACCAACGAGTCTAACCCACGTATCGCTGTTGTCTGTGGTTGTTGCAAACTACAGACAACCTCAGCTGCTAAGTCCAAAGGCGGATCTGACCTAAACGAAGCCTACCCAAAGATGAAGCAGGCGGCTGAGGACCGTTGGCCTCTTGCAAACTTACGATTGTTTCGTGCAGCCGATTCTTTCAGGCTTTGCGGCGAGCCTGCAGCTCTGCTTCTACCGAAGTACTTCTTGAATCGC